>JAKMFL010000046.1 GCA_022425485.1 Alphaproteobacteria bacterium | reverse complement strand
GTTCAAGCGGGATTTGTTTTCGGTGCATTGCTTTCCAGCTTTTTATCGATTTCAGATGCCTTCAATGTATCCCGAGTTATGTCCGCTGGTGCATTTTTCGCGGCACTCACAAATTTGCTCCTGATTGTCGCGATTGATCCCTGGCATGCGATTGCAGCTAGATTTTTAACTGGTTGCGCGTTGGCGTTCGTTTATCCCCCAGCATTAAAATATATAAGCACTTGGTTCCGGAAGGCTCGTGGCATTGCAATGGGCTTTATCGTCGGCTCTCTTACTATTGGATCTGCACTTCCTCACTTCATAAATGGCTTAGGATCCCAGGAAACTTTTACTTTCGTAATTATATATACGAGTGCTGCAGCTCTACTGGCAGGGGGGATATTTTGGTATTTGCCAGAAGGTCCATTTTCCTTTGGGAGAGCGAATGTCGATGTTAGGCAAATTGGAGCAATAGTTCGCAATAAGCCGGTCATGTTAGCCAATTTAGGATACTTTGGGCATATGTGGGAACTTTATGCCATGTGGGGTTGGATTTATGCTTATTCCACAAGCGCTATGCAAACAGGCTTATCCTTATCAAATGTGTCGATCTTAGCATTTTCTGTGATTGCATTTGGAGCGCCGGGAAGTGTTATCGCAGGTTTGCTTTCAGATAAAATTGGAAGATGTTACACAACCTCGATTATGCTGACACTTTCAGGTGTATCGGCGCTAATGATTGGATGCTTCTTTACTGGTCCTACTTGGATATTTGTAATGATTGCTTTGATTTGGGGTTTTGCTGTTGTCGCAGATAGTGCGCAATTTTCAGCTTCTGTGAGTGAACTTTCTGATCAGAAATTTGTTGGTTCAGCTCTTACGTTTCAGATGGCAATTGGCTTTTTAATTACGCTTTTCACGATCTGGTTGGTGCCGCAAATAGCGAGTGTGCTTGGCTCCTGGCGATGGAGTTTTGCCGTTCTATCGATCGGCCCGATTGTCGGTGTGTTTGCAATGATGAAACTTAGACAAATGCCAGATGCCATAAAGATGGCAAATGGCCGTAGATAAAATATTAGCGTGGCTAATTTAAAGGTCTAAGTTACCGTAGAACGAACATGCATTTGAATTTTAATAATGCAGCAGCTGGTTCTATCTCCCCAAAAGCGCATTTGCGTGAAATTCAATGTGATCGGGCATGAAGGTCGAAACAAAGAAATAGCTGTGATCATATCCGTCCTGCAGACGAACACTTGCCGCCGCCTTTTGTTCAGCAGCCGCAGAAGCAAAGGCCGCCGTTCCCAACAGATCGTAGAATTGATCAGATGTCCCCGTATCAATCAGGATGGGGCATGTCGCGCCTTCCTCACGCATCAGGCAGGTCGCATCGTGTTTTGCCCATGCTGCTTCATCCTGTCCCAGATAAGCGCCCAGCTGCTTTCGCCCCCAATCTGACTGTGTGGGATTACAAATTGGCGCGAATGCAGAGACCGATGCATAATGCTCAGGGTTGCGCAGAGCTAGCGTCAATGCACCATGCCCTCCCATCGAATGCCCCGTGATGGATTGGCGCGACATATCAATGTTGAAATTTTCCGCGATCACAGATGGCAATTCCGCGCTGACGTAATCCCACATTTGAAAATGGGATGCCCATGGATCTCGGGTCGCGTTGACATAGAACCCGGCCCCCTGACCCAGATCATAGGCCTCATCATCACTCACGTCTTCACCGCGCGGAGAGGTGTCAGGAAAAATCAATGCAATCCCCGCCTCTGCCGCCCAAGCTTGCGCACCCGCTTTGACCATTGCGTTTTCATGCGTGCAGGTTAACCCAGACAAATACCACAAAACGGGAACAGGGCCACTGGCGGCCTTTTCTGGCAGGAACACCGCAAAAGTCATGTCGCACTGACACGCTTTGGATGCATGACGATAAACGCCCTGTGTTCCGCCGAAACATTTATTTTCAGACAAAGTTTCCATTAGAGGTTTCCTTTCTACTTAGGAAAATTTTAGTGAGCAGAAAAATATAATCCAAAGGCGCCGACTAAGATTAGACTGAGCGCCCAGATTTTATCCAGATTAAACCAAGCTTT
>JAKMFL010000045.1 GCA_022425485.1 Alphaproteobacteria bacterium | reverse complement strand
TTACGTTGCATGATCGGCTCTATAATGCGTTAACAAAATCATATTTCAGCGTCAAAAACAGGCTGCGTTCCGGCGTTCTATATCCTGCAGTCGTCTCATATTCGCTGTTAGTAATATTTTCAGCCTTCAGATTTACCGACAAATTATCCCCTAGCTGGCGCGAAATATAGCCATCTAAGCGAGTAAAGCTAGCAATGGTTTTGCTGCCAGAATCTAATTTGCGCCCGGAATGGGTTAGCGTACCGCCAATTTGATAATCGCCTATTTGGCGTGACAGGTTTAATTTACCATAGGCCTTTGCCCGCTTCAGCGATTGCCCGCCAGACGAGGTGGTAGTGTCAGTCTCTTTTGGGTCTTGAAAGGTGATATCCAGATCAAAATCAAATTTATCTGCGGCGCCACTATAGCTGATTTCAAGGCCTATATTTTCATTTTTTTGAATATTTTCAGGCGTCCATGGAGAAACGCTTAGCCATTTAATTTCATTGTTAGTTTCCGTTGAAAAGGCGGTCAGACGCAGCAAGCAGCCATTCTTATCTCTTTGCAGGGATACTTCGTTGGATGTGTAGGTTTCAGGTTCTAGTTCTTGATTGCTTCCATATTCACCTGCGGATGGCGCACGAAAGCCGGTTGCATGGCTAAGGGCTATTTTATAATGCTCCGCAAAACGATACCCATATCCCGCGAGATACGAAGTTTCCTTCATATCTGCCTTTATGCCGCTTGTTGTTTTTAAACTTACCTTATCGCGGCGTAGATTAGTCTGCACATCATGCGCTCCCAATTTAGCGCCATAGCCTAAGAACGCAGCTTCAGTATCGCGCTCAGATCGGTCGCCATCATTGTCATAATAAGCGTCAATAAGCTCTATCCCCTGCGTGAGGCTATGCTGAACAGAATCACCGCGCAAGCGCGATATGTTCACCAGTTTTAGGGTTTTACTATAGCCCTCAATGACGTTGTTTTTCCAAGAAACAGCTGTTTTAGCTGGCAGGCCATCGATAAAATCTTTCCGCGTGCGCTTGGCCTGATTGTAGTCGAGGCGCAGGTCTATCGCCGCGCCTTTCTCCAACTCATAGGTGATAAAACTTTCCTGATTTTCGGTATTATGCACATGGGTGCTGGTGTTTGAAGTTCCGCTTGGGACGGTATCATCATAATCGCCCTCACTTTCGCGGTTCCTCAGGCCAATGGTGACATTGGTAGCTGGGGATAGGCGCCTCGATAGGGTAAAATTATAGCTATCTTGGTTATACCCGTCCTTGTCTGGATTTGTAGTGCTGTCTGAGCGCACATCAAATCCTTCCGTTTCAAATTTAGTGCCGACAAAAGATAGATTAAAACCATTAAAATAGGTGGACGCGCCAGCACTGACCTCAGCCGTATCGTAACTACCATATTTTGTTGAAATAAAGCCGCTATCGCGCAAACTGCCAGATTTGGTAATAATATTGATGACCCCGCCTACCGCGGCCTCACCATAGAGGGCAGAGGCATTCCCTTTTAATAATTCAATCTTTTCAATCTGAGCAATCGCTAATTCAGGGGTAATCACATTGCTGTAAGTATCCCCATGGACGCGAATGCCATCGACCAACAAGACATAGTTAGCGCTTTTTTGACCGCGCAGGAAATGCGACGTTACCGCACCGGGCCCGCCTGTTCGGGAAAACTCAATTCCTGTCTTTTGCGCGATAAGCTCACTGACGCTAGAAGCGGTAGATCGCTCAATTTCTTCGGACGTGACCACATCCACGCTTAGCAGAACTTCATTTAGGGGAAGGGGCTGGAAATTGGCAATCGACGCGGATGGATAGACAATAGGGCGTTCGCTGGTGTTTTGCGTATTTGTGGTGTCTTGTGCCAATGCTGGCACGATAAAGCTAGCCGATGCCGCGCATAGGCTAAGTGTTGTTAGGATAAGATGCGGTTTGCGCATTTATGCCTCCCTCAATATGTTTGCCGAGGAAGGAACTTCCTGCGACGGTGTATAATTTCACCTTCACGGAAGTCTGTCCGCCGTCCTGCCCATACATCGTGGTCCGACTAGGGTGCTTATTCGGCAGGTCTCCTGACTTACAGGTCTTTGCGATGCGCACGTCTTCCCATTCATTAAGACAGTGACTATATGTGCGATCGCTCTCTGCTTACAGTTGCGAGGACAGTGTCGGAATTAGAGAGGGTTTAAATAATAATAATAAAACTCTCTGCACCAAACTTCCCGTTTTAATTGCCAAATGGCAAACCAAATTATTTTATAATGGCGTTGGTGTTAGCAAGGCTTATGGCTGAATGTCGACGGGCATTGTCCTTGTTACGACTTCGATATTCACAACATAAACTCGTTTATTATTTAGGTCGGCTAGCTGGCAGGGCTGGGTGCAAGGGGCCAGCTATCAGAAGCGGGTCAAGGCGTTTATGGCGCCAGTTTATGCGCCAGTCCAGATGTGGCCCGGTTGAACGGCCAGTGGAGCCAACACTGCCGATAACACCGCCCCTTGTGACCCTATCGCCCGGCCTGACATACATATCTTTCAGGTGCGAATAGGTAGAGTTCAGCCCAAAGCCATGATCGATAATAACCGTCCCGCCGGTAAAATATAAATCCATCGCCATGGTTACGCGCCCAGCGCCCGCAGCCCGCACCGCAACCCCTGAAGGGGCGGCAATATCTATCCCATAATGGGGCTGACGCGGCTTGCCGTTCAAGATACGTTGCGCACCATAGATGCCGCTTATGCGTCCCCAAACCGGCCAGACAAAACCGTTTTTTAATACATCATCAAAGTCACTGATAACCGCTCTGGCAGCTTTTACATTTTTGATATCTTTTTTAATGCGGGTAATAACTGCCTCTGGCGGGGTAACCATATTCGTTGGTAAATTATCAATGCGCTGAATTTCCCAATCACGTACCTCTGGGGTCAGGGTAAGCTTGGCTGTCTTGCCGCTAGCATCCATAGCAAGCAATTCTTGCGGGGTTACATCATCGCGGTGAAAGCCAAGCACGAATAACCCATCAGCGCTTACGGGCAGCTCTAGGCCATCTAGGATTATTTTAGTGCCAGCTTTTGTTTGGAAGACCAGCAAGCCGCCTTGAACTGCCTTTCCAGATACTAGCTTAAGCAGGATTGCGCTATCTGCCCTTGCCGCTGAGTTTGTGGTCACGGCCATGCTTGCAGTGCAGAACAAAACTGTCCAAATGGCCATCATGATTGAAAATTTCTGGTGCATCGCTTGACAACATCCTCAATGCTCTTTTTAACAAGGTTAAGTATTTATCAGATGCGCAAACTTGTCTATCACCCGCTTGCATAATTCAGCTTATCGAGGTGGTCAGGCAAACCCGCAAAAAAGAGCGTTACCAAGAGATCACTACAAGGCAGGCAGCTATGACATCTTCGCATGAAAAAATCGTTGTTATCGGGGCAGGCGCAGCAGGCTTCACGGCCGCTATTTATGCAGCCCGCGCGAATATGAAACCCCTTATCATTGCGGGTCTGCAACCAGGTGGACAGCTAACCATCACAACAGATGTCGAAAACTATCCCGGCTTTGCAGATGTTGTGCAAGGCCCGTGGCTGATGCAGCAAATGCAAGCACAGGCTGAGAATGTGGGCGCGCGGGTCATGTATGATCTGGTCACCAGCCTTGATGCTAGCAAACGTCCTTTTGAAATCACTTGTGATGGCGGCAATGTTATTACAGCAGATGCGGTCATTCTGGCCACCGGGGCCAGCGCGCGCTGGCTTGGGCTGGAATCAGAAACTGTCTTTAATGGGCGCGGCGTATCCGCTTGTGCGACCTGTGATGGGTTCTTCTATCGTGAACGTGATGTAGCCGTGGTTGGCGGCGGTAACACGGCTGTTGAAGAAGCCTTATATCTTGCCAATATTTGCAACTCAGTGACCCTTATTCATCGTCGCGATAGCCTGCGGGCGGAGCAGATTATGCAAGAACGCCTACTAAACCATCCCAAAATAACGGTGAAATGGAACCGGGTGGTCGAAGAAATTACCGGCGATGATAGCGGGGTTACCGGGGCTAAATTATCTGCGACAAACGGCGATGCAGATGAAGAAATAGCCGTCCATGGCGTGTTTGTTGCGATTGGGCATGACCCTGCAACCGCGGCATTTTCCAGCGCTGTTAAGCTAGATGATGAGGGCTATATCGAGGTGGAGACAGGCACGACGCTTACCTCCACGCAAGGGGTGTTTGCTGCGGGGGACTGTGTTGATAAAGTCTATCGCCAAGCCGTTACAGCAGCCGGCATGGGCTGTATGGCTGCGTTAGATGCAGAACGTTGGCTAGCGGCTCAGGACTAGTCCGCTTATTTAGCAACAGCGGCTCTAGGTTTTGGTTCTGGCTCATTTATCATATAATTTATAACGAAGGCGAATAGGCCAGACGCAATAACAATCCACCACATTACATCGTAGCTGCCTAGCGTATCGTAAATGCGCCCCCCTAGCCATGCGCCTATAAATGAGCCGATTTGGTGTGAAAGAAAAGCAACGCCATAAAGCATAGATAAAAAAGTAGGGCCGAAAAAGACAACAATTAGGCCACTGGTAAGCGGAATAGTGCCAAGCCATAATAACCCCATTGAACAGCCGAAAAGAATGGCCGTCAGCGGTGTTGGCGGGAGCATAATAAAGAGAATCATGAAAATTGACCGGCCCAGATAGAACCAAGCAAGCAGCTTTTTCTTTGACATAAAGCTGCCGAGCCACCCGGCGGCAAAGGAGCCGATAATATTAAACAAACCCACAACCGCCAGTGACCAGCTTGCTACTTCTGAGGACAGCCCCGCATCGCGCAGGTAAGTCGGTAAATGCGTGCCAATAAAGACAATCTGAATACCGCAGACAAAAAATCCGGTGGTTAGCAAAATATAATCGCGGCTATTTAGCGCCGTGCCTAGTGCGTCTTTTGCGCTAAGTTTGGCAAGATCTGCTATTTGCGGTGCTTTCTCTTTATCTTGTAGATGCAGGACAAGACAGGCCGCCAGCATAGAAGCGGCAACGCCAGATAGAAGCATCAGCGCTATTTGCCAGCCAAAACCATCAATAAAGAACTGCGTTATAGGCAAAACAGCAAACTGCCCGAAAGAGCCGATACTGGTGACCATACCCAGTGCCAGAGAACGTTTTTCAGGCGCTGTAGCACGGGCAACTGCCCCAAGCGCAATAGAAATACCAGCACTGCCTAGGCCAATACCGATCATAATCTGGCCAAATAATAGCCCGCCCGGTGAAACAATTATGCCCATCAGTAACAGGCCTGCGGCATAACAAATCGCGCCAATAGCGGCCACTCTGGCTGCCCCAAATTTATCTGCCATCGCGCCAGCCAGTGGCGAGACGAGCCCCCAGACGAGATTCTGCATCGCCATAGCAAGAGAAAAGACTTCGCGGCCGGTTCCCATCGCTTCAGTAGCGGGAAGCAAAAACAGGCCAAAGGATTGACGAATGCCAAGGGTTACCACGACCAGAAAGGCCGAAGCCATAAGAATAAGATACCAGCGCGAGGTAAAAAGTGCGGTCATGCAGATAATGTCCTGAACAACGGGATGTTAGCGATAGCCGATGCCCCATCATAAAATAGCTAAGAGATAGGCTGATTGATATTGCATGCCTTCTCAGAATCAAGGCCCATGCTAGATCTATGCAACACCTTTTAAGCGTAGCCTAGTCTAGTTCAGTAGGCATGTCTATTTGCCCAGCTATTTTTTACCCAGAGTTTTTTGTAAAGATTAGTTTGCTGGCTGTTTCTGGCCCATTAATGAGCAGATGGCAAACGATGCAAATAACAGCTTGCATTACCCTAATCCGTAGCAAAAACCTTCACTTCTTTGGCTTGTGGGCCTTTGCCTTCATCTGTGACATGCAGCAGAATTTCCTGGCCTTCTGTCAAATGATGAATACCGCAATTGCGCAGGGTACGAAGATGAACAAATACATCGCGTTCATTTTCACCAATATTTACAAAGCCATAGCCTTTGTAAGCATTGAAAAACTTCACCGTACCTCTGACTTCATGCTCCCCTATTTCAGCATCGGCGGCCACTGAAAGCGGTTTAGCGCGCTCTACAGCTAGAATTTCCTTGATAACAGGCCCGCAGTCATTTTCGTCTAGATAGACAGATAGTTGGTCACCAGGATAAACGGTTTCCAGTCCAAAACGGCTTAATGCCGAATGGTGCAGGAAAATTTCATCCTTCTCGAAACGCACAAACCCATACCCTCTGCGTTCATTATACCAAATAACATCACCGTCATATTTTTTCTCTTCTTCAGTCATTTCACCCCCTGAACCAAACACCTCAGATTTTTAGTTGTATTGAGCAAACAGACTTAGGGCTCTTTTATTGCAAGTATATCTTGATTAATAAACAACCATTAGATAATCATGTTCGTATTAATTTTTTTATGCAAGTTCTCTTTATAAAGAATGCGTAATAACCTAATGAGCGATAATAGGCCTAGGTTGTTATCTCTGGTTGCCGATAGTTGAAACAGATAAAGGAAAGCAAAAATGCATATGTATTTCAGACGGATATTTTTGCTTAGCTTATCTATGGCAGGTTTGGCATATATTGGATTTATCGCCACCAGCCAGTTAGCCCACGCCCAAATTGATTCTCAACTCGAAGCAAATGGATGGAAAGAATTCACCTTTGATGACCAGCGGCAAAACACCTTCAGGCAAATAAAGGAGGGTGTTATCGAGATCGAAACAAATAAATCTGTTTCCATTGCCTATTTGCCCTTTGACACCGCAAAGCTGGATTTGCGTAAAACATCTAATTTAGTCTTTGAATGGCAGCATGAAGGCCAAGTCATTGACACAGATGTCTCTAAAAAGGGTGGAGATGACCGTATTTTAGCTATTTATCTAGCTTTTCCGTATCAGCCTGAACATGCCAGCCTAAAGGAAAAATTATTACGCCCTTTGGTTGTCGCCTCGCAAGGGCGTGATGCGCCGGGCAGATTATTAACCTATCTTTGGGCGGGTGAGCCTAAAGTAGGGCGTTGGTTTGAAAACCCCTATACGGGAAAGGCTGGCTACATGAAAGTCATTCAAGATGCCAAGGATGGCAGCAATAATGCCAATGTCTGGCACGCCCACAAGGTGAATATTGTCGAAGATTTTAAGGAAAAATTCGGCCATATGCCGCCAACACCAGCCTATGTTGCTATTGGTGTAGATAGTGATGATACAAAGATGCGCGCGATAACACGGGTACGCGGCCTGAAATTTGTGAAATAAAAATAGTCTGAAATTTTGAAGATTAAATCTGCGCTAATTCTTGCTTGGTAAAATTTCCAATTCTTGCTTGGCTATATTTATAGCCTCAATCATCGCCTGTTTTGCGGCTTCAGGGCTGCTGGCTTCTTGAACGCCAACATTATGCGTGATAGCGCGGGAGGCATTCACAAGCCCGCCTGTCAAACGGCCATCTGTTTTCTGGATAAGGCCAGAACAGGCATCTGCTGCGCTAGCGCCTTGCGCGCCATAGCCCGGAATTAAAAACAATGCAGAGGGCAATAATTTGCGGAGTTCTTGCGCCTCGCTCGGGCCAGTTGCGCCGGCTACGATGCCAATATTAGATAAGCCTGTCTCTGTATCAATTGCCCTCTCAATATAAGGGGAAAGGAGATGTGCAAGATGTTTATAAACGGGTATCTTCGCCCCATCACCCTCAGCCAGATTTTGCTGCTGAATGTCTGCTGAGCCTTTATTAGAGGTGCGTGTGAGGATAAAAAGCCCGCTTTTGGCAGCTGCTGCTTGCGCAAAAAATGGCTCAAGACTATCCATCCCTAGATAGGGATTGATGGTAAGCGCGTCTGACGCAAAGGCAGCCTTGCTTCCCAGCCAAGCTGCGGCATAGGCACGCGCTGTAGAGCCAATATCTCCGCGCTTAGCATCCATAATTACCAGCAGGCCAGCCTCTCTTGCTCGCTCGGCTATCTCTGCTAGCACGGCCATACCGCCAGCACCATGCGCTTCAAACAGGGCGGCTTGGGGCTTTATGGCTGGAACTCTGTCTTTGGCAGCGGCAATTATGCACAGGCAAAAATTACGAAGATGGGAAAGCGCCTCTGTAGTACCCGGCGCTTGGTTTGGCCCCCCAAAGGCGTTTGGCATCAGGTCTGGATGCGGGTCAAGGCCAACACATAAAACCGTATTGCTGGTCTGGATCGCAGCAGATAAGCGAGAGGCGAAGGCGGGCATAGACATAAAACTAGCGCAGCCCCAATGCTTCGCGGTAGGTATCCAGCAGGGTTTCTTGCTCTGCTAAAACTTCTTCATCCATCGCGCGGATACGGATAATTTGGCGCATGGTTTTTGGATCAAACCCGGTGGCTTTGGCCTCAGAAAAAATATCTTTGATATCACTCATCAGGGCTTTTTTCTCTTCTTCCAGACGTTCAACACGTTCAATATACTGA
This sequence comes from Alphaproteobacteria bacterium, assembly GCA_022425485.1. Lineage (GTDB taxonomy): Bacteria > Pseudomonadota > Alphaproteobacteria > Puniceispirillales > Puniceispirillaceae > JADHLI01. The sequence goes on along the minus strand of JAKMFL010000045.1, from coordinate 10,001 downwards.
CGAAGCTGATCTGCCCCCTTAGTTGGTGTGACATCCATTTTCTAGTTTCTCCATTCCTTAAATTCACGATGGGTGTTTTTTATATGCTGCTTTTTGATAGGCGCATTATTTATGTTTGTCTGCCTTCTGAAAGGCTAATTTCTGGGCATCTGTGGCTTCTGTCTGATATTTATCTCGCCATTCAGAATAGGCCATACCATAGACATAGGCGCGTGCCTCTTCTTTGGATATGTCCATGCCCTTCTCGCTGGCTGCATCCTGTATCCAGCCAGATAAACAGTTGCGGCAGAAGCCTGCCAGTGTCATCAGGTCAATATTCTGAACATCAACGCGCTCTTGTAAGTGCGCACGTAAAACCCTGAATGCCGCCGCCTGCAATTCGATTTCAGTCTTATTATCTAGGGTGTCGAGCTTAGACATCTTTGCCTGCCTATCTTTTGTTGCGAGGTTTCATTTACGCGTTCTTGTTTTCCTACAGACAAGGGGGGAAGGCAAGTATTCTCGGTTAAAAAAAACTATATGCCAATGTTAAAATAGAATTTGAAAAAACTTTGCCTCGCCTAACATTTAATGTTATTCAAGGAATGTTTCGGAATCTTTCCAGAGCCTTAGGATAAGTGGAAATGACAGACCCTATTGCAGATAGCGCGGCAAAATTTGAGCGTATAAGAAAGGCACATCAAAATGAGGTTGCCGAAGATTATGTGGAAATGATAGCTGAGCTGATCGAGACCACTGGCGAGGCGCGCGCGGTTGATTTGGCTCAACGCTTTGGTGTTACCGCACCAACCGTAAACGCCACTATCCAGCGATTGCAAAAAGATGGGCTGGTAAACTCCCGCCCCTACCGTTCCATTTTCCTGACCGAATCAGGCCAGCAATTGGCCATAAGCTGTAAAAAACGCCATCAGATCGTCCGTAATTTTCTGGTTGCGCTTGGCGTCGATGAAGAAACAGCAGAGCAGGATGCAGAAGGCGTGGAACATCATGTTAGCCTTCAAACGCTAGATTGCTTTAAGGCGTTTTTAAAAAAATAAGAGCAAAAATCGGAGCACCATTGGCGCGTTATCGTTAACGAGCGAGCCAATAGCTGTTATCGCGGGTACGCCTATGGCTGATTTTAATAGATGTTTTGGCAAGTGGCCCTTGCCAGTCCAGTAAATATTGTGGCGAATATTGTGCTGAATATTGTGGCGAATATTGTGGTGGCATAGCCCCTTCATTTATGGCCAACCACGGGCGCGGGCTAGTCGGGTTTAGCGGATAGCTGCGCTGATAATGATTGCCCTGCCCGCTAGCCTCTTCAGGAAGCGGCAATGCAATGTAATAGCCCTTATCAGCTAAATGCCAATGCAGCAGGGCAGCACTTGCGCGGCTATAGGCAATTACGGTTCCTGCACCAGCTTGCACCGCCAGCCTATCAGCCTTTTGGGCCATCACTTCCCATCCCCGCAAGCGGCGAAGGGGATCAGATTTAGGGGTAACTATGCCAAAACTGCCCGCTGCCAAAATCACACCGAGGCAGGCTGTCATAAACAGATTAATTATAATAGCTGGCAACATAAGCCTCGCTAGCCAGTTTGCGCGAAGCTGGGTAGCAAAATTGGCCAAAAGCAGAATAGCGGCTGGATAGCTCGCTGCTGCCCAATTTGCATTTGCCTCACTCAAAAAAGCTTGCAGGCAAATCGCCCCAATAATTGGCCAGATAAAGATATGGAGACCCCCTGAAAGGCCATTTCGCATCTTCCGAATAAAGGGCAGGGTAAGTAAAGTGGCAAAACTAATCGGGCCTAGCACAGCGAATTGCGAGAAGAAAAACCCCGCAAGAGAAGCAAAAGAATAGCTTTGCTTTTCCAGATTGGCATTTTCGCTTAAATGAAAGAGGGTAACAAACTCGTTTGATAAATTCCAAACCCAAGTGGGTGAGGATGCGAGCACAACACCCGCCAAAAATACCGAAAACCCTGCTAGGCGCGGATGGGCCTTATCGCCAAAAAAGTACAAAAATAATATCAGACAGGGGATAAAATAAAGGCCAGCATATTTAGCTAAACTCGCTATCCCTATCGCCGCACCAGCGGCCGCCATATAAAATAGGTAGCGCGAAGGTGACGGCCCAGTTGTTTTTTGGCTAGTTGTCTTTTGGCCATTTGTTTTCTGGCCAGTTAATTTTTGGCCAGTTGTTTTTTGGCAGGCCAGCACGAAATAGAGCGCGGCTGCCCAGAAGGGAAGCATTACGCTATCCGTAGACATCACAAAACTGCCCAAGCCCACCGCAGGTAAGCTTAGCCACAAAAGGGCTGCGATGCGGCCACACATATCTGTGCTGTTATCTTTTGTGAGGTGCGTAGCTGCTTGCCATAAAATCAAACCGGTAATCAGATGCAAAACAGGCCCTGAGGCGCGAAGGGTAAAGGCTGATTGCCCAAAAAGCATATTAACACCCCCCAATAGCCAAGCAATGAGAGGCGGCTTGGAATAATAGCCAAGTTGTAAATCCTGCCCCCATAGCCAATATTGGGCTTCATCTACGCCCGGGCCCAAAGGCGAGGCGGCAATGGCATAGAGGCGCAGGGCCGTGATGCCAAGCAATATGCCTAGAACAACATGCGCGCTAAGGCCCCTTTCTAACAAAGGCTGAGCTTTTTGCGTTTTACCAGATATATCCTGCATACCGAATTTAGCGTTCACCGTTGCACTTTTACCCTGCTGAAGTAATGACATAAAATTGCGCATCATTACAACTTGAATGCGCACCGCCCCTGCTCTAGCTTTAGGGCAGATAAAGGCTGGCGACAAATAGCAAAGATGAAATAGGGCAAAAGCATGCAAGAAAGCAGCGCACAACAAGAAGCAGAAGAAATCATCGACGAGTTTTCCTTCTTTGATGATTGGGCAGACCGCTATCAGCATCTTATTGACCAAGGGCGGCGGCTTGCTCCATTGGACCCCTCTTATCAGACAGAAGAAAATCAGCTAAAAGGATGCCAGTCTGTTGTCTATTTCACCTCTATGTGCGATGCGGGCGGGCGCATACATTTTAGCGCCTCATCAGATGCAGCGATTGTGCAAGGGCTGATAGCGCTGTTATTGCGGGTATATTCTGAGCGCCCACCACAGGAAATACTAGCATTGTCGCCTGATTTTTTAGAGAAGATAGGGTTAGATAAGCATCTATCACCAACGCGTAAAAATGGCTTAGCCAGCATGGTAGAGGCGATTAAAAAAGCAGCCCAACATCATCTGCCAGCGTAAAATTGCGCAGCTTATCAGCCTTCTGGGGCACGTTCAGCGCGCGGTGTGCGGCCATAGACTTCGCGGTAGCATTTCGAGAAATGTGAGGCAGATACAAAACCGCAAGCGAGCGCTATTGACAGGATAGACATAGACGTTTGACGCAGCAAATGACGTGCGCGTGCAAGCCGTAAATTCAAATAATATCGGGTCGGGGTGGTTTGCAGATATTTTCGGAAAAGCCGCTCTAGCTGCCGGGTGGATAAATTAGCTTTTCGTGCGAGTTCAGTTTGTGAATAGGGCTCTTCCAACCCTTCTTCCATATAGCTGACCACGGCCAGTAACTTTGGATGCGATACGCCAAGACGCGAACGCAACTCCATACGTTGACGGTCGCTGGGGTCGCGGATGCGGTCATGAATAAATTGCTCAGATACTTGCGCTGCCAGCGTATTTCCATGTACCTGCGAGATAAGATACAAAATCATATCTAGTGAGGCCGTGCCGCCAGAACAGGTGATCCGCGTATCATCAATTTCAAACAGCTCATTGGTGATTTCAAGTAACGGGAATTCTTCGGCTAGCCCATCAATATTTTCCCAATGAATGGTGCAGCGTTTCTCATCTAGCAAACCGGCAGCCGCTATCAAATAGGTGCCCGTACAAATCGCCCCAATAATGCCGCCATTACGGTCTAGCTTGCGAATAACATTCAATGTTTCTTTGGTACAATATTTTTTGATATCAAGGCCTGAACAGGCAAAGACAAGTCGGCAGGTCTGCAATAATTCTGGATCACCATCGGCGGTAACCACCACCCCGTTTGAGGCTTCGGTTGGCCCCCCTGTTGGGCTGGAAATCACCCATGTGAACAGCTCTTGCCCAGCCATCCGGTTAGCCGCCCGTAAGGGTTCAATCGCCGAAGCAAAAGCAAGCATCGAGAAGTTGGGTATAAGCAAAAAACCGACTCTGAGAGGGCCAGCGCTTTTACTTGCCTGCAACAGGCTTCTGATTTTTTCATCCTTCATTCCAGCTATCATGGATGAGGGCCTTATCCAAAGTTTTCTCTATCCTATGAGCTTTACTGCAATTTATTTTTTAGAACAGCAAAAATTTCACTGATCAGGCGTTTTTTTGTTAATCTTTGTCGTGTAATGCAAATGGCTAGTGTTCGCTTTGGGTGCTGAATGGGGAATTGTATGCTTGTTTAACGCGTGCATTATGGCAAGGGTAGTCATAATGTCTAGGGCTGAGAGAAACGGCTAAAACCTCCAAACGGGGTAGGGGAAAAAATGAAAGATATTGATATCGCAAGAGCAGCTATCGCCAAACCTATTCAGGATATTGCCGACCGGCTATCTATCCCTGCCTCAGCGCTAAAGCCCTATGGCCATGATAAGGCTAAAATCGATCTGAACTGGCTGCAAAAACAGCCTGCGCGAGAAGATAGCAAGCTGGTGTTGGTTACCGCGATTAATCCAACCCCCGCTGGTGAGGGCAAAACAACCACCACCGTGGGTCTGGGGGATGGGCTGAATGCTATTGGTAAACAGGCTATTATGTGTCTGCGTGAGCCTTCTTTGGGGCCCTGTTTTGGGATGAAGGGCGGGGCGGCAGGCGGCGGCTATGCTCAGGTTATCCCGATGGAAGATATTAATCTGCATTTCACAGGCGATTTTCATGCGATTACGTCGGCGCATAATCTGTTGTCAGCGATGATCGATAACCATATTTATTGGGGCAATGAAGAAGCAATAGATGTCCGGCGGGTGGTATGGCGACGGGTGCTGGATATGAATGACCGCGCCTTGCGTCATAATATGATTTCCATGGGCGGGGTTGCCAATGGTTTTCCGCGCGAATCTGGCTTTGATATAACGGTCGCTTCTGAAATTATGGCTATTCTGTGTCTGGCAAATGATATGGCTGATCTGCAAGCACGGCTTGGCGCCATTATTATCGGGTATCGCCGGGACAAAAGCGCGGTTACCTGCGCGGATATTCAAGCAGATGGCGCTATGACTGTGCTGTTAAAGGAAGCGATGCAACCTAACTTAGTGCAAACACTAGAACATAATCCTGCTTTTATTCATGGCGGGCCCTTTGCCAATATCGCACATGGCTGTAATTCAGTTATTGCCACACGCTCGGCAATGAAACTTTCTGAATATGTAATAACAGAAGCTGGTTTTGGCGCTGACCTAGGGGCTGAAAAATTCTTTGATATTAAATGCCGCAAAGCTGGGCTAGCCCCAAAATGTGTGGTTCTGGTTGCAACCATCCGCGCCTTAAAGATGAATGGCGGCGTCAAAAAGGAAGAGCTAGGGGCAGAAAATGTCTCAGCGGTGCGTCAAGGGGCAGCTAATCTGCAACGCCATATCGAAAATATTAAACAATTTGGCGTGCCTGTGGTGGTGGCCATCAATCATTTCATTTCAGATAGCGATGCTGAGGTTGCTGAGGTTCAAAAAGTCTCCAAAGCGGTCGGGGTAGAAGCTATCTTATGCCAGCATTGGGAAAAAGGCTCTGAAGGTACCACTGCACTTGCACAAGCGGTTGTATCTGTTTGTGAGGCGGATACCGCGCAATTTGCCCCGCTTTACACAGATGATATGCCGTTATTTGAGAAAATAAAAACTATCGCGACACGCATTTACCGCGCTGATGATGTAGCCGCAGATATGAAAATTCGTAATCAGTTGCGCGATTTTGAAGCGGCTGGTTTTGGTCATCTGCCTATCTGTATGGCAAAGACGCAATATTCCTTTTCTACGGATCCAAATCTGCGCGGTGCGCCAACCGGCCATATTGTGCCAGTACGCGAGGTGCGTCTATCTGCCGGGGCTGGATTTATTGTGGTAATTTGCGGGGATATTATGACGATGCCGGGTCTGCCGCGTAAACCTGCTGCGCAAAATATCTGCCTTGATGATGAAGGGCAAATTGAAGGCCTGTTTTAATCATTAGCGCATGATTTGCACGCAATCAGAACTAGCAGGTGGCACGGCCATCTGCTAATCTGCCGCACATGGATACAAAAAGACCAGACAAGCCTGAGACGATCACCTCTACTTCAAATGCAGAAGTGAAAATGTTGCGCGCATTGCATGAGCGTAAATATCGCCGTCAAACAGGCCTATTTTTAGCCGAAGGTATGCGCCATTGCACCGAAGCTTTATCGGTGGGGTTTAGCCCGATGCGTTTGGTCTATGCAGCAGGGCGTGAGGCTGATAAGGGGATGCCTGCGCTTATCGGGGCCTGCCAAGCAGCGGGTGGGCGGGTCTTGCCCGTAACGGCTAATCTGCTCTCGCGTATCAGTGGTAAAGATAATCCGCAGACGGTTATTTCTGCGTTTCCTATACGCTATCAGGAGCTGTCGAACATTGCGCCAGAAGGTATATGGGTGGCCCTTGATAGGGTTCGCGACCCCGGTAATCTAGGCACGATTATGCGCACCGCTGATGCCGTTGGCGCAAAAGGCATTATACTGATAGATGAGTGCACAGATGCCTATTCTGTAGAGGCGGTGCGCGCCTCTATGGGGGCCGTTTTTAATGTAGATATTATCCAGGCAAGCAGCGCTGATTTTATGCGCTGGGCAGGAAGCTGGAAGGGTGAGATTGTCGGCACGGCCCTGCCAGCATCAAAAGATTATCGAACGGTGATGTGGCGCCAGCCTCTGATTTTATTGATGGGGAATGAGCAGGCGGGTTTAAGCGATGAGCTGACAGAAAAGTGCACCCAGCTTGTGCGCCTGCCCATGCTAGGGCGCTCAGATAGTCTGAACCTAGCGGTGGCAACGGGCATCTGCCTTTATGAAGCTATTCGCTAATTCATCATTATTTAAAATCTGCCTGCCAGCGTGCATATAGGGCTTGGCCGATAGCGCGGCCCTCTGGCCGGTCTTCACGAATGCCCAGCTCGCCCGAGGCTATCATGCCGCCAACTGTGCTTCCAAAACGGTGATATAAAGCATCACTTAGCGCAGACTGCACCGCTAGGGTAGAGGTGCGGATGGCGTAAATCGTAGCGACAATGAAAAGCGGCGTATCTGATAGCAGGCGCGTACAGCATGATAACAGCTCTGGCAAATTCTCGTTTAACTGCCAAACCTCTCCCTTTGGCCCGCGCCCATATTTTGGCGGGTCTAGCAAAATCCCGTCATATTGGCGGTTCCGTCGCACCTCCCGCTCAGCAAAGCGCAGGGCATCATCCGTGATAAACCGAATAGGCGCGTCGGACAGGCCAGATAGCTCGCGGTTGCGAAAGGCTTGTGCAACTGCTTTTTTGCTTGCATCTAGATGCGTAACCTCTGCGCCAGCTTGCGCGGCATGTAGGCTTGCAACCCCCGAATAAGCAAATAGATTTAACAGGCGCGGCGGCTTTTTATAGCGCTCGATAAAGCGTTTGATTTGTGTCTCTGTCCACCGCCAATGTGGGGATTGTTCGGGAAAAAACCCTAAATGGCGAAACGGGGTTGGCATGGATTCAAATTTTAGACCATCAAATTCTAGCACCCATGTCTCTAGCAGATTTCGGTCTAACTCCCACTTGCCGCGCTCCTCATCCGAAGCAGCAAAGCGGCCAGAGGCACTTTGCCAAACAGCTTCATCTAATTGCGGTGCCCATAGGGCTTGCGGCTCAGGGCGGATAAATAAATAGGGCCCGAAACGCTCTAGTTTCTGGCCATTACCACTATCTAATAATTCATAATCGGTCCAACCATCTGCAAACAGATTCTGGCCTAATTCAAACGCTATTTTCATGACGCCAGATGATGCCTGTTCCACCTGCCTGTGGCAAGAAGTATTGAGGCAAACAGTTAATTATCCTATATAAGAGGAAATGTGAGAGTAATTTTAAAATTAATTTTTAACTTTCTGACTATAATAAAATGAGATTTTAAAATGGATGATATCGATAAAAAGATTTTAGACCTACTGCAAGAAGATGCTGCCCAGCCGGTTGCGGATATTGCCCGAAAAATTGGTCTGTCGGTGACCCCTTGTTGGCGGCGTATTCAAAAGCTGGAAGAGGCGGGTATCGTCCGAAAGCGTGTGGCGTTGCTTGACGGCCAGAAATTAGGCTTGGGCATGAGCGTTTTTGTAGCGATCAAAACCGACCAGCATAACGCAGATTGGCTCGCTGATTTTGCGGCAAGCATTTCTGCCTTTGATGAGGTGGTAGAATTCTACCGGATGAGCGGTGAGGTTGATTATATGCTGCGCGTGGTGGTACCGAACATGGCAGCTTATGACAGCTTCTATAAAAGGCTGATAAGTGAAGTGGCTCTGACAGATGTTAGCTCTTCTTTTGCGATGGAAGAAATTAAATATACAACAGCCCTACCAGTTATTTAGGGCCTGTGATTTAGGGCCAGTAAGCTAGGGCCGGCGCTCTAGGGTCGGTGATCTAGGGTCTATGATCTAGGGCAAGAATAGTTTGCAGCGCCTCTGCTTGTCTCTCTTGGCTATAGCGGTTCTGGATATGATGCTGACCAGCGATACTGGCAGCCTTGCGAGCAGACTTATCCGTCAGAAGATGCATCAGCGCTTCTGCTAATGCCTCAGCATTACCGCTTGGAAATAACAGTCCGCCATGCTTGAGTGTTGCGTCTTTGTCTGTGCTATCTGCGCCTAAAATATCGCTGGGGCCGTCTGTATTGCTGGCAATAACGGGCAGCCCAGCCAGCATCGCTTCACCTAAAATCAGGCCAAAAGGCTCTTCATGTGAGGGCAGGCAAAAAATATCTGCACTTCGGAAAACAGCAGCTAAATCATCTGTCCAGCCTTTTATAGTTAAATTTTTGACTCCTAATTGCTCGCACTTGGATGCAAGCGCAGCGCTAAGCTCGCCAGAGCCATAAATTTCTATAGTACAGGCAATATTCTTACCCTGCAGGATAGAAGCAGCGTCAATTAAATCAGCAAAGCCTTTTTTCTGCACAAACCTGCCAGCCGCTATAATTACAGGTGTTTTATGCGGGGTAGCTTTACCGTAACTGGCTTTAGCTGTTTTTTCCGCTGGCAGGGAAAATCCATGCGGCAGAATAAAGCTTTGCGGGTGGTTCGCTTCCAGAATGTCAGCGTTTTGAAAATGGGTTTTGGCACGTATCGCTGCCGCCGAAGACAGAAAAATAATATTCTGTGCTTTTTCCAGATACCGCATCTTGCCAGAATGATTGATGCAAAATTGTGGCACAGCAAGGCGGGATAAGGGGGCAAGAATGCGTGCATTATGCACAAGCATTGCTTCTGCATTTACCAGAATGGCGCGGGTTGAAGGGGCAAATAGAAAGCCTGTCTGGATGTGAAATTTCAGCCAGAAAAGCGGAAAGGTTTTAATCCTGACATTAGGCTCTTTTGCAAGTCTAGGCGATACGCTAGCGCCTTCAGGCAGAACGACCAGATGATTATAGCCAGCGATATCAAGGGCACGGCTATAGCTGATAAGCGCGTTTGCGATGCCACCTGGCTGACGGTCTGTGGTGACAGAAATTACACGTTTCACATGCGGCCCTTATGATTATTTTGCTGTGGGTGATGCAGGATTGTTTTCGCTTCCACGCATGTCTTAGAGTTGCACATAGACAGCCTTTACTTCTGTATAGGCTTCCATCGCGTAAATCGACCCCTCACGCCCAAACCCAGATTGCTTGGAGCCTCCAAAGGGCAAGCCGGGCGGTATCAGGTTATAGCTGTTTATCCAAATATTGCCAGCCTGAAGTTGGTCAGCCACACGGTGTGCACGGCTTAGGTCTCTGGTCA
>JAKMFL010000044.1 GCA_022425485.1 Alphaproteobacteria bacterium | reverse complement strand
GCGGGCAAATCCTTATCAATGGTGAGGATACAACTACGATACCGCCTGCAAATCGTGGCCTTGCGATGGTGTTCCAGTCCTATGCGCTTTATCCGCATATGTCGGTGCGTAACAATATTGCTTTCCCGCTGCGGATGGCAGGGCTAGCTAAAGAAGAGCAAAATAGGCGCGTTGAAGAAGCGGCGAAGGTGTTGAACCTGACAGACTATTTAGACCGGCGCCCCGGCCAGCTATCGGGTGGTCAGCGCCAGCGCGTTGCCATTGGACGGGCTATTGTGCGCGAGCCTACCGCGTTTTTGTTTGATGAGCCGCTCTCAAATCTGGATGCTGCTTTGCGTGTAGGTATGCGCCTTGAAATTAGTGAGCTGCATAAGCGTCTTGCCACCACCATGATTTATGTCACCCATGATCAGGTCGAAGCGATGACGATGGCAGATAAAATTGTGGTCTTGCAGGCAGGATTTATTGAACAGGTTGGCAGCCCACTTGAGCTTTACCATAATCCGCGCAACACCTTTGTGGCAGGTTTCATTGGCTCGCCGAGGATGAATTTGCTTACCGGTAAGCAAGCTGAAAACAAAGGCGCGCATACTATCGGTATCCGCCCTGAACATATCAGCATATCCCCTAAAAAGGGCGACTGGCAGGGGATTGTTGGCGTCTCTGAGCATTTGGGCTCTGATACATTTTTGCATGTCACCTCTCCTGATTTTGATGAAACCTTGACGGTACGGGCCAGTGGCGAGGTAGAGCTTGCTTATGGCGATAAGGTTTATCTGACACCTGATCTAACGCATTTACATAAATTTGATGATAAGGGTTTGCGCATTAAATGAACCGGTTAGAGGGCAAATCGGCGCTGATTACAGGGGCTGCGCGCGGGATTGGTCGGCATCTTGCTGAGGCTTATGTGCGCGAGGGCGCACGCGTTGCTTTATGTGATATTGACGCTGAACGCGCGAGAAGCGCTGCTGCGGAAATCGGGAAGGCAGCGATTGCCGTTGAAATGGATGTTACCAGCCAGACCAGCATTGATGCTGCGGTGCATCATATAACAAACATTTTTGACGGTATAGATATATTGGTAAATAATGCTGCATTGTTTACAGCGGCACCCATAACAGACATTACCCGCGATGATTATGCCCGTGTTTTCGATATTAATGTGTCTGGCACTTTATTTGTAATGCAGGCCGTAGCAAGAGCAATGATTGCCCGAAAATTAGGGGGCAAAATAATCAATATGGCTAGTCAGGCTGGCCGCCGCGGAGAGCCGCTAGTTGCTGTTTATTGTGCAACCAAGGCTGCGGTTATCTCGCTTACCCAGTCAGCGGGTTTAAACCTTATTGAACATGGAATTAATGTAAACGCTATCGCACCGGGCGTGGTGGATGGCGAGCATTGGGACGGTGTGGATGCGCTCTTTGCAGAGCTTGAGAATAAAAACCTCGGCCAGAAAAAACAGGAAGTGGGCGCAGCCGTTCCCTTTGGCAGAATGGGAAAGGCTGAAGATTTAGCCGGTATGGCTATCTTCCTTGCCAGCAAAGAAGCGGATTATATTGTGGCCCAAACCTATAATGTTGACGGTGGGCAGTGGATGAGTTGATGGCATTATCTATTCAGGAAACAAGCGAAAACAAGTTGACGCCAAAGGCGCTTGCCGAGCTAGGCGCCAAGGTAGTTGTCCCCCAATATGACCGTCAAGCCCTGACTTCAGGCATTGTTCATATTGGGGTTGGTAATTTTCACCGCGCACATCTAGCATGGTATGTTCACCGGCTAATGCAACAGGGCAAGGCTTTGGATTGGGCGATAATCGGTGCAGGGGTGCGTGCCCAAGATAGCGCGATGCGCGAGCGGCTATTGCGCCAAGATTGTCTGACCACCTTGATAGAGCTTGACCCGCATGGCGGACAAGCAACCGAAGTTACCGGCGCGATGGTAGATTTTCTGCCTGTTGAAGAAGATAACCAGACCTTAATTCAGGCAATGGCTGAGCCAAATATTCGGATTGTCTCCCTTACGATTACAGAAAGCGGTTATTTTTTAGATCCGGCAACAGGAAAACCTGACCTAAGCCATCCAGATATTATTTATGATGCACAACATCTGGCGCATCCGCGCACGGCTTTTGGGGCGATGGTTGCCGCATTGCGCCTGCGCCGTGATAAGGGGCTGGGCGCTTTTACGGGTCTGTGCTGTGATAATTTGCAAGGCAATGGGGCTATCCTGCGCGAAGCCGTTATTGGCCTTGCTGGGCTGTCTGACCCAGAGCTTGCAAGCTGGATAGATAAGCAAGCAAGCTTTCCGAACTCGATGGTGGATTGCATTGTTCCCGCAACCGGGCCAGACGAGCTAGCCCTCGCACAAAAGCTTGGCATAGATGATGAAGCCCCTGTTACCCATGAAGATTTCAGGCAATGGGTTATGGAAGATGATTTCTGTGCAGGACGGCCGGATTGGGAAGCGGTTGGCGTTGAGTTTTCCCCTCAGGTTCACGATTATGAAACCCAAAAAATCCGTATCTTAAATGGTGGCCATCAAATTATGGCAAATGTTGGTGAAATAATGGGTATTCACACCATTTCACAAGCAGCGCAGAATCCGCTGATAAAGGCGATGTTTACCAAAGTCCAGCAAGATGAAATTTTGCCGCATATCGCACCGCTGCCGGGCATGTCGGTAGCTGATTATCTGAGCCTTGTGACGAGGCGCTTTGCGAATGATGCGATTGTTGACACGGTGCGCCGGGTGGCCTTTGATGGTGCTGCTCGTCATATGGGCTTTATTCTGCCGTCTATTCGTGATGGGTTGGCAAGGGGCGCTTCGGTTGAGGGGCTGGCCTTGGTGGAGGCGATGTGGGCGCGTATGTGTCTAGGTGAGCGCGAAGATGGCAGCCTTATCGAAGCGAATGACCCTGCATGGGATGCGCTAAAAAATGTTGCTAGCCAAGCAAAGACAGCCCCGCGCCGCTGGCTAGAGATGGAACATATCTATGGGGAGATTGCGGGCGAAGAACGGTTTGCTAATGCCTTTGATAAGCATCTGCAAAGCCTGTATGAAAAAGGTGTAGAAGCTACAATAAATGCCTATTTGGCAGGTGATGATACAGATTAAAATCGCCGCATAAACCAGATAGGCCAGATGCGATATCAGGGAGCATTATATGGCTTTTTATCTGGGCATTGATATTGGTACCTCCGCAGTAAAGGTCATTTTGCTTGATGAAGCCCAGAGGGAACATGCACTTGCGGTGCGGGTTTTATCTGTGCAGCGTCCGGCCCCGGGCTTCTCCGAGCAATTTGCCGAGGATTGGTGGCAAGCTGTTGATAGCGCCGTTTCAGAAATTGCCGCTAAATGCCCGAAAGAAATAGCAGCTGTTAGGGCTATTGGCCTGTCTGGCCAGATGCATGGGCTGGTTCCACTGGATAGCCAAAACACCCCTCTGCGCCCAGCCATTTTATGGAATGATACCCGCGCGAGTATTGAGGCAGCAGAGCTTGCAGAGGCGCATCCAGAATTTGCCACTATCGGCGGCAATTTGGTAATGGCGGGCTTTACCGCACCAAAGGCGGTATGGATGGCACGTCATGAGCCAGAACTTTTTGCTAAGATAAAAACAATATTATTGCCAAAAGATTATGTGCGCTTTTGCTTAACGGGCGCGAAGATATCAGACATGTCAGATGCGTCTGGCACGCTTTGGCTAGATATCGCTAAAAGATGCTGGTCCCAAAAATTGCTGGGATTTTGTGGGCTGCAGATAGAACAGATGCCAAAACTGGTTGAAGGAAGTGCCGTCAGTGCCGCCTTGCTTCCAGCGTTAGCCCAGAAATGGGGCATGTCGTCGCAAGTTGTGGTGGCTGGCGGGGCCGGCGATAATGCAGCCGCCGCTGTTGGGTTGGGCCTAAGGAATACAGGTGAGGGGTTTGTGTCCCTTGGGACGTCTGGCGTTGTGTTTAAAATTACAGATGGGTTTGCCGAGCGTGCAGACAAAGCTGTACATGCTTTTTGTCATGCGCTGCCAAATTCTTGGCATCAGATGGGGGTGATTTTATCCGCTAGTGATAGTCTTAGCTGGCTATGTGCGGTAACAGGACAGGAGCTGGAAGCGCTATTTGCGCAAATGAAATCAGAAGATAGCGATAAATGCTGGCCGCTTTTTCATCCCTATCTTAGCGGCGAGCGCACGCCGCATAATGATGCCTCTGCAAAGGGCGGGTTTTTTAGCTTGTCCCGCACCGATGATGCTGGCGATTTGACGAGAGCCGTACTGCAAGGAACAGCCTTTGCAATGGCAGATGCAATGGCCGTATTAGATGATGCAAGAGGCCAGCAAACCCTTATCGCTACAGGCGGCGGCGCGAAGAATGCGTATTGGCTGCGCCTGATTGCTAGCCTGACGGGGTGCGAAATTGCCGTTCCAAAGAACACGGATATTGGCGCAGCATTAGGGGCGGCAAGGCTAGCCATGTTGGCAGACCAGATGACGCTAGCGTGCGTCTGCACGCCTCCTGAAGTGGCTTATACTATCCAGCCAGATACAGAATTAGCGGCTAAGTTAGCGCCTGCGCATCAATTTAGCCGGCAGCTATATCATCTGATATCGAAAATGTAGTCGCGCCTATTTGCCAGTGCCACCAGTGCCACCAGCGCCAGTGCTAGTGCCAGTTGGGCTGTGATGGGTTGGCAGCATGGCTTGCCTGTGTTTTGATACCCTTTCTGCGCAGTTATTTTGTTTTTGCGATGTCAGCAAGAAGTGGAGGGTTAAAAATGTCAGGCGCCCCAAATTTATTCTCACCATTAAAAATTAGGGGTGTTGAACTACCCAACCGCATCGCTATTCCGCCTATGTGTCAATATTCGGCGCATGATGGGCATGTAGATGACTGGCATCTGGTTAATCTGGGCCGATTTGCGATGGGCGGGGCTGGCCTGATTTTTACCGAAGCTACTGCGGTGCAGAAATGCGGACGTATTACCCATGGCTGTCCGGGAATTTGGTCAGATAGCCAAATTATTGGCCATGCCAAAATTACCAGTTTCTTGTCCCAAAATGGCGCCGTGCCTGCGATACAGCTTGGTCATGCAGGCCGTAAGGCAAGCATGCAGCGCCCTTGGTTTGGTAATGGCCCCTTAGATAGCGCAGATTTTGAACGCGGCGATATGGCGTGGCCAATTGTCGGGCCATCAGCTGTGCCGGTGGGGGCGGGTTGGCTAGAGCCGGAAGCGTTGAGCGAGGCGCAAATAGACGCCCTGATAGATGACTTTATTGCGGCGGCTAGGCGTTCCATAATAGCGGGCTATAAGATTATCGAATTGCATGGTGCGCATGGGTATTTAATCCATAGTTTTTTATCGCCTCTTAGCAATCAGCGAAACGATAAATATGGCGGCGATCTGGCGGGCCGCATGCGCCTAGCGATAGAGGTTTCAGGGGCGGTTCGCCGCGCCATACCAGACCATATGCCCTTATTTTTCCGCATCTCGGCAGTGGATAATATCGAAGGGGGCTGGCAGCTAGAAGATACCTTGTCGCTGGCGGGTGAATTGGCAAAGCTTGGCGTGGACGTACTTGATTGCTCTTCTAGCGGTATTGCTGGTGCGGCAACAGCGGCGGCTGGCAAACGTCAGCCCGGCTTTCAAGTGCCCTATGCCGAAGCGGTTCGCGCAAATACAAACCTGATGAGCATGGCGGTGGGGCTAATCACCCATCCTGAACAGGCAAATAATATCATCCAGACGGGACAGGCAGATCTGGTGGCCGTAGCGCGTGAGGCGTTATTTAATCCTATGTGGGCAGCCCAAGCCGCCCGCTATTTGGGCATGGATGATAGATTTAATAGCTGGCCAGAACAATCTGGCTGGTGGCTAGAGCGACGGGAAAAATCATCAGAATTTTATGCGCCCGAAAGCCAAAATGCGAAGGAGGGTTTTTGATGTGGTATCTGAAAGGGCACTCTATTTGTGTGCATGATCTGGATATAGCAGTAGATTTCTTTGGCCATTTGATAGGATTAGGAAAAGCTGAGCCAAGCGGTGAAAACAGCCTTATTTTTTCATCCAAGCGTTCTTATTTCCAACTTGTCGAACCTACACTTGCGCTGCGGCTAGATGGCCCGGATATTCTGGCGCCAACCGCGCATCGGCATGTGGCGATAGAAATAGCGAGCTTAGAACAGCTCAAACAGGGGCTAGAAAATATAGCCGCCCCTTATGTGGTGCAAGCAGATATCGCTTCTGCAGAAGCGGCCATTTGCACGATGATGCCTTGTCGAAATATGGTGATATTTTCTGAAAGAAATGCGGAGGCGATAATGCCAGATGCGGCAGAATGGGAAATTCATCATGTTAATTTGCAGGCAGCAGATGTGCGCCGTTCAACCGATTTCCTGAAATCATGCGCAGGCCTGCAAGAAGGGCATTGGCGTGCACCCGAAGGCAAAGGCGATTTCAGTATCGACCCTGCTGACCTTTCTATTTTTCCAATTGGCGATTTTAACGGCGGCTTACATATCATCAAACCTGATCCGAGCTTTGCAAAGCGGAATAATTTTGCGCATAACCCGTCCATAGGCGGGCATCCGGCGATAGAAGTATCTGATCTGATGGGGGTGAAATCACGGCTTGAAAATGCGGGGGTTGAGGTTAGCGATGCGGGCACTTATGCGATGGCTGGCATGCATCAAATTTATTGTCTGGACCCAACGGGTAATATGATAGAGGTCAATCAGCGGGTGCGCTAAAGCCCCTTTTTTTAAAAGCTTTAAAAAAGCAGAGGAAAATTGATGGATGACCATAAACAGCTAACGGCACGGCTTCGTAAATGCTATAGCGGTGCTGTCTATGACACGCTGCGTGAGCGTGGGTTTGAGCATTGCGTATTGCCCAGTGATATTCGTCCCATTGACGATACACAGGTTTTAGCAGGCCCTATTTTTACCGTATCTGGTTCAGCCAAACCCGGTATTAGCGAAGGGGATGCGCTGCTGGATTGGACGGAATTTTTATCTGCTGCTAGCAACGGGCATGTCGTGGTATGTGCTGGACAAACAAATGATATTGCCCTGATGGGGGAGCTATCGGCCGAAACATTACAAGCGCGAGGCATATTAGGTTATGTGACCGATGGGGGGTGCCGTGATGCAGATTTTATCCGCAAAATTGGCTTTCAGACCTTTCACCGTTTTTATACGCCGCGTGATGTGGTTGGGGCATGGTCAGTTGATGAAATGCAAAAGCCTATTAAAATGGGGGATGTAGATATTGCGCCGGGTGATTATCTAATCGCTGATATTGACGGTGCGGTTCTTATTCCGGGCGGGCATATAGCTGAGATAATCGCCGCTTGTGAGGAGGTTATGCACACGGAAAATCAGGTGCGTACCGCAATTCGTTCCGGCGTTGACCCCAAAGAAGCCTATCTGAAATATGGCCGCTTTTAATGCTAAAATGGGGGGTGTGTAATGGATTATGAAGCGATGCTAGATGCAGAGGTGGCGGCCTTTATTGCGAAGACGGCAAGCTGTTATCCTGAACGTGTCGAGCCGCCCACTATTTCACAAATCAGAGAAGATTATGAGGCGATGTGTGCGCAGTTTGCGGCGCCCCATCCAGTGGGGTTACAGGTAGCGGATACGGTAATAGAGGCACATGGCCTGCCCCCGATTTCGCTGCGCTGGTATCGTCCGCCAGACGCCAGCGGCCGGCCAGCCTTGATATATTTTCATGGCGGCGGTTTTGTGATGGGCGGTCTTGAAAGTCATGACAGTATTTGCGCAGATTTAAGCTTTGATGCAGGGCTGGAGGTGATGGCGGTAGATTACCGGCTTGCCCCAGAACATCCCTTTCCAGCTGCCCTCAAGGATGTCGCTGCTGCCGTGGAACATTTCTGCGCTACCCAGCCCGGCAGGCCTTTTCTGCTTGCAGGGGACAGTGCAGGGGCGTGGCTTGCCGCTAGGGTGTCGCATCAATTGCGGGCATCACAGGGGCGTTTGCTGGGCCAGCTTTTAATCTATCCCACCCTTGGCGGGGATGTAGATAAAGGAAGCTATCTTGTGCATGCCGAGGCACCGATGCTCACAAGAGGGGATATCCTCTGGTATAGCCAGCATTTTTGGGGAACAGAAAACCCCGCATTGCAGGATGGCCCGCTTGTGCAAAAAGATTTCTCCTTGCTGCCGCCAACCGTTATTTTCGCGGCCTCTTGCGATCCCCTTTGTGATGATGGCCCAGCCTATGCAGCCAAGATAAAAGCAGCAGGGGGCAAGGCGCAATGTGTTATGGAAGACGGGCTTGTCCATGGCTATCTTCGTGGGCGCAAAGAAGCCTCTAAGATTAAGGATAGTTTTACGAGGATAGTACAGGCAGCCCGCATATTATCAAAAACAGACTGATATCATGAAAGATATGGCTCTATTTTTTGCGCTTTTGACGGGCGTCCAGTGTTTTCATAAAGAACCCAAATAGAGCAAAGCGCGGGCGCAAGCCAATATCTGGGCGAAAGGTGCCATTCCCCAATACAGGTTGCAAGGAGCGGTTTTGCCGCCATTCCCGCTTCACAATATACAACCCACTGCCAATGATGAGCATAGCACCAAGTATGAAGGTGTTGCTGATATTTTCGCCGAATAACAGCATGCCGAAAAAGCCTGCCCATAGAATCTGCGAATATTGCATCGGTGCGATAACGGATGCGTTTGAAGATTTATACGCGCCAACAATGCAAAACATAGCCAAAAATCCAAGACAGGATATAAGCGCTATGCCACCTAGATGCGCAACAGGCATCGGCACATAAACAAACGGCAAAACAGCGCCCATCAGGATAAAATTGCCAAACATAGGATAGAGCAACATCACAGCTGTCTTTTCTTTCTGGCCAATTTTGCGCGTGATTAGGGAGTTGGTCGCCGCCGCTATAGCCGCAATAATTCCGGCTAAATGGCCAGTTGTGAGCGAATCTGTGCCGGGCTGTAGCACGATTAATACACCTATGAAGCCAACCACTACCGAAAGACCGCGATGCAAGCCAACCTGCTCACCAAGTATAGGAATGGAAAATAGAGTGATGAAAATAGGCGTTAAGAATAATAGCGCATAGGTCTGCGGAAGGGGCAGAACACTAAAGGCGTAAAAGGCACAAAATCCACTGATGGAGGTAGCAAAAACCCGCAAGGCCATTTGCACGGGATGATGCGGCCACAAACTGCCCGTTCGCGGGTTGCGCACAATAAATAAATTAACAAGCGGAAAAGAAAATAAAACGGAGAAAAATAAAATCTGGAAGGGCGTATAAAAACTGCCTAGAAATTTCACCAGCACATCATGTGTGGAATACAGGGCAAACCCCGCTAGGGAGAGCAAAACACCGGTAATGTTAGACTGTTTTTGTGGCGGCATTCTATTGCACCAAAATTTGGGGGGTGGGAGATATTCCTTATCCTCTGCCTATCATCGTTAAGCCATTTTAGCTATCAGAAAAGCGCCATAGAATTAGGAAATTCTTAGCCTCTTTTAGGGGGCTTTTTAAACGCCTGCCTTTTAAGAAGCTTTTTTGGATTTAATCCAGTTGGTATAGCCGCCGCAAACTAATATCTCACGCTGGCGGGCAGAGGCGGTTAAGCTCGCTGAAATAGAAAAATCTTTATTCTTAATCTTTATGCTAAAATCACTTCCGCCAGATGCGAGCAGATGATGCACATCCGCCACCACCAGTATATCCCCCTTATCCAAGCGCTGCCAATCTGCGGGATTGTCAAAGACCAAAGGCAGGATGGCAGAATTGATCAGATTTTGCCAATGCAGGCGCGCAAAGCTTTTCACCACAGCTAGCCGCAACCCTAGATATTGCGGGGCGATGGCCGCATGTTCCCGGCTGGAACCCTGTCCATAATTATCGCCGGCAATAATGGCATGATAGCGATTTTCCAGCGCGTCTTGGCGGGCGGTACGGGCATAATCAATATCAATATTATCAAAAGATAGCTCGGCAATTTTTGGAATATTAGAGCGGAACGGAAGCGCACGCGCACCGGCAGGGCTGATATAGTCAGTCGATATATTATCGCCTAAATATAGCGCGACATGCGCCTCAATATGATCGCTGATAGGTGCAATATCAGGAATGGTGGATATGTTTGGGCCACGTTCAATTTTGACTGTGCGCGCCGTTTTAAGAGGCGGAGGGCTAGCAATATCCGCGCCTAAAATCCACTCAGCAGGGGGCTCGATTTTCGGATAAGGAATCTCTAATTCACGCCCCAAATCACGCGGATCGGTAATAACGCCTGTTATGGCAGAGGCGGTGGCTGTTTCAGGGCTGCATAAAAAGACCTGATCATCCAGCGTGCCACTACGGCCGGGAAAATTTCTAGGCACAGTCCGCAGAGAGTTCTTGCCAGTCGCGGGCGCTTGTCCCATCCCATTACAGCCGTTACATCCGGTCTGGTGCAGCCGTCCACCAGCCATCAGCAAGCGGTTTAGGTGGCCATTTGCGGTTAGGTTGGTCAGAACACGCCGGGTGGAAGGATTTATATCAAAGGAAACATGCGCGGCAACTTTCCGTTCCTCCAGCATCATCGCCGCTATCGCAAAATCACGGTAAGCAGGGTTAGCAGAAGAGCCAAGATAGGCCTGATGCACTGGCCTGCCAGCCGCTTCCCTGACCGTGACAACATTATCTGGGCTAGACGGCAAGGCAATCATCGGTACCAAAGAAGAGAGGTCAATCTCATCATGGTGGGAATAGCTGGCGCCTTCATCTGCGGCGAGCTGGATATAGGCATCTGCCCGGCCATTTTGTTGCAGAAAGGCAAGCGTTTGTGCGTCTGAGGGAAAGACGCTGGAAGTGGCGCCAAGCTCGGTTCCCATATTGGCAATAACATGCCTATCCATAGCGCTTAAATTGGCGAGGCCCGGCCCATAATATTCAATAATCCGGTTCAGCGCCCCTTTTACGCCATGCCGTTTGAGCAAAGTTAGAATGACATCCTTAGCGCTTACCCAATCTGGCAGGCTGCCGGTCACATAAATGCCCATCACCTCTGGCATGGAAAGGCTCAGCGGCTCGCCTGCGAGTATCGAGGCACCTTCTACACTGCCAACACCGATAGCTAGCATCCCCATCCCGCCATTAGCGGGGGTATGGCTGTCTGTACCGGCTAGTAATTTTCCGGGTATGGCGAAATATTCCTGATGGGTGGGGTGGGAAATACCGTTCCCCGGCCCGCTAAAATGGATGCCAAGACGCGCACAGCTAGATTGCAAAAACAAATGATCATCAGGGCTTCGGAAATCGGTTTGCAGCAAATTATGATCAACATACTGACAGGCCGCCTCGATGGCTATGCGCTCAACCCCCATTGCTTCGAGTGCCTGCATGGTGAGCGTGCTTAGCGCGTCCTGCATCAATAGCTGGTCAACGCGCAGCTGGATTTCTGTGCCCGCCACCATCTCGCCCCCTACTAGATGGGCGGCAATTAATTTTTGGGTCAGATTTTGCGGGCCCGATTTGCGTGAAACCGATTGGTGTGAACGAGACAAGCTTTATAATTCCTTTTGCAACAGGGCAAGATAGGCATGTTCATCAAGCTTAGCTAATTTATGGGCTTTTGCGCAAACGCAAACCTCTCTCATTTGGCGTGATTTATTTTATTTTATCACGCTGAGTTGGTAGATGAGGGGATATAACGATTGGCTGTTCTGGTGAGAACATCCCCTATCCCAATGCCTTTAAGGCAACAGGTTTTCCGGCCATTTTCAGTAATCAAATTCTCTGTTTTAATTAGTGAAAGATATATTGACGCAAGAATAGAGTCCTGCTCAATATACAGTCAAGTTATTGTTTTAATTGTATTATTTAATGGTAATTAATATCCCATAGAATATGATTGAAACATTCATATCAAATCGTGAACTAGCTTTAATTATCTGGCTGATAATTTTTGCGGGCTATGGGTTGGTTTCATCTGGTCCAATGTTGGACTTAACAGATAAAATAGCTGATATATCCATCTTTGCAGACGGCTGTTATCAGCGTCCTGTATTGATAAATCTGAACATGCCACCTGATAGGCCATAAAGCACTCCTCCTTGATCAAGGGTAGGATATTCAAGCAGGAAATGAAAAAGTCAAAACATTGACATTTTGGGGATGTAGGATAGGCTTGGTTCTGCAATTTTCTAAAAATGTTTGATGTGTTTCCCCTAAGATATGTACCGCGAAATTGCGTTGGTCTTGTTCATGAAAGGAAAGACAATGGCAGCATTTGCAGCTTGGCTATCAGAAAACGGCCTTGTTATCATCGGGATGCTTATCGCCGCAGTAGCGGTTCGGGGTGTCATCAAATTTGATGTGAATCAATGGCAGAATGATAGGCGAAAGCGACTTGAAGAAAATTTGAGAATGCTATGCCCTCATCATTATATCATGAAAGAGGGTGACGTGTTCAAAATTGCCACAGAATTTGTATCTCCATTTGGAGCGTTAGCTTGGCAATGTCAGAGGTGTGGCCATATATCCCATGATGAGCTTAGAATTGATCAGGACCGTATATATTGGGCTGAGAATCCAAATGCATTACTGGAACGGCAAGAAAAAATGAAAAAAGTCGCCAAAAAACTAGGGCGATTATGAGAGGATTTAGAGCAAAAATTTTAACGCATTTTGGTACATAATTGGTACACAAATTGAATTCCAGAAACTTTTTAAAGAACTGTTTTTATTAAGTTTATATATAGGGTGAGGTTATGGCGCACCTGGCAGGATTCGAACCTGCGGCCTCTGCCTTCGGAGGGCAGCGCACCGCTTAGCTGATTTACTTATACTTCTCTAAACATACTGAAATCGTAACATTATTTATGGTAGCGATGAAGAGCATTAATACACATGATGCAAAATTGCTGGAGCATTGGAGCACGATTGGAGCATTTTTAATAATTTATTTGTCACCAAGTTGGAATGTAAGCTTGGCAAAAGACAATGGCTATGTTTTGTTTTAGAGATTGATTTTTTGTAAAAAGAAAAAATGCGGAGACAAGCTAATGAAGAGTTTACTTAACGTGTCAGTAGGCATAATTACAGCTGCTTTCTTAACAATGGGTAGTGCTTCAGCTGATATCAAGGTTGGCATGATCACCACACTGTCTGGAGGTGGCGCAGGCCTTGGGATTGATGTGCGTGACGGTTTTATGCTCGCTATTAAACAATCTGGCCGAAGCGACATCAATGTTGTTATTGAAGATGACCAGCGTAAACCAGATGTGGCTGTGAAACTTGCGGATAAGATGATTCAATCAGAAAAGGTTGATGTGTTGACAGGGATCATTTGGTCGAATCTAGCAATGGCTGTGGTGCCCTCAGCTACAGCACAGGGGAAATTCTACTTGTCACCTAATGCTGGCCCATCTGTATTAGCAGGCAAAGGATGTCATGAGAACTACTTCAACGTGGCATGGCAAAACGATAATATTCATGAAGCAGCAGGCGCATATGCTGATGGTGCAGGATATAAGAAAACCTTTATTTTGGCTCCAAATTACCCAGCTGGAAAAGACGCGTTAGTTGGTTTTAAGCGTTACTTCAAAGGCCAAATTGCAGGTGAAATTTACACAAAGTTAGGGCAAACGGACTACGCAGCAGAAATTGCTCAAATACGAGCTGCTGGCGCTGACAGTGTATTTTTCTTTCTACCTGGAGGAATGGGCATCGCCTTTTTGAAACAGTACAGTGGTTCAGGTGTCGATTTACCTATAGTCGGGCCAGCTTTCTCGTTTGATCAAGGAATCTTGCAGGCTGTTGGTGAAGCAGCTCTTGGGGTTGTTAATACATCACAATGGAATAAAGACTTGGACAACCCAACAAACGCCGCTTTCGTAAAGAGTTTCAAAGCCGAGTATGGTCGTCTACCGTCACTTTATGCTAGCCAAGGTTTTGATACAGCAAATCTCCTAATTTCAGCTGTAGCAAAAGCAGACGTGAATAATACTGACGCGTTTCGTGCAGCTTTAAAGTCTGCCGATTTTGATAGTACACGCGGGGATTTTAGTTTCTCAAGTAACCATCACCCAATTCAGTCTATTTACGCACGTGAAGTAATCAAAGAGGGTGATATTTATACAAACAAGACCATTTCAGTAGCTCTTGAGAACCATTCAAACTTCTACACACAAGATTGTAAGATGTAATTACTTTATTTTGCCAAGCTAAAAATCCTTTTGGCTTGGCAACTCTCCTGAATAGAGATCGTGTAGCTTTCACATGTCATTTGTTCTGATCGTCGAACAAATCCTTAATGGATTACAACTTGGTGTGACATTGTTCTTAATGTCAGCTGGCCTTACCCTGATTTTTGGTGTTATGGGCCTCATTAATTTAGCGCATGGCTCTTTATATATGGTTGGTGCTTTTGCAGCAGCAGCGGTGGCGGGAGCCTTTGGCTCTTTTATATTAGCTCTAATCGCTGCATTGGCTGCTGCAGCTATAGCTGGCGCCATAGTCGAAATTTCCATTCTTCGGCGACTTTATCGGCGAGATCACCTCGATCAGGTTTTAGCTACATTCGCTTTAATTCTAATTTTTTCAGAGGGTACTCGTTGGGTTTTTGGGTCATTTCCGCTCTACCTTGATATACCAAATTATCTGCAGGGTCCCGTTATGTTGCCCGGGGGAATCCAATACCCTCTTTACAGAATTACATTAATTATTTTGGGTGTTTTAGTTGCGATTTTTTTAGGCTTGCTAATCAGTAAGACCAGAATAGGGATAAAGATTAGAGCAGGGGAAAACGACCGTGAGATGATCGCAGCACTTGGCGTAGACATCTCTAAACTCTATACGATGGTTTTTGCCTTGGGTGCTGCTTTAGCTGGCCTAGCAGGGGCATTAGTTGGAGCTATTCAATCAGTTGAAGTAGGGATGGGAGAGCCAGTTCTGATCCTTGCTTTTGTTGTTATCGTGATAGGCGGTATTGGTTCTATCAAAGGAGCAATGGTTGGTAGTATCCTAGTTGGGTTAACAGACACACTTGGTGGCGTATTCTTGCCTAAAATTTTGCAGTTGTTCATCGATATTTCTACAGCAACAAACGTAGGTTCTTCAATTGCCTCAATGGCTATATACATCTTAATGGGGGCGATTTTGATTTGGAGGCCTACTGGTCTTTACGGGTCTCGACTATGATGAGTGAGCGTAACATCAATCTGCTGACCTTAAGTTTGTTCGTTATGATTCCTGTGTGGGCCTACATGGCTGATGAACCCTTCACGATTACACTAATGACTAGAGCTGCAATATTTGCCTTAGCAGCTGTTGGTTTAAATCTTATTTTAGGGATAGGTGGTTTTGTAAGCTTTGGCCATGCAGCTTTCTTTGGTCTTGGCGGCTATGTCATGGGGATTTTAGCTTGGCATGCACAGAATTATTCACCTTTGTTAGAATGGCCACTACTGATTGAAGGTACGAATTCAATGCCGGTCATTTGGCTTCTCTCAATTATACTGTCTGCCCTTTTAGCATTAGTCATAGGTGCTGTTTCTCTAAAAACTTCAGGTGTTTATTTCATTATGATCACCTTAGCTTTTGCGCAAATGATGTATTATTTTTCGGTATCTTGGTCTGCTTATGGAGGTGAGGATGGGATGTCAATTTATGTCAGAAACGAATTTCCTGGCTTAAACACATTGGACCCTATTCAATTTTATTTCCTTTGCCTCATGCTTCTCCTCGCATCTCTATGGCTGGTATCTTCTTTGATTAAATCACCCTTTGGGTTAGCGCTAAATGCAGCAAGACAATCTCCGCAAAGAGTTCAAGCAGTTGGTCTTGATATTCATAGATTGCAGTTGTTTGCTTTTGTTGTTTCTGGGGCAATTACGGGCTTGGCTGGCGCCTTGTTTGCGGATTTGAACCGGTTTGTAAGTCCAAATATGTTTAGCTGGCAGTTAAGTGGTGAATTCATTGTATTCATAATTATTGGCGGAGTTGGGCGGCTTTTTGGCCCGGTTGTTGGTGCTCTAGTGTTTGTTGGGCTTGAACATTTTCTGGGTGGTATCAGTGACTTTTGGCACATATATCTCGGGGTAATTTTACTTCTAATCGTGCTATTTAGCAAAAGTGGTTTAATAGGCCTTATCGCAAAAAAAGGGGGGCATCATGACTGAACTCGTTCTTGCCACCCAAAATATAACTAAATCATTTGGGTCTTTGATTGCGTGTGATAAAGTGTCCATTGAACTCAAAGCAAGAGAAATCCACGCTATTATCGGCCCTAATGGGGCAGGAAAATCAACACTAATTTCGCAAATATGTGGCACTCAAAAACCTGATAGCGGTCGTGTGGAGTTGCTTGGACAAGACATAACGTCGAAATCAGCTAAAGACCGGGCGTTGGCTGGATTGGGACGTACTTTTCAAATCTCTCAGCTGGCGATGGAAGACACTGTATTGCAAAACGTGATGCTTGGAAGTCTAGGTAAAACGGGTAATCCATGGAAATTTATAAAACCCATTTTGACAATTAATGAGCTTCGTGACCAAGCCGAATACGCACTTGAGAGAGTCGGTTTAATTGATGATATTCATTCCGAGACGGGAACGCTAAGCCACGGGAAAAAGCGTCAGT
This sequence comes from Alphaproteobacteria bacterium, assembly GCA_022425485.1. GTDB lineage: Bacteria > Pseudomonadota > Alphaproteobacteria > Puniceispirillales > Puniceispirillaceae > JADHLI01. Next base: position 1,374 of record JAKMFL010000044.1, on the reverse strand, counting down.
TAGAAGTGGCAATTGCATTAACTCTCAAACCCAAAGTTTTCATCATGGATGAGCCAATGGCAGGGCTAGGTATCGAAGGTTCAAAAGAACTAACATTACTTTTAGATAATCTTCGTAATGAAGCTCCAATTCTCTTGGTTGAGCACGATATGGATGCAGTATTTGCTCTAGCAGATAAAATAAGTGTCTTGGATTATGGAAGAGTAATCGCGTCCGATAGCGTTGAGGGAATAAAGAAAAATCCAATTGTTCAACGAGCATATCTGGGAGAGGAAGCATGACTTTTCTCTCTCTAAATAAAGTTTCTGCCTCTTATGGTTCAAGCCAGGTATTGTTCGATGTTAGCTTAGAGCTAGGCACAGGAGAGGTTGTAGCTTTGCTTGGCCGCAATGGGATGGGTAAATCAACAAGTGTAAAATCAATTTTCCAGATGATTTCAGCGAAAGGTGAAATCGTATTTGAAGGAAAAGATCTCACTCGTCTTGGAAGTCATGAAGTGGCGCGTCTGGGTATCGGACTTGTTCCAGAAGGTAGACGCTGTTTTGGAAAATTGACTGTTAACGAAAACCTACTTGCAGCTGCAAGACCAGGTTATTGGCAAATAAATACAGTGGCAGAATTGTTCCCAAGACTAGGTGAGCGTTCAAAGCAAATTGCTTCTTCGCTATCAGGGGGAGAGCAGCAAATGCTGGCAATTGGAAGAGCCTTAATGACTAATCCAAAATTATTGATACTAGATGAGGCTACAGAAGGACTGGCTCCAATTGTAAGACAGGAAATTTGGGCAGCCATAAGTAAATTAAAATTGGAGACCGGATTATCTCTTTTGGTGATCGATAAATCAATTAAAGAGCTAAGGAAAGTTTGTGACAAAGCTGTGATTCTAGAACGCGGTTCTACTGTTTGGCAGGGTGAGATGAAAGGTCTTACTCAAAAAATTACTCAAAAGTATGTGGGTGTATAAATATGTCTCTGAAAGATTTGTGGCGCACCCGAGAGGATTCGAACCTCTGACCTCTGCCTTCGGAGGGCAAGCTAACCAACAATAGCTATGTATAAAGCTCTTCAAAGCTTGGTTGCGAAAACATTATCATCCATTGCCTATGATGCTCAATAACAAACATGAACTGTTCATGGAGCAGATTTGGAGCAATATACCGATATAAATACTCCTAAGAATATGTATAGATGTATAATTCTGTTACGTGATAGCACTTCTGTGCATTGCCGCGCGTAACACTGTCTGTTTTTGACTAGACCAAGAGAGGCAAATTTTGGTCACAGAAGTATGACCGCTTATTGCTGGAAAATAGGATTATAAATACTTTTATGTTAAATTTTTTAGTTGGGTTTAAAAGACTATTGAGACAACTC
>JAKMFL010000042.1 GCA_022425485.1 Alphaproteobacteria bacterium | reverse complement strand
AGGCAGCAAACCACCCCATCAGCCTTTAACACCTCTTCTAAATCTATGCTGACCAATTTGCCATGGGCGACAGAGGACAGCCCAAGCGCGATATGCAAGCCATCTTCTGGAAAGGAGATATCATCGGTAAATTTTGCGGCGCCGGTGACGTAGAGCGCGGCACTATCATGGGCAATGGGTTTATGTAAATCACTGCTCATTTATGCCCATCTCCTTTCTTGCTAAGCCTGCACTGTAGCGGTGAAATCTTCTGGTGTGCGAAAATGCTGCGGCTTTGATAGGCGCATATAGCCAGATTGATATTCGATAAACATTTTTTGTACCAACTGGGCAGCAGCAAGCAAACGGTATGAGCGGCTAGCACGCATATCGTCAATCGGGTCAAAATCTTGGCTCAGGCAAGTCGCGATATCTGCTGCAAGCTTGGCATCCATCTCGCCCGCAAACACAGATACTTCCCGCCCCTTCAGATAAGCTTCTAACTGCATCGCACGTTTGGGGATAGCGGCCATACCGCCAAAGCCAATTTTAATATCTGTTATTTTACCGGCCTGAACATCTATACATCCCGCCATCAAAACAGCGGAGATATCTTGGTCAAAACGTTTCGATAATTTATAGGCCAATAACTGCTGCCCTGCTTGCAAGCGTGGCAGTATAATGGCTTCAACAAACTCCCCTGCCTCACGGTTTTGCTTGCCATAATCAATAAAGAAACTATCCAGCTTAATCTGGCGACGCTTACCTGCTTTATTGAGGACAATCTGACTATCAAGAGCCAAAAAACATGGGGAGAGATCGCCAATTGGCGAGGCATTAGCAATATTACCGCAGACCCTAGCTGATGCGCGCACTTGGGCAGAACCAAAGCGAGACCAGATTTCCTGCAAAGCTGGATAATCTTCTGCAAGCGCCTCCATAGCCTGCTGGTGGGTAACCCCTGCCCCAATAGTGATATGGCCATCAGTTTTTTTAAGGCTATCTAATTCTGCCACATTGCCAATATGGATAAGGTGGGGTAATTGGCGATGCTGCTTGGTCACCCACAGCCCGATATCTGTTGCCCCAGACAATATCTGCGCAGACGGATTTTCTGCATAGAGTGTCTGCAATTCCTCTAAACTAGCTGGGGCGCTATAGCGCTGACCCTGACATTTTAAATCCAGACTTTTTGTTGTGGTAGCAGCCATCTGCGCTAGCGCTGAAATATCCCCTAGCACCCTGTCAGTTGCCCATTGCGGGCGCGCCCATCTCGCCAGCGCTTCACCAGCGCTTACAATTGGACCATAGCCAGTACAGCGACATAAATTACCACTAAGCAATGTTTCTATTTCTGCAACATTCGTAAAATCCATGCCTGCGCACCAGCCTGCATATAAAGACATCACAAAACCGGGGGTACAAAAACCACATTGGGCGCCATGATGCGTTATCATCGCCTGCTGGACAGGGTGTAGCTCTCCATCGGCATTTGCCACCCCTTCAACAGTTGTGATCACGCTGCCATGTAGCATTGGTAGAAATAAAATACAGGCATTTACCGCCTGCCAGTTAGGCGTATTATCGCTAGTCAACCGGCCTATAACGACACTACAAGCACCACAATCCCCTTCAGCACACCCCTCTTTGGTGCCAGTAAGTTTCCGGCGCTCTCGCAACCAGTTCAACAAGGTGGTATCGGGGCGCAACCCGCTCCCATCATTTAACTCAATTTCTATTTTTTCCTGATTCAGAAAAAAACAAATTGTTCTAGCCATAAAACACCCCTTTGGTGTTCTTCATCGCCCTTCTGCTGCCTTGATTTTCTAGCGGCGTGGCGAAAATGTTAAACGGGCGCATCTGAAAATATCAGAAACGCCCGTCAAAATATTTTATCAGGCGTTCACCTTAGTTAGGAATGCTACCTTCAACACCCTCAACATAATAGTTCATGCCCCACAAGCCGCCATCATCCAGCACCTTGCCAGCGTCTAGAACCATATTACCCTGATTATCTTTCATTGGCCCTTCAAAGATATTCAAAGTGC
>JAKMFL010000006.1 GCA_022425485.1 Alphaproteobacteria bacterium | reverse complement strand
CCAAATAACAGTCTAGAAAACACCAAAGACAGGCGTGATTTATTCATTTTTTTCATATAATTAAGGCGCCGCATCGCTACTATCACATCACTGGTCTGCACAATCAAAAAAGAACATTAGGATTTATAAATGCAAAATCCCTGCCAGACCTCTGCCTGCCTTGATAATCTGTAATTGCCAGCGGGGAGTCAAACACCTTACGGCAAATTTTGTGTATATCATCAGACTTGATCTGTGCTGTTCTAGCATGTCTTATAAATGGGCCTGTCTTATAAATGGGCATATAACTTTTTAAAAAGGGTCATTCATTATGACAAAGAAGCTAAAGACATCTGTTGCAGAAATGGTGAAGCACGCTAAATCCCGCATAACAGAAGTAACCGCGAGCGAAGCCCTTAGCTTCTACCAAAATGAAGATGTGGTTATTGTTGATATTAGAGATGTGCGAGAGCGACAAAAACTGGGCTTTATTCCGGGTAGCTTTCATGCACCGCGCGGTATGTTGGAATTCTGGGTAGACCCGCAAAGTCCATATTTCAAAGAGATTTTCGCAGAAGATAAACGCTTTGTTCTGCATTGTGCTTCTGGTTGGCGCTCCGCCCTTAGCGCAGAAACCTTATTGGATATGGGGTTTGAAGCGGCGCATATCTCAGATGGGTTTTCAGGCTGGCTAGCGGCAGAAGGGCCGTTAGAAATGCCTGCCCCGCGCCCCCCAAAAGACTAAATTAATAAAGAAGCAGATGACCAAAAAAATGACCAAAATAGGCACATCTATGGCCGACGATAAAGACGCGCCTATAGCTTATTTACAGCGCACCAGAGACTATTATCTGGGGCTTGGCTATGACAATCCCTATGAATGGGCCTGTTTTGATAAGGTACCTTTCACAAAATTAGCAAAACCTGTTTCTGAGGCGCGTATAGCGGTTGTTGTGACGGCCGCACCCTATCAGCCTGATAAGGGCGACCAAGGGCCCGGTGCGCCCTATAATGGGGCGGCTAAATTCTTTTCTGTCTATCAGCTACCTATCCAGCCAGAGCCAGATTTGCGCATATCGCATATTGCAATTGATCGTGCCCATACCAGCGCGGCTGATAGCAGAACTTTTCTGCCTCTTGCTGCGATGCTGCGCGCGCATAGAAAGGGCAAAATTGGCGAGGTCGCTCCTAACCTTTACGGCTTTCCAACGAACCGCTCCCAGCGCACAAATATCGAAATTGATGCCCCAGAATTGGTTAAACGCCTGCAACGCGATGACATAGACGCCATCATCGCCGTCCCAAACTGTCCTGTTTGTCACCAATCTGTTTCGATTGCAGCGCGGGCAGCAGAGGCGGCTGGCATCCCTGCTGTTATCATGGGATGCGCACGCGATATTGTCGAACATGTTGGCGTTTCGCGCTTTTATTTTTCAGACTTTCCGCTGGGCAATAGCTGTGGGCGCCCAGACGATATCCCTTCTCAGGATGAGACATTAGCAGGCGCCTTAAGCTTGCTCGCTAAGGCTGGACAACCGCGCACAACATGGCAGTCGCCTTTGCGCTGGCCGGGGCCGAAAAACTGGAAGGATGATTATTCTAATATCAAAAAGCTTTCAGAAGATGAAATTGCCAAACGCCGTTCAGATTTCGATAAAGCTAAAATAGCGGCTAAAAATTCTACTTAAAAAAAACGCCAGCTAGCTCACCCCCCATTCCTTTAATACATCCTGATTATGGGCGCCTAATTCTGGCGGCGGGCTTGCATAGCGTGCGGGCGTCTTGGATAGTTTTGGCGGATAGGCAACTCCTTTAAACGCGGTTCCATCTTCGCGGTTTAGCTGAACTTCCATCTGCCGATGTTGTAAATGCGGGTCAGCAAAAATAGCCGGAATATCATTAATCGGCCCGCATGGCACATTCACCCCTTCGAGTAAGGTTATGAGGGACTGCCTGTCGTAATCTATCAGTAAATCTGCTAATGTCTGGTCTGTTAGCTCGCGGTTCTCACAACGCGCTTCGTTGGTTTTAAAGCGCGGATCTTCTGCCATTTCTGGTTTGCCAAGCGCACCGCAAAGCCGTGTAAACTGCCCATCATTGCCGCAATTGACAATGACATGCCCATCAGCAACGGCAAAAACACGGTAGGGTACGATACTGGGATGATTATTGCCCATACGCTGAGGCGTTATCCCGCAATTCAGCCAGTTCGAAGATTGGTTGGCGAGCATGGCCACCTGACAATCCAACAGCGCACAATCTATGTGCTGGCCCTCGCCAGTTTGGGTGCGATAATATAAAGCCGCTAAAATGGCGCTGACCGAATTTAAACCTGTGAACAGATCGCAAATGGCCACACCCACCTTTACTGGCTCTGCGCCGGGGGCCCCATCTGGCTGGCCTGTTATGCTCATGAGCCCGCCCATGCCCTGTATCAGAAAATCATAGCCCGGCCGATTTGCGTAAGGCCCAGAATGACCAAAGCCAGTGATAGAACAATAAATAAGGCGCGGGTTAAGCTCTTTTAAGGTTGCATAATCAAGGCCATATTTTGCAAGGCCACCCGGTTTGAAATTTTCCACTAAAATATCAGCGACTTTGGCTAATTCCCGTGCTGTCTGCGCGCCCTCTTCTGTGGTAAAATCAAGGCTGACAGAACGTTTGCCGCGATTACAACAGGCAAAATATGCGGCTTCACTGCGCGTCCCCTCTTCTGTTTCGATAAAAGGGGGGCCCCAACCGCGCGTATCATCGCCGCCATTTGGGTTCTCGATTTTGACCACATCTGCCCCTAAATCTGCCAGCATTTGGGTTGCGGAAGGCCCGGCTAAAATGCGGCTTAGATCAAGAACTTTAATGCCCGCTAATGCGGTGGGATCAGATAGAGGGCTGGCCATATGAAATTCCTTTATTCCTTAAACAGAGCTTTATTTCAGATGCTATCGGGGTTTTTCTTAACCCTAGCAGATTTTTGATAAATGCAAAGACTTGCTAAAGGGCCGTAATGCCGCCTAGGCTTTAGGTAGGATGTGTTATAAAGGGGGTACGCCATGGATTTTTCTTTATCTGCTGAACAACAAGCGCTGATTGACACCACACAAAAATTTGCCCATGCAGAATTACCCGCACTGGCAAAGGAAATCGAAAAAACCAATACACCGCCGCCTCGCAGCTTGCTAAAACGTTATGCTGAGCTAGGCCTGATGGGCGTTAATTTACCAGCCAAATATGGCGGCGGCGAGATGAGCCATCTGGATGCAGTATTGGTGCTAGAAGAGCTTGCAAAAATTTCTTGCGCCGTTGCCTTCCCCGTCTTTGAAAGCAGCTTTGGCCCCGCGCTGGCTATCGCCCATTTTGCCCCAGAAGAAATGCGTGCACGTATCCTGCCAAAAATATGTAGCGGTGATATGATTGTTGCTGTTTCCATGTCCGAGCCGCAGGCAGGCACTGCCCTGACGGATCTAAAAACAAACGGTGTTATCACGCAAGATAAAGTGATTGTTAATGGCACAAAGCGCTGGTGTTCTGGTGCTGGACATGCCGATGCCTATGTTGTTTATTGCCGGTTATCAGACGCGCCGGGCGCAAAGGGCATTGGGGCGGTGCTTATAGAAAAAGAAGCTAGCGGTTTCAGCTTTGGGGCGG
>JAKMFL010000003.1 GCA_022425485.1 Alphaproteobacteria bacterium | reverse complement strand
CTTGCTAATCTGGTCTTGGCTTTTCCAGTCATTTTGCTGTTCTACCTGTTGGTCACACCTGAAATTCGTGATGAGGGTATTCCAATTTTCATGGCAGCGGTGCTGTTTTTGTTTCCAGTTATATTTTTGTTTCTGTTGTTCCAGTCACGCTATTACACACAACCACTGACTAGGAATATTTATTGTGGCGTCACCATAATTCTTGGTCTCTGGGCTTATTCGGGTTTAGCGTTCAATGCAGACCCGCTAGACGTATTTTACATGGAACCTAACCTGTTAAATGTCTTCGTGTCTGTGGTGTTCGTTAATTCGCCAACTGTGTTCAGGATTGTTCGCGGCATTACTCTTGATATTAAGACACGCGATTATGTTGCAGCCGCCCAGACAAGGGGTGAGGGTTCTTGGTATATTATGCTTTGGGAAATTTTGCCAAATGCGCGTGGGCCGCTTATCGTCGATTTCTGTCTGCGAATTGGTTACACGACAATCTTGTTGGGAACACTTGGTTTCTTTGGCCTTGGGGTCAGTCCGGAGAGCCCCGATTGGGGCTCAACTATCAATGACGGGCGCAAACTATTGTCAATTTATCCTCATCCTGCCTTGCCGCCAGCTTTTGCTCTAATGTCTCTTGTGTTAGGTCTTAACTTACTGGCTGACGGACTGCGTGAAGAATCACTGAAAGACTAGGAGTTCCGGACACATGACGAATGATTACAAAGGTCCGATTCTTGAAATTACTAATTTGTCTATCTCGTTTTTTACGCGGTCGCGTGAAATTCCCGCGGTAATGGACTTCACCTGCGAGGTCCGCCCCGGTGAGGCGATGGGCCTAGTCGGTGAATCCGGCTGTGGTAAATCGACTGTTGCTCTCGGCGTGATGCAGGATCTAGGTGTAAACGGCCGCGTTGTTGGCGGGTCGATTAAGTTTAAGGGTCGGGATTTGGGTGGGATGAGCGAGGCAGAATTACGCCAAATCAGAGGTTCTGAAATCGCAATGATTTATCAGGAACCAATGGCGTCTCTTAATCCAGCTATGCGTATTGGCAAGCAGCTTATTGAAGTGCCGATGAACCATCAAGGTGCATCTGAGGCAGAGGCGCTTGAACTTGCCCGTCAAGTAGTTGAAGATGTGCGCCTGCCAGATGCGGATAGAATTCTAGATGCCTACCCGCACCAGCTATCGGGTGGCCAGCAACAGCGTATCGTAATCGCAATGGCGTTGATGTCAAAGCCGTCATTGCTAATCCTAGATGAACCTACCACGGCTTTGGATGTAACGGTTGAAGCTGGTATCGTCGATCTGGTCAAAGAATTAGGAAAAAAATACGGAACCTCGATGTTGTTTATTAGCCACAATCTGGGGCTGGTGATGGATGTGTGTGACCGGATTTGCGTGATGTATTCTGGTGAGGCGGTGGAGACTGGGCGCGTTGAGGACGTTTTTGATAATATGCGTCATCCTTATACGCAAGCATTGTTCAGGTCTATTCCTCTGCCTGGGGCGGATAAAAACGCTCGCCCGCTGGTGGCAATACCAGGTAATTTTCCGCTTCCGCATGAGCGCCCCCAAGGCTGTAATTTTGGACCTCGTTGTAATTATTTCAAAGCTGGTTTATGCGACCAAGGTGTTGTCCCGATGACTCTTTTTGATAAGGGTAAACGCCACGATACACGCTGTAAGCGTTTCACAGAAATCGACTGGACTGCAGATATTGAGGCAGCAGATGATACAGAGAAGACGGAGATTGGTGGCCCTGTTCTGAATATTCAGAATTTGAAAAAATATTATGAGGTCAGCGCAAATGCGTTATTCTCCACTGCGGAGAAAAAAGTTGTTAAAGCGAATGAAACTATAAGTCTAGTTGCCCATGAGGCGGAGACATTGGCGATTGTTGGTGAGTCTGGCTGCGGAAAATCGACACTGGCAAAGGTGTTGTTGGGCCTGGAAACAGCCACAAGCGGCAAAGTTCAATTGCTTGGTAAAGATGTTCAAGATGTGATGATAGAAGACCGTGATACCAAAACGGTTTCGTCAATACAGATGGTGTTCCAGAACCCGTTTGACACGCTGAACCCGTCTATGAGTGTAGGGCGCCAGATTATCCGCGCGCTAGAGGTTTTTGGCATTGGCAATACTGAGCCAGAACGAAAGCAAAAAATGCTGGAACTTCTAGATCTGGTGAAATTACCACGCGAGTTTGCCGAACGCATGCCGCGCCAGCTTTCTGGTGGTCAGAAACAACGTGTGGGTATTGCCAGAGCCTTTGCAGGGGATGCACGTATTGTTGTCGCTGATGAGCCTGTGTCTGCGCTAGATGTGTCAGTGCAGGCTGCTGTAACTGAATTGCTAATGGAAATTCAGCATCGCTCGCGCACCACTTTGCTGTTTATCAGTCACGATTTATCAATAGTGCGCTATTTGTCTGACCGTGTGGTGGTGATGTATTTGGGTCATATTGTTGAAACAGGTACAACCG
>JAKMFL010000061.1 GCA_022425485.1 Alphaproteobacteria bacterium | reverse complement strand
CAGCTATGTTGGGATTTAAGCCGATTGTAAGCGGCAATAGGAGTGCGCTAGCCAGTACCAGCCTTGCGAGTAGTGAACGTGAAACTTGAAGCCGCATGGTATTTTTCTTCCTAAACATCGCTTAATCGACACCCTGTTTTCATGGCAAATCAATACGGCAAGAATTGGGCAATGGATAATATCCGTGTAAAAAAGGCCTTGTTTTTGCACTTAAAACAAAGCCCTTTTTTGAATATGATATTTATCGCTGAGCTAAATCTATCAGCCTATCCTTGCGCTTGCCAGAGGCTTCCCTTTAGTTAAGCACCGATTCTGCGCGGCGGTTTAGACGCCATGCAGCTTCATTAGAGCCAACAGTTGCTGGACGCTCTTTACCGTAGGAAATAATCCGGATACGTGCGGCATTCACACCCTTAGCAACCAGATAATCACGGGCAGCAGATGCACGGCGTTCACCAAGTGCTAGGTTGTATTCACGTGTGCCGCGTTCATCAGCGTGACCGCCTAGGATGATACGTGCTGCTGGTTCAGCTTTCAGGAAGGCAGCCTGTCTGTCCAACACGCGGCGTGCATAATCGCTTAGCTGTGATGAATCGAAATCAAACAATACCGTTGTGCCGACCTTGGTAAATTCTTTCTTCATCATTTCGGCTGGATCAACCGCTTCTTCTGATGTTGTGGTTGCTGCTGTACTGCTGGTTGCAGTGGCTGTACCGCTGGTCGCCGCACTTGTAGTGCTTCCTGTTGCGGAGCTATCGGTTGTTGAGGCTGTTTCGCAGGCAGCAAGAAGTGCGACAGCGGCAACAAGAGTGAAAATTCGTTTGATCATTTTATTGGACCTCCAACTGGCCATTTAAAAACTAAATTAGTGCGCCTACCCTTAAGTTCACTCTACCCAAAACCCTTACGACCGAACTAAAAAGATTGACCATGCTGTTTTACCGAGCCACGCTTACTTAAATGATTGCCGGGTTTTCTCATAAAAAGAAAAGCAATTGATTTGAACATCAGCTTGCGAACAGCAAACCTCCCAGATTACTCAAACCACAAATGGCCAAAAAAATCAACCTCTAATAACATTCACTAGGGCTAAGCACGGCTTAAGAAATCTCTATTGTAGCAGCGGTGACCATGCTGGATCGCTTGCATCGGCTGGTGTGACGACGCGTCGCTCATTAAATCCAGTAATATCAATGCGATACAGGTGCGTATCGCCGCCCTCTCCTGTGTCAGAAACAGGTTGCTGTTTGAAATACATTAGAACACGACCATTTGGTGCCCAAGTTGGCGCTTCGACAAGGAAACCTCTGGCTAAAAGACGCTCCCCGCTTCCATCAACATTCATCACACCAATAAAAAATTCGCCGCGATACATTTTAGTAAAGGCGATAATGTCCCCGCGCGGTGACCAAACTGGGGTTGCATAGCGGCCATCACCAAAGCTTATCCGGCGCACGCCTGAGCCATCTGCACGCATGGTATAAAGCTGCTGGGAGCCCCCTCTGTCTGAATTGAAAACGATATATTGGCCATCTGGTGAATAAGAGGGGGATGTATCAATAGAGGGCGAGCGGGTAAGCTGGGTAATGGTTTGGGTCGCCAACTCCATTTCAAAAATATCGGTACGGCCATCTTCTGCAAGGCTCATAATAAGCTTGCTGCCATCTGGGCCAAAACGCGGTGCAAATGACATCCCGGGAAAGCTGCCCAATCTCTCGGTACGCCCAGTGATCACATCCAGAAGATAGACATTCGGCTCATCATTGAAATAATTTAAGTAAGCGATCTCGCTTGCGGTTGGCGAGAAACGGGGCGTCAGTACAAGGTCATTCCCGGTGGTCAAAAACTTATGATTATGCCCATCTTGATCCATAAAAGCGAGGCGTTTTATGCGGCGATTTTGTGGGCCTGATTCAGAAACATACACAATTTGTGTATCAAAATATCCCGTATCACCGGTAAATTCTTCATACACAAAATCCGCAATTTGATGCGCGATACGCCGCAAACCTGCTGGATCAGCTGACCCGCCCCCTTCGGTAAGCGAACGCTGAGAAATAACATCCCAAAGCGCAAATTCCACTTGCAAAGCACCGTCATTATCTAGAAATGCAGACCCTATCAGCAACCCTTTCGCGCCAAGTGGCGTCCAGTTAGAAAAAGTGGGTTGAATATCTGGCGATGCAGGTGGGGCAATAAAGGCGGCGCTATCAATAGATGTAAACAGCCCTGAGCTGACAAGATCATCTGAAATAATCTGTGCAATTTGCCGCCCAACATCAGACGGCACCCCATCAAGGCCAGTGAAATCTGCAATCGCAACCGGGATAGGCTCAATTTGCCCCTCAGTGATATATAGACGCTGGTTCTGCGCATAGGCATTGCTGGTCAGCCCTAGCGGTAAAACACAGATAAACACAAATGTTATCAGGCGTTTCAAAGACTGATTTTTAAACCCCATCATGCTTAATTCCTTTGTTGTCATCACATCGTTCCACGTTGCATAAAAGTAGAGTTAAACCCGATGGGCAGTGTTTTCCACGTATCGTATTTTTCTGGTGGCAACGGCAGAGGCTGGCAATCCAACACCGCGCGGCGTGCCGCCAGCGCAACAATACGATAGTTTTTATCCGTTGTCAGGCGACCATTATCCACAAAAGTTATCTTCTCTACACTGCCATCACGGCGCATTTCCAGATCCACATCAACGACTTGTTCTGCCAATTCTTCAGTCGCGCCAGGCGGCAGCACAAAACAACGGGAAATATGGTTTAAAAGACGGTCAATTTCAGACATGCCAAGGCGCTGGCTTGTCGTTGCTTCAGGGGCGCGTACAGCCTCCCCCACCGCAGCCGACAACTGATTGGCCATCGCCAATTTATCTTGCTTCTGCTGCGCTTTTTTTGTTTCCTCAGCCTTTTTAGCCAGAGAGGCTTGTGCAAGGTTCTGCAAGACCCCGTTCATCGCTTCCGCCTTTTCTTTTTGCTGGCTTTTTTGCGCCAGTTTATTTGGACGCTTCACCGGGTTTGGCGCTGGCTTGGCACGTTTTGGCGGGGTTGGCCGTGATACAGGTGTTGCCACTTTTACCAGCTTAGGCTTTTGCGCTGCAGGTTCTGGCTTTGCCTGCGGCACCGGCACAGGCTTATCAGGCAAAATTTCTGCCTTTTCTATGACGGGTTTGGGCGGTGCTGGCTTTGCTGGCGGCGCTTTTGCGGCCACTTTAGGTTCAGGCGGCGGCGGCGGCGGAGGCGGTTTTTTGCGGGTCGCTTCTTGCTCCGGCTCTGGCCTAGATTTCGCAGCACTGCTATCGGCAAGATTAGTTTTCGGCAAGGTTGCCACCACATCGACAATGATTAAAGGCTGTGCGTTCGTGTCGTTATCTTGCAAAAACGGCCAGCTAATCAAACCCAGCGCAACCACCAAGACATGAAACAGCATAGACTGTACCAATGGGCGGGTCAGAAGGGAGGGATTTAGCCAAGCCAACATGCCCTTAATCCTCAGGCAATTCAGCAACAAGCGCGACACGCTCAAATCCGGCTGTTTGGATACGCCCCATCAGAACAATCACCTCTCCATAGGCCACATCCTTATCGCCGCGCACAAAAATACGGACATTTTTATTGGCATCCCCAATAGCAGAAAGGCGCGGAATTAGCGTGTCTGCCGGAATTTCATTATCCTGCAAATATAGACTGCCATCTTCTTTTATCGTCACCACCAGCGGGGCTTGATCTGCGTTGATCTGGCCAGCTTTAGTCTTTGGCAAATCTACAGGAACGCCAACGGTCAATAAGGGGGCTGTTACCATAAAAACGATCAACAAAACCAGCATCACATCCACAAAAGGCGTGACATTTATCTCACCGATAGGCTTCATCCGGCGTCCGCGTCGCCCGCCTCTTTGGCTGTTTAATGCAGCGCCCATCTCTATTTGCTCCCCTCATCCAGCTGCCGTCCCAAAAGGGTGGTAAATTCCTGTGCAAACACTTCTAGCGCACTTGAGACTTTATCCAGATCGCCAGAAAATTTGTTATAGGCTGCTACGGCTGGAATCGCAGCAGCAAGGCCAAGGGCAGTTGCAAATAACGCTTCCGCAATACCCGGGGCTACCACAGCAAGGCTGGTATTTTTAGACTCCGCGATAGACTGAAAGGAGTTCATAATCCCCCAAACCGTGCCAAACAGACCAACAAAAGGAGAGACCGAGCCAATAGAGGCCAAGAAATTCATACCGCGCTCTAGCGCATCCATCTCTCTGGTGATGGTCAACGTCATATTCCGCTCAATTCGCAATAAAATGGAGGTTTTTAAATCGCCGCGCAAATCAGCTGTTAAGCCTTTCACCGTTGCCCGCCGCCATTCACGCATAGCCGAGACAAATACTTTAGCTTGGGCGCTTTCAGGGTCATCCCCTGTCTGATTGTACAAATCATTCAAAGAGCCGCCTGACCAAAACAGCTCATCAAAGGCAGCAGCGTGTTTTTTCTGGCGACGGATAAGGCGTATTTTCTCGAAAATGATCGCCCAACACCAAATAGAAGCTGCTACCAACAGCAACATAACGAATTTCACCACAGGATCAGCGGCGAAAAACAACCCTAGAATAGTCAGGTCATGCGCCTGAGAGGTGGCCGTTATTACGGTATTTTCAATCGCGGTCTCTGTTGCCATTTTTACTCAAAATCCTTCATTCATCAAAAATAGGTCATCATTCATCAAAGTTTGATTGTTCATATAGTCTATTTAGAGGGAGAGACGCCAGCCTTCTATTATCAATTACCACGCCAAATAGCTTTAACCGCTGTTCTATCGATAAGCATTTCTTTTTCAAAATGCTCTGGTTATTGTGCTATGAAGTCGGCTGAAACGTCCTAAAAACAGCCTGTAGGGGCTCTGGAAACTTTCGCGGCCCATCTTCTATATCCACCCATGCAGCTTTGACGAAAACTCTGGCAAAATTAAGGCCATTATGAAGAGAATTGATATCTTGCTGCAAAAGCGTAGACGCCCCGCCCAAATGGACACAGGTTGTTTCCACATATAGCTGGTCATGCAAGTGCGCCGGACTGTGATAATCGGTTTCAATATGGGTAATAACAAAGCCTTGCTGGCGTTCACGAAGCCAATGCTGCACATCAAACTTGCAGGCACGCAACAAGGCAGAGCGCGCCCGTTCTGCAAAATTAAGGTAGGTTGCATGATAGACGATACCGCCAGCGTCAATATCTTCATATTGTACAGTCACGCCATAAATATGGCGATGCTGAGCGGGGTTTGAGCGGTCAATAAAACCATCAAGGCCTGCGGCAGCCTGCTTAATCGTAGCATCAATATTTTCTGGACTATCTGGCACGATTTCAAAACCCTGTCATTATTATCATCATTTAGTTAAGACTTGTTTATTTACCTGTCATTTGAGTCTAGGTCAGCCTGACTAGGTGATGCAAGCAAATCAAGCTGACGGGTAGCTTCTGCTGGCGCATCCAGACCCAAATAGGTCCAGCCGGCAGGAGATAAGCATCGCCCGCGCGGTGTGCGGATTAATAAGCCTGTCTGCAACAAATAGGGCTCTATCACTTCTTCCAGCATATCGCGCTGCTCAGACAATACTGCCGCCAGTGTTTCCACCCCTACCGGCCCGCCCCCATAAGAGGTTGCAAGGCAAGATAAATACCGTCTATCCATACTATCCAGACCTTGCGCATCTACCTCTAACCGGCCCAGCGCTTCATCTGCAATTGTTGCACTTACTTCGCCTGCCCCTGCGACCAGCGCAATATCACGCACCCGCCGCAACAATCGGCCAGCGACCCTCGGTGTGCCGCGCGAACGCCGTGCTATTTCCAACGCGCCATCACTCGTAAGCGGCATATCTAGCTTATGTGCTTGCCGGTTTAAGATCGCAACAAGTTCTTGCGGCGTGTAAAACTGCATCCGCATCTGGATACCAAAACGGTCACGCAAAGGCGTTGTCAGCAAGCCAGAGCGAGTGGTTGCCCCAACTAGGGTAAATCGGGGCAAATCAATGCGCACCGAGCGCGCAGAAGGCCCCTCCCCGATAATAAGATCCAGCTGAAAATCTTCCATCGCCGGATATAAAACTTCTTCAACTGCTGGGTTCAGACGGTGAATTTCGTCAATAAACAAGACATCACGCGGGGCAAGGTTTGTCAGCAAAGCAGCGAGATCGCCTGCGCGTGCAATTACCGGCCCAGAAGTTGCCCGAAAGCCCACGCCAAGCTCATTGGCGATAATTTGCGCCATAGTTGTTTTTCCAAGGCCGGGCGGGCCATGCAAAAGCGTGTGATCCATTGCCTCGCTTCGTTGGCTAGCCGCATGAATAAAGGTTTCTAAATTAGCGCGTCCCTGACCCTGACCGATAAATTCATCCAGCATTAAGGGGCGCAAAGCCGGATCTTGCACACCTTGTGCCTCGCCATCTATCAAGCGGTCTATCTCAGGGGAAATCGATGGAGGGGTTTCTGTCACGCGCTTATCTCTTTTATAGTCTTAACCTCTGGTTTAGCCGTAATGCGCCTAACCGCCAACTCTTCATTAGCCGATATTACTGTGCGCTTCCCATTTGTTTCAATGCCGCCGCGATGAGCGCCGAAATATCGTTATCTGTACCTTGTTTTTGTACGTTTTGCAGGGCGGTAAAGGCCTCCGTGCGAGAATAGCCTAGATTGACCAGTGCTGAAAGCGCATCTTGCAAAACTGCATTTTGCGCCGCTGTGGTTGCATCAGGGCTAGCAACGCCATCAGATGCTGCCTGCAGGCCGCCCCCCGCAAGAGAGGCGGTCTTTTGTGCCAACTCATTGACAATCCGCAAGGCGAGTTTCGGGCCAATACCCTCTGCTCTCGCCACCATCGCTTTATCCCCAGCCAAAATAGCTTGCGCCAACTCATCTGGTGTTAACACTGTCAGAATAGATAATGCTGCCTTTGCGCCGACCCCTTGGACTGTCTGTAGCAGGCGGAAAGCAGCGCGTTCGCCCTCGCTAGCAAAGCCATAAAGGGTCATAGAATCCTCACGCACCACTAGCTCTGTTAGCACAGTGACCTCTGCGCCAACACCGCCAAGCTGGGATAGGCTGCGTCCACTAGCAAAAATCTGATAGCCAACCCCCATAACATCCAGCACCAAATAGGTTAGATCGCTGGCAACTATCTGGCCTTTTAGCTGTGCTATCATCGAGAGCGCCTCCTATTATGCATTTATTTGCCTCAGATTAGCTGGACTGGTCTTGCTTGGCTAGGGCAGCAGCGATTGCGCCTTCCAGCCCACCAGATGGCGCTGGCGCCCTTTGTTCTGAAGCTACTTTTGAGCTTCCCCCTTGCAAGCCAGCTATGGCCATCGCCAGCGCATCGCCAGCATCTGATGGCGGCGCCTGGATATTTAAAAGCCGCGCCACCATCTCAGAGACTTGTCTTTTATCTGCTTTGCCAGTGCCCGTTACCGCTTGCTTTACGCGCCGCGCAGAAATTTCATAAAGGGACAGCTCGGCCCGCCCACACGCCATTACCGCCACGCCGCGTGCCATACCCAAACGCAGCGCTGACCGCGGATTATTTACCACAAAAATTTCTTCGATAATGGCGGCATCAGGCCGCTCGACTTTAATGATTTCTTCCAACTGGTAGCTAATAGAAGCTAGCCTTTTTGTGTCGGCCTCACGGGCGGTGCTGCGGATAATACCGTGGCGGTGATGACAAAGCCGCGTTCCTTGCATAGATACCAGACCCCAGCCTGTTGCACCAAGGCCCGGATCGATGCCCAGCATCAGCATGGGCTATGCCTCAATTTTTGCCATAATCTCATCAGAAATCTCGAAATTGAAAGATAAGCTCTGCACATCCTCATTATCTTCGAGCGCATCAATAAATTTTAACAATGTTCGAGCTTGGTCTTCATCAACCGCCAGCTCATTCTGGGCAATCCAGGTTAGCTCTGCTTCAACAGGATCGCCAAACGCTTCTTGCAAAGCTTCGCGCACCGCATTGAAATCTTCGGGCGCACAGGTCACAACATGGCTGTCATCATCAGATTCGACATTATCCGCACCTGCCTCTAGCGCAGCTTCAAACATGGTATCTGCATCGCCAACACTGCCTGCAAAGATAACTTGACCAACCTTATCAAACATAAAGCTAACCGAACCTGTCTCCCCAAGGCTGCCCCCAAACTTACTAAAGGCTGCACGCACCTCAGAGGCTGTGCGGTTGCGGTTATCGGTCATCGCCTCGACAATAAAAGCGGTACCGCCAACGCCGTACCCTTCATAGCGAATTTCCTCATACTGCTCGCCTTCACCGCCTTCTGCCTTTTTTAATACCCGCTCAATATTATCTTTTGGCATATTGGCCGCCCGCGCGGCTAGCAAGGCGCCGCGAAGGCGCGGATTGCTCGCTGGGTCTGTACCGCCTCTTGCTGCTACCGCCAATTCTTTTATAAGGCGGGTGAAGATTTTAGCGCGCTTTTTATCCTGCGCCCCTTTGCGATGTTGAATATTTTTAAATTTGGAATGGCCTGCCATTTGCTCCAGCTCCGCTTATCAATCATCATCTGAAATCGGAATTTACTTATTCTGCGTCTGATATAGCAGAAGGGCAATTAAGAAAAAAGATAAGGAGATGAATTTCTTTTTTTAATCTGCGCACATTGTCCCCTATCTTAGGACGCAGGGGCCAGCACGCCATCCTTTCGGATTTGCCGCACTTCTGTGGCCAGACCGGTATCTGGGCTGATATCTACTAACACCCCGCATAAGCTAGGGGTGCCTGTTGCCACCGCCAGTTTCCCAGCAGGCTGGCCGTTGAAACGCCCTGTTGCCGCTTCTTTTTGCATGCCAATGACCGAATTATAATCACCGCACATGCCAGCATCGCTTTGATAGGCTGTGCCATTAGGCAGTATCCGTGTGTCTGAGGTAGGGATATGGGTGTGCGTGCCAACCACCAGCGAAGCTCGGCCATCCATATGAAAGCCCATCGCGCATTTCTCAGAAGTCGCCTCCCCATGAAAATCCAAAACCAGCGCATCCACAGCTTCTCCTAGCACCATTTCAGCCAGAAGCTTATCTGCACAGGCAAACGCATTTTCATTTTCTGCCATAAACAAATTCGCCATAATGTTCATGACACCAAGACGCTGCCCCTTTTCATTTTGAATAATCACATGACCAGACCCCGGAAAAGCCGCATTCATATTTGCAGGGCGCAATAAACGGGGCTGGCTCGCCATATAAGGGCTAATCTCCGACTTATCAAAAGCGTGATTACCCGTAGTTAAAACATCAATTCCCGCTGCAAATAGCGCCTCACAAATAGGCGGCGTTACCCCAAATCCCCCAGCGGCATTTTCACAATTTGCGATAACAAAATCACAGGCTAATTCGGTGCGCAAAACAGGCACAGCCTCTATCACCGCTTGCCGGGCAGCACGGCCAACAATATCCCCCAGAAAAAGAACCCGCATATTTTTCACCCTTCTCGCTTCATCAATCAGCCATCTAAACGCTGTTCAGCCCATAATCAATCCAGATGGGGTTAGCACACCATCTAAAGGCCGGTCAAAATACCCCGTTGGCACCTTATCCATTTTCTGGCTTTCATAAGCGATACCAATCGCTGTTACTGTATTACCTTTGTGCGCAAGGCTGGCAAGGGTGCGGTCATAAAATCCGCCGCCATAGCCCAGCCTGTTCAATTTTTCATCAAAAGCCAATAGGGGCAAAAGCATCAAATCTGGCAATAATTCTTCTTTGTCCGGAAAGGGCTGGCGGGTATTATACGGCCCGATATCCAGCGCCTCTCCTAGCTGCCAGCGGTGAAAGCTAAGCGCTGTTCCGGGCGCACTCGTTATCGGCAAACACAGCCCCACCTTTGGCGTCATAGCAAGGGCAGAAAGCAGCGGGAACACATCTAGCTCGCTCTTGATTGGCCAATATCCAGCAATGTTTTGGGGGTGAAATTCGGCGATTAGATGTTCAGCAAATTTAGCCAGCTTTTCAGCGGCCTCTGGGTTTGCCTTAGAAGCGGCTGCGCGGGAGGCGGCGGCCTGTTTTCGGGTTTCAACTTTTATCTTATCGGGGTTGGCTTGCGTCATCTAAATCCCAATTTTCTGGACTTTAAAGAGATGGCCAAAAAAGTGATAGCCAAAAAGTGATAGCCAGGACAGCCGTTGGATGTTTTCATCCTCTGTGACCTGTTAGACAGGTGGGCGCCGCAATAGCAAAATCGCAACTTTGCCAGTGGTAGCTCCCGACAGAAGATTATGGCCCCAGGGATCGAAATACCGAGCGCGAAGCCCAGCCATCACCTCATAGAAACTAGGCTAGTTTAGGTTATTTTTCAAGTTATGCTATCGAGCTGGTCTTTCAGGCCGCGTAGCTTTGATGCCATCGCTTCTAGCTGACTTGCCAGCATGGCTTCTGCCTCTGCTGACATGGCCCTGTTATCCGCCTGCGCGTGTGCATGAGGTTCCGCCGTTTCAGGGCTGGCAGTTTGCAGGGTATGTTTCTGGTCAGCCAGAATAAGGGCGGCCATAGCAAGTAAGCGGGTATCGCCAAGCTGGCCCGCATCAGACTTAACCGCTGTAATGATATCATCCACCTGTTTGGCCAGCGCTTCGATATGCGCTTCCTCGCCTTGCCCGCATCCCATCTGATAGGGCTGGCCATTTAATCTGACTGTTACAACCGATTGTGCCATTAATGCAGCACCTCATCTGAAGCGATTAGGCTATTTTCTTGCTCACCATCGATAAGCGCACTTGCCTTTGCTATCATCTGGCGCAGGGCCTCTAGCTCCGCTCTCAACATATCTGCAGACATGCCCGAATCAGCAGGGGGGAAAACATCGCTTATGTCACTTGAAGTTTCGCTCGCTCTAGGGGCACTAAACCTACTAGCTGTATCCAGAATGGTTCTGTCCAACTCGTTGATAGCATCTTGCAGACCTTGCAATGCGGTTTCTAATTTAGGCCCTGTCATATTCGCGGTGCCTTATCCCCTAAAATTAATTTTTGTTACGCTTTAAGATATACCTGCCCCGTCACGGCGACACCGCAGGGGTAGCGTTTCAGCCATTATGCGCAATCCAAGCGTTCAGCCATCGAAAAACAAAACACGATGTCCAGCCGCTCTCATTCAAAATTTATCGTGCGCTGATTAAGTTAAAAAAACAAGCCTGACAATATGTTGTTCTGCGTCCTTTACCCAACGCCTTACACGTCTAACTCTGCCTATCGCTTGGATTCACGGAAACTATCAGGCATCGCTTTTACCTAGCCAAAGCCTGTTAACCAGATGCATAAAGCTAGAATTGGCGCCTGCTTACCGCCACGAATCGGCACAGGCCAGAAGCGGCATTTGAAGTAAATAATTTTACGCCCATTCAAAAACTGAACCCTTGTTTTAGATGCTAAGCATAACCAGTAGCAGCCGTAACCTGCAAAAATGCTATTTAAATCTTATGCAAAGTTCAGCTATAGCCTTGATTGTCTGGGTCTGGCCATATATAGCCCTATGATGAGGATACTGGCTAAATGAATGAGAAAGACTGATATGGCGAACCTTCCCTCTTCGATGATGGCAAATGCGATCCGCGCGCTTGCAATGGATGCTGTTGAAGCTGCGAAATCTGGTCACCCGGGTATGCCTATGGGCATGGCAGATGCCGCCACTGTTTTATTCTCGAACCACTTGAAATTTGATGCGGAACATCCGGACTGGCCAGATAGAGATCGCTTTGTTTTATCCGCTGGTCACGGCTCAATGCTGCTCTATGCGCTGCTCTATTTAACGGGCTATAAAGATACAAGCTTGGATGCGTTGCGCAATTTCCGCCAGCTGGGCAGTGCAACTGCAGGCCATCCTGAATATGGCCATGCAGCTGGGATTGAGACGACCACTGGCCCGTTGGGGCAAGGCATCGCCAATGCAGTAGGTATGGCAATGGCAGAGATGCATTTACGCGCAAAATTTGGAGACGCGCTGGTAAGCCACCACACCTATGTTATCGCCGGTGATGGGTGCTTGATGGAAGGGATCAGCCATGAAGCCGCCTCTATGGCCGGGCATTTCGGACTGGGCCAGCTTATCGTGCTGTTTGACGATAATGGTATTTCTATTGATGGCAAAACAGAGCTGACCGTGTCTGATGATATCAGTGCGCGTTTCACCGCTTATGGCTGGCAGGTTTTAGATTGTGACGGCCATAATATGCAGGATGTAGATAAGGCCATTACCGCTGCCAAAGCCGACACGGCCAAGCCTAGCCTTATCCGCTGCAAAACCGTTATCGGGAAAGGGGCGCCAACCGTGTCTGGTACCTCAAAAGTGCATGGCGCACCCCTTGGTGCAGAAGAAATCGCTGGTACCAGAAAGGCGATAGGCTGGAGCCATGCCCCATTTGAAATACCAGAAGATATTTTGGGTAACTGGCGCAAAATAGGTAAACATGGTCAAAAGGCACGAGGCGACTGGACGCAGAGACTAGAAACATCGGCAAAAAAAGAGGCATTTTTAGCAGCCCTATCTGGCGATATTACAGATGCCGCGGCAACAGCTGTGCAGAAGATGAAGACGGAGCTTGCCGCAAACCCGCAAAAGGTGGCCAGCCGTGTTGCTAGCCAAAAGACTATCGAAGCCCTAGTTGCAGAGACGCAATTATTGTTTGGCGGGTCTGCCGATCTAACCGGATCCAACAATACGAAAGCTGCCGATCAGGATATTTTCTCACGCCAGAATCCAGCCGGACATTATATCCATTACGGGGTGCGTGAGCATGGCATGGCCGCTGCAATGAACGGTATTGCTCTGCATGGCGGGATGGTGCCTTATGGCGGCACTTTTCTGGTCTTCACGGATTATTGCCGGCCTTCTATCCGGCTGTCAGCCCTGATGGAGCAACGCGCGATTTATGTGATGACGCATGATTCTATTGGCCTAGGGGAAGATGGGCCAACCCATCAGCCCGTTGAACATTTTGCAGC
The DNA here is from genome assembly GCA_022425485.1 of Alphaproteobacteria bacterium. GTDB lineage: Bacteria > Pseudomonadota > Alphaproteobacteria > Puniceispirillales > Puniceispirillaceae > JADHLI01. Next base: position 9,633 of record JAKMFL010000061.1, on the reverse strand, counting down.
GCTGCGGGCGATACCAAATCTAAATCTGTTCCGCCCTTGCGATATTGTGGAGACCGCAGAAGCATGGCAAATTGGTCTGGACACGCACAACACCCCCTCAATCCTAGCCCTCAGCCGTCAAGGCTTACCGCAAATGCGCCTAGGTGAAGATATTGCAGAAAATAAATCTATGCGCGGCGGCTATGTGCTGCGTGAAGCGAGCGCAGCCGCAGAAATTGTCATCATGGCAACAGGATCTGAGGTCATGATAGCAGAAGAGGCACGCCAGCAATTAGAAGCTAGCGGGCATCCAACACGTTTGGTTTCTGTGCCATGTATGGATATTTTAATCCATCAGGATGCTGATTACCGTGCCAGCTTGCTCGCAGGGGCAAAATCTATCGTGGTAGTAGAAGCAGGCATTGAAATGGGCTGGGCTCATGTTGCCGGCCCTGATTTCAGCTTTGTCGGGATGCGTAGTTTTGGGGCTTCTGCCCCAGCGGGCGCGCTATTCCAGCATTTTGGCATTACCGCAGAAGCGGTTACGAAGGCTGCTTTAGCAAAGCTCGACTAGCGTGCATTAGGGGTGTCACTGCCCTTGATTATTTTGTATAACAATATCGTCGCTGGTTGAGGCATAGTAAAGGAAGATGACCCTATGAAAACGCGTGTTGCCATTAACGGATTTGGCCGCATTGGAAGACTGGTTTTACGTGCGCTTATTGAACAAAAACGTGATGATATTGAAGTTGTATTGCTAAATTCCCCCGGTGCTACCGACGTGATGGCACATCTGCTGGAATTTGATTCAACACATGGTAAATTCGCCTCCCCCATTGTTTTTGAACAAGACTGGATGGATGTTGGTAGGGGTAAGATCAGCGTTACCCATGAACGCGACCCTGCTTTATTGCCGCATGGCGCACTGGATGTAGATGTAGTGCTGGAATGTTCGGGCCATTTTAACAGCCGCGAGAAAGCTTCGGCGCACCTGTCCGCAGGCGCAAAAAAAGTGCTGATTTCAGCCCCTGCCTCTGGGGCTGATTTTACCGTCGTATATGGGGTTAATCACGGCCATATGCGAGGCGAACATCTGATCATATCAAACGCGTCTTGTACAACAAACTGCCTTGCACCGATGGCTAAGGTGATGAACGATAGTTTTGGCCTGATTTCTGGCAATATGACGACTATCCATGCCTATACAGGCGATCAAAATATTCTGGACAACTCGCATAAAGATTTGCGCCGTGCGCGTGCTGGGGCACGCTCGATTGTGCCGACAACTACTGGTGCGGCAAAGGCGGTTGGCCTTGTTCTGCCAGAGCTAGATGGCAAGCTAGATGGTTCTGCGGTGCGCGTGCCTACCGAAAACGTATCCGTGGTAGATTTGCATTTCTATTCCAAAAAAGAATGTGACCGTGACAGCGTCAATGCCGCGTTGAAAGCCGCTGCTGAAGGCCCTATGAAAGGGGTGATGCGCGTTAACACCTTGCCTTTAGTATCTGTTGATTTCAATCATGATAGCCATTCTTGTGTGGCTGATTTAACGCAAACACAAGTGCAGGCAGACCGGTTTGTGCGCATTATGGGCTGGTATGATAATGAATGGGGTTTTGCTAACCGGATGCTAGACACTACCGCTCATATGGCTCAGCTTGGCTAGCCAATATAAGGAAATTAAAAGATGAAGTTAAACGGAAACGCTATTCGCCCGGGCAATGTTATTGAGCATAAGTCACGTTTGTGGGTGGCGGTTAAAACCAGCCATGTAAAGCCCGGCAAGGGCGGAGCTTTTGCCCAGATTGAGTTGCGCGATATCCGCGATGGCACAAAACTAAATGAACGCTTTCGGGCTACAGAATCTGTTGAGCGGGTTATTCTGGATGAAGCAGAATGTACCTATCTTTATGCAGAAGCCGATATGCATATTTTCATGCATAGCAAAACTTTTGAGCAAATAAGCATCGCCGAGGATATGATAGGTGAGACCGCTGTTTTTCTGCAAGACGGGATGAGCGTTACCTTGCAAAGCCACGAAGGCGAGCCTATTTCCATCACCCTGCCAGAACAGGTAGTGCTAACTGTGGTTGAAGCAGACGCGGTCATCAAAGGCCAGACGGCCTCTTCATCCTACAAACCTGCCGTAGTTGATAATGGAGAGCGCATTATGGTACCCCCGCATATTGAGGTTGGCACCCGCATTGTTGTGCGCACCGAAGACAAAACTTATCTCGAACGGGCAAAGGATTAATCTATCATGGCTGGCCGTTCTGCGCTGATTAATGTTATGTATAAAGCTTCTGCCGCCGCATCGCGGCGCATGATGCGCGATTTTGGTGAGGTGGAAAACCTGCAAGTCACCCGCAAAGGGGCCGCAGATTTTGTCTCGCAAGCCGATATAGCGGCTGAGCGAACCATTCAAGAAGAGCTGGAAAAAGCGCGTCCTGACTGGGGCTTCATCATGGAAGAAGCTGGCGAGGTCAAGGGCAGTGATAGCGACGCGCCTTGCTGGATTGTTGACCCCATAGATGGCACTACAAATTTTTTGCATGGTATCCCGCATTTTGCCATTTCCATTGCTGTTCGGGATAAAGGCAAAATTATAGCTGGTACTATTTATGACCCCTGTCGGCATGAGTTCTATTTTGCCGAAACAGGTAAAGGCGCCTATTTAAATGACAGGCGTATTCGGGTATCTGGCCGCCGCAGCATGGCAGACTGCCTATTTGCAACAGGCATCCCGTTTCTAGGACGCGGCTCAGCAGAAACAGATGCGAAGTTCTTGCGAGAATTAAATGCGGTTATGCAGGCCTCTTCTGGCGTGCGCAGGTTTGGTGCGGCAGCCCTAGACCTCGCTTTTTTAGCAGCAGGCCGATATGACGGGTTCTGGGATCGTGGCCTGAGCGTGTGGGACATTGCTGCTGGTGTTTTGATTGTGCGGGAAGCTGGCGGATTAGTGTCTGATTTCGCCTCGCGCGACAAGGCATTGGAAAGCGGAGATGTTGTAGCCTGTAACAGCGCAATGCATGCGAGCTTGCTTAAAACCCTACGCAGTGCGAACGCCTCTTAAAGAGAGGGGTGGGGCATGAGAAAAGGCATTAACCTGCCTTTCATCACGCGCAAAACATCTTTTTGAGCCTTTCATAGTCTTGCCATGATTGGCTGGCATGTTTTAGCATCATCAGTATTAGCCTCAGATGAAAGGCAAGATGGACATGAAATCGCGTATGACAGACCCCCGCACCTATCTTATTCGAATGGGCATAATTCTGGCGATTACGGCTGCAATTATTGCGCTATTATGGTCTCAGCTAGCCAGCGCCTTTGCAGGTAATATCGCCCTGAACAGTGTGATTGTGGCTACGGCACTGATCGGCGTTGCGTTTATTTTTCGCCAAACCCTTCGGCTAGTACCAGAAACTAAATGGCTGGCTCAGATACAAAAAACCAACCGGATAAACCCCACTGCCCCGCGCCCAGTTTTGCTGGCAACTGTTTATGCCATGCTCTCAGATGCAAGCGAAGATAGGCATTTATCGGCTCTATCCCTTCGCTCTGTATTAGATGGGGTGGCTGCACGTCTTGACGAGGGGCGCGAAATTTCACGCTATTTCATTGGCTTGCTCGTATTTTTAGGCTTGCTGGGTACCTTTTGGGGATTACTACAGACCATCGGTTCTGTTAGCGCCGTCGTTAGCGGCTTAGATATTAGTAGCCTAGATTTTGAGCAGATGATGCAGCAATTGCGCACTGGATTAGAAGCACCGCTAGATGGCATGGCAACCGCCTTTTCATCCTCCTTATTTGGACTTAGTGCTAGTCTAGTTATCGGCTTTCTTGATCTGCAACTTGGCCAAGCAATGGGCCGTTTTTTTAATGAAGTGGAAGATTGGCTGTCTGCTTTCGCACGCTATGGTGATGCGGGTTCTGGGAATGTGCCGGCTGGCCAGCAAGCGCTGGCCCATGGGCTGAGCGAGGAAGGCGCAAGAGCGATGATAGTGCTAGCAGAGGCGATAAAGGATGCAGAAGCAGATCGTAGTAATCAGCTTCAGCAGATTGTGCAAATGAATGCCCAGCTTTCTATACTGAATGAGCAGATGGCAGATGATAAACGCACCCGTGATATGCTGGGGCTTTTAAACGCCAGAATTGAACAGCTAACCGATGCGCTGGCACAACAGTCTGAGCGCCAGCAGCATAACATTTCAACAGAATTACGGGCTTTATCTGCGTCCATTACCAATCTAGCTGAGAAAAAAGGCTGAAGGTCATTAACAAGCGCAGTCTTGAGATGAACGAGATGGGCTAAAACTAGTCAGAATATTCAAAATATAAAGGCAGATTTTATGGCACTTTCCCGTCTTGGCACACGCAACAGACCCGGCGATTTTACTTGGCCCGGATTTGTTGATGCGTTGGCAAGCTTGCTGATGGTATTTGTCTTTGTGCTGATGGTCTTTGTGCTTATCCAAGCCAATTTGGCCTATCGCCTGTCTGGCCAAGATGCAAGCTTATCTGCCCTACGCCAAGAGTTATCACAATTGAGCGAGCTTCTATCCCTAGAGCGCGAAGCCAGCTCTGTTTTATCCGCTGACCTAGCGAGAACCAATGCACAGCTCGCAGCAGCAGAAGAGCAGAATATTAGCCTTGCCGCCCAGCTAGAAACCCTTAGCCAGCAATTTGCCACTGAGAGCGATAAATCGCAAAAACTGCAACGAGACCTAGATGCTGAAAAAGCTGCGCTCGCAGATTTACAGCGCCAGAGCACGGCCCGCACAAAGGCCTTTGAGGCGCAATTAAGTGAGACAAGCCAGCGCCTTTCTGCCCAGACAGATGCTTTATCGCAACAAACCAAGAAAGCAAGCGAGGCCACCATGGAGGTGGAGCGTCTAACTTTGGCAATGGAATCTCTGCGCTCAGAGCTATCGCGCCTACGCAGCCTGTTGGCTGAGCGCGAAAAACAGGCTGAAGAGGATAAAATTGCCATCGCTAATCTAGGCAAGGCTTTGAACAACGCGCTTGCTAACAAGGTACAAGAGCTGCGCCGTTTCCGTTCAGAATTTTTTGGCCGTCTGCGCAATGTGTTAGAAGGGCGCAGTGATGTAAAAGTCGTTGGGGACCGCTTTGTATTCCAATCTGAAGTTCTGTTTGATGCAGGCCGCGCCAATATTGGTGATGAAGGTCAAGCACAGCTTGCACAAATAGCTATGGCGCTAACAGAAATAATCGACCAGATACCAGAAGACATCCCTTGGATATTACAAATTGATGGGCATACTGATGATGTGCCCGTTAGCGGGGTGTATGCAGATAACTGGGATCTCTCAACAGAACGCGCCTTGTCAGTGGTACGTTTTATGATCAAAAACGAGGTGCCAGCCTCGCGCCTTGCTGCCTCTGGCTATGGTGAATTTCAGCCTATTGCAACAGGCAATACTGACGCGGACAGACAGAAGAACAGACGTATAGAATTGAAACTTACCCAGCGCGTGCAGTCAGAATAAAATATTGCTCAAGCTTGCTTGACCCGAATAGTTAATCTTCCCCACCCTATCCTTTTGAATAGTCAATTCAGAGGATTGCAAGGCGATGAAAGCTGAGCATTGTCTATGCATCTTATGCATCTTACCATTTTCATATTTACGAATTTATCGCCAGCAAGCGCGGCGGAAATTTCTTTTGATGATACCCAAACAGGGGTTTTCACCTATGCAAATACCCATAGAAATATAGGGGGTTTTGGGAATAAGGCAGATAATCCCTATTATCAAATGCTGGATGGTAACGGCATCGCATCTGTACTTCAGAGCGAAAACGCCGCGGAAATCACAAGCAAAAAACAAGAGCCTAGTATTTCAGAGGGGCCGCTTCTCGTCCGCCCTTCACATGCCGCATCGCCGCCAGATTCGCTATTTTTTTCTGCACTTATGCTCAATATGAACACCGGCATCCTTCATCTGCTGACAAGTGATGGGCCTATTATAGGTGTTGATGATGCGCGCCCCGTAACCGAAATTAGGCAAGAGGATACACATCATAATTTCTTTATGAGCGCCCCTTATGCATCGGCGTATAATATCAATGGGGGACTTTTTAGCTGGCCTGTAAATTTAGATATAATGGCTATTGCTGGAAGCAATAAATGGATAGAGGCTAGCGGGGTGCCTGCGCTCGTCCATCTAGACAGTCTTAATGGACAGTTCACCCTAGCAGGGCAAATGCAGACACTGCAAGGCACACAAGCCAGCCTGCATTTGGCGAGCCAACTGACACGCGATAGCACCGCCCGGCCAGAGGCTATTGCCCCAATATTATCTTTGAATATACATGGCAAAGATTATCGTTCTGGAGCTAGGCTTTCGGTCATATTACCGGGAAACACCCAGAGCGATATCGCTGGTCAGTTTGATAATTTTCAAGATAATCATGCCGAAAGGCGCCTGAAGATAGCTGGCCAGTTCAATAGTGCCCCCAAAATAACTGAATGAATAAATAAATGAATATACCCGAAGCTATGTTGCGGGAAACGCCAATTTTTTTTGAAACCCTACTTAGAAGATGGCGATATCTTAAATTGCTGAGCCGCAAGCTGCTGATATAAAGCAGAGTTTTCTATCAGGCTTTCATGTGTTCCCGTCGCTATAATCTGCCCCTTATCCATCAACAAAATCTGGTCAGCATCCATAATGGTTGATAGCCGATGGGCTATCACTAGGCTTGTGCGTCCTTGCATCAGCCGAGACAGGGCATTTTGAATAGCCGCCTCACTGACACTATCCAGCGCACTTGTAGCTTCATCAAGGAGCAGAATATCGGGAGCGCGTAAAATCGCCCGTGCAATCGCAATACGCTGGCGCTGGCCGCCAGAAAGCCGCACGCCTTTCTCGCCTACCAGCGTGTCATAACCAAGGCTAAGCTCGCGGATAAAACTATCTGCTTCTGCCTGCTTAGCAGCCGTGATTATTTCTTCCATGCTGGCCTCTGGGCGCGAGAAAGCAATATTTTCAGCTAAGCTAGCAGAAAATAAAACGGGGTCTTGAGGTACAATGGCAATATGTTTGCGAATATCGCTGAGCCGCATATCTGATAGCGGCACATCATTTAAACAAATCTGGCCTGATTGCGGCTCATAAAATCCCAACAGCAAGTGAAATAGGGTAGATTTACCTGCCCCGCTAGGCCCCACAATAGCCAGCTTGCGCCCGCTTTTTGCTTTAAAATTAACGCTCGAAATCGCTGGCGTTTCTAACCGGCTATGATAGGCGAAATGCACATCATGAAAGCTTATTTCAACACTTGTTTTATCGCCCGCTACCCTGTTATCTGCAAGCTGGCGCGGGCTGGACGGGTCTGGACGGCGCAAGCGCTGGGCAAGAAGCTGGGTAATACGGTCTGCAGCCCCTGCTGCACGCTGAAGCTCGCCCCCCAACTCTGACAAGGTGCCGGTAGAAGAAGCCACAATAAAGGCGTAAAACACAAAAGCAGACAGATCCCCAGGGGTAATTTTACCAGTTAACAAATCGCGGCCACCAACCCATAAAATAAGAGTAACGCCGCTGATCATCATAAAGAACACAAAACCAGACAATACCGCCCGCAAACGCACCCGTGATAAGGCAGCATCCAACGCGCCCTTTAAGGCGCCATCAAACCTGTTTTGCATTTGCGCTTCTTGGGCAAAAGCATGCACGGTGCGAATAGCAGATATCCCTTCTTCGGCTTCGGCAGACAAGGTGCCGAGACGTTCCTGAGCAATGCGGGAAGAGGCGCGCATCCGGCGTGCCAATACGATCAAAGGTATGACCACTATCGGTACAACAACAGCCACCACCAGCGACATCCGCGCGGACGCTAATACCACTAATACCAACCCGCCAAATAGCAAAATGACATTACGCACAGCCATAGATAAAGTCGTTGCCAAAGTGCTTTGAACCACAGCCGTATCCGTATTCAAACGCGAGAGAATATCGCCAGTTCGAGCAGCTTCAAACCAGCTAGTAGGCAGGTATAAGACATGGGCATAAATGGATTTTCTGATATCTGCCATCACTTTCTCAGCGACCTGATTAATCAGCAAAATACGCAAATAAGACCCCAGCCCAACCAAAAATGCGAGCCCCATAGCCACCATGACAGCTCTATCCAGCATCGCCGCATCGCCGCTACCTAGCCCTTTATCCACGAGCCATGCCAGACCCCGCCCTAAAGAGAGCAAAATAAAGGAAACACTGATCAGAATCACCGCCGCTAGCACCACCTGTCCACGATAGGGGCGGATAAAGGGCCAAAACGCCGCCAGCTCTGATAAGGCAGCAGGCGCAGCAGAGGCCGCTTGGCTTTCAGCTAAATTCTGGACATAATCCGTATTTTTGGGTTTATTCTGCATAAAATCAGCCTGTTTTGGCATTGGAACATCTTAGCCCCTTTTTAACCTAATCATTTGGGGTGTAAAGCACCGCTATTCCAACAGAGGCAAAAACAAATAAAAACTTGCATTATTGCCACTTTGATTGTATAAACTGGCCTTCATTAAGATGTTGAATTTTTGAGCGCTTCGCAAATGACCGTGCGCTAGTTATATAAAGAGATAGGGCAGCGACAGGCTGTCAGGAGCAAAAAAAATGAAAAAAGATATCCATCCAGATTATCATGAGATTACGTTAGTGATGACCGATGGGTCTGAGCGTAAGACACGTTCCACCTGGGGCAAAGAAGGCGATGTGATGCGCCTGAGCGTAGATACGCTAAGCCATCCTGCATGGACTGGCCAACAGCGCGTTCTTGCTGCCGAAGGTCAGGTAGCCCGCTTTAACAAGCGTTTTGGTGCTCTGGGCAGCAAGTAAGCGAAAGCGCAAATAAATTAAAATGCAAACAAGGCAGGCATTAGCCTGCCTTTTTTTACGCCTAATGCCCAAAAAATATGGGCTATAGACACCTCCGCACACGCGCCCTTGAAAAAAGTAACCCCCCTTCTTATCTGATGAATAATAGGCCGTAAAACCATCAAGCGATGGGAGCCGGAATGGCTTTTAGCATTCCCCTATCCCTCGCCCTTTACATTGGTTTCAGCCTCGCAAACACCGCGCATCTCTTGCCGCTTATGGAAGAGAGGCCGGCATAAATACTGGTAGTAAAATCTTGCTTTTATAAAGGAGAATAGAATGACACAATTTGATTTAACCCCCTTTTACCGCAGCGCTATCGGGCTAGACAGAATGGCCAGCTTATTCGATAGCCTGACCGAGAGCGCGCAATCACAGCAACCCAACTGGCCGCCCTATAATATCGAAAAAGAGGGCGAGGCGAATTACCGCATTACTATGGCTGTTGCTGGTTTTTCTGAGGCAAATCTTGATATCACCTTGCATGAAAATATGCTGATTGTTGCTGGCCAGACAGATGCGAGTTCTACATCTGATGATGCCGAGTTTCTGTATCGCGGTATTGCCGCCCGCCAATTTGAGCGGCGCTTTCAGCTAGCGGATTTCATCAAAATCAAATCTGCTGACCTCAAAGATGGATTGTTGCATATTAATCTGGTGCGGGAGATCCCAGAGGCCATGAAACCCCGCAAGATTGAAATCAATCAAAGTGCCAATCTTATGGAATTAAAAAAGGGAAAACGGGCGTAAATTTACCCCCTATTCC
>JAKMFL010000032.1 GCA_022425485.1 Alphaproteobacteria bacterium | reverse complement strand
CGGCTTTATCGTCATCGCTGTGTAGAGGCTTGGGCTATGGCGGTGCCTTGGACAGGGATCGCTATGTCAGAATTGGTGCGGGTAGCGCGGCCGCAAGCTGGCGCAAAATTTATCCGTATGGAAACCTTTCATAACCCTGCTGTTGCACGCGGGCAAAAGCAAAGCTGGTATCCGTGGCCCTATGTTGAGGGGGTGACGATGGCAGAGGCGATGAACGAGATGGCCTTTATCGGCACTGGCATGTATGGCAAAGGGCTGGAGAAGCAAAATGGCGCGCCCTTGCGTTGTGTGTTGCCGTGGAAATATGGCTTTAAGGGGATTAAATCTATCGTCAAATTCACCTTTACTGATGAGCGTCCGGTGAGTTTCTGGGAGCAATTAGCAAGCAAGGAATATGGCTTTTGGGCGAATGTGAACCCAGAGATTGATCACCCGCGCTGGTCGCAAGCCACAGAGCGTATGCTTGGCACGAATGAGCGCCTGCCTACCCTGCTGTATAATGGCTATGAGGCGCAGGTAGCTGGCTTATACAAAGATATGGATGGTTTAGGCGATCGTTTATATCGCTAGCGATGGGGTGATCGCTTATATTGCTAGGGTTTTATGCCGAAAAAGGCATGAACTTGGCCCGCTAGCTTGGCGCGTTCATCCAATATAGCCATTTTCTTCGGCAGGGGTTTCTTGCCTGATAATACCGCCTCCAGCCTCAGGATATGGCCGTTTTCTTCCATCATTTGATGAAAGCTAGCAATACGGCCTTTTTCCTCAGCCAGATGCACAGACAAGACAGGCTTGCCAGTAATACAGACTTCACTTGTCATATTCACCGAATCTGAGGTCACGAGGATAATATCGGCTAGCCCTAAAATGCCGGGATAGGGATTATCTTCTGCGCTCGCGCCTGTGCCGTCCCAAATATGATGCGGCAGGCTCTCTAGCTGCTTGGAGAGATTGCGCAAATGGCGTTTCGGCGTCCGGCGTGAGGCGATAATAACCAAACTGCCCCCGGTTTTTGCTTGCAGGGCGATAAGCTGTTCCCCCAGCTTTTTAAACGCCTCACCACCTGCGGTATAGCGCCGATTATTCCCCCCTAGCATGACGGCTATAACCGGTTTTGCACTTTTCTTTATCTCTTCTGGCAGGTCTGTTTTTGCCTCTGCTATCTCTTCTGGGCTTAGGCGGTTTAACGCGCCTGTGGTGACCAGCAGATTATCTGTGAATTTACTGCCATCCCGCTGGGCAACGGCGATATGGTCATGTGCCGGCGTAATCAGCAAATCAAAATGATGAGCTGAAACATGCGGGTCTTGGATGTGGATGGTGCGGGTGTGGCCTTTAGATAGGCGCTTTACACCAATGGAAATACCAGACATGCGCCTGCCGCAAGTAACCAGTAAATCTGGCCATTGTTCAGCTTTAATCCAGTCTGGTTTACGCCCCAATGTTAGCTGCCAGCCCGGAATGGCGGCAAGGGTTGGGAACATCCGCAAAAGCGGCGTAGGGACAGCGCGAATATCTTGGCCATCAATATCAAGTGCCCGTAACAAGGCTAGGCATTGGCTGACCATCCCCATAGTGCCATCTGATATCACCCAGCAACGCCCGGGCCAGCCTTCAAAGCTGCGCTCTTCTGCATCCTGTTTCTCCAATAACCGGCTGATCAGCGGGTTTAGAGGATCATCGCCCGCCACATCGGGGTGCAGGGGCGGCGTTTTAGAAGAAGAAGTTGGGTGGGAAGAGGTGCGTTTTCCTGAGGCCATATTTTTAAAACTCTGAGATTGAAGGATTTAATCAATTATTTCATTTTTTTGTAATAATGTTGCTTTATCAAGGCGTAATTCATGTTATGGTTAGGAAAATTTGCCTAGACGTATCGGCTAGCCCAATTTTCGCCAGCCAGCCCCCTTTTGCCGGCTTAACCTATTTTTTGCAGTATAAGAGATTATGTCTAAGAAATTCAAACTAGATTCTGTTGATAAACAAATTCTGCACGACCTGCAAGGAAACGGGCGGATGACCAATGTTGAATTGGCGCAAAATGCTGGTATTTCTGCACCGCCTTGTTTACGGCGGGTGCGGGCGCTAGAAGATGCGGATATTATTAAAGGCTATCATGCGGATATTGACGCTGAGGCACTAGGCTATACGGTAACGATTTTTGCCTTTGTAGGTCTGACCAGCCAAGCAGAAACAGATCTTCAAGAGTTTGAAGCGCTGGTAAGTAGCTGGGATATGGTGCGCGAATGTAACATGCTGATGGGGGAAACTGACTTTTTGCTAAAGATTGTAGCGCATGACTGGGATGATTTTCAGCGTTTCCTGACCACCAAGCTGACCCCAGCCCCGAATGTTAGCCATGTAAAAACAGCTTTATCTATTCGCTCTCGCAAAAATTTACCAGGGGTCCCAATTACCGTCTGAGGGCAGGGAAGTCCCCACAAATAGCGCCCCTACAAATAGCGCTAAAACCCCTAATAGTTTTTCATAAAAGAGTAAATCTTTACAGATCAGTTTCACTTATCAGGCTGATAGTGACGATTTCATAAGGGTGTGGCCCGCGCGGGGTTTGCACCTCTACAGAATCGCCTTCGACCTTGCCAATAAGGGCTCTGGCAATGGGGGATGAGGTGGAAATCATTTGTTTGGAGATATCTGCCTCATAAGGCCCCACAATAATATAGGTGGCCTCAGCATCTGTTTCTTCATCTGCGATAACAACCTTAGTGCCGAAGGTAACGGTTTTGCCCGTTAGACGCGTCATATCGACGACCTCAGCGCGGCTCGTCACATCTTCAAGCTCGGTAATGCGTCCTTCGATGAAAGATTGGCGTTCGCGCGCGGCATGATATTCCGCGTTCTCAGACAGATCGCCATGTTCACGCGCTTCGGCAATAGCCCGAATAACCGCCTGCCGTTCAACAGATTTCAAATTTGTCAGCTCAGCCTTTAACTTGTCCAGACCATGCTGTGTAAAGGGGATCTTTTCCATTATATTTCCCTTTGTGCTTCCTGCCCCTTCAAATGGGGAGTGCGCACCTTGCTTTCAAGATTATCAAAAAAGGCTACGATAAATTTGGCCGGTTTGGCAAATAATCCTGAATAGATTTTACACCCAACATGTCATCTTTCATGCTTCTGATGGCGGCAACCGCTGCACGGCTTCCAGAAACAGTGGTGTAATAAGGGATATTATTTTTCAAAGCGGTCTGGCGAAGGGAAAAACTATCCCGAATAGCTGGGGCGCCTTGCGCTGTATTCAGCACCAACGCAATCTGGCTAGACAGCATAGCATCTACAGCATGCGGGCGGCCTTCCATCACTTTATTGATGCGGGTGGCTGGAACCCCTGCCTCTTGCAGCGCATCTGTCGTACCGCCAGTAGCTAGAATTTCAAATCCCATCTCTGCTAAGTCGCGGCAAATCGGAATAAAAGCTGCTTTGTCGGTATCTTTGACCGAAATGAAGACAGCGCCCTCAAGCGGCAGAACGGTGCTAGCCGCAAGCTGGCTCTTGCCAAAGGCACGGCCAAAATCATTATCGATGCCCATCACCTCGCCAGTTGATTTCATCTCTGGGCCAAGGAAAACATCAACGCCCGGAAAACGCGAGAACGGGAATACCGCCTCTTTTACAGCAACATGCGCGTTCGGGTCGGTCAGCATCTGGAAGTCAGATAATTTAGCTCCAGCCATAATCCGTGAGGCTATTTTAGCGATTGCATTACCGGTGGCTTTTGCAACAAACGGCACGGTACGGCTGCCTCTTGGGTTTACTTCCAGCAAATAGACAACTTCATCCTTCACCGCAAATTGCACATTCATCAGCCCGACAACTTGCAAGGCATGGGCAAGCGCTTTGGTTTGCTCTTCAATGGTCTTTGTAACGGCTGGCGACAGATTTTGGGGTGGCAAAATACAGGCGCTATCTCCTGAATGGATGCCAGCTTCTTCGATATGCTCCATAATGCCCGCTATAAAGACATCATCGCCATCACATAGCGCGTCAACATCTACCTCAACCGCATTTTCTAAAAATCTATCTATAAGCACAGGATTGCTGCCAGATACTACTACCGCATCCCGCATATAGCGTTCCAGATCGCTCATCTGATGTACGACTTCCATAGCCCGTCCACCCAGCACATAAGAAGGGCGGATAACTACGGGCAGGCCAACTTTTTCAGTTATTTTTCTTGCTTCTTCCACCGAGTGAGCGATGCCATTTTCAGGCTGTTTTAAATCTAGCTTTTGCAATAGAAGCTGGAAGCGCTCTCTATCTTCTGCTAGGTCAATCGCATCTGGGCTGGTGCCAAGAATTGGAATACCAGCGGCTTCTAGCGCAGCGGCAATTTTCAATGGCGTTTGGCCACCAAGCTGGACAATAACACCTTTTAGTGTGCCTTCCTCAGCCTCTCGGTGAATGACCGAGATTACGTCCTCTTGAGTCAAGGGCTCAAAATATAGGCGATCTGAGGTGTCATAATCGGTTGAAACTGTTTCTGGGTTACAATTAATCATTATGGTCTCAAACCCAGCATCCGAAAGCGCGTATGCTGCATGTACACAGCAATAATCAAATTCGATACCTTGCCCAATACGGTTAGGCCCGCCCCCCAAGATAACAATTTTTTCGCGGTCAGAAGGTGCAGATTCGCACATGGCGCCTGATTTATTCTCAAAGGTGGAATAAAGATAAGCTGTATCTGAGGCAAATTCCGCTGCGCAGGTGTCAATGCGCTTATAAATCGGGGTTATGCCAAGCTTGAGGCGCGATGCCGTTACCTCTGCCTCGCTCATTGCTGTCAATTCGGCAATACGGTTATCACTGAAGCCAAGCGATTTAATCTTGTGCAATGTATCTGCCTCAGCTGGCAGTCCATTATGATGCAGATAGGCCTCAGCGCTTATTATTTCGGCTATTTGGTTTAAAAACCATTTATCCCAATAAGTAGTTTGATGGATTTCTTCTACCGACATACCAAGGCGCATTGCCTCGGCTATCCGTAGGATACGATCTGGTGTCTGCCCAGAAATCCAACCTTTTAACGTGTTTTTTAGATCCTCACCTTGCGCATCTGGTGCGGGAATAGGGCTCAGACCATTTAAGCCTGTTTCAAGAGACCTAAGCGCCTTTTGCAGACTTTCAGCAAAGCTGCGGCCAACCGCCATCGCTTCCCCTACAGATTTCATGGAGGTAGAAAGCTCGGCAACTGCGCCCGGAAACTTCTCAAATGTAAAGCGCGGAATTTTGGTAACGATATAGTCAATGGTTGGCTCAAAACTGGCCGGGGTAACACCGGTAATATCATTATCCAGCTCATCCAAGCGGTAACCTACAGCTAGCTTTGCAGCGATTTTCGCAATAGGAAACCCTGTTGCTTTTGAGGCAAGTGCCGAAGAGCGCGAGACGCGCGGGTTCATTTCAATGACAATAATACGCCCATCTTTCGGGCTAACAGCAAATTGCACGTTAGAGCCGCCTGTATCCACACCGATTTCGCGTAATACAGCGATAGAGGCATCTCTTAGCGCCTGATATTCCTTATCTGTCAGGGTTAGGGCAGGCGCTACGGTGATGGAATCCCCAGTATGTACGCCCATCGGGTCAACATTTTCAATTGAACAGATAATGATGCAGTTATCGGCATGGTCCCGCACCACCTCCATCTCATATTCTTTCCAACCTAGAAGCGATTCTTCGATAAGAATTTCTGAAACAGGGGATAGACGCAAACCATCGCGAACAATCGCCTCAAACTCTTCTGAGTTATAGGCAACCCCGCCCCCCTCACCGCCAAGCGTAAAAGACGGGCGGATAATTGCAGGCAAGCCAACAATATCCAATGCATCCATGGCGTCTTCAAAATTGCCCACCGTGCGAGAGCGCGCAGATTCAAGGCCGATAGAATCCATTGCCTTGCGAAATAAGGAGCGGTCTTCTGCCTTTTCAATTGCGTTCGGCTTGGCGCCAATAAGTTCAACATTAAACTTATCTAACACGCCGTCATGGTGCAGCGAGAGGGCGGTGTTAAGGGCAGTTTGACCGCCCATTGTTGGCAGCAACGCATCGGGGCGCTCTTTTTCAATAATGCGTGCAACCATTTCTGGGGTAATGGGCTCAATATAGGTGGCATCAGCCATATCCGGGTCTGTCATAATCGTGGCCGGATTTGAGTTAACTAAAATGATCCGATAGCCTTCCTCACGCAGGGCTTTACAGGCCTGTGCGCCAGAATAGTCAAATTCGCAAGCTTGCCCAATAATGATGGGGCCTGCACCAATAATCATTATAGAAGAGATATCATTACGACGGGGCATATCGGCTACCTGAATTCGGGGTTAGAAAAAAACAAATTTGGTAAAAAAGGCGCATCACGATTTTTGATGTTCCTTCATCATCTCGGTGAAGCGGGTGAACAGATGTCGGCTATCATGCGGACCTGGTGAGGATTCTGGGTGGTACTGGACACAGAAAACAGGCTTTGTTTTATGCCGCAATCCCTCTATTGAGCGGTCAAAAAGCGAGATATGGGTCACTTCCACATCTGCTGGTAGGCTGTCTTGTTCAACACAAAAGCCATGGTTTTGGCTGGTGATTTCAATCTGACCAGTGGTGAGGTCGCGCACCGGATGGTTCGCCCCGCGATGCCCGCGTTCCATCTTTCTGGTCTGGCCGCCCATGGCATGCGCAAGCAGCTGGTGCCCAATACAAATGCCAAAGATAGGCATGTTGCTATCGATAAGCTTTTGGATTTCAGCTACCGCAAAATCGGCGGTAGCAGCGGGATCTCCGGGGCCATTTGCTAAAAATACACCATCTGGTTTGCGTGCTAATATATCCTCAGCACTTGCGGTGGCCGGAACCACATCTACGCAGCAGCCAGCATCTACAAGGCAGCGCAGAATATTTTGCTTACAGCCAAAATCCATCGCCACAACGCGCAGGCCCACTTTGCGGGTTTCAGCAGTGTTCGTTTCAAGATTAAAACTGCCTTCTGCCCACCTAAAATCCTGTTTAGTTGATACAACGCTTGCCAGATCCATACCCTTTAGGCCTGGCCAATCCGCAACCATTTTTTGTAAGGCCGCGATATCGAAATTCCCGTCAGCAGCATGACATAAAACACCCTTTGGTGCGCCATTATCACGTATGGTGCGGGTCAGTGCCCTTGTATCAATGCCAGCAATGCCGGGCAGGTCATGCGCGGCTAGCCATTGATGCAAGTGGCTGGTTGTGCGCCAGTTTGATGGCTCGGTTACATCATTGCGAACTATCATCCCCAATGCTGCTGGCTGCTGGGTTTCTATATCATCGCCATTGGTGCCGGTATTGCCAATATGCGGAAAGGTGAAGGTGATAATCTGACCAGCATAAGAGGGGTCAGTCATAATCTCCTGATAGCCTGTCATGGATGTGTTGAAGCAAATCTCGCCAACATTAGTGGCCTCTGCACCAAATCCAGATCCATAAAAAATCGAACCATCTTCGAGAATCAAAACTGCCGTTGCGGCGCTGGGAGGAGAAAAAGGAGAAAGAGTTTTCACATCATAAACAGCGTCAGGCATAAGGCAGTCTTCCTGTCTGAATTTAAACAATAATTTTGTGAGCCAGCACCAGCGGCACAGGTAAGGCAGGGCTTGTTAGAGCCGCGTGTCACAGAAACGCTATTAACCGCACAAAATTGCCATTGTCTACTCCAGCCACCCCATGATGGTCAAGTCTTGTCTTGCGTGAAAAGGGCTTCTGGCGTAAAAGATTTCTTCAATCTGGTCAGATAGGCTAAAAAAGGGTCGATAACCTCTTTCTGATGCAGAAAAAAATGGCTTTTCATAGAGTTGTTTCGAGATCATAAGCTTAATTAGAGGGACAAAATTGCATGCGTGAACGAATCGCCCAGGCAATGAAAGATGCGTTAAAATCTAAAGATCAGGCAGCTTTATCTACTATCCGGCTTATTTCGGCTGCGCTGAAAGATAGAGACATCGCCGCGCGTTCGGATAACAACCATGATGGCATTTCAGATGATGAAATTCTGTCTATGTTGCAAACCATGATTAAACAGCGCAATGAATCAGCCAAAATGTACGAAGATGGTGGTCGCCCAGAATTGGCAGCCGCTGAACAGGCAGAAATAGAGCTTATTAAACAGTTCTTGCCAGAGCAGCTAAGCCATGACGATATCGAAAAAGCTATCAAAGATGCAGTGGCGGAAACCGGGGCAGCCTCTATCAAAGATATGGGTAAAGTGATGGCGCATCTAAAAGAGCATTATGCTGGCCAGATGGATTTTTCTGCAGCTAGTCAGATGGTCAAAGCAGCCCTGATGGGCTAGGCTTGTCTGCAGCATAATAACCGACTTTTTTGTAGAAGGCAGAGCTATCCTCAATGCCTTTTTCAAAACTAAAGGGCAGATGTAAACCAAAGTGGCAGTACCACCTGAATTTATAGAAGAGCTCCGCGCCCGTACAACCCTGTCTGACTTGGTTGGTAAACGGGTCAAGCTGGTGCCTAAGGGCGGCAGGCTTGCAGGACTGTGCCCCTTTCATTCTGAAAAGACCCCGTCATTCTATGTCAATGATAGTGAGGGGTTTTATCATTGCTTTGGGTGCGGTGTGTCAGGGGATGCTATCGGTTTCTTGCGCGAAAGTGATGGTATGGATTTTATGGAGGCGGTGCGTTATCTGGCTGATGTAGCTGGTATGGCAGTGCCTAATAATGTGCCGCAAGATAGTGAAAAGGCAGAACAGCGCAAACAAGCCATAGATGCGCTGGAGTTTGCTGCTAAATTTTATCAAAAAAATCTGGATAGCCCGGTTGGGAAAGGGGCATCTGAATATATTCGCTCTCGCGGATTAGATGCCCATATTGTCTCTCAATTTATGCTTGGTTATGCGCCGCGTTCAGGGCTTTACCCGAGCTTGCAACAGCGCCAATTTCCCAAAGAGCTTATCGTTCAAGCTGGTCTTGCCGGCATCTCTGAGCGAGACGGACAGCCTTATGACTATTTTCGGGATAGGCTGATGTTTCCCATTCAGAATCGCCAAGGACGCGTTATTGCCTTTGGTGCCCGAGCGCTTGGAGAGGCTCAGCCAAAATATCTAAATTCGCCCGAGGGGCCAACTTTTTCAAAAAAAGCGGTTTTATATGGCTGGACACAGGCACGCGCTTTGTTACGACAGGGTCTGCCTTTGCTGGTTGTCGAGGGGTATATGGATGTTATTGCGGTATCTGCCAGCGGTGTGGCGGCTGCCCTTGCCCCGCTAGGGACGGCGCTAACAGAACAGCAAATTCAGCTTGTCTGGAAACTACATCCAGAGCCGATTTTATGTTTTGATGGGGATGCGGCTGGTCAAAAAGCGGCGTCACGGGCTATTGAACGTATTCTGCCGCTCCTCGAGCCGGGGCGAACCGTACGAATTGCAAGCTTGCCTTCTGGACAGGATCCAGACGATATATTGAAAAGTGAAGGGGAAGAGGGCCTTCGCCGCGTTTTAAGCGCAGCTAGTGGCATTTTGGATAGTCTGTGGCAACGCAAATTCAGCGAATATAGACTAGAGGATGCGCGCACCCAGCCAGGCGCAAGAGCGGCCTTTTGGGCAGATATGCGCCAACTGGTACGCAGTATCAGTCATAACCAGACCCGCACTGCCTATCTAGATGATGTTGAATACCGTATCGGGGCGATGCGTGCTGCTTTAAAAGGGGCGAGCGCCACTGCCACTGGGGGGTATAGTTCTGGAGGCTATCAAGCAGGACAGATGGTGCGCACGAGGCGCCCTAAAACAGGACTGCGCATACAATATCAAGCAGCACTGGCGCTGCTGGTCAGGTTTCCAGAATTATTTTCAGATTTTGCTGAAGAGTTGGCGATGATGCAATTTGAAGATAATGAGCTGGAAAACTTAAAAAAACAGATAATTGACCTGCTTATTGCAACGCCAGACCTTGACGAAGCCGCCGTTCGGTATCATTTAGAACATTCAGGGTCTAATACGGTCGTTGACGACCTGTTTGGGTCGGATATGACAGCTCGGCTGGATGCTAGTTTTAAACAGGGGAGCGCTGGCTGGACGGCAGTAAGAGCGAAAGAAATTTTGACCGAGATTTTGGATCGCTTATTGCACAAAACCAGACGCGCGGGACAGGCACGTAGCAACCGCAGCTGAACCACAGGCAAAGAGCCTTTTGGGGGAAAAACAATATGGCGCGCAAATCGGCAAAAAAAGCAGCAGTTGAGGCACAGGAGCAGAATAATGATGCGCCTATCCTCGATACCAAAAATACCGCAATTAAAGCGCTTATCAAAAAGGGTAAGGAACGCGGATTTGTTACGCATGACGAGCTAAATGCCGCCTTGCCGCAGGGTGAGCTTACCTCCGAGCAAATTGAAGATGTTATGGCCTCTCTTAGTGAGATGGGCGTAAATGTTGTTGACGCTGCAGAAGATGTAGACCGCGATACCGAGGAAACCACCGAAACGCCGCAATCTGGCAACCTATCTGATGGTGAGGTAAGCAGCTCAGATGATCCGGTGCGTATGTATTTACGCGAAATGGGATCGGTGGAGTTGTTGTCGCGTGAAGGCGAAATTGCCATTGCCAAACGCATTGAAGCTGGCCGCGAGATGATGATCGGCGGTATTTGCGAATCCCCCTTAACTATCCGTGCACTTTTGACATGGGCTCAGCAAGTGCGGGAATTTGCTGTACCCTTGCGGGATATTATAGACCTTGACCTAACCTATATCCGTTTGAACGGCGCCCCTATAGTCGATAATAGCGGGATACCTGGCGGCGCTGGCCCAAGGATAGGTGCGCCTGTTGATGCAGAGGGCGCAGAGGACGATTTAGATGATGAGGAAGATGAAGAAGAAGAAGGCGAGGGCACAAATGCCGAGGCTGAGGCAGATGATGACGGCGATGATCTAACGCTGTCATTAGCCGCGATGGAAGAAGCTGTGTTTGATGACGTGATGGCACAGTTCAAGAAAATCGAAAAGTTATTCGGCAAATATGTTGTCTTGCAAGATAAAAAAGTTGCCTCTGCACAAAAAGGTAAAGCGCTGCCTGCTGGTAAAGAAGATGAGCTGGCAGAGATGAAGATTTCGCTCGTAGAAGAAATGCAACATGTCTATTTGCATACAAACCGTCTGGAGAGCCTGAACCAGCAGCTTTCCGATTTAAATCGCCACATGACGTCTATTGATGGCAGCATGCTTCGTATGGCGCAAACGAGTGGTGTACCGCGTGACCAGTTCATTAAGGCTTGGTTTGACCATGAGACTGAGGCCAAATGGCCGGCAGAAGAGTTCAAGACGAAAGCGTGGCAGAAATTACGTGCCGATAATAAGGACGCGATAAAAGATAATATCAATAAAATGCAGTTAGTTGCTGATGATGTAGGGCTAACGGTAAGTGAAATGCGGCATGTTGTGCAAACCATTCAACGCGGCCAGCGTGAAGCGGCGCGCGCGAAAAAGGAAATGGTCGAAGCTAATCTGCGTTTGGTGATCTCTATCGCCAAGAAATATACCAATCGCGGACTGCAATTCCTTGATTTGATCCAAGAAGGCAATATCGGACTTATGAAAGCTGTTGATAAGTTTGAATATCGCCGAGGCTATAAATTCTCCACCTATGCGACTTGGTGGATACGTCAGGCCATCACCCGATCTATTGCGGATCAGGCGCGTACTATCCGCATCCCTGTACATATGATCGAAACGATCAATAAGCTTGTGCGTACCTCGCGCCATATGTTGCATGAAATTGGGCGCGAGCCGACGCCAGAGGAATTGGCAGAAAAGCTATCTATGCCGCTGGATAAAGTGCGTAAAGTGCTGAAAATTGCCAAAGAGCCTATTAGCCTTGAGACGCCGATAGGGGATGAAGAAGATAGCCAGCTTGGTGATTTCATCGAGGATAAGAACGCAGTTCAGCCGCTAGATGCCGCTATTCATTCAAATTTGCGTGAGACAACAACACGGGTGCTGGCTTCGCTAACGCCGCGTGAAGAGCGGGTATTGCGAATGCGCTTTGGTATTGGCATGAATACAGACCACACGCTTGAAGAGGTTGGCCAGCAGTTCTCTGTGACCAGAGAGCGTATTCGCCAAATCGAAGCAAAAGCGTTGCGTAAGCTAAAACATCCGTCTCGCTCGCGTAAATTGCGCAGCTTCCTAGAACATTAATAAAGGTAGCGATAGGGGATATATTGGGCATCGAGCTGTCTTTTTTCGTATATTTAAGCTTGCAAAAATAGATGTGATGCGCCAATAAAGGCACGAATGAGATTGCGCATAGCCGCGCAAATTTGGGGGGCCTGTAGTTCAATTGGTTAGAACCCACGGCTCATAACCGTGTTGTTGCAGGTTCGAGTCCTGCCGGGCCCACCATCCTCCTTCTTATCGCTGATATCCCCTTTCATTAGGCTACCTAGCCAGACAATCATCCTATCTAGCGTTAGCAAAGCCCTATCCTCTGGAACGTGATAAAATCAGTGTGTATTTCTAGTCTCCAGCCGTGCTTGCTACGGGTATTTTTTTACTTATCCAAACAACCACTATCGTCGCAATTAGGCACAAAATCATGGTAAGCGTGATAGTTTCGTTGAGCCATAGAGCCGCAAAACCAAAGGTGAAAAAGGTCTGAAGTAACTGGATTTGGCTTATCTTTGGCACACCGCCTATCGCGAGCGCTCTATACCAAAAGAAAAAACCAACCAGAGAATTAACAAGGGCTAAAAAGGCAAAAGCAAGCCATCCTTGCATAGGTAAATTTTGGAAGGCGGTAACATCGCCTAAAACTACTGTAAGCGGCACCAAGAACGGTAGCGATACAACCAACGTCCAGCAAATAACCTGCCAGCCGCCTAATTCACGCGCTAGCAAACCGCCCTGTGCATAACCAAGACTGGCAAATAATACCGCCCCAAACAGCGCAATATCGCCTTTATAAAGGGCAATGTCAGCGCTCGTCCCTGTGCTGACCACCGAATAAACCGCGATAATCAAAAAGCCTGTAACCGCCACCAGCCAAAATAGCGGGCTTGGCCTCTCTCCTGATAGAAAGCAAGCGATGAGAGCCGTCATAAGCGGTAAGCCGCCCAATATGATACCGCCATGGCTTGAGGGTACAGACTGCATGCCAACAGCGGTGAGTACAGGAAAGCCAAACGAAATACCACTTGCCACAACAAGTAATAGCCATAATTGGCGCCTTGTCGGCCATGAACGGCGATAGAAACCTAAGATGATTACGGCCCCTATCGCGGCTAGCAGGCTGCGGCCAAATCCGATATCCCAAACAGACAGAAAAGGCGTTAGGTATTTTGTGATAGGTAGGGTCAAGCTAAAGGCCAGAACCGCTAAAACACCTAGGAAATACCCTTGGTTTTCAGCATAGAGTTTATGGTCTCGTAACATGCAAATTTCCTAAAAGAGTTTCATCATGCCGGCTAAACGAATTGACCCGCCCTACCTTTAAAACATGCATAACTTGGCAATACAGGGCAACAGATGCAGGTTCAGACCAAAAATATATTGGCGCAATAGCTACATTGCCACCATGTCAATTTAGCGATTATGCCATGATATTTTGAAAAAATGATATCTTGCAAAAATTATATCTTGAAAAGAGGCTTTTCTTCTCGTTTTTAGTCCTTATCAAGAATGCCGGTGGGAAAGCCATCAATCGTTTGCTGATTTTTTTCTCCCAATAGGCTTCTACGCCTTCTTGTCCCATCGCCGCAAAGTGAGGTTCTAACTCTTCTGCGCCGCGATCTACCTCAAAACGCATTACTGGCACCCCTGACCCGCAAGAGACTTGCACCATATCAATGTTGAGATCAAATATCTGCCGCGAGCCAGCAAGTTCAGGAAAATTCCCAATCTTATCTGCCCATTCCGCATCATAAGGGTGGGTTACGGCAGCCTGCCTATAGACGCGCAGTATTTTTGCCTGCCCATCAAAGGCACAAAACATCAAAGTCATGCGCGTTGCTAGGCGCAAATGCGCAGCAGTTTCATTACCGCTTCCCGATAGATTAAGCCATCTTATATGGTTTTCATTCAATATATGAAGCGTATCCATCCCTTTGGGAGAGATATTGACCCTTCCGTTAGGCGCAGCTGTTCCAACAAAAAACAGGGGCTGTTTCTGGATAAAAGCGGTAAGAGAGGGATTAAGTTTTGTTCCGGTTGGCATTTTATTTATTCCCATTTTCAGGCGGAAATAACTTAATCACGGATAAGATTTTTTGAGAAGGTCTTTTTAAGAGGGGGTACCGGCAGCATCGGCGGTGATGGCCGCTTGCAGGAACAAAGATTTTTCTTCCGTAAGCGCTATTTGGTCTATTTTTTCTTCCAAAGTGAGGGATGGTTGTTTAGCACCAGCGGCCACTGCTCTGGCTTTTGCCAGTGACTTCGCCGCGTCTCTGGCGCGGTTTAGCGCATCCTCCAAAACTGTTTTATCCTCTAGCCCATCTGGCAGATGTACACGAAAGACGCCATCTCTAGGCTGGGTAACGAGGATCATTACGCGCTGCCTTACCGAACCTGCTGCTGCGCCGACAGCGCCAGCCACTTCCGAGAAAGGGGGTATGATAATTTCTGCGCCCAATAAATCAGCTATATCTGGGTAATAGGCTGATGCAGATGCCCCTAGCGCTATGAGGGGCAACTCTAG
The DNA here is from genome assembly GCA_022425485.1 of Alphaproteobacteria bacterium. Taxonomy (GTDB): domain Bacteria; phylum Pseudomonadota; class Alphaproteobacteria; order Puniceispirillales; family Puniceispirillaceae; genus JADHLI01. The sequence continues at coordinate 15,031 of JAKMFL010000032.1, read as the reverse complement.
GGTTAAGCTGGTGCGTGCGGCTGCGTTAGAATGCGCATCACCCTGTTGGCGCTGTTTCAAACTACTGGTCAAAAAAGCAGAGGAGGAGACGATATTTTCATCCTCTCCCTGTTCAGCAAAGGCGGCATCTAGCAAGCTTATTGCCGATTGCAGGCTGAGCGTATCAAGGCTCATTTGCGCTATGTCTGCAACGGTTTCAGCAATTTTATCCCCTGAGGCCGTTTTCTGCCGTGCTAATAATTGGGCGCCTAGATGCGCTGCTTCCCCATCAAATTCAGTAAAACGGCTTAATACATGCGAGGCATCAGTGGGCGTGAAACAGGCAAAGATAAGCAAGCCGCGCCGCACCAGCCTGTCTACCGCCCCTAAGGCTACTTGTGTGGTTGCAAGGTCAGCTAGCGCAACGGGTACTTTTTCTAGTGCTTTTTCAGCGAGTTTGGCTTCTGAGCGATTTAGCCATTCTGGTACACCATCTGGCATAAGGGGCATCACAAAGCGACCATCATGGGGCTGGGCTATGGGTTGCTCCAATTGATGGGCAAGCTGTGTTTTGATCTCAGGGAAGTCGGTTGCAAGCAAGCTAAGGGGTATAGCGCGGCGCGGCCCTATCGTTAAGCTAGGCTGCATTGCGCGATTGTCGGCTCTGATTTCGCTGTCCCCGCCTAGCCCTCTGGTGCGGATATGCGCTGCCTCGACCATTGTGCGCCAACCGCCAACATGTGCGCCTTCATGGCTTAACAAGGCAGCCCCGCCTTGAAGTCTAGCGATATCGGTTGTAGTACCGCCAATATCTGCTACAAGCGCAGCTTTCTGATCTGCAAGAAACGCTGCACCCGCAAGGCTGGCGGCTGGCCCTGATAAAATGGTTTCCACGGGGCGTGTGCGTGCATAATCAACATGCAAGAGGGAGCCATCACCCTTTACCACCATTAACGGACAAGACAGGCCGAGGCTGGCCATTTGCTGTTCGGTGGCGTTAACAAGCCTATCCAGTAAACTTATCAGGCGGGCATTCAAAAGTGTGGTTAGCGCACGGCGTGGCCCCCCCAATGATGAGGATAGCTCAAAGCTGCAACTAACAGGCAGGCCAGTTTCCGCTATAATAATATCCCGCGCCTCGCGTTCATGTTCTGGATTGCGCGTGGCGAAATGGCTAGCCACAGCAAAGCTGGTTACCCGCCCCTTTACCGCTTCTATAGCCCGAATTAATCCGGTTTTATCCAATCCAGCCTGCGGGCGGCCATCTGGATTATGTCCCCCTGTTATGGCAAAGCTTGGCTCACTGCCTAGCGCTTCGGCCAAGCCGGCACGGGTGAGGATTTGGTCATCAAACCCTATCAAAATAAGACAGGCCGCGCCGCCAACACTTTCCACCACTGCATTCGTGGCAAGCGTGGTGGAGAGGCTGACAAGGCTGATATTGGCCTTCCTTCCTCCCCAACTTTTAAGCGTTGCAGCCATCGCCGCCCCTACGCCGACAGATAGGTCATGGCGTGTTGTAAGGGATTTAGAGTAGGCTACGACCTCGCGCGCATCTGCATCCAGAAGGGCTGCATCGGTATAGGTTCCCCCTGTATCAAGACCCAGAATAAGCGCCATTATCGGTACATTCCTTAAAAAAACTAAGCCGTTTTTATAGGTGTTTTATCTGTGCTAGCCAGATGTGCTTGTAGGAAAAAATCAGCAATCCACTGTGCTACTTCCTGTGCATCTGTGTGCTCAGACAGGCTGGTTAATGCCGCCTCGGTACGGCTATCTCCAACCTTCTCACGGATAGCCTCTAAGAGCGCTGCTGAATAGTCAGCTGGAAATTCTGGATGGCCTTGCAGACAAAAAATATGACGTCCCTTTGCAAAGGCGCCAATGGCACAAAATTCACTGGTGGCAAGTTTTTTTGCGCCCTCTGGAAGCTGTATGACCTGATCCTGATGAAAATAAATTAGCGACATTTTATCTGTTTTTGGCATCCAGTCTGCGTGTGCGGTAATCTGCATATCCTGCACCCCAACACCCCAACCATCTGCCCATTTTACCACTTCCCCGCCTATGGCTTTGGCAATGGCTTGATGTCCAAAACAGATCCCGCATAAGGGCTTTTGTAAGGCATCACATTTTTTAATAAAGGCAAAAAGTGGTTTTAACCAGTCATGGTCTTCATAGACCCCTGCGGCCGAGCCGGTAATGATATACCCATCAAATTCATCAGGGTCGGCTGGCATCTCGCCATTAAAGACAGCAAAGTAACGAAAGCTAAAGGAACCTTTGATACGGCTTGCCCCGTTATTCAGTAAATTTTCATATAAATCTGGATAGTCTGGGAAACTGGCACGAATAGCTGCATTGGTTTGCCCGGTACGTAAAATGGCAAGACGCATCGCTAACCTCCCTTTTTTGAGTGTTCTAACTATTATCTTCAAAAAATCAAAACAGTGATAGATATATCTTTTGATACCCTATCTTTTGACCGCCCGCTATCTCAGAATAGACCTTTAAGGTCGATTTGAAATTATCTATCTGGTTTAGGGCCTTTGCTATGCAGGCTCATCGGCGCTCACCGCCTCAAGACGGGCCAATAGCGCCTCTAGCACAAATAGGCGCAAAGCGCCTGACAGGCCGGTGCCAAGTTGGGGGTCGCGCTGGTCATCTATTTCCGAGATTAAGCTAGCGACAGATTGGCCCCGTGCATCGGCAATTTGGCAGACTTGTTCCCAAAATTCTGGTTCTAGAGAGACTGAGGTAGCATGGCCATGCAAGGATACTGAATATTTTTTCATCTCGAACGGCCCTATTTTGTATCTTCTTCTACAAGACGCAAACAGGCTACGGCCTCGATATGGGTAGAATACACAAACTGGTCAATCAAGGTAACGCTGTCCAGATGATAGAGTCCATCAGCGGTTAATATAGCGAGATCCCGCGCGAGGGTGCGCGGATTACATGATACCATTAGAATTTGTGGGATGCGGGCTTGTCTCAATAATGGCATTTGCCCCTCAGCGCCTTGTCGTGGCGGGTCCAAAATGACCGTGTCTGCGTCTTTTAATTCTGGTGGCAGGAGCGGCGCATTAAAAAGATTTCGCCGTTCAAACCGAGCTTGCTGACCAAAGCCAGCTTGATTTGCTGCCGCTTCAAAAGCTGAAATTGCTGCGCCATCTTCATCTATCGCGAACAGCTCACACCCGCGCAGTAAAAGGCCTAGCGATAAGGTACCAGCCCCGCAAAACAAGTCTATAATGCGGCTATTATCGGCTATTTTGCTGGCCAGCAATTTTATCATTGCCGCTTCCCCTTCTGCACTGGCCTGCAGGAAACTAGCGGGCGGTATTATTGCTGGCACGCCAAAGCTAGATAGGCTGGAACTTTTGGGCGCTAATAAAGGGGTGGCAGTTCGGCTATCTGGCTGCTGAATAGATAGCCGTACCATCACCGCTAATAAATCGGTCTGTGCGGCAGCGCTGGCAAGGCTGGTTTGTTGTTCTTGCGGTATTTCTTCATCTGGCAGAAGCGTGATATCTGCGCCTGCATCTAGCATATTTATGTGTATCCGACCTGTATCCCCTTTCTTTAGGGCGGTTTTGGCAAAAATATGTAACGGTGCTAACAGTGCCTTTATTTCTGGTTGTAAGATGATGCACCCCTCAATGGGCGTGATGAAATGGGTTTGCCGACCTAAAAAGCCAATAATGACGCTGTCTGCTGTACGGCGATAAGATAAGGTAGCCCGCCTTCTTGTTGCCGCATCCCCCCAAAAGGCACGTCCCCATTCTTTGGGGGTGACACCCGCTTCTAAAAGACTCTTTTCCAAGATATTTGATTTCCAGCTTTGATAGCTGTTGTCATTTAGATGCTGTAGCTGGCAGCCGCCACAACGCCCAAAAGCGGGGCAGGGTGGTATGCGTCTGTTTTCACTTGCTTGGTTAAGTTCTATCAACTCGGCACGAATGCCTTGCGCATTTATCTGCTGTGGTTGGACGGTGACAATCTCGCCTGGTAGCGTTTCTGGTACAAATACAGTGTAGGATTTCAGCGCATAATTCAGGGTATAATCCGCACGCCCTACCCCGTCCCCGCGGCCCCCAATATGGGTGATCTCCAAAGTGATGGGCGGGGTGTTGCGCGGCAATTTCTTTGCGCTATCTCGCTGATGCCCGCTGCGTCGTTTCTTTGTTTGGGTATTTTTTTTGACAGGTTTAAAGCGAGAATGTGAGCGCATAAATTTTTACCAGTTACATCTAATTCTTTGGAATATCTAAATCTTTGGAGGGGAAAGTTTAGTGGGTTAAAGACCGACCATACCAAATGACCCTGCCGATAATCCTTATATCATTAAGATGCCGCTGATAGGCAGAATATTGTGAATTTGCAGATGAAATTCTGATATGACCCGTGTCAGCTTGCGGGATCAGCTCAATCCGTTTGGCCATAATGCCTATCCCATCAAACAAGACAAAGATGCCCGGTGGGCTGGGGGAAGTATCTGCCGTATTGACCATGATATTGTCCCCATCCGCTAAAATAGGCTCCATTGAATCGCCGCGAACAGACAACAGCCTGAGGTTATCTGGATTGCCACTATAGATAGTTTTCAGCACAGAACGATGAAAAACCCAACTTTGTCCAAGGCTATCATGATCTGCGGCAATGCTTCCATGTCCGGCACTGGCCTGAGCATCAATAAAGGGGATGGTAAAATAAAACGGGGTAGGGCGCAATTTATCTGATCGCGGGCTAAGCGTCGCCGAAATTAACTTCTTGTATAAGACCGATTATCAGCTTGCCCTATCCATCCTTGATATCTGGCTAGAGGGGTGGGAGGGTTTGCCGATCGGGCCTAGGCTAGCGCTGATCTCACTGGCGTATAATTTAGGGGGGCCGGGCCTTGCCAGTTTTGTTAAACTGCGTGCCGCCCTTCGCGCTGGCGATCTGCCCGCCGCCGCAGATCAGGCATTAGACAGTAAATGGGCAGGGCAGGTTGGCCGCCGCGCCCACGAAACAGCCGCCCTGTTACGGGGCGATTTATCCTGTTTGCAGGAATTTTCCTGACGATGTGTTGCAAACACCAAAATACTACCCCCCCCCAAAAAAACCCTGAAAAAAAGGCGCAATTGAAATGAACCCTGCATTTTTAACGATGCTATGGCCTGTCCTAGAAGGGGCGGTTGGCCATCATGTAAAAAGTAAACGACAAGTAGAGGCCATCATGACGGCGGTGCGCGGCAAGATAGATGAAGGGCTGTCTGGCGAGATGGAGATGCAAAAGCTTAGCCATCAACGCCAGCATCAGCTAAACCAAATCGCTTTGCAAAAACGCTCTCTTTTTCTTAGCGGTTGGCGCCCTTTGGCTGGCTGGTCTTGTGCATTGGGCGTCGCATGGGTGTTTTTGGGGGCGCCGATAGTGCAGATGGCCGCAACCTCTTTTGGCATAGACATCCCCTTGCCAGAACTGCCAACCGATTATTTGTTTGAGCTGTTATTGGGCTTGCTGGGTATGGCTGGCATCCGCAGTTTTGATAAACTCAAAGGCAATAGCGGATAGGGGCTTAATAGGCGCGTTTGGCGGCAAAGCGTGCGCCGCTGATCAGGGCGCTGCTGATCTCGGATTGCCCTAGCGGGGAAAGGGCGGCAATGGCCGCTTCGGCCTCTTGCTTGGCATGGGCTAGCGCACGTTCTACGGCCCTATGACGGCGTAAGATTTCGCGGGCGGTTTGCAAATCGCCTGTCTGATAATCTTGCTGGCTCAGCGTGCGCGTCCAAAAATCACGCTCCTGCGCGGTGCCATCCTGCCACGCAAGGATGACAGGCATGGTGATTTTGCCATCATAAAAATCATCGCCGCTATTTTTTCCCATCTTGTCGCTATCTTCGCCATAATCCAGCGCATCATCACAAATCTGAAAGGCGCGGCCTAGTGCTAATCCATAGCTATGCATCGCACCGCAAATGGGGGCAGAGGCGCCGCCAACCCGCGCACCAGCTTCTGCGGCGGCGGCAAATAAAATGGCCGTTTTGTTAGTAATAACAGACAGATAATCTTCTAATTTGCTATCTGGTGCGCCAGCCATACTCATCTGCATGACCTCACCTTCGGTAATCCGTGCCGAGGCAGAGGACAGCATCCGTAATATTTCTATATCGCCAGTGCTTACCATTAATTCAAACGCCCGCGCGAACAGAAAATCCCCCACCAATACAGAAGCTTCGTTGCCCCACATGGCGTTGGCCGTATCGCGCCCACGTCTTTTTTCTGACTGATCTATCACATCATCATGTAACAGCGTGGCGTTATGGATAAATTCAACAGCCGCCGCCAGATATAGCGCCTCATCTGGGATATCGTCTTTGCCTTGTGTTGTTGTGCCCGCCAGCGCCCCCATCAGGGTTAACATTGGCCGCATTCGCTTTCCACCTGCGGCTATCAGATGGCCAGCCAATTCCGGTATCAGCGGCACGTCTGATGCCATCTTCTCCAGAATAACCTTATTTACATCCCTCATTGCCGCTTCGCACAGGCTGACCATACCCGCAAGGGATGGCGCGGCGTGTGCGGCGGGGGGGTGTATATTTTCTGCTATATTCATGCTCATGCCTGTTACTTAAGGCGGTTAGCCTTTTCGGGCAAGGGAAAAGGGGTTCTATTTCTAGCATGCGGGCGGAACTTATTTTTTAAAAATCTGCGTCACCTCGCCTATTAATTTAGGAAAATATGGGCTGATTTATGAAAAAATAATCTGTGCTTTCAGGGGTTGGAATATTTGTTCACTTGCTGGATAATTGCCAGATGGAATGCCTTGTTAAAACCTGCTGCCTGATACGCTTAACCCGCCTGCAATCTCTGTTGGGGGATGCTGACATACCCTATGTGGTGTTTGACCAGCATATTTCAGCCCTTGAAGGGGGGATCGGTGCCTTTCCGCGCCGCGTGATGGTGGCAGAGGGCTATTTATATTCTGCACGGGCCCTATTAGATGATGAAGGCCAGCTTTATGACGACTAGCCCGCCACCGATAGATGGATGCGTGCCCGCAACCAGTGATGACAGCTTTTTATCTGGGGCGATATCTTTGCGTCAGCCTTGCGATGGTTACCGCGTGGGCACGGATGCGGTGATGCTGGCCGCGACTATTAATCCCCCAAATAATCGCCCAAATAATAGCCCAAATAATCCCCCAAAAAAAGAGCCGCGTATGCTGGATATGGGCGCGGGTGTTGGCGGGGTGTGCCTTGCGGTTCGCACCCGCCTTTTGCGGGGTCATATCACGGCGATTGAAAAAGATGCATTTTGTGCAGAACTTTTGGCGCATAATATCGCCCAGAACAATTTATCGACGGCCATTCGGCCTGTCGCTGGGGATATCACCAATATGCCAGCGATGCTTCGTGCCAGCTTTGATGCGGTCTTTGCCAACCCGCCTTTCCACCATGCCAGCGATAAAAATCCGCGTTTTCGCAGGCGCAGTCTTGCCCATAATGGCGATGGCGAAACCAGCCTTTCAGACTGGGTCAGAGCCGGATTATGGGCGTTGCGGGATAAGGGACGCTTGAGCTTTATTGTGCGTGCTGACCGCACTGACGAAGTGATGATAGCGCTGCGTGATGGCGGCGCTGGCGAGATTTTGTTATATCCGTTATGGACTTATGCGACGAGCCCTGCGGTGCGGATGGTGATCACGGCACGCAAGGGGGTAAAAGGGGCGATGGCGCTGTTGCCGGGACTGGTTTTGCATCGACCTTCTGGTGCTTTGACGCCTGCCACACAAAAGGTTATGAAGGGGGAAGGGATAATCTTAACCCATCCTGCGGCCCAGCATATTAAACCCTAATGAGGGGACATTTTTTTTAACCTCCCCCTCTTCACAAATGGCGATACCGCCACGAAATGAAATTCATGTCCTTTTTTAGAAAATTACTCTTTTGGAAAAAGTCGCCTCCACGTGTTGCTGTTGTCAGGCTAGCGGGGGTTATCGGTGCACAGGGCGGCGCTTTTCGCCGTGGCTTAACGCTGGACAGTGTTGCTCCAGTGCTGAAAAAAGCTTTTTCCACTTCTGAAATCAAGGCGGTTGCGCTGATTGTAAATTCGCCCGGCGGCTCGCCTGTGCAATCGGAACTTATCGCGGCCCGGATACGCCAATTAGCGGCTAAGCATGAAGTGCCGGTATTATGTTTTTGCGAAGATGTGGCGGCTTCTGGGGGCTATTGGCTAGCCGCTAGCGCAGATGAAATTTACGCAAGCAGCGCATCTGTCATCGGCTCTATCGGGGTGATATCCGCTGGATTTGGGTTTCCGGATGTGCTGGACAAGCTTGGGATTGAGCGGCGCGTTTACACCAGCGGTAAATCAAAATCTATGCTCGACCCGTTTCGCCCTGAAAATCCAGAAGATGTGGCCTATCTCAAGAGCTTGCAATCTGATATTCATGAGCAATTTATCGATTATGTGCGCCGTCGCCGCGGCACCCGCCTAAACGGGGATGAGGGCGATTTGTTCTCAGGGCGTTTTTGGACTGGGCGGCAAGCAGAAAAACTCGGGCTGATAGACCAAATAGGCCTGCTACATGATGTGCTAGAGGCGCGTTTCGGCAAGGAAGTGAAACTAATCACCGTTGCCCAGAAGCGGGGTCTGCTCCCCTTTGGAACGGGTATGGCAGAATCAGCAACAGACCGCGTAATAGATAGGCTAGAAGCACGCAGTCTGTGGCAGCGGTTTGGCCTATAGCAGGGATAAGGCATCAAGGAAGATGAGCAGGGACGATTAGCAGGGACGATTGGCCAAATGTTTTCACCAGCAAAAATTATTGGACTGCTCGCCATATTATGGATTGTATGGATGCTGTTCAAATTTCTGGAACGCAGGCAAAATCTGCCAAGAGATAGCCAAGATACGCCAAATGAAAGCGCCGGCGCGGATGCTGGCCAGCAGGCGGTAGATGTCGTGGAATGTTCCTCTTGTCATAAATTTGTCTCAAAGGGCGGGTGTAAGGATAAAAACTGTCCGCTTCGTAGTTGATTTTTTGCCCATCTCTGGCTAGTCTGCCGACATCTTAATGCGATGTGGCTTCAGCATCTTTAATCCGTTAGCTGGCATGCGCATCATCATAGTTTGGCTTTGATTTTTCATGCGCACCGATTTTCAATCTATCATCTTAAATCTGCAACTTTATTGGGCAGAACAGGGCTGTGTTATTCTGCAACCCTACGATATGGAAGTGGGGGCAGGTACCTTCCATCCCGCTACCACCTTGCGCGCGCTTGGGCCAGATGATGTCTGGAATGTAGCCTATGTGCAGCCCTCGCGCCGTCCAACAGATGGCCGCTATGGTGAAAACCCCAACCGTTTACAGCATTATTATCAGTTTCAAACGATTATGAAACCCTCTCCTGCGAATAGCCAAGAGCTGTATCTAGGCTCGCTTAGCGCTATTGGTTTAGACGTGCATGCCCATGATATTCGTTTTGTTGAAGATGATTGGGAAAGTCCGACATTGGGCGCATGGGGTCTTGGCTGGGAGGTATGGTGCGATGGGATGGAAATCTCGCAATTTACGTATTTTCAGCAAGTTGGCGGCTTGGAATGTAACCCTGTGCCGCTAGAGCTAACCTATGGCCTAGAGCGTCTGGCGATGTTTATTCAAGGTGTTGATAATGTTTATCAGCTAGACTGGGACGGTGTGCCAGCGACAAAAGGTGGAAAAAATTATGGCGATATTTTTCACCGCGCTGAGGTTGAGTTCTCCACATGGAATTTTGAAATTGCCGAAACCAGCCGTCTGTTCCAGCATTTCAAAGATTGTGAGACAGAATGCAAACGCTTATTAGAGGCGGATCTGGCACTGCCAGCTTACGACCAATGTATGAAAGCCAGCCATCTATTTAACCTGCTGGATGCAAGAGGGGTAATCTCTGTATCTGAGAGACAGGCTTATATCGGGCGGGTGCGCACTCTTGCAAAAGGTTGTTGTGAGACGTGGGTCGGTATGCCGGAGAAAGTTTAAAGGATGGCCGTTTTATTCGTTGAAATTGGCTGCGAGGAAATTCCGGCGCGGCTTCAAAGAAAAGCAATATCTGATTTGCAGGATATGTTTGTTAAGCAGCTTACAGCCCTTGGTTTTACTGCCGAAGCTGGACGCACCGCAATTAGCCCGCGCCATATGGCAATAGAGATAGCTGGACTAGCAGAACGCTTGCAAGATGCCAATATAGAGCGACGCGGCCCACGCAAGGATGCCCCAGATAAAGCCATAGAGGGTTTTTGCCAGTCTGTTGGCTTGTCACGCGATGCGCTGACAGAAGAGACGACTGAAAAAGGCACATTCTTGTTTGCCAGAACGACCAAGAAAGGTGCGATTTTGGCGGACTGTCTGCCAGAGTTAGCGCAAAAAGTGCTAGCAGAATTTCCATGGCCAAAAAGCCAGAGATGGGCGACCAGCCGGATGAGTTGGGTGCGCCCTTTGCGCTCGGTTAATTTGCTGGTAGATGGCAAGGCGATTGAAGGGGCCATTGAGCTAGGCGGGGACATGCGCATTGTTTTTGGCAAGCACGCACAAACGCATCCCTTCCATGCGCCCGATAGGATAATCTTGTCTGATTTTGACAGCTATTTGGGGGATATGCGCAAAGGTTTTGTGCTGGTCGACCATAAAGAGCGAATGGCTGAAATCGAAACCCAGCTTGAGGCGCGTGCCGCAAGCAAGAACTTAAAGCCAGTGCGTGATGAAGGTCTGCTGGCAGAAACCAATGGGCTGGTCGAATGGCCACAAGTTATTCTTGGTCAGATTGATGATGCTTTCATGGAATTACCGCCTGAAATTCTTGTCACCTCGATGCGCGTACATCAAAAATTCTTTGCCCTTAGCGAGGATGGTAGCGCGGGCAAGCTTGCGCCCTATTTCATGACGGTTGCTAATCGCAGGGCAGATGTAAAAACAGATGCGCTTATTGCTAATGGTAATGAGCGCGTTTTGCGCGCACGCTTGTCTGATGCACGGTTTTTCTGGGATCAAGATAGAGCCAAACCCTTGCCAGAAATGGCAGCAGGGCTTTCGGCTGTAACTTTTTATGAAGGCCTTGGCAGTGTTGGGGATAAGGCGAAGCGTATAACGAAACTATCCGCAGCTATCGCCGATCAGATAGCGGGTGCGGATAGTGAAATGGCAGCGCGGGCAGCGACGTTTGCTAAGGCTGATCTGGTGTCTGATATGGTAGGCGAGTTTCCAGAGCTGCAAGGCATTATGGGGGGCTATTATGCCCGCCATGACGGCGAGAAAGATAAAGTTGCCAGTGCCATCGCCCAGCATTATCGCCCGCAAGGCCCAAAGGATAGCTTGCCAGAAACAAAAGAAGGTCTGGCGGTATCCCTTGCGGATAAGATAGATACGTTAACAGGGTTTTTTGGCATTAATCAAAAGCCAACTGGCTCACGCGATCCGTTTGCTTTGCGCCGCGCCGCCTTGGGTATTTTGCGGATGGTAGATGAAGCTGACCTAAGTTTAGATTTGGATGCGATCTTGACCACAAGTGCAAAATTGCATGGCTTTGATAGCGCAGATGCAGAGCTGCCTAGCTTTATATCGGAGCGCTTGCGCGTTAGCTTGCGCGATAGGGGTTATGGCCATGATGTTATTGCTGCTGTGCTGGCCAAAATTGAGGCAGGCCGATGCGGGGATATCCGCTTATTATGCCGCCTTACTTCTGCCTTGGATGGGTTTTTATCAAACGATGCAGGCCAAGGCCTTAGGGCGGGGTGGCGGCGGGTAGCTTCAATCCTTGAAGCAGAGGAAAAGAAATCTGCCATCAGCAATAAGTTGGCATCCGCTAGCCTCTCGACAAGCGAAGAAAAAGCGCTATATGACGCGGTAGTGAATTTGCCAGAATTATCAGTTTCCAGCCTTGCAGCTATTGAAGCTTCTATTACAGCACTGGCAGGTCTTGCAGAGCCGATCAACCACTTCTTTGACAATGTGGTTGTGAATAGTGAGGATGAGGATATTCGCCTTAATCGGCTTGCTTTGCTAAGCCGTATACGCGGTGCGATGTATGAGATTGCAGATTTTGGCCAGCTAGAGGGGGCTTAAAAGTTTAGCTGGAAACGTGTTTTTAATGGGTAGGGCCATCAGATAGGAGCAAGTTTAACCAATGTCAAAATGGGTTTATTCATTCGGAGCCGATAGCTGTGACGGCGATGCGAGTATGCGCAACCTTTTAGGCGGGAAAGGCGCGAATTTGGCAGAAATGTCCTCTATTGGCTTGCCAGTTCCCCCGGGATTTACCATCACAACCGAGGTTTGCACCTATTATTATGATCATGCAAACAGCTATCCAGAGCGCTTGCGCGATGAAGTCTCTACAGCTTTAAAAAACATCGAAACAGAAACAGGACGCTTGTTTGGGGATGCGAAAAATCCCTTGCTGTTATCTGTGCGCTCCGGCGCGCGTGCGTCTATGCCCGGCATGATGGACACGGTGCTTAATCTTGGCCTGAATGATAAAACAGCTGCGGGTATGGCAACAGCTACGGGTGATGCGCGTTTTGTTTATGATAGCTATCGCCGCTTTATCCAGATGTATGGTGATGTGGTGATGGATGTCGACCACGGATTATTTGAAGATTTGCTAGATGATCTGAAAATGGCTGAGGGCGTGTTTCAGGACACAGACCTTAGCGCGGCTGCTTTGCAGACCCTAACAGAAAGCTATAAGCAATTGGTGCTGGAAGAATCTGGTGAAGCCTTCCCGCAGGACCCGATGGAACAGCTTTGGGGCGCGGTAGGCGCAGTGTTTGCGAGCTGGATGAATAACCGGGCGATTACCTATCGTAAGCTGAATGATATTCCCGCCGCATGGGGAACGGCTGTCAATATTCAAGCTATGGTGTTTGGTAATATGGGGAATGATTGTGCGACAGGTGTCGCCTTTACCCGTAACCCGTCAAATGGGGAAAATCTGTTTTATGGTGAGTTTCTTGTTAATGCTCAAGGTGAGGATGTCGTTGCTGGAATCCGTACACCGCTGCCGCTTACTACCCGCGCGCGCATTGATGGCGGGGTGGATGGAAAGTCCCTTGAAGAAGAAATGCCAGAGGTGTTTGCCCAGCTAGATGGCGTGCGTACCCGCCTTGAAAACCATTATGGCGATATGCAGGACTTAGAATTTACGGTTGAAAAAAACAAACTCTATATGCTGCAAACCAGAGCCGGGAAACGCACGGCTGAGGCCGCTTTGAAAATCGCTGTTGATATGGCCGCAGAAGGGTTGATTTCACAAGAACAGGCAGTTGCACGTATTGACCCTGCATCGCTAGATCAGCTCTTGCATCCTACGCTTGATCCAAACGCTGAGCGGGTGTGCCTTGCGCGGGGTCTGCCAGCGTCTCCGGGTGCTGCTTCTGGCAAAATAGCGTTAACCGCAGATCAAGCCGAAGCCCGTGCTGCTAGCGGTGAGCAAGTGATATTAGTGCGGGTGGAAACCAGCCCTGAAGACATTCATGGTATGCATGCTGCTGCTGGGATCCTAACAGCAAGAGGCGGGATGACCAGCCATGCGGCCGTGGTAGCCAGAGGTATGGGCAGGGCATGTGTGTCTGGCGCTGGCGATGTGCGTATCGACCTGAAAAGCGGGAGTGTGCATATCGGGGAAACCCAGCTAAAGGACGGGGATATCATCACCATTGATGGCAGTGTTGGTGAGATCTATAACGGCGAAATTGATAAAATTCAGCCGCAACTTTCCGGTAGTTTTGAAACGGTGATGGGCTGGGCAGATAAGTTCCGGCGTATGCGTGTGCGCACCAATGCTGAAACGCCAGCAGATGCCCGCACCGCGCGCGAATTTGGTGCCGAGGGTATTGGTTTGTGCCGTACAGAGCATATGTTCTTTGATGAAGACAGAATTGTGCCGATGCGCCAAATGATCATGGCGGTCGAAGAAAGCGGACGCAAGCAGGCCTTGGATATCCTGTTGCCGATGCAAAAGCGTGATTTTGCCGAACTTTTTTCGATTATGGCTGGTCTGCCGGTAACTATCCGTCTGCTAGACCCCCCATTGCATGAATTTCTACCTCATAGTGATGAAGAACTTGCCGAGGTGGCTAAGGCAACTGGGGTATCGGTGGAGTTGGCGCGTCAACGGGCGCTTCGTCTAAAAGAGAGCAATCCGATGCTAGGCCATCGTGGCTGCCGACTTGCTATCACTTATCCAGAGATTTGCGCCATGCAAGCGAGAGCTATTTTCGAAGCAGCGGTCGAGGTTGCTGCCTCTGGGCCCGCGCCGATACCAGAAATAATGGTACCGCTCGCAGGAACAGCTAAGGAAATTGAAATCTGCCGCGATATCATCGACAGTGCGGCAGCGGAAGTATTTGCTGAAAGCGGTCAAAAAATCGACTATTTGGTTGGTACAATGGTGGAATTGCCTCGGGCGGCGATTTGTGCAGATCAGTTGGGTGAAGCCGCAGAGTTTTTCTCTTTTGGGACGAATGATTTAACGCAAACCGCCTTAGGTATTAGCCGTGATGATGCAGCCAATTTTATGCATGCCTATGAAGAGCAGGGGATATATCATACAGACCCCTTCGTCTCTATTGATGTGGAAGGTGTGGGTGAATTGGTGAAGATGGGCGTAGAGGGTGGCCGGAAGGCCCGCGCCGATATCAAGCTAGGTATTTGCGGGGAACATGGCGGGGATCCAAAATCCATCCATTTCTGTGAAACGGTCGCTCTAGATTATGTTTCCTGCTCTCCTTTTAGGGTGCCTATTGCCCGCCTTGCAGCGGCACAGGCAGCCTTAGCAAAAAAAGATTAACCTAAAAAAAACCAGCCTGTTTTGGTATAAGCACAAACCATTATTCAAAGCAAAAAAGACAAGTGATAGTCATCGCTTGTCTTTTTTTCTACTTTTGTATAATTTAAGGATGTTAATTAATTATGTTACTCTCTTAAAAGTGGTGCTCAGGGGTCTGAAAATACACGTTTCTTTGCTAGCTATTATCTAGGATATTTTTTTTAGAAGGTAAGTAGATGCGGTATGCGCTCAATACACC
>JAKMFL010000009.1 GCA_022425485.1 Alphaproteobacteria bacterium | reverse complement strand
AGCTTGGCGGATGGCGTTTGCGTCAGCTGGTTGGCGCAAAACAAATGCATTACCAATGCCCTTTGAGCTGGGCAATTCTTTAGGGACCGCCCCACTTGCGATAACTAGTTTATCATATTTTACGACATCACCATTGTTTACTGTTATGGTTTTGTCATTTCTATCGATTTTGTGAACCACGCTTTGCGTTTTGAGTTTTACTTTACTGGCTTTGTACCATTTTTTTTGTCGCAGCAATGATTTTGACTCTACGGTCTCGCCGCCACCGAGCAAAAAGCCTTTCGACAAAGGCGGGCGCTCCATTGGTCCGCCGACCTGTCTGTCGAAAATTGAAATATTGCCAATAAAACCATTTTTACGGAGTCTGTCCGCCATTGATATGCCCGCATGACTGGCACCGATAACCACTATGTGCGGCCCAGATGGGGTCTTGTTCGCGCCTTGGTCACTATCTTTGTCACCAATGCTTTTTTCAGTAATGCGGGATAATCCCTCTGGATGGGTGTCCATCCACATCGACCACTCTTCCAAATAGTGTTTCGAGAGCAAACTTTCTTCTGGTTCTTTGCTGGGGGCAGACTTTGGAAGTTTAAAGGGACCATGGCTCAAGTTGTAATATTTGGCGCGTATTGCGCGGTCCGCTTGGCTTTCTGTCTGCGGCACCAGACCCCGATGCTCTATCATAATGCGGTTTTTGTCGACAGGTGTCACCACTGACACATTAAGGACAGGTCCGCTTAATTCAAAACGATAACCGGGGAAGAGGTGAACACCTATTACCTGCTGTGAGTTTGGATGGGGAAACTGTTCTGATGAGTGTTGTTTTTGATCGCCTTCGGTGGTAACACAATGTCCGTATTCAAATACAGACCCGGCTTTGGCCGTTTTCAAATAATGCAGAGCATCGGCCTGATAGCCGGTTTCAACATACTCTTTGTGGTAATGAACCACCTCCAGCGGCGAAGCATTGATCTGATTTTCGATTGCTTGCATCGCAGGCCCGGCCCACTCTTCGAGCATTGCGACCGGCTGATCGCTCATGCTGACCCAAACAAATCCACCGAAATTAACGGTGCACCGAAGACGCCGCAGACCTGCATCATCTTTGGAGAATCTTTCTTGGTAACCTTCCTTTTCGCGTGCAACGTAAACGCAGTTGCCGCGCATATCAAACTGCCAAGCGTGAAACATGCAGGTGATTCGTTTTGGGTTTCCTGATGCTTGCCCCTCAAGAAAGCTGCCCTGGGGGCGCCTCTCAATTAGCATTCCCCGATGTGGGCATACATTTAGTAACGCGTTGATTTTTCCATCTGGTGCCCGGCAAATGATGATATTTTCATTGCCGATGCTGGCTGTTCTAAAATCATACGGTTCTGGTAATTCAGATTCATGGCAGACCGGCACCCACGCGTTCCGGAAAATACGAGTTTGTTCATTAATGAGATCGCCATCAAGAGCAACGGTGGCTATCTTTTCCGACATGCATGGGTTGCCTTGGTCAGCATCGTTAGCGTTCGTTGTCACTTCAATATCCATTGTTCAACCTCTTGTTAGTCTATCGTGGCATTCTCATGCTCTTGGGGCCAGTTGACAATATTTGAAGCAATTACATTTTGCTATCACTTGATCGGTATGATGAATAAGCAAATCACTTGATAGTCGGAGTGGTTAATCACTAGGGTTTTTAAATGGCCGCTAGAAGCCAGCGCGAATAGCACGGGATAAGCTCGTGGAAGCTGCGGAGAAATGGGCAACAGAGTAAGTCGTCATACATTTGCTTGCATGTCACTAATTTTCCGCCGACACTATTTGAAACAACTGATCGGGAGGATCTTATGAAAAATTTTATCAACAATGCTCTGAAGGTAACAGCTGCAACTGCCGTTATTGCGGGCGCTACAGCGGCACACGCCGGGGTAGACTTTGGTAAAAGGGGTGAAAAAGTTGACTTAGTCATCGGCTATCAGCCGTATTACACCGAGTCATGGACCGGTGTCGTCAACAACGGCAAAGCGTTTTGGAAAAATCATCTTCCGGCTGGCTCAACTGCGGAGTTCCAAGTAGGGCTTCAGGGGTCGGTGATTGTTAATGCAATGGCTGGAGAAAAGCAGCACATTGGTTACATGGGTGACATGCCTGCAATCGCATCAACTTTCAAATATCTGCCTGAGCGCGGGGGCACAGATATTCGTATTGTCGCAGCGCTTGGAACGTCAAAACAACAATGCAACATTTTTCTTGTGCGCAATGACGCGCCAAAATTTGCTAACGGTGTAGACGCTGTAAAATGGATGGACGGCAAAGTGACGTCTGCTCCTCACGGTGCTTGCACAGACCGTTTTGCGCAGCTTGCATTTAAGTCCGCAGGCATCAAACCAGCTAAATACCTCAACCAAAACATTGAGGTTATTACAACAAACTTCCGAGCTGGTAAGCTTGATGCGGCTGCAATTTGGGAGCCAACCGCAACAAAAATGGTGAAGTCAGGCATTGCCAGAAGGGCTGCATCTGGGGAAGACTTTGGGGCACAGGATGGTGCATTCATGGTTATGTTGAATGACTTGATCTCCCAGCGCCCAGACGTTGTCGAGGGATGGCTTGAGGCCGAGTTGGATGCTCAAGAGTTTGTAGCCAATCCAGCAAATGCTGACGCGGTTGCGGCCATGGCTGAAGCGCAGACTGAGCAAATTGATCAGGCCACGCTGAAATCTAGTCTCTACGATTCTCCAATTTCAGGAAGTACAAAGTTGCAGCTGGATTTTGTAATCAGTGACGATGCAAAGTCTTTGCTTCGGGACGCCACAGCGTTTCTTTA
>JAKMFL010000008.1 GCA_022425485.1 Alphaproteobacteria bacterium | reverse complement strand
CCCACCTCGCGCCCCATAATATAGTCGCCTCTATCCAAAACCTTTTGGATGCGGGTATCAATTTGGCCACGCAGACGGGCTTGTTGGGCAGCAAGGTCTATAAAGGCGATACTCATTTTACGGGGTCTCCACTCTTTTTTATTTAGCCACCAGTTAATTTACTCACCAGTTAATTTAGTCACTGGGAGAAATATTGGTCATCTCAAAGGCGTTTAGCATGTCTTCTAGAACGGTTTGCACAGCAACGCCTTCATCACCATTTGTCAGCGCTGGCGTATCTGTCTTGCATAGCTCAGCAAAGGCGCGCACCTCTTGTTTTAGAGGCTCATTTTCGGCGACTGGCAGATAGTTTGGGCTCGCACGCTCTACAACAAACAGGCTGCCAGCTTGCGTGATATGATCAGAAAATAAGGTCAGTTTTTCCGACCAAGGCTTGGTATCATCAAACACCAATGAGCCAGATTGGCCGGTAACGGTTAGGCGATGTTCTTTGATAGGGCTCAGCCAGCTTGTATTCATGCCAGCGGTGATGCCATTAGCAAAGCCAAGCCCAGTTGCCAGCATATCAACAATTCCGGGGGTGATATGGGCAGCGCCATGACAGCTAACCGTTTTTGGCAGGCAGCCCGTTAGCGCAAGAATGAGGGATAGGTCATGTGGGCATAAATCAAACAGTGCGGATTCGGTATTGCGGATACGCCCCATAGCGAGGCGATTAGCTTGAATATGGCGCATTTTTCCAATAGCGCCATTTTCGACTTGTCGTAACAATTCCTGAAATACAGGATGATATCGGATTAAGTGGCCTATCATAACTTCGCGGCCACTTACTTTTGCGGTTTCATTAATTTTTTGAGCTGACGCTAGCGATAGTGCCATCGGTTTCTCAATGAACACATGTTTGCCAGCTTGCAATGCTGTTATGGCTAGGCTTTCATGGGCCGCAGCGGAGGCAGATATCATGATGCCATCAACCGCTTCATCTGCGCAAACGGCCTCAAAATCCTGTGCGTTGCAAGAAAAGTTAGCGGCAAATTCAGCCGCTCTATCACGATCGCTATCAACAACACTATGTAGTAGATTTAAACTGGCGCAATTGCGGGCTATGTTACGCCCCCACATACCGCACCCTATTACACTAACGCGAATATCCTCAGTTAAAGACATATGTGCTTTGTTTCCAACAATTTTATCAGGATTTCCTGCATGTCTAAAAGGCCAATAATTCTCATTGATTAATCGCGCAGAACAGCAGGGTCAATAGTTGCATTCTGTTACATTTCATTAAGGCGCCTTGAAGATTATTTTTCAGGCAACCCATTTCAGGTTTAAACCATCTTTGCGCGGAATTGGTGCTTGCAGATTTAACCGCGCTAGCTATATCAAAACTGCATCCGGATCAAAACTGCATCTGGATCAAAAATGCATCTGGCTGTGCGCCGAAACATTGCCAACGTGATTTTAAAAAGGAGGGGTAGATAAATGGATGCCTCATCAGCCTATCAGGACAGCTTGCCTGTTTCCTCAGATCAGCTTCTTTCCCATCTGGATAAGGCCGGGCTCAGCTATAACCGCATTGATCATATCCCGCTGCGCACGGTTGCCGATTCAAAACAGGTCAGAGATGGGTTTTTATCAGCAGCAGAGGGAGGCGGCCATATTAAGAATCTGTATCTACGAGATAAGAAGAAGCAAAATTATCTGGTTGTATTGCAAGAAGATGCAGAATTGGATTTGAAATTTGTGGCCGAGAAAATAGGGGCGAGCCGATTATCTTTTGGTTCAGCAGACAGATTGCTGGAAAATTTAGGGGTGCGCCCTGGGGCGGTCACGCCCCTATCTATGATAAATGGGGTGCATAAAGAAGTGCAGCTATTTATCGATGCCAGCTTGCAGGCAAAAAAGCTGGTATATATGCATCCGCTGGTAAATGACCGTACCCTTGGGATGTCGCCAGCGAATTTAGAAGCTTTTTTAACAGCTTTGGGCGCAGAATATCACTGGATTGATTTTAGCGAATAAACCATAATGCCAGTAAAGATGCGCTAATGATGCCAAAATGATAAAGGCCATCTGCGCTTTCAAGAGAACAAATAAAGAGAGTTTGAAAATAAATGGAACCGATTATTGCTGAGCAAAATACAAGCGATGTTATTGATGTCACTATGGATAGCTTTATGGCTGAGGTGGTGGAGGCCAGTAATCAAAAAATTGTCATCCTTCAATTTTGGGCGCCATGGTGCGGGCCCTGTAAACAGCTAGGGCCGGTCTTAGAGAAAGTTGCAGCTTCCTTTAGCAATGTTCGGATAGCACGTGTAAATATTGATGAGAATGAGCCTTTAGCGCAACAAATGCGCGTGCAATCTGTACCAGCGGTATTTGGTTTGGTGGGCGGAAGGCCTGTTGATGGATTTGCTGGCGCTCAGCCCGAATCAGCGGTACGTCAATTTGTTGAAAAGCTTGTGGCACAAGCGCCAGGGGTTGCAGATATCATCCCTTTTATTGAAGCTGGTCGTGAGGCGTTGTCTGCGCGGCAAGGGGATGTTGCCCTTACCCAGTTCCAGCAGGCACTTGCGATGCAACCAGATTCGCTAGATGCGCTTTCGGGTATGGTACGCGCGCTGGCGGTAATGGGAGAGTTGGAAAGCGCACGTGAAATCATCGATAGTCTGGATGAAGACAGACGCGCCCGCCCAGAGATGCAAGAAGCGATTTCAGCTATAGAATTGGCAGAAAAATCTGGTGAAAGCACTGGTGAGACGGCAGCTCTTCGTGCGGCTATTGAAGCCCATCCTGATGACCTACAAGCACATCAGGACTTAGCACTCGCGCTCTATGCTAACGGGGAAACTGCGGCGGCGATGGAGGTGCTTCTGCAATCCATCAAGAAGGATAAAGATTGGCAGGAAGGCGCCGCGCGTACACAGCTTTTTGAGATTTTCTCGGCGCTTGGCCCAATGGATGCTGATGTCATTGCTGCACGCCGGAAATTATCTACCTATTTGTTTTCCTAAAAGCCCCTCTTTGTTTTCTTAGAAACTGGCTTATATCGTTAATCAATAAGTTGCGGCAGGAGAACTGTTGCTTGTAAATTTTAACAGCTTAATGATTTATGCCCGAATAGTTTTAGATATATATTTTTAAATAAATATATTTTTAGATATAAGGGGCAGCGAGCTTTTTCGGGGAGACGCCGAGCGATGGCGACAACAAGAGGACCCTTTGAGCCTGAATTTTCAGAGCTGCCTAGACAAATACCCATTTTTCCTCTGCCAAGCGCGTTACTGCTACCAGGTGGCAAACTGCCCTTAAATATTTTTGAGCCCCGTTATTTGGCGATGGTACGCGATTGTTTAACCCAGCCCCATAGGCTGATAGGGATGGTGCAACCCCGCGCAGATGAAGAAGATAATCTATATGAAATTGGCTGTGCTGGGCGGATCAGCAGCTATGGTGAGTCAGATGATGGCAGATTGCTGATTACGTTGTCTGGCACTTTGCGCTATCGCGTGCTGGATATCCATGAGGTTGAAGATGGCTATAAGATGGCAAATGTGTCGTGGCTAGATTTCAAAAATGATCTGATACCAGATGAAAGCCAGATAGATCGCGCCCTTCTTATAGAAAATTTACGTTATTATTTTGAGCTAAAAGGCTATTCAGCCGACTGGGAACATATTGGCAATTGCGAGGATGAAAGACTGGTTACCACCTTATCTATGATTTGCCCATTTGATGTGCCGGAAAAACAAGCCTTGTTGGAATGCCCAGATTTAAAACAGCGGGTAAAATTGCTGATTGCTATTTTGGAAATGGCCAGCCATGCTGATGATGATGAAAGCACCGCAAAACATTAGGGAAAGCAAGGGTGAAACCGCTTCTGTCTCTGGCAGATTGCTAAGCTTGCTGGTATGCCCGCTGACCCGCGCTGGGTTAATTTATGATGCTAAAGCTATGCGTCTTATTAGCTTGCAGGCGGGGCTTAGCTATCCGATAAAGGGGCAGGTGCCTATTATGTTAGAAGAGGCGGCAACGCCGTTGCAAGAAAGTGAACGTGCAAAATTTTCTAATAAGCCTCCTCCTGGCCCTGCATTATAGTGGCCCCTCTGGGCCCTGCATCATAGCGAGAGGTCTTTATCCCCTGAGCTGTATAAAAAGACAGGATCTGTAAATGGCAGAACAAAATTCACTCAAAATTTGGCCGATAGAGGTGCGCTGCTCAGAAGCACGTGACAAGCTTGCCATTCAATTTGATAATGGGGACGCGTTTAGCCTTTCTGCTGAGCTTTTGCGTGTCGAATCTCCTTCTGCTGAGGTGCAAGGCCACGCGGCTGCCCAGAAAAAGACACCTCGAAACAAAGAAAATGTTACGATAGCGGAAATGATACCGGTTGGTAATTATGCGGTGCGGCTGGTTTTCAGCGATGGCCACGATACGGGAATTTTTAGCTGGGCGTTACTCCATGATTTTGGCAATAATGCCGAAAATCTGATGATGGCCTATCGCCAGCGTGTTGCCGAGGGTGCGCCAGAATAGATACCGCGCCGTCAATGTCTTTCCTATGCATGTAATTTACCAGAAAAAAGCGGTGCCTTTGATAGGCTGCCTCCCATGGCTATTTTGCTGATTTGTTGACGAAAGGCTGTTTTGCCTAACACCGCCATACCAGCTGCGCTGAGCGTTGTTAACAATCCTGCTTTGCGGGAAAGCATTCTATCAAGGGTTTGGGTAACGCCGGTAAGTGCGAAGACTTCTGCCGCGCGTCGCCGCTGATAGGCATTTGTCATGGATATATGGCCAGCTGGCAGGCCGCGCGCCCGCGCATTTTGCAAACAATCTAGCAAAATAGCTGCATCCCCTAGTGCTAGATTATAACCCATGCCTGCTAGCGGATGTAGCGCATGTGCCGCATCCCCTGCCAGCACAAATCCTTCTGTGGTGCATTTTGGCACAAATACAGGACGTAAAGGCCAAACCAGCCTGTCTGAGCACACGCTCAAATCGCCGAGGCTCTTGCCGAAACTAGCTTGCAGCTCTCGGTTAAATGCCGCCGCATCTAGACGCGCAATTTCAGCCGCCTTGCTATCGGAAACTGTCCAAACAACAGAGGCCTGATGCGTGCCTGTTGCCATCAGCGCAAGGGGGCCAAGGGGGCAAAAAATTTGCCATGCGGTATGGTTTATCGCACGGCTGGTTTGGATGTTGGTAACAATGGCTGTCTGGCCGCGTGCCTGAAGTTTTGCTTTTAGACCAGCTTGTTTGCGAAGCGCGCTAGAGGGGCCATCACAGGCGATAACCAGATCGCATACCCAGCTTTGTCCAGTATCATCTGTTAATTTGTTTGGGCTGGCAGGGGTAAAGTTCGTGATGGTACGCGGATAGCGTTTAGCTTGCTGTGCAAAGGGCGCTAATGCATCTTTAAGGTCTTGATTATCGACCACATATCCCATCGCCAGATTATCTGCGCTAAATTGCAAAGGCCAAGCGCTCGCTTCTTTTGTCCTGAACGGCCCAAATTCTGAGCCCTGCCTTTCGGCAATTTTTACGTAAATATCGGTTAATGGCCATGCATCAGCGGCGAGCGCATCCCAAACGCCTAATGTTTTCAACATCACCATGCCAACATGATGCAACGTGGTAGTGCGGGTATCTCTGGCTGTGTTTTGTGTATTTTCAGGGCCTGAAAACCAGACAAAATCATACCCCGAATGGTGCAGAATAGTGGCCATCATATAGGTGGTCAGCCCGCCACCAACCAGCGCTATTTCGCATTTTTTACTCGGCTCTTTTTGCATCTATCGGAACTCTATTTTCAGGTTAATTTTTTAATCATTCTTCAGTCATTTTTCAGTATCGATTATCTTTATCGCTTCTGATACCAAGCTAGGTAAATCTGTCTCAGAGGTAAGCTGAAGAGAGGTGCACCCTGCGCGTTTGCCAGCTTCTAAATCAGTTTCTCTGTCCCCTATCATAACCGAAGCGTTGAGATCTATCTGCCATTTTGCGGCAAGAGCTTGCAACATGCCGGGCTGCGGCTTGCGGCAGCTACAGGGCGGTGCAAATTCAGGTATTACGGCATCTGGATGATGGGGGCAAAAAGCGATATCGGTAATGGGAATGCCTGCTCTCAGCGCTTCTGCTCTCAGGTGATTATGAAAATGCTGCATTTGTTCAAGCGTGAATAATCCTTTGCCAATACCACCCTGATTAGTGGCGATAAAAATAGGTATATGGGCATCCCGCAATAAGGACAGGGCAGGAATTGCGCCGTCCATCCATTTGAAATCGGCAATTTTATACATATAGCCGGTATCCTGTATGAGGGTGTCGTCTCTATCGAAGAATACTGCTTTTGTTAACATGCCCCTTACCCCTATTAATCTTTGGGTGAATGATTTTGCCCATCATCTAGTTTTTATGCCCATCATTTGTTTTTATGCGGGTGTTTTCGGTGCGCTGATATGTTGCTCCGGCTCGTTGCTTGGTTTAGAGTGTGGTCAACATCTCAAATGGCGATTTCTACCTGCTGGTTTATCTGGCTGGTTTATCTGGCTAGTTATTTATTTTCGGATTCTACTATTTATGCTTAATCCCGATTTTTCAATCTTCAATGACAATATGTTTGTGCAGGTTAGGAAGATATTAGACCCGCTGAGCATTAAAACAAATTTATCGCCGTTAAATTTAACGATTGGTGAGCCACAAATCCCGCCTCCAGAATGGCTGGCAAGGGTGCTTATTGAGGAATCTGGAAACTGGCAATCCTATCCAAAGGCGTTTGCTAGCGAGCGATTTTTAGAAGACCTCTCCCAATATTTTGCAAACCGTTTTCCGTCTGTGGCGCATAGCTTTGCATTTGCAGATCATATTGTTCCTGTCCCAGGTACCAGAGAGCCGCTGCATCTTTTGGGCTATTGTGTAAAAGGTGCAAAAGAAAATAGCGCGGCATTGGTCAGTAACCCCTTTTATCATGCATGGCGGGCAGGTGCGCTGGCGTCTGGGGGGGAGATAATCTATCTGAATGCCACAGCGAATACTGGTTTTCTTGCAGATCTGGACATTATCGATGAGGCCGTGTTGGCACGAACCAGCATTTTGTATTTATGTAACCCTACCAATCCACATGGGGCGATAGCTAGCCGGGCCTATATTGAAAAGGCCATCTCGCTCGCGCGTGCCCATAATTTTCTGCTGGTGATGGATGAATGCTATATTGATATTTGGCGCCGCCAGAAACCGGTGAGTGCGCTGGAAGTTGCGGCTAGCATGGCGGAAAGTGACGCATCTGATAAAGATATATTTGCCAATTTAATTGTGCTGAACTCGCTATCTAAACGCTCCAGTGCAGCGGGGCTTCGGGCCGGATTTTTATGCGGTGACAGGCGTGCAATCGCCGCCTACAAACAAATTGTGGCAAATGGCGGCGCGTTAGTGCCAACCCCTCTGCTTCATGCCGCTGGTGCGCTGTACCGTGATGAGGTGCATAATCAGCAAATTCGCGCACATTATGATACCTCTTTTGATCTGCTTCGCCAGCAGCTAGAGATCAATGTTCCTGATGGCGGCTTTTTCCTATGGCTTGCTGTGCCAGATGCGCTAGGGGGTGATGATAAAGAAATGACCAAACAGCTTTATCAGCAGGCCGGTATCAGCGCTATACCAGGTTCGGTAATGGCAACCACCAGCGAGCAGATAAATCCAGGGGCTGGCTATGTGCGCCTTGCTATTGTTCATGATCATGAAACGATAAGCGAGGCGGCAAGACGGCTTGCCAGATTTCTATCTGACCCTCAAATACAATAGAAGATGTCCAAAGTAACAGATGAATGAATTAGAAGATAAACCGCCATTAATGTCAGACCGCTTACGGTTGTTTTTATGGCGCCGGCTATTTGAGATTGCCGGTGTTGGTGTGTTTTTATCTGGGCTCGTTCTGGCGGCTATTCTGCTTTCTGCAAATAGTCAAGACCCCTCATTTAATACAGCTTCTGGTCAGGAGGTGCATAATCTTCTAGGGCCAATAGGGGCAGAATTAGCAAGTTTTTTATATGATAGCTTTGGTTTAATAGCCGGGCTTTTATCGCTGATATTATTGATTTGGGGCGCGCGCATTACCGCACAGAAGCATCTGAAGCGCTGGCGTTTGCGCTTGCTGGGATTGCTGGTTTCTTTATTTTTACTCAGTGCGGGCGCACATGGGTTGCTAGCCCCGATAGAGGCAAGCGCAGATGGCGGCATGGCAGGCAGGCTGATTTTTGAAACCAGTATGCCGCTCACAAGTCAAATCATCTGGCCAAGCTGGCTGTCACCACGCGCTGTTCTTGGGAGTATTTTTACGCTCACCGGATTGCTCATTTATATCTGGTCTTCTGCTATCAGCTATCGCCAGATGGCCAGCTTCATTGCCAGTATCCGGCACCTGCGTGCGCTCCTACCTGCCTTGCCCATAAAGGGGGCTGCTGATCTACAAAATGCCCCTGCTTCAGAAAAAAAACCGATAAAGAAAAAGCGCAAAGCCCCAGCTGCACGAAAAGAGCCGGTCATTATGGATAGCGCGCTAGCAGATGAAACCCCAGAAGCAGCAACCGCCGCGCCAGCTGGCAAAACGGCCGCACGTGCCCGCCAGCAAGCCGCCTTTGATTTTGAAGGGGATGGCCGATTTAAACTGCCGCCGCTGAAACTCTTGAAAACCCCGCCAAAGGCTAGCTCTGGCCCAGATGATGAGGCCTTGGGTGAAAATGCGGCACGCCTTAAACAGGTGCTAGAAGATTTTCGTATTCAAGGGGAGATTGATGAGGTGCGGTACGGGCCTGTAGTTACGCGCTACGGACTGAACCCTGCCCCGGGTACTAAATCCCAGAGAGTCATCGCGCTAGCAGATGATATTGCGCGGTATATGTCCGCCCTAGCTGTGCGCGTTGCGGTTGTGCCGGGCCAGAATGTTATTGGGATTGAGTTGCCAAATGATGTGCGCGAAATGGTATTGCTGCGGCATATTTTTGACCATCCAGACTGGCTACCTCAAAGTGGTAAACTGCCCCTTGCGTTGGGCAAGGATATTGCCGGCGCACCGATCATAGCTGATTTAGCGAAAATGCCGCACCTTCTGGTGGCGGGTACTACTGGTTCGGGTAAATCGGTTGGTATTAACGGGATGATTCTATCCCTGTTATATCGGTATCGCCCAGAAGAATGCCGATTAATCATGATCGACCCAAAAATGCTGGAATTATCGGTTTATGATGGCATACCTCATTTGCTGACCCCCGTGGTAACCGACCCTTCAAAGGCAGTAATGGCCCTGAAATGGGCGGTGCGCGAAATGGAAAATCGCTATCGCAATATGGCAAAGATGGGTGTGCGCAATATTGATGGCTATAATGAACGGCTTGCCGAGGCGCGTGATAAGGGTGAAATGCTGACAAGGCGGGTGCAAACAGGGTTTGATGCAGAAACGGGGAAGCCGGTTTTTGAAGAAGAGATATTAGACCTAGCCCCGTTGCCTTATATTGTCGTGCTTATTGATGAGGTCGCTGACTTAATGATGGTAGCTGGCAAGGAAATTGAAGCGGCTGTGCAACGGCTGGCGCAGATGGCGCGTGCGGCTGGCATTCATGTTATTATGGCAACGCAAAGACCCTCAGTTGATGTCATCACCGGTACAATTAAAGCGAATTTTCCAACCCGCATTTCCTTTCAGGTAACTTCCCGCATCGATAGCCGCACCATTTTGGGTGAACAGGGTGCCGAGCAGCTATTGGGGCGCGGCGATATGCTGTTTATGGAAGGGGGGGGACGTATTGTGCGCGTGCATGGCCCGTTTGTGGATGATCACGAGGTTGAAGAGGTGGCGAATTTCCTGCGCCAGCAAGGTGAGCCGGAATATAATGAAAGCGTTACAGAAGAAACAGAGCCGGCAGACCCTGCTATTGCAGGTGAAAATGGGGCCGGCGTATCTTCTGGCGGTAACAGTCTGTATGATCAGGCTGTGGCATTGGTTATTCGAGAGCAAAAAGCCTCTACGAGCTTTGTGCAACGGCATTTGAAAATTGGGTATAATCGGGCTGCCACCCTGATTGAGGAAATGGAATCAGCTGGCATAATTTCATCAGCCAATCATGTGGGAAAGCGCGATGTCCTTATTTCTAATGACGAGATGTAAAGCTCTGTATTTTATAAGCTGGCTGCTGCTTGTTTCTGCAGGGCTAGCTCTGCCAGCACTCGCCCAAACAAGCTCGTACAGTGAAACCCAGCTAATCCAACGCGCCGAGCAGTCTATCCGCGAGATAAAGACGCTAAAGGCAAATTTCTTGCAAATTTCCTCAGATGGCAGTGTGGGCGAAGGCATCTTATATTTTCGCCGGCCTACACAATTGCGTCTTGAATATACAAAGCCTGAAACCTTAACCTTGGTGACAAGCCGCGTCTGGCTTTATGTTGATGATAAGGTTGCAAAATCGGTGCAAGCGATCCCGCTTGGGCAAACCCCCTTATCGCTGCTTTTACGCAAAGAAGTATCTTTTCGCTCAGAAGATTTTAAGACGAGCGCTGCAGAGCAAGATGGTATCGCGATTATTTCTATGGTGAAGCAAGATGGCGATGCGGCAGGCCAGCTTGATTTAGAATTTGATACAGATAGTTGGCAATTGCGGCGCTGGGTAATAACTGATCTTTTAGGGGTTGAAACAATTGTTACCTTGCAAAACCCTGTTTACGGACAGGTTTTGGCAAATAAATTATTTGGTGTGCCTAGCTATTCTCAAAACGCAGACAATTAGATATCTCGCTAGCCTACCTCTCTATATATTTAGGATGATTGATTTATCATAATCTTGCTAAAAATATCACGGCTAGCTGTGTCTATGGAGACGGGTTGCCGATTTTCTTTATTTACATTCACATGGACAAAATGGCCAGCGGCCGCTGCTACAACCTCATCTGGGCTTTTACCCCCTTTTTTAAACAAGGCAGTATGATAGCGCACAGAGCTATTGCCAAGATGGGCAATGCCAACCCCAACGATAAGCGGATCTGGATAGGCCAGCTCAGCAAAATAGGTGCAGCCTGTTTCGATCACCAAATAAACATGCTCACTATTCCGAAAATCCAGCACATTATTTTGCACAAGAAAGCTGTTCACGGCTGTATCGAATAGGCGGTAATGAACGGTATTGTTCAGATGTCCATAAATGTCATTATCATCCCATCTTGTTTGGGCTTCAAAGTGATAGGGAAACTGGCTTAAAAGGGGGGGCTGCTTTCTGGTCATTTTAGCTTTGTCTATTTCATCCAATTTTGATAAAAGATGGGGCTTTATGCTAGCCAGTCAGCAAATAGATGCGCTCAAAAAAGTGACTGTCGCTAGCAATATTGCGCTTTCTTCATGATTGTGAGGCCAAAAAGATGAAACTGGCAAGTTGGAATATTAATTCGGTACGGTTGCGCCAAGCTCTTGTCCAAGACAGGCTTCAAGCTCTGGATTTGGACGTTCTTTGCATGCAAAACTACCAAAACGCTGCTTACGAAGTCGGATACCCATACCCTTTCGGGTAGTCAAGAATTTAAAGATACACATCCTGATTTTCTAGACTGGTTTATCTTCACCTTAAAAGATGGTCACCAATATCAAACTTCTCTTGCGTCCTCACCTAGAGATGAGCAAACCCCCTTAGCACATAAAAAGTGTTTAGAAAAACTTATCTTATGCGGCAGAGATGCTGATATAGCAGCACTAATATTTGAGACGCCTTTGCGTAAGAGTATTAACTTTAGCATTTCTTCAGAGAACCCTAAAAACAGTGCTATTTTGTTTCTTACCATCCATTTTTAAATTCTTAACCAGCTTTTTTATAAACGACTGAAAAAACCACTTTTTTAACATGAAATATTCGTGCCAAAATATTGTTTTTATTATGTTTATTTACC
>JAKMFL010000052.1 GCA_022425485.1 Alphaproteobacteria bacterium | reverse complement strand
GATAAGTTGACCTTTGGTGGCACTCAATCAGGCACCATTGACCACATCACTGTTTATCTTTGGGCAAAGAAGCTTGGTCAGCCAATGCCAAACTATGTTCCATTTGGAGGTGGCGGCGAGCTGGCTACACAGCTAGTTGCAGGCGCGGTTGATGTCGGTACATTAAATCTATCCGAGGCCTCTGCTCCTGTAGATGCTGGCGATATTTGCCCGCTGGTTATCTTGGGTGACAATGAAATGGCACCTATTCCAGCAGCTAAAACGGCTAAATCAATGGGTATTGACCTTGTTCTCTCAACAACGCGTGGTTTCGTGACGCATACAGGTGTATCAGAAGAGCGCCGTGCGGAGATGGAAGCGGCGATGGCAAAAGCTATGGACCATGGCTTGTATCAGGCATATCTTGCTAACTCTGGTCTGGATGGCACTTCACCAATGGCTTCAGGTCCTTGGGGAGAGCAGATAAAGATGATGGTAGGTGAGTTTGGACCAGCCCTTAAAGAAATGGGTTTGGTTAAGTAAGGATACGCCCCTTAAACATCAAAAAATCGCTGGCTTTCACAATATGCTTGTGTTGTGAAAGCCCATTTTTCTTCAAAAAAATGAGTGCAATTAATGTCTCTTAAATCCCAAATAGTGCCGATTTTTCTGACTGCTGTATCTCTAGTCATTATTTACCTTGCTCTTCAGCTCGATTTATCGCCGCCGATGATTGTTGGTGATAGCATGCAGCCACGCGCATTCCCTATTTTTTTGATGGTTTTGAATTTGATACTGACAGCGGCGCTGGCATTACAATTTTATCGTCACCCACCCAAAGACCAGGAGCCTATTCTTAAAATTACATGGTTAACGATGGTTTTGATGGTGGTTTTTTACGCTCTTACCGTTTCTATTGATATGTTTGTCGGTATTTCAGTAGTGATGTTTTTGATGTCACTGATTTGGGGACAGCGAAGCGTCCTCATTGCTGCGGCCAATGCTATTTTAACTCCATTTTTAGTATTTTTATTATTTGATATAGTTTTGCGTATTCGGTTCCCGCGCGGCGTCATTACAAATTGGTATTACGGATAGGAATAGTCAAAAATGCTTGAAGCGGCAACAGCTCTTGGTTCGGTCTTTCTCGATCCTTATCTATTATTTCTGATTTTTGCTACCACTATTATCGGTATTGTTATAGGGGTCTTGCCAGGTTTGGGCGCCACTACGGGTGCTGCATTGTTACTGCCATTTACACTAACAATGGAACCTGTCCATGCCATTGCAGTGCTGGCGACTATTTATGTCTCAGCCACCTTTGCTGGTTCAATTACTGCGATTCTTATCAACACACCTGGTACTTCTGCTGCAGCGGCAACTACGTTTGACGGGTTCCCCTTGGCTCAGCGTGGAGAGGCTGGGCGCGCGCTTGGCGTCGCTGTTATTTCTTCTACTTTTGGAGGGGTGGTGTCGGTAATTGTATTATGTTTCGCAGCTCCCCTGCTTGCGAGGGTAGCGTATGAGTTTCGTCCACCTGAATATTTTGCGCTGACAGTTTTTGGGTTGTCGATGCTGGCAAGTATCAGTGCTGGAGGGGCAATAAAGAATTTGATAGGGGGGGTATTTGGTGTTTGGCTATCTACCATAGGCGCTGAGCGGGTAACTGCCATTGAAAGGTTCATGTTTGGTAATTACGAGCTTTATGAAGGGCTTGGTTTTGTGCCGGTGATGATCGGATTATTTGCGATGTCTGAGCTTTTAGTGCAGTCAAAGGTTGCCAATCAGGCCGTAGAGTTTGTGAAGATGAAGGCTGTACAACTCCCAAGCCGGGAGGATTATAAGAAAATCTGGAAAACGGTGGTTCGGTCCTCTGGTATTGGAACCTTTATTGGGATTCTGCCAGCCGAAGGGGCTACAGTTGCGTCTATGATCGGCTATTCTGAGGCAAAACGTTGGTCTAAGAATAAAGAAGAGTTTGGCAAAGGCTCGATTGAGGGCATTGCTGGCGCTGAGTCTGCCAATAATGCAGCAACGGGCGGCGCGATGGTGCCGACGATGGTATTAGGCATTCCTGGCAGCGGTACAACTGCAATTATTCTGGTTGGTTTGATGGTGCATGGTCTGCGCCCCGGGCCTTATCTATTTACCGAACAGGTTAATTCCGTTTATCAGATTTTTGGCTCCATGTTTGCGGCAAACATTATGTTTCTGCTCATGGGA
>JAKMFL010000067.1 GCA_022425485.1 Alphaproteobacteria bacterium | reverse complement strand
ACAGAGATGGTTATGCCGGGCGATAACATTGCTATGACCGTTACATTGATCGCACCGATTGCGATGGATGAGGGCCTGCGCTTTGCTATCCGTGAAGGTGGCCGCACCGTGGGTGCAGGCGTCGTTGCCTCAATCGTTGAATAAATAAAAAGAAATAGGAGTGTAGCTCAATTGGTAGAGCACCGGTCTCCAAAACCGGGGGCTGGGGGTTCGAGCCCCTCCACTCCTGCCACTATAAAAAGCCCTCAGCAGAAATGCTGGGGGCTTTTTTATGCTCAGATTTAATTCTGGGGCTATGGTAAATAAACCATTGCTGAAATCAGCATTGTTGTTCACCATCATTAAAAAAGGAATATTGCGATGGATGATATTTTAGCTAACTTTAAGAGGGTGCAATTATGCCATCAGCCAACCGCGCTTGAAGAGATGCCGCGCCTGACCAAGGCTCTTGGTGGGCCAAGGCTTTGGATAAAACGTGATGATTGCACTGGACTTGCAACGGGCGGAAATAAAACGCGAAAGCTAGAATTTCTTATGGCAGATGCTCTAGAGGCTGGGGCAGATATGGTGGTTACACAAGGGGCCGTGCAATCTAATCATGTTCGCCAAACCGCTGCGGCAGCCTGTAAATTAGGCCTTGATTGTTATGCATTACTGGAGCGCAGGGTTCCTAATAAAGGCCAAGATTATGAGCAAACAGGCAATGTATTGTTTGACCATATGTTCAACACACAAATCGAATTCTTTCCGCCTGGCCTTGATATGAACGCCGAAGCTCAGGCAGTGACTGAACGCTTGAAACAAGAGGGGCGAAAGCCCTATTTTATTCCTGGTGGGGGATCAAACGCAATTGGCGCGCTTGGCTATGTTTCAACCGCCCAAGAGTTATTACAACAATGCAAGGCTATAGACCTTTCGCCAAAGCTGATTGTTTTATCCACAGGCAGTGCTGGAACGCATGCAGGTATGGTAGCTGGGTTCCATGCTTTGGGATGTGAAATTCCCATTTTAGGCATAAGCGTTCGGCAACCAGAGGCAGTGCAAATCGAAAATGTTTATAACTTGGCAGTTAAAACCGCAGCTTTGCTCACCGACAAAGAATTGCCACATGATAAAATTATTGTTGATGATGGTTATGTAGGAGAGGGGTATGGGATTCCTACTGAAACGATGCGCATGGCAACAAAAATGTTAGCGCGAAATGAAGGCATTCTTCTTGATCCCGTTTATTCTGGAAAGGGGATGGCAGGGTTAATTGGTCAAATAGAATCAGGCCAAATTGAAAAAGGGGGGGATGTGATTTTCCTCCACACAGGTGGGGCTGTCTCACTTTTTGCATATGAAGACCAGTTTTCATCTTTGCATGCAGCAGAATGAATTTAGCAAAGAAACCGCCCTCTCTTAGATTATGCCTAGGGGTAGATTATGCACGGGGTATCTGCATGGGGGTAGATTATGCACAGGGGTATATGCATGGGGGCATTTTCACCCATTTAGCACCCCGCTAGTTTTATCTGCATCTGACCTCATTTGGCTTCACGCAGCGGAGCGGGATAGAGGTTTCCACTGCTGATACTGTTTTTATGGCGGTTAAATCTTCGGTAAGGAAGGTTTCAAACTCGCGCACGTTTGAAGTGCTTAATTTTATCAAATAATCCTGATTGCCGGTCATGAGCCAACATTCCACAACCTCTGGGAAGGCACGAATTTTCTGCTCAAAATCTGAAAAATTTACCGCTAATTGCCGCTCTAGGCGAACAGAGACAAATACTGGAAAGCCAAAGCCTATTTTCTCTTCATTAATGCGCACAGAATAGCCCTCTATCACCCCATCTGCTTCCATCGTGCGAATACGCCGCGCCACAGAAGAGATGCTTAAATTTACTCTTTCACTGATATCGGCCAACGACATTCGTCCATCTATCTTCAAACAAGAAAGAATATCTATATCAAAGCTATCCATGCAAAAAATTCCCGTGAATATATGAAATTAAGAGAAAACTTATCTAATTTAACAGAAATAACCATAAAATAGAACAAATATGTTTTGCAAATCTCCTTATTCTAGCGCAGATGAGAAGAACGGCCTGTTCTAATGCGGGGCGGAAAAGCAAAAAAAGGAGCGCGGGGATGTCACAACAGCGGGTTGCAGTATTTGGTTTAGGATCTATGGGAATTGGCATGGCGCGCGCCTTGGTGCGGGCTGGACATGCTGTTTGGGGTTTTGATATCCGCGCTGATGTCACAGAAGCATTTGCAGAAGAAAGTGGAAATATAGAGGCTTTTGAAGATATAGCGAGCCAGATTGATGTCGTTATCCTAGTAGTGCTAAATGCAACTCAAGCTGCCAATATTTTGTTTGGCGATCAGGGCATTGTCCAGCAATTGCAGCCCGGGGCAGGTGTTATTAATTGCGTGACTATTTCGCCTGAGGATGCGCGCCTTGCCGCATCACGATGTGCGAATAGCAATATTACCTATTTAGATGCGCCGATATCTGGCGGGGCTATTAAAGCTGGTGAGGGCGCGCTGACGATTATGGCTTCTGGCACTCCGGAAGCCTTTAAGAAAAGCCAAGCATGCTTGGATGCAATGGCAGAGACTGTATTTGAACTTGGGGATAGTGCTGGGCAAGGCTCGCTGATAAAATCAGTTAACCAGATGCTGGCAGGTATACATATCGCGGCGATGGCTGAAGCGCTCTCTTTTGGCATGAAGCAAGGGCTTGACCCGCAGACTTTTTTAGATGTGATCCAGAAATGTGCTGGCACTAGCTGGATGTTAGAAAATCGCGCACCGCATATTATCAAAGGAGATTATAGCCCTAAATCTGCTGTTAATATATGGCTGAAGGATTTAGGAATTGTGCTGGATGCAGCTGCTTCTATTGATTTTGAAGCGCCCATTACCCAAGCTGTCCTTGCGCAATATAAAGGGGCTGCAGAAATGGGGCTAGGCGGGGAAGATGATGCCGCTGTGGTCAAGCTTTATGCTGAGCAAAACGGGCTAAATCTCCCTTAGTCATAGACTATATGTGCCAGTTGGTGCGCCGCGATAAAGTCCCAGTCATACTCAACGCCAAGCCCAGCCCCCTCTGGCGGTGAGACCATGCCGTCCTTATCCACGCAATCTACCTGGTCAGAATAGCCGCAATTGTAAACAGGGGCGATGGCGTTTGGGCAGTCTGGGCCTACCAGCGCAACTTCATAGAAATTGGAATTTCTGGAAGCTGCCATAAGGTGGCGGTGGGCAGGGCCGCAGGCATGCACTTCTGCATCCACGCCCATGCTCTCAGCCAGATGATGGATCTTCTGGCAGCCAGTAAGTCCCATATCATATTCTGGATCTGAGCGCAGGAAATCGGTGCCACCTGCTATCAGAAAATCTGCTTTCGGCTCTACCCCTCTGATATGTTCTGTCTGAAGTAGCGGCGTCTTTAGCATGCCCCGCAATTTTTTATGAGCAAAAGCAGATACACCAGAATCACGGTAGGGGTCTTCTAGCCAGAAATAATTAGCCTCGTCACAGGCACGCCCAACATACAAAGCATCTGCAAAACTGCGCAGCTGGCAGGCAGGGTCTAGCATCAGATGCATATGCTCACCCACTATTTTGCGCACATGGGTTACTAGCTCAGCCTCTTCGGTTGCGTTGCCCTCATGCCAGCCATGTATTTTAAAGGCGGTATAGCCCATCTCGCGGCAAGCAAGTGCAAAATCTGCGTAGGCTTCTTTACAATCTAGCCCGCCATTTCTATCGCCATGATAGGTACTTGCATAGGCTGGTAGTTTTTTTCTATAGCCGCCAAGCAAGGTAGAAACAGAACAATTCAACGCGCGCCCTTGCCAATCCCAGAGCGCGATGTCTAGCGGTCCATGCCCCATATGGTCAAACTGGCGTGCTTCGCGTTTTAAATCATCATAGATGCCTTGCCGCTCTTCTGCGTGGCGTCCAACCAGCATTGGTGCCAGCATCTGCATTTGGCCAAATACAGAAGGGGAGGCACCCCAATTCAGCACATAGCTTCCTGTACAGCCATCTGTAGTTGTTACTTTCACACTATATTTAGTTATCGCTGCCTTTGCACCCTTTTGATAAAATAGCCCGCCGATAGAGCTGCCACTTGCCGAAGCGGTTAGGTTTTCAGCTTCAAAGCTAAAGGCCTGCAGCTCTACTTTTTCAATAATGCTCATCTGCCTGTTTCCTGTTTTTTTCGTTGGGAGGACTGATCATACCGTTAAGCACAGCACAGACAGACAAGCTGTGCAATCAGATAACGGCATAACAAGGCACCCAGATCATGCCAAATGATAGCCCCAAAATGGGCAGAGTGCCCCTCAATAGTTGTCAAATATGGCGTAATTAGTATCAGGGCTTTCTGATACCAGAATGCCTTTGATGCGAGTTGTTAATGCCCGGACGAGAATAAGCTGCTTCGGGAACTCAAACTAACGCCAAGATTTAGTTGTGAGAAAATGTCCTCAACAAAACAAGTAGATGTTTGCGCAGAAGGTTTGCGCGCTGAATATCAGATCAAAACACCAGATGATGGTAAAAAAGGTTATTTGTATTTTGATTATGAAAATCTGCCGAACGGGCCTGTTCACGAATATGGGCTAGCCATGGATATACGCTTCTAAAATGTTACCTCATCTGGGTGAATGGGTTAGGACAGCTTCTACCAAAGAAGCCGTATTTAGCCTGAAATGCTGATAGAGATCGCCAATGGTTCCGGTCTGACCAAAATGCTCTACCCCATGCGAGATTGTGGCCATCCCCTTAACTCCGCCAAGCCATGATAAGGTTGCTGGATGCCCGTCAATC
>JAKMFL010000064.1 GCA_022425485.1 Alphaproteobacteria bacterium | reverse complement strand
GACATATCTGCTGCCCGGTTAAACAAGCCTTCTTCTTCATAGATTTTCTGGGTCGCGATGCCCGCAGCACAGGCAGCAGGATGCGCAGAGTAGGTATATCCATGAAAAAATTCGATAGCATTTTCAGGAGAAGCGTTTGTTATCGTATCGTAAATCTCATCTTTCACCGCAACGGCGCCCATTGGAATAGCCCCATTCGTGAGCGCCTTTGCCATTGTGATAATATCTGGGGTCACGCCATAGGTTTCAGAAGCAAAACCTTTGCCTGTGCGTCCAAATCCAGTGATAACTTCATCAAACACCAACAGAATGCCATGCTCGTCACAAATTTCACGTAGCCGCTTAAGATATCCGACAGGCGGTACAAGTGTGCCTGTAGAGCCAGCAATAGGCTCAACAAATACAGCTGCGATAGTGCTGCCGCCATATGTCTCACAGATGCGCACTAAATCTTCTGCTAGCTCTGCCCCTGTGTCAGGCTGGCCTTTGGTAAAGGCCTGCTCTGGTGTATGCGTATGGCGCATGGTGACAACATTCGGCAGAGTAACTGGAAATGTCTCTCTGTTTTTGACCATGCCAGCCAGCGATACACCGCCCATATTCACGCCATGATAGGCACGCTCACGGCTAACAAAGCGCAGGCGTTGCGCCTGCTCATTTGCCCGGTGATAAGCCATTACAATTTTCATAGCTGTCTCAACAGACTCAGAGCCTGAATTTGTAAAAAACACATGGTTTAGGGGATCAGGTAGAAGGCGCGAGACCCGCTCAGCTAATTCAAACGAGCCCGGGTGACCAAGCTGGAAATGCGGAATATAGTCATTTTCCAACATTTGCTTATAAACCGCTTCTGCGATTTCGGTTCGGCCATGACCAGCAGGCGTACAAAACAGACCCGAAGATCCGTCTATAACTTTGCCCCCTTTATAATCCCAGCAATACATACCTTCGGATTTTACAACAAGACGCGGATTTGCTTTGAAATCGCGATTTGCCGAAAAGGGCATCCAATGATTTTCCAAAGAATTTACATCAAAAGGCATGAGACCCTCCTAAGCTTTATTCGGTCATATGAAATACAAATTATCAAAAGGTCTAAAGACTTTTTAGAACCAGTCCTTATCTTAAGCGAAGCAAGGCACAAAAAGTCAACTAAATTACACGTAAATGGTGGCTTTTTTAGCCTTTGGAACACTATGCGAGAGATATTAGAATTTTATGCAAAAAAATGGCTGTTTATCGATATTTTAAGTCGTTTATCCACAGAGTTTGCCGCCGTTTAAAAAAGGTTTGAAATTCTATGGAATGATGGCCTTGACAGAAGGGTTTGTAACCTACATAGCTATTGTCAATCTTAGAATTTTCAACAGTTTTCAGCGCTAAATATTTGTCTGTGCTTTTACCCCGAAGTGAAAACCGCAGAAGCAAGATTGCTGAAAGTTTGTGCATTGTTAATTGAAAGGGAGCACATCATGAAGATGACAACCGAAGAAGCATTTGTGAAAGTGCTGCAAAGACACGGAATTGAACATGCGTTTGGTATTATTGGCTCTGCAATGATGCCGATATCTGATTTGTTTCCAAAGGCGGGAATCACCTTTTGGGACGCCGCACATGAATGTAATGCAGGCATGATGGCAGATGGCTATACCAGAGCTTCTGGTAAGGTCTGTATGATGGTGGCGCAAAATGGGCCGGGTATCACTAATTTTGTGACCCCTGTTAAAACAGCTTATTGGAACCACACCCCATTGCTATTGGTTACCCCGCAAGCGGCGAACAAGACTATTGGGCAGGGCGGGTTTCAGGAAGTTGAACAAATGGCGCTGTTTAAGGATATGGTCGCTTATCAAGAAGAGGTTCGCGATCCTTCCCGAATTGCCGAGGTTTTAAACCGTGTTATCTCGCAAGCTATTCGGTTGAGCGCGCCGGCACAGATTAATGTACCGCGCGATTTCTGGACACAGGTTGTTGATATTGAAATCCCAGAAGTTGTGCTGTTTGAGCGCCCATCTGGCGGTGAGGAAGCAATTTCTGAAGCCGCAAAACTGCTGTCTGAAGCCGAATTTCCGGTATTGTTAAATGGCGCAGGTGTTGTTATCGGAGGCGGGATCGAAGCGTCAATGGCATTAGCAGAGCGCCTAGATGCGCCGGTTTGTTGCGGGTATCAGCATAATGACGCCTTTCCGGGATCGCATCCGCTTTTCGCTGGCCCACTTGGGTATAATGGCTCTAAAGCAGGTATGGAATTAATCGCTAAAGCTGATGTGGTGCTTGCGCTTGGCACGCGCCTAAACCCATTTTCTACGCTACCGGGTTATGGCATTGATTATTGGCCAAAAGACGCAAAAATTATTCAGGTAGATATTAATCCTGACCGTATTGGTTTAACAAAGCCGGTAAGCGTTGGGATTGTCGGGGATGCCAAGAAGGTTGCGAAGTCAATTCTAGAGCGACTAGGTAGCAATGCTGGCGAGAAGGGTCGCACAACCCGCAAATCGGTTATTGCCCAGACGAAGTCAGCATGGGCACAAGAGCTTACCTCTCTTACCCATGAAGATGATGATCCGGGCACAAGTTGGAACGAGCGCGCCCGCACACGTGAGCCAAAGAAGATGAGCCCACGCATGGCTTGGCGGGCCATTACCTCGGTGTTGCCAAAAGAAGCGATTATCAGCTCTGATATCGGCAATAACTGCGCCATTGGTAATGCTTATCCAACCTTTGATGAAGGGCGTAAATATTTGGCCCCCGGCCTATTTGGCCCTTGTGGTTATGGCTTTCCAGCCATTGCTGGTGCAAAGATTGCCCAGCAAGATGTGCCTGTTGTCGGCTTTGCAGGGGATGGCGCGTTTGGTATTTCAATGAACGAAATGGTATCGGTTGGCCGCAATGAATGGCCGCCTATCACTATGATTATCTTCCGCAATTATCAGTGGGGCGCGGAAAAGCGCAATACGACCTTGTGGTTTGACGATAATTTCGTAGGCACCGAGTTGGATACTGATGTTACCTATGCAGGTATCGCCAAGCAGTGCGGTCTGGTAGGGGTGCAGGTAGACAGCATGGAAGCTTTAAGTGAAGCTCTTGATAAGGCTATCAACGCGCAGATGAAGGATAAGAAAACAACCTTTATCGAAGTGGTACTAAACCAAGAGTTAGGGGAGCCTTTCCGCCGTGATGCGATGAAACAGCCTGTTCAGGTTGCGGGCATCGACCCATCTGACTTCCGCCCACAGCAATCTGCGTAGATAGGGGCACGCGCCCATTATGTCACAGCAGCCAAAAAGCACTGCAACTGCCGCACAGAATTTTATTAACTCTGTTGCGGCAGATTGCCCAGAAGGGCTTCTGGCGGCTGCGCGCAGCAAAGGGGCGATAAACTTACTTGTAGTCAGGGCATCTGCTGCCCTGCCTATGGAAGCGGCTTTTAATGCGCATCAAGCTGGCATTGCCAATCCGGTGCTGGTCGGTGAGGGGGCAATTATTCGCGCCGAAGCAGAAAAGCTTGGCTGGGATCTCTCTGATATCACCATTATAGAAGCCAAAGGTGAGGAGGAGGCCGCGTTAATAAGTGCGGGTCTGTTGCGGGATGGATTGCTGGATGGTGCCGAGCTATCTATTGGCGCTGTAATGAAGGGCCAGCTTCACACAGATGTATTTATGGCGGCCTTATTAAACCGAGAGGTAGGTCTTCGTATCGGAAACCGGCTGGTTCACGTCTTTGCGATATACCCACCTGCAAATATGGCTGGGCCAATTTTGGTTTCTGACGCGGCCGTTAATGTACAGCCAGATGAGAAAACCCAAAATCAGTCCATGATTGAAATGTGTGCTCTGGCAAAAAAGCTTGGCCAATCGCGCCCAAAACTGGCCATTTTATCTGCAACCGAAACCCCGATAGAGTCTATGCCAGCTTCTATCATAGCGCGTGAGCGTGCTGAGTGGGCGGCTGAAAACATCTCAGAAATTGACGTATCTGGGCCTCTTTCTTTCGACCTTGCTTTATCTGAAAAAGCGGTTCAAACCAAAGGGGTGGAAGGGGATATGGTAGCCGGACAAGCAAATTGTTTGCTTGTACCAGATATTATTAGTGGAAACATTTTATACAAAGCGCTAGTGTATCTTGGCGGCGGCTGTGCAGCTGGCATTGTG
Organism: Alphaproteobacteria bacterium; assembly: GCA_022425485.1. GTDB lineage: Bacteria > Pseudomonadota > Alphaproteobacteria > Puniceispirillales > Puniceispirillaceae > JADHLI01. The sequence continues at coordinate 20,830 of JAKMFL010000064.1, read as the reverse complement.
CTAGGAGGCGCCGTGCCGGTATTATTAACCAGCCGCGCAGACCCACCGTCAGCCCGTCTAGCTTCCATCGCACTTGCGGCTATTGCCAAAGATTAGAAGATTCTATCGGATTAGGGTCACTTAAGCTAGCATACTAGCCCTTCATGCGCTCCCCAGTTGGATCATAAAGTGGTTTCAAGCTCGCTTGTGCGGCACAAAGCTGACCAGCTACATCTATTTCATAGGTAGCAGAAAGCAGGTCTGATACGCTTTCATCAGCTGCGCATTCCACATAGCCTAGCCCAATTGCCCCGCCCAGATAATGTCCATAATTGCCTGAAGTTAGATAGCCGGTAATTTGGCCATCTTTAAGGATGGGCTCGTTATGATAGAGCAAAGGCTGCGGGTCTTTTAGCTGAAATTGCATGAGGCGCCGCGACATTCCTGCTTCTCTTTTACGCAATACGGCATCTCGGCCGATAAATTCACCAAATTGTGAGGGCTGTTTATCAGCTTTAACCGCAAAGCCCAGACCCGCCTCAAGGATATGATCTTCATCACTAATATCATGACCAAAATGGCGGAAGGCTTTTTCAATGCGGCAACTATCCAGAACATGCATACCAGCAGGCATTAACCCTTTTTCTGCCCCTGCTTCCATCACTACATCAAAGACATGCTCTGCCATCTCTGTGCTCACATATAGCTCCCAGCCAAGCTCTCCTACATACGAAACACGGTGGGCCCGCGCAAATGCATGGCCAATTTCAACCTCTTTTGCCTGTCCGAATTTGAAATCAGCATTATCTAGAGATTGCGCGGTTAGGGGCTGCAAAATATCGCGTGCCATCGGCCCCATAACGGCGATTACCGCCTCAGATACCGTCATATCTATTGCGATACAATGCGCTTGCTCAGGGATATGGCGTTCAATCCAGCCTAAATCGCGCCGGATGGTCGCCGCAGGGGTAATCACCAAAAATTCGGTTTCCGATAATCTGGTAACCGTAACATCAGCCTCTATACCGCCGCGCCTATTCAGCATTTGGGTATAGACAATCCGGCCTTGGGGCACGGCAACATCATTTGCACAAAGATGCTGCAAAACCTTTTCAGCATCCCGGCCAATAACTTTAATTTTACCAAAAGTGGAGAGATCAAACAGGCCAGCTTTTTCCCGCACGGCCATATGCTCGCTTTGCGCATAATCAAACCAGTTTTGGCGGCCCCAGCTATATTCATATTCCGCTTTTTTGCCAGCTTCGCGCTCGGATTGCGGCAAAAACCAATTTGCCCTTTCCCAGCCATAAACTTCCCCAAAACAAGCTCCCTGTTGGGCTAGTTTATGATGAAGAGGGGTTTTTCGGATGCCGCGTGCTGAGGCAAATTGCCGATAGGGAAAATGATCGGCATATAACAGGCCAAGAGTTTCGCTGACACGGGCAGACAGATAATGCCGATTGGTCTGGAAGGGATGCACCCGCCGGATATCTACGTCCCAAACATCCATTTGCGGGCTTCCTGCATCCATCCATTCCGCTAGCGCTTTACCCGCCCCGCCAGCTGACTGGATACCTACAGAATTAAAACCAGCAGCAACAAAGAAACGCTTTAGCTCTGGTGCTTCACCAAGCATATATCGGTCGTCTGGTGTAAAACTTTCTGGGCCGTTAAAGAAGGTTTGGATGCCAGCGCTTTCTAGAACAGGTAGACGTTCTACGGCCTTTTCCAATATCGGTGCAAAATGGTCAAAATCATCTGGCAGGGTTGTAAATTCAAAATCTTCTGGAATGCCATCACCGCCCCAAGGTTTGGCAACAGGCTCAAACGCGCCTAACAGCAGCTTGCCAGCATCTTCTTTGTAATAAGCGCATTCATCTGGCACCCGCAATACCGGAAGATCACGTTTAAGATTGGGTATTTGTTCCGTGACGATATAAAAATGCTCACAGGCATGTAAGGGCACAGATACACCAGCCATTTTGCCAATATCGCGTGCCCACATGCCGCCGCAATTCACAACATACTCTGCTGTAATATCGCCATTTTCAGTAGAAACCCCAGCGACCGCCCCATCTTTGGTAGTGATGCCAGTAACCTTTATACCTTCAATGATTTTAGCCCCATTTGCTCGTGCCCCTTTGGCCAGCGCTTGGGTAATATTTACGGGGTCAGCTTGACCATCTTTGGCTAAAAACACCCCCCCTTTGCAGTCAGATACATTTAATCCCGGATAGTGGTCAGCAATCTCAGATGAGGTTATCTCTTCAATTTCGACCCCAAAGGCCCGTGCCATAGCAGCCCCGCGCCGCAATTCTTCCATCCTTGCATCGCTCAAGGCAGCGGTTATGGAACCATTTTGCCGAAATCCTGTAGCTACCCCTGTTTCCGCTTCAAGGCTGGTATAAAGCTCTTGTGAATATTTTGCTAACCTAGTCATATTTTGGGTTGCACGAAGCTGAGCAATAAGGCCTGCTGCATGCCAAGTTGTGCCGGAAGTTAGCTGTTTACGCTCTAAAAGAAGGACATCCTTCCAACCAAGCTTTGCTAGGTGATAGGCTACAGAACAGCCAACCACACCGCCGCCAATTATCACTACTTTTGCCGCTTTTGGCAGAGAGATATCTTGCATAATTCACCCCTTCAGAAGCGCATTATCTGCATCATAAACCGCGCCATGGCCGATGATTTCCGCATGGCGATTGCGGCCAACAACCTCAACCGCAAGAGAACGGCCAATGCTGGCATCCTCACCAGCTTCCAGAACAGCGAGGGCAAGAGATTTTTTCGTGCGGTGGCCATAGCCTGCGGACAGGACAAGACCAGCGATATCTGCCCCGCTCGCATCGTTAAACACAGAAGAGAGATAAATAGCCTCTCCAAAGCCTGTATCACTATCGCTCGGGTCTTCTAGGGCTAGTGTCACGAGGGTTCGGGCAGGGGCATCTTTTACAGCTGCCAGTGCCGCCCGTCCGGTGAAATCTGGCTTGCTGAAATGCACCCAACGCCGCAATCCAGCATCAAACATATTATAATCAGAAGTAAGATCGCCCTTCCAAGAACGATAGCCTTTTTCTAGGCGCATGCTATCTAAGGCAAGCATTCCAAACGGTTTTAGCTGAAAGGCACTACCTGCTTCGCGCATATGGTCGTAAATCTTTTGTGTTTCCGCAACGGGTATATGCAACTCCCAGCCTAGCTCACCTGTAAAGGACACCCGTATCGCTACACAAGTCACCCCCGCAATTTGCAAGGTTTGATAGGTCAGCCACGGAAAAGTATCAGAGCTGAAATTCGTGTTACAGACAGACGCAAGCAAGTCGCGTGATTTTGGCCCCGTTACCAGAAAAGTTGAAATATCGCGGGTTTCGTCCTTTAGTTCGACATCTGGGAAATCGGCAATGGCTGCGGCGAGTAAATCACGGTCATGCCAATAAGCCCCAGCCCCAAATATCAGCCAAAAATGGTTTTCATCAAAGCGGGCTACCGACATCTCAGAGACAATTTTACCTGTCTCAGAAGCAAAATATCCTAGCGATATCCGGCCCACAGCTGGCAATTTATTTGTTATCAGCTTATCAAGGCAGGCGGCGGCGCCGCTTCCAGATAGCACAAAGCGTGAGAAACCAGGTAAATCTAGGATGCCGACATGGTTTGCGACATGGTGGCATTCTTGGCCAATAATATCGAAAAAGGGCTGCCGGTCATAGCTATCTACCCCTTTATGCTGATACCCCTTGGGGGCAAAAAACTCCGCGCGTTCCCAGCCGCCATAGGCGCCCATCTCTGCACCATCGCCTAGATGGGTATCATATAGGGGGCCCTTTTTAACGCCGCGACCTGCCGGCCACTGAATGCCCGGATAATGGATGGCATATTCATGGCTATAAACCTCAAGCGCTTTTTCTGTGCAATAGGCGGTATCGGCATGGTCGGTAAAGCGGCGCGGGTCAACAGCCCAGCTATCTGTTTCGGTCTCGCCCTCAGAAATCCATTCGGATATCAGCTTGCCCGCACCGCCAGCTTGGACTATCCCAAAGGTAAAGGTACAGGCTTCAAACGCGTTTGGCACGCCCGGCATCGGGCCAATTAGCGGCAATCCATCTGGGGTGTAAGGTATCGGGCCGTTCACCACACGGGTAATGCCGCCACTTGCCAAAAGAGGCACCCGCGCACAGGCATCTTCAATATACCATTCCAAACGTTCTAGATCGTCAGGATAGAGCTGGAAGGAGAAGTCAGCTGGCATCGGGTCGTTCTTATCAATCCAATGCGCACGGCAATTTTTCTCATAAGGGCCAAGTAGCAATCCATCTTTTTCTTGACGCAGATAATACGAACTATCTGGATCGCGCAATAACGGTAATTTTTTATCAAGTGCGGCAAGCTCATCAATAGATTCGGTTATCAGATATTGGTGCGCAAGCGATATGCAGGGTACATCACGGCCAAACATCGCACCAATTTCGGCTGCACGATAGCCAGCAGCATTTACCACATATTCCGCTTCAATTAGGCCTTTTTCGGTTTGTATTTGCCATAAGTCATTCTTCCGGCTAATGCCCGTAACAGGGCAGAAACGAACAATTTTAACGCCAGCTTGACGGGCACCTTTGGCGAAGGCTTGTGATAGCTGGGCTGGGTCAATATCCCCATCATATTCATCCCACAATCCGCCCTCTAAATCATGTGTTTCAAGAAAGGGATAGACATCTTGCATATCCTTGTTGCTCATCATCTCTAGAGCAAAGCCCATTTGCCGTGCCATAGAGCGAACATGGGCAAACTCTTCCATACGCTGGCGGTTATGCGCCAGACGAACAGAGCCGGTCACATGATAATTCATTGGATAGTCGGTCAGAGCGCCAAGTTTGCGATATAATTCAGTGGAGTAATGCTGCATTTTCATTACCGTCCAAGACCCTACAAAATTTGGGCAATTGCCAGCAGCATGCCACGTAGAACCAGAGGTCAATTCATTTTTTTCCAAGAGAACCGTATCGCTCCACCCTAGCTGGCCTAGATGCCAAGCAATAGAACACCCGACTGAGCCGCCACCGATGATAACAACACGCGCATGAGAAGGCAGAACGGCGCCAGTTTCAGAACTATTTTGGGCGCTATTTGGATTATTTGCCTGCTGATCCATATTTTCCTCACTCTATTATATTCTGATGGCCAGATATTCTGATGGCCAAACTGTTTTGCGCCTACCACACTTGCTGGCTTCTGGCATTAGGATATTAATTCATCTATTTCTTCAAGAAAACACAATAAGATCGTATGTTTTATCGGTTGTTGAAAAAAACGCATCTTATTGGCTTAATTGCGCCGCTTATGTTCCTTTTTTATTGGAGGAATATAGGGGTTTCAGAAGATGGAGAATCTAAATGGCTGAAAGCTTGTTACGGCCGCTTGGCCTTATTGGCGGCATGAGTTGGCAAAGCACACAAATCTATTATGCGCATATAAATACAGCTGTTAATGCCCGTCTCGGCGGCAATCATTCTGCGCCGCTATTTTTATATTCCTATGATTTCGCGGAAATTGAGGCGTTGCAAGAGGCTGGTCACTGGGCCCAAGCGGGTAAAAACCTAGCGGATATGGCGCGGCGTCTGGAGGATGCGGGTGCAGAAGCTATCGTGATTTGCACCAATACAATGCATAAACTCACCCAATATGTTGAGGATGAGATAAGCATTCCACTGCTTCATATTGTTGATGCAACAGCCAGCGCTATTCTGGCATCTGAGGCGCAAGACTGCCTTTTATTAGCAACCCGCTATACAATGGCACAGGATTTTTACAAAGGCCCGCTAGCAGATAAAATAGCTACAGATAATCGCAGGCTGCATATCCCGTCTGAAGCAGCATGTGAAATTGTGCATAACGTAATTTATGAAGAATTGTGCCGCGGGATTATTCGCCCGCAATCCCGCAAAGCCTATCTTGATATCATAGGCCAAGCGGCGGATGAATTTGGCGTTGATGGCGTGATATTGGGCTGTACAGAAATTGGTATGCTGATAGGCGCGCAAGATACAAAGCTGGCTGTGTTCGACACAACTAGCCTACATTGCAAGGCAGCAACAGATTTTATCTGTGCAGATGTTGAATAAAGGGGGGCAAGCGCTGTCCGTGTCTTGCCAAAATATCGGAAAGTGCGTAAATCTTTGGCATTAATTTTGAACTATTTTTTAAAAAACCCCAAAAAAATTAAAGCCTGATATGAAAGAAATGAAAGCCTGATATGAAAGAAGTGAAAATCGCTATTGCCGGTCTTGGTGTTGTTGGCGGCGAAGTTGCCCGTATTCTTTGCGATGAGGCAGATAGGCTTAGCTGGCAAGCTGGCGCCAAACTTAATCTTGTTGCTGTAAGCGCAAGAGAAGAGCGTGATAGAGGCTTTTCAATGGATGGGATTGCCTTTGAGAGGGATGCTGCAAGTCTAGCCAATAGAGACGATATTGATATTGTCGTAGAGCTTATTGGCGGGTCTGACGGCGTTGCGTTTGCGTTATGCCAAAGGGCTTTGAATACTGGAAAACATGTTGTTACAGCCAACAAAGCGATGGTTGCGCATCACGGGCATGATCTGGCCATCTGTGCAGAAGAAAATGACGCTCAGCTTTGCTTTGAGGCAGCGGTAGCAGGCGGCATTCCAGCTATAAAACTGCTTCGAGAAGGGTTGTCTGCTAATCGTATTGAGCAGGTTACAGGTATCCTAAACGGCACGTGTAATTATATCCTTACAGAGATGACACAAACGGGACGCTCTTTTGATGATGTGCTGGCAGAGGCACAAGCAAAGGGGTATGCTGAGGCTGAGCCTAGTTTTGATGTAGACGGTATTGATGCCGCGCATAAGCTCGCTATTTTGGCAGCCATTGCCTATGGCCAGAAAATCCGCTTTGAAACGGTCGAAATGACGGGTATTCGGGATATTTCAGATACCGATATCGGATTTGCAGCTGATTTAGGGTATGTCATCAAATTGTTGGGTACGGCGGCGCGGGATGGGTTGCCAACGGTGCAGCCATGCTTGATTGCGAAGGATACACAATTGGCCAAAATAGATGGCGCGCTAAATGCCGTTGCGTATAAAGGCAGCCCCGTGCAATCCATTTTATGCACCGGGCCGGGGGCAGGGGATGGCCCCACCGCTTCTGCCGTGCTGGCGGATATCATTGATATTGCTAGAGGCCACCGCGCCTATCCGTTTGGCAAGCCCGCCGCTAGCCTATTAGACAGCGATATTCAAAAACCTGTTGATGCGGGGCGTTATTATTTACGGATGATGGTCAAGGATGAGATCGGGGTTTTAAACGCGGTAACCGCTATTTTACGTGATCATGATATTTCCGTAGAATCAATGCTACAGAAAGGCCGTTCAGATAATGCACCCGTGCATTTGGTCTTTACCACACATAGCACCGATCATGCATGCGTTAACGCTGCCTGTGCCAGTCTTTCGGGGGAAAAATTTGTTGCTGGGGATATTCTAGCCCTGCCTATCATGGATAATGTATAAGGGTTTAGCGCTAGGCTGAAATAAGCGCGCAGCCAATAGAGGTGAGGCAGAAAAATGCAAGATAATAGCCCTCATAGGCTGCTTGTTGAGAACTCTCTTTCCGAGGCGGCTTGGCAGCAATTTGCTTCTATTTATCCATTGGCAGAGACAGAAAGGCGTGCAGAGGGGCTAGCTGGTTTAAAGGATATGCCTCTGGCGCTAGCCTATTATCTTGCGGCCCATGGTATGGAGAGCAACGAGATAGATAATTTCATCTCTCCACGTCTTCGTGACAGCTTGCCAGACCCGCATCTTATGCAAGATGCAGAGCGTGCTATTACCTTAATATGTAACGCGATAGAAGCAAAACAACCTATTGGAATATTTGGAGATTATGATGTTGATGGCGCGTGTTCCGCAGCGCTTTTTCGGGCTGTGCTGGCGCCGCTTGGCTGCGCTGTCTATTGTCATATCCCAGACCGTTTTTCAGAAGGGTATGGCCCCAATATAACAGCGCTGGAAGGGCTGAAGGCACAAGGTGCAGAGCTTATTCTAACCGTGGATTGCGGGATTACAGCGCATCAACCGTTAGAGGCGGCGGCAAAGGCAGGGATGGATATTATAGTGGTAGACCATCACAAAGCTGGCCCTAGCTTGCCGCAAGCACAGGCTGTGGTAAATCCAAATCGGCTGGATGATGATAGCGGACTTGGCCATTTATGCGCGGCGGGGGTATGTTTTTTAGTGCTGGCTGGGGTGATACGTCAATGCCGGGCGCGTGCCCTTTCCCTGCCAAATGGCAACATGCCAGACTTATTGTCGGTGCTAGACTTGGTAGCGCTGGCGACCATTTGCGATATTGTGCCTTTAAAAGGGGTGAACCGTACCTTTGTAAAACAGGGGCTGAAAGTGTTGGCACAGCGCCAGAATACCGGCCTTCGAGCCTTAATGGATATTGCACGGCTAGACCACCGCCCAAACACACATACTCTGGGTTTTTTGCTTGGCCCCCGTTTAAATGCAGGGGGGCGTTTGGGACGCTCTGATCTGGGCTTGCAATTATTGAGCAGTTCAGATGATGATCTAGCAAATGCTATTGCACAGCAACTTGATGAGCTTAATATGCAGCGCCGAATTACCGAAAAAGAGGTGCAGCAACAGGCCGAAGAAATGGCGTTAGCAAAGCTTACTGAAAATCCAGAGCTAACAGTGCTGGTGCTGGCCTCAGAAGGGTGGCATGAGGGGGTTATTGGCATTGTAGCGGGGCGCATCAAAGACCGTTTTAATAGACCCTCTATTGTTATTTCTCTTGATGATTCAGGAATAGGCAAAGGTTCTGGGCGCAGTATCAAAGGCTTCTCCTTAGGCGATGCGATTATAGCGGCACGCCAGCAAGATATTCTGACCTCTGGGGGCGGGCATGATATGGCGGCAGGCTTGGGGGTGCAGGCGCATAAACTGCCGGAATTAGAAGCTTTTATGATAGAGCGTACGAATTCTATATTTGCCGAGCCGCCGAAAAAGACTTTTCAAGCTGCGCATAATGTATCCGTAGCAAGCCTTGATTTTACCTTTTGTGAATGGCTTGAAAAAATCGGCCCCTTTGGGTCAGGTTTTGCAGAACCTCGTTTTTATATTACCCATTGCCGGTTAACCCGTCATCATTGGATGGGGGCAGAAAAGCAGCATCTGTCTGTTTCATTAGATGATGGTACGGCACCAGCTTTGCGGGCGGTTGCGTTTAATCTTGCTGGCACACCCCTTGGCAAAGCTTTGCAAGATAATCCAGATCCTGGCCCAGTGATGGTGCTAGGTACGTTGCGCCCTGATAGTTTTCGCGGGGGCAGGAATGTGCAGTTTATGATAGAGGATATAGCCCTTAGCGCCTAAAGAACGGGTTAAATATCAGCCTTTCAAAGCAGCAGTTTCATCATCTGTTGATATTTTTTTAATAAACGCGGATTTGCCCACTTGATTTCATCAGGCTTTTTGAGTAGAAACTCACAAAACTGCTTGCGTCCCGTTCGTCTAGTGGTTTAGGACACCGCCCTTTCACGGCGGCAACACGGGTTCGAATCCCGTACGGGATGCCATTTTTTTTAATCCAACAAGCTAATGGCAAAATGCCTTAACCGTTCAGCTATGTTAGCAGGATGGCGGAACTGGCTAGTTTTTATGCACCAGATAGTGCTTCAATTTGGTTTTTTGTCAAATTCGAGGATGACATTGTTTTGGTCCACCTCCAACCCTTAAAGTTTTTACGCGGGTAATGTGAAGAATATGACAAGTGACTTTTCTAGTTTTGATGCGCTCGGTATCGCTGACAACCTTATAAACCGTTTAGCTGAGCTTGGTATTGACAAGCCTACCCCTATCCAAGAACAAGCTATACCAGCTTTGTTATCTGGGCAGGATTTGATGGGCCTAGCCCAAACAGGCACAGGCAAGACAGCGGCTTATTTACTGCCTCTCATTCAAAAGCTGAGCGAAGAGAAGACAGGCAAGGGGCCGCGCCTTCCGCGTGTTTTGGTTTTGGCACCAACAAGAGAGCTTGCGCATCAGGTATCTATTAGTCTGCGCGATTTTAGCCGTGGTATCACGTTGCGCTATGTCACGATTTGCGGGGGTGAGCGGTATAATAATCAGATATCTGCCTTGAAAAAAGGGGTGGATTTTATTGTTGCAACTCCGGGCCGTTTTGAAGATTTGCAAGAACGCGGTGTTATCGACCTTTCCGCGATAGAGCATGTCATCCTAGATGAAGCTGATCAGATGATCGATTTGGGCTTTTATCCGGCCATTAAACGCATTTGTGCGCGAACGCCGCAACCTCGCCAGACAATTTTCTTTTCTGCGACTATGCCTGCGGAAATGAAAGCTCTTTCAGATGAATTTCTGCAAGATCAGGCGTTCATTAAGATCGAAAGCAAAAACATTACCGCAGATACCGTTAGCCAACGTGCTATCATGGTATCAGATGCCCTTAAACGTGAGACTTTAAGCAAGCTTTTAGAAGATGTGGATGGGGATCAGGTCTTGGTATTTGTGGGTACTAAGCGCCGCGCCGATGCGCTGGGTCAGTTTTTATCTGCGCAAGATTATCAAGCCGATGTGCTGCATGGAGATATGCGGCAAGCCATTCGCTCAAAAGTTTTGCGGAAATTTAAATCTGGCCAATTGCAAGTGCTGGTCGCAACAGACGTTGCGGCTAGAGGCATTGATGTGGTCGGTCTGAACTGGGTTATCAATTACGATTTGCCGCAAATGCCAGAAATTTATGTCCACCGAATTGGTCGGACAGGGCGTGCCCAGCAGTCAGGACGCGCTATTTCTTTATGCGCCCCAACGCAGCGTGGCTTGCTGATGGCGATTAGCCGGCATGTAAACGGGGTAATTGATATCGTTAATTCAAACGGTGAAGCGATTGAGATCGAAAGTTTTCAAGCACCGAGCCGGCAACGCCGTAAAGGAGGGCGTCCATTTGGCGGCGCCCGCGCAAACAATTTCAAGGGTGCCAGACGGCGTTCAGGGGATGCAGAAGGCAGGCGGCGAAAAAGTGACGAGAGACCGCGCCCAGAGCGTAAACCTGCAAAAGAGGGCTGGCATCCTGATAATGCTGATCGGAGTGACCGCCCGAAACGTGCAGAACGTGCAGAACGAGCTGACCGCCCAAAACGCCCAGAACGTCCAGAGCGGGCTGATAGGTCAGATAGGCCAGACAGGCCAGATAGGCGTCCTGCAAAACCTAAGGGCGGGAAGTTCAAGCCTAATAAGGCAAGGGGTGACTTTACCGAAAGATCCCATTCTGAAGAGTCGCAAAAGCCAAATCCGTATAAAAAGCGCTTCAAAGATAATCGCCAAAAAGACAGAGCGCAGGGCGAGGGGCGTAGGTTTGATGACAGCGGGTCTGGGGGTGATAAGCTGGCTGCAGGCCAAAAGCCAAGATCGAGTTCAAAACCTAATTCAAAACCTAATTCTAAATCTGGGCCGTTTCGCGCAAAAACTCAATCCAATGAAGGGCGCGCAGATAAGCCGCAACATAAAAAATCAAGTAAGGGAAGCGCACCGCGCCCCAATAGCCGTGATAATACCCGGCCAAATGATGGCGGCCAGCTTCGTTTAAAACGCCCTAAAAGAGCCAAAAGAGCCTAAAAACAGCTCATAATTTGAGAGAGTGGTTTTTTGGCCATAGATGCTTTGAGGATCATCGCATCCGCAGATGGATAGCCACAAAATGCCAAGGCTGCTGATTAGCGCCAGACGGGGCACGCCCTGCGGTCTCTATCACATTTCCAATCACGGCTCGCGATACTGGCTGCTTGTCATAATGGCGCACAGAATGCCGCTTCTTCATAAATTCCAGAAATGCTAAACTTGCCCTTTTTTGAGGCTTTATCGCTTGTCTGTTTATAATCTGGCAAAGGGATGGGGCTATAGGGATGCTGGTTCAGGAAAAGGAGCCCTTTTAATACTCTAACTCGGCACTAGGGTATTATTAACTCTTTGAGAGTAATATATCGCACGAAGTGATTTACAGCTTGTGCAATCTACGGCTAGATTTCAGCTAATCATTTTTTTTAAAAAAAAGAGAAGGAAATTAGGAATATGAACATTTCTGCGTCAGAGGCTGTCAAAGCAGCGCTTGCCCCGCACGGTACCCTTCGTGCCGCCATAAATATGAGCAATTTCCTGCTTGTTTCTGGTCAGGATAACAATGGCGCTCCAGATGGTCTGTCTCCTGACCTCGCTAAAGCCATTGCGCAGCGATTAGAGGTGCCGTGTCAACTTATCCCCTATGAGGGGCCGGGGCAGCTTGGTGATGATGTTGGCAAAGATATCTGGGATATTGGCAATATCGCAATTGAACCAGAACGCGCCCAAACCATAGATTTCAGCCAAAGCTATGTGCATATTGATGCAAATTTCCTCGTGCGTAAAAACTCTGATTTTCACAGCAATGCAGATATCAATAAATCAGGGGTGGAAATTATCTTATATAATCGAAGCGCTTACGATTTATGGCTTACAGACAATTTTTTATCGCCAAACTATCGCAGGGTGGCTTCTATTAAAGATTCGCATGCAGATTTTCATAAGGGGGAGGCGGATGTGCTGGCCAGTCTAAAGCCAAAGCTTGTTGAAGAGATAGAGGCATCAGACCAGTACCGCATAATTGATACGCCTTTTACCGCTATTCGTCAGGCTGTTGGTATTGCCAAAGGACATCCAGAGGCGCTGGACTTCATAAATAAAGTTATAGCAGAGCTTTTGCAAAAAGGGGATATTGCCAACGCGCTTCGGGCGCATGCTGTGGACAAAAAACTGTCTCTTCCTAGCTAATTGGCTAATTTATCTTTGGGGTCATCTTTTGGGCTTATCTTTTCGGCTCATTTTTTCGATTTAGTATATAAATTTCCTAAATTCGACATCTTTTTACCTATATCGCCAATATTAAAAGCAGATTGGTAAATAGACAGTAATTAATGTTGAAAATTCGACATAAAACTGTAACGTTTGGGCTGAGGGTATGTTTTTATTTTTTAAGACATGTTCTATTAACATGCTGGCTTAATCTAGTAGCCAAAATATAATCGGGAGATAACATAATGAAAAAGTTTTTGAAGCACGCATATACAGGGCTGGCAAGTGCCGCTTTGTTAGCGTCAGCTACAGCTGCACAGGCTGCTGATAGCGTGAATGTAGCTTTCTTTTTGGAATGGGCAACGCCTAACCAGATTGCAAAGGTAGATAAAGCCTATGATGCAGCGATGGGTGTTGATGTAAATTGGACAGATTTTTCAACAGGCGTTGCGATGACCGAAGCTATGCTAGCTGGGGATATCGATATTGCCTATTCGCAAGGTCTAGCACCGTTCGTAACCGCTATTCAGCAGGGTGCGCCGCTGAAGATGGTGGCAATCGCGGTTGTTTATGAAGCCAATGACTGTTTTGTGCGTGGCGATTTAGGCATTGATTCTGCTAACGCAACCGAGCTTGAAGGCAAGACAGTTGCTGTGCCTTTAAATACTATGGCTGACTTCTCTTTCAGAAAGCAGATGGCGGCACTGAATGTAGATACCTCAACCATGACAATTGTTGACCAAGCGCCGCCTGATGGCGCAGCGTCACTGACAGACGGTTCTGTTGATATGGCATGTATCTTTGGCGGTGCTTCTGCAAAAATCGCTGGGGAAGCTGGTGCGCCTATCATGTCATCACAAGAAAAGAAGGATGCGGGTATTGGTTCTTTTGATGTGATTTCGGTTACTGAAAAATTTGCTTCAGAAAACCCTGATCTTCTGAAAACCTTCCTTGAAGTAACAGACGAAGCGAACGCTGCATGGACAGGCTCGGATGAGCAAATTTCAAAAGTAGCTGGCGATGCAGGTATGGATTTTGCGACGACCAAAAACCAGATGTCTGGCTTTATCTTCCCATCTGTTGAAGAACAGCAGGCTACTTATTTTGGTAACTCAGGTGTCGCTGCTTCTGCAGCTGAATCCCTTGGTGCGGTTTTCGTAAAAACCAATATTTCCAACTATAAAGGCGCTGTCTCTGCAACTATTGACGACTCTTTCCTAGAATAGGAAATTTATCAAATCCCCATAACGAATGTTTGGGGTTATAACTTTACAGACAAGACCCTTACTAAACTAAGGGTCTTGTTTGACATCTGACATTATTTCAGAGCTGCAAATGACTGATTTATCCTGTAAAAACCTTTCCATGACTTTTACCAATCCGGCTAATGGAGCGATGGTAGAGGCCTTAAAAGATATTAATTTTACGTTAAAAAAGGGCGAGCTTTTATCTGTTCTAGGCCCTTCTGGTTGCGGAAAAACAACGCTGCTTAACATGATTGCAGGGTTCTTGAATCCAACCTCTGGTCAGCTTTCTTTTGGCGATCAGCAGATACAGGGGCCGGGCGTTGAACGCGGTATGGTGTTTCAGCAAGGCGCGTTATTTGAATGGTTGCCTGTATCTAAAAATGTAGATTTTGGGTTGCGGATGAAAAATCTGTCTTCATCTGACAGTGAAAAACTTGTTGAAAAATGGTTAGATATCGTTGGGTTAACAGGGTTTGGGGATACGCCTACCTATCAGTTGTCGGGGGGGATGCAGCAACGTGTTGCCCTTGCGCGTTGTCTGGTGAATGACCCTGATCTGATTTTGATGGATGAGCCTTTGGGCGCGCTTGACGCGTTAACGCGGGAGAAGATGCAGTCTTTGATTTTAGAGCTGTGGAAAGAAACCGGTAAAACTATCATCATTATCACCCATTCTGTCGAAGAAGCTTTATTGCTAGGCGAGCGGCTATTTGTGATGGCACCGCGTCCGGGCCGAATTCATAAAGAATATAATCTGCCCTTTGCCGAACGTGGCCTGAAGGAAAGTTTGCGTGATATCAAACAACAAGCTGATTTTGGCAGTGTCAGAGAAGAAATTTTGACCATGATTTGGGACATGGAAGAGGAGATCATGGGCAATGTCTGAGTTCTTATCTACCCACCGCGCCGATATAGCCGCCCTTCTTATTCTGATCCTTACTGGGCTATTTATCTGGTCGATTTATTATGGGCTTCGCCGGACGCGCACATTAGATAGTGAACAGGTCTTTGGGGATCCAGAACGCACGCTAGGTGGCTGGTTCTGGGCTATTTGCGGCGTATCTAGTCTGCTTTTAGTGTGGTTTTACTTCTCTTGGGGTACGGCACGTGCATTTTTCCCTAATGCTGCAAACGAGATGTGTCAGGTGGCTAAGATTGATGAAGCGCTATCGCCGATAACCTCTAAGCTACCCTATGGCGACCGCTATTATAAATCTACCGAAGTATTGGTGCGCAATGGTCAACAATTAGCTGTGTTAGAAGCGCAGATGCCTGCTGATGTGTATTCAAACGCCGAGCAAAAACAGCTATTTTCTATCCTTGAGCGCAACCAACAACTTCTGGCTATCTATTCTGATAGTGCCCAGCAAAGCCCCTCTACCAGTGCTGATTTGGATGCTATTCATCTTCGCCTGACAGGGCTTAGCGAGGATATTGATGCTGGTTATGCCGGGCTGATGCCAACGGCTGAAGCACTGGCTCAGCCACGTTGGGGGGTTACCGACAGTGAAATTCCGATGCTGCCAGTCACGGCGCGAGGGGTTCTGTTCGATAATATTGCGCAGCAATCCAGAGTTATTGCTAAGGATTTCATTAAAGTACGCAATCTGCCTGACGTAGCAAAAGTAATTATTTCGGATGTGAAGAACGATATTGCTAACCTAAAGGAAGCGGATAAAAATTACACTGGTAGTGAGGCAGATTTAACCAGCCGGAAAGCGTATCTAAAAGCTGTTGAGCGTATCTTCAAACGGTTGGATGATGGCGCTATTTTCCCTGCTGCCGCGATGGTGCAAATAAATCGTGATATTATCCAGATCCAGAATAGTGTGAAGGGCCAAACACAGGGTCTGCGCCTAGTCGACGCGCTGTTCCTGCCCGGGCAAGGGGTGGTGAAATCGCGTACTCTTTGTGTGGAGCAGGGCTCTAGCCGCTGGCTTCCTAAACCAACAGATGTTGTGGCTAAATTTGCCCGCCTTGCTAATCCTAATCTTGAAAATGGTGGCGGCTATAAAGGCACCACTTTATTCTGGTGGAAATGGCTGGAAATTGCAGACGTACTGGCCTTTTTAATCCCAGACGGGCTGGTAGACATGTTGCCCGGCGATTATGGTATTCATAATGATGATGGGGAATTTGTTAAGACCTATAAGGATCATTTGCTGGCTATTGCGCAAGGGGATATATCGCTGGGCGTGATACCTATGTTGGACGGGCATATTTGGGATTCGGTGTTCCGGGTAATTGTAGCGATGGCATTTGGTATCGCGCTAGGGGTGCCTCTTGGTATCTATATGGGGGTATCGCGCTTTTTCAAATCATTTTTTGACCCCTTAATTGAATTATACCGCCCAGTACCGCCATTAGCATGGGCGCCGCTCATTTTGACCATTTTCGGGATTCAGGATGACGGTAAAATCTTCCTCTTATTCATGGTAGCTTTTGCCATCATGGTGATATCGGCGCGTACAGGCGCATCTGGAACCCAACTCTCAAAGATAAGGGCTTCGCACTCGCTTGGGGCAACAAACAGACAGATTATCCGCTATGTTATCTTGCCAAATGCGTTGCCAGAAATCCTAACGGGTATCCGAATTGCCATTGGTGTGTGCTGGGGAACTTTGGTAGCTGCCGAAATGTTGGCAGGGACAACGGGTATTGGCTTTATTGAAAATGTGGCGCGAACAGTCTCAGATTATGAGCTGATTTGGGTTACGATATTAATTATGGGCTTACTAGGCTTGTTATTCGATATAGCTATGCGGTTTACGATATCGGTTTTGATCCCATGGCGCGGCAAAGGCTAAGGTAAAGGCTGAGGCTAAGGCTGAGGCCGATTTTCCTACCCTATAAACAGCTATAATGTTTGGTGTTTTTTGTGTTTTTAAAATCGCTTGACCTAGCAGGGCTTCCCGCCCAAAGTTAGGGTGGATTATAGACGTGTAGGTTTCATTCTTAGCTGGAGATTAGCCATGGATGATCATTCACCTGAGGAGATTGCCGGTCAGCCATCTGGCCCAAGAAGAAGCGGCGGCCGTAGCGCAAGACATAAGGCTCGTACCGCGCCGCTTGCCAAAGAAATTCAACCTGTTCACCCCGGCCTTATGGGCGGTCAATATAGGCCTTTAACCGCTACAGATGTTGCCCGTATAGAGCAAACAATCTATCAGCTGCTAAGCGAGATAGGTTTATCGCAAGCACCGAAAAGCGGGATTGAGTATATGACCCGCGCTGGCGCTAGGCTGGGGGAAGATGGGCGTGTTCGCTTCTCTCAAGCGCTTGTTGAAGATACCTTAGCTGGGGCTGCAGGGGCGCTAGTTTTGCACGCCAGAGACCCGCAATATGATCTGCACTTATCTGGCTCACGCGTGCATTACGGAACCGCAGGGGCGGCTGTGCATATTGTCGATGTGGCAGGGCACTCTTACCGCGAATCCCATTTGCGCGATATTTATGATGCAGCACGGATTGTACAGCAAATGGATAACATCCATTTCTTTCAGCGCCCCATGGTCGCACGGGATATTGAAAACCCGTGTGATTTAGACGTAAACACGCTCTATGCGTGCCTGAAAGGAACAAGCAAACATATTGGCACGAGCTTTACAGAAGCTGATTTTCTGACCCCCTCAATGGCGTTATTACATGATATTGCAGGCGGAGAGGCGGCATGGCGTGCAAGGCCCTTTGTTTCTAATTCTAACTGTTTTGTTGTGCCGCCTTTACGTTTTGCCACTGAATCCTGTCTTGTGATGGAAGCGGCTGTGCGTGCAGGTATGCCGGTATTATTACTATCTGCTGGACAGGCTGGTGCAACAGCGCCTGCCTCTATCGCGGGGGCAATTGCGCAAGCATTAGCCGAAGTGCTAGCGGGGCTGATTTACGTAAATGCTATGTCACCGGGACATCCAACGATTGCTGGAACCTGGCCTTTCGTGTCTGATTTGCGCACTGGTTCCATGTCTGGCGGTTCTGGCGAGCAGGGGTTGCTTACCGCTGCCTGTGCACAGATGCTACAGCATTTTGGTCTGCCCGGTGGGGCGGCATCTGGAATGGCAGACGCAAAGATGCCAGATGCACAATCTGGCTATGAGAAAGGGTCGACAGCGGTTATGGCCGGGCTTGCTGGTCTGAATATGGTTTATGAAGCAGCTGGCATGCATGCCTCTTTGCTTGGCTTCTGCCTGGAATCTCTTGTTATTGATAATGATATGCTGGGCCAGTGTTTGCGCTGTGTACGCGGGGTGGAGGTTACAGATGAAATGCTGGATATATCTGTGTTTAGGGATGTGTGTATTGATGGCCCGGGTCATTATTTAGGCCATAGTCAGACCTTATCTTTAATGCAGTCTGAATATATTTATCCTGCTGTGTCCGACCGTTCCAGCCCAAAAGAATGGGAAGAGCTTGGCAAGCCGATATTGGTTAAACAGGCCGCTGAAAAAGTGCATTCTATCTTGCAGAGTGATGCAGAAGGGCGCTTTGATGCAGCTCTTGATGCCAAGTTACGCGCAGCTCATAATATTTTATTACCTATTTAAGGTGCCAAGCTAGCGGATGTTCAGCTGGGCATAATAGCCGCAAACAGGGCTTGGCAGTCGGGCTTAAATCCGCTATCAAAATCAGGTGTTAATTGAATTCACTTCGGGGGATAAATTCATGGATCCAACAATTGGCTTGTTTCTGGTAATCGG
Source organism: Alphaproteobacteria bacterium (assembly GCA_022425485.1). Classification (GTDB taxonomy): domain Bacteria; phylum Pseudomonadota; class Alphaproteobacteria; order Puniceispirillales; family Puniceispirillaceae; genus JADHLI01. Next base: position 2,042 of record JAKMFL010000064.1, on the reverse strand, counting down.
CTTTCCAACGCTTCTTTGCATCGGTATCTGGGCGTTTGGGAAATTCTCTAAAGAGCCTGAATAGAACCAGTATTAAATATCAATGTAAAAGAGCCGTGTGCCTGTCGCTCACGGTTTTTTTATATCTTGGCTAGCAGTTGTAAAAGCAGTCGCCGTTGAAAAAGCCAGCAACACGCATTGATGCCGATTTTTTATATCCCTGACAGGCGTTAGCGCCCCTAAGCTATCTGGGCTCATGCCCGTTTCTAGCCCCATTTCTTTTGTTTTGCCAGCCAGCCAATCTGCAAGCCCATCATGTAGCTTAACAAGGTCTGTTAAGGATGTTCCCGTAACGCTTTGTATCCATAAACCAGCGCCAGCCTCGCAAAGGGCGCATCCCTTAACATCAGCAGTGCAATCTGTAATCACATCATCCTTTAGGGTTAGATATGCGCTAACTTTATCCCCGCAAACGGGGTTATTGACCACGGCTTGATGGGTATAAGAGCGGAGTGGCGGGGCATCGCGTGCGAATTTAGCAAGGGCTAAAAGCTGTGTTTGGTAGAGGCTTTCCAAAGTTTAAGCTCCCTAGCGAAACAACCTATCTAAAATGTAGTTTTTTAGGCGCGTTAAGCAGAAGGCTACTCAAGAAAAAGTAGCATATAAATGGCGACACAAGCAAGTGCATAGGTCAATAAAACCGCCCAATGCAGATGATGATATTCGTTTTCCTCTGGTACACCAGCTGGAAGATCTTTATCCGATGCCATTATTACCCCCGTTAGTATCAGATTTTTCTTACTTTAACACATAACGAAAAGGCACGCGGCTGACAAGTATTCTGCCAGCCGCGCGCAAAGTTTAATTTATTTTTTTCACGCCAATTACTTTTGCAACAGCAATGGATACGAACACAGCGCCGAATGAGAAAAGGGCGCCCATCTTGGCCGAGTCAAGAACACCGCTTTCAGGCGTAAAGGCTACGGCCGCAATGAACAAGGAAACGGTAAATCCAATCGCGGCAACAAAGCCAATAATGAGCAAGTCAATTACCCGCATTCCCTCTGGTAAACCAAGGCGCATAGGGTTCGCCGCAAGCCAGCCAAAGAATAGGATACCCAAAGGCTTGCCAACAAGAAGACCAATAAGAACGAGCCATGTTGCATCACCGATTGCCGAGAATACTACGCCCGCATTGGCAAAACCAAACAGAAGCAGAATAAATTCGACCGGCATCTTCAGGCTATGTTCGGTATCATTTAACAGGTCGTGTTCATATTTTTCCTTCTCACCAAAAATGCCGAAATCATGGTCTGCATGCGGCAGCGTTACAACGATTGGCAGTAGGCCAAGCGCTGGGTGAATACCTGCCTCTTGAAAGCCATACCAGCTCGCCATACCCGCAATAGCGTATGGCCAGACACCAAAACGCTGACGCATTTTCTGACTAACCGGACGGGCCGCATCTCCATTATCCAATTTGCGCGGCAAATAATTAAATAGACCATAAACCGCAAAAGCGGCTCCAAAAGAGAGTAAAAGCCATTCGAGGTTAAGGGCGCCTTGCGGATAGAAAATCGCCAGAATAATAAGACCAGCTGCATCATCAGCAATCGCAAGCAGTAACAAAAAGCCAACCGCTGGATGGCGTGCACCAAAAATAATACGGCCAACAAGATAAGAAAAAGCAATGTCGGTGGCGATAGGAATAGCCCAGCCATTGGATAAAATAGCCAGTTTGCCTACCATATACGCCCCTAACAGATAAACACCTGCAGGCCCAATAATACCGCCAGCCGTTGCAATAAGTGGCGTTAAGGCCTTTTTACCGCGAAGCGAGCCATCTTTTAGCGCTATCGCTTCCCAAACCTCTTTACCTGCCATGGCAAAAAACAATGCCATTAACACATCATTTACCAGATAATGCAGGGTCAGAGTTCTATGCCCATCATGCAAATGCCCAACTGGCGAATGATCTAAAATCACCCATTCTACAATATGGTGATAACTATCATAGTGAATATTTGCCCAAATTAGCGCCGATAAGGCTCCCAAAATCAACA
>JAKMFL010000051.1 GCA_022425485.1 Alphaproteobacteria bacterium | reverse complement strand
ATTTAGAATTTCTGTATAAGAAGGGGGATAGGAAACTATCCCCCTTTTTTTAAGGTCAAATTAATGAAATTTACTTACTTTACATTCTTTATTTTTGCTCTTATGGCTGGGTGCTCGCTTCCACAATCATCCAAAAAGCCTACTATAGATTCTCCAGGTTCAATTATTACTGGCAGCGCAGAACAGGGATTAAGCCTCAGAGGTGCAATGTCTAAGAAACAAAGTGGGGCGGGGTTACCTATCAATGCACTACTATGGCGGTCATCAATTGATATTGCATCATCATTGCCAATGGAAGATGTAGATGCAATTAGCGGAACCATAATTACAGATTGGTATAAATTGAATGAGAATAGTGATGAGCGTATCAAGATAGCTATTTTTGTACTTGACCGGGAATTGCGCTCAGACGGTATCCGGGTTGTGGTCTATGTTCAAAAACGTGACGGCAGCGAATGGAGCGATGAAGGTACAGATAGCGAAATGAGTTCGCGACTAGAAGAGCTTATCCTGACCAGAGCAAGAGAAATTCGCGCCGAAACGGTGAGAGAAACAAATTAATGTAAACGAAGGTTTTATCCGGTTGGCCTTGCCACCAGTTCAATATATCCGTTCTGCTGTCTTTTGAGTGTCCCATGACAAAATTAACCCCTTCAAAGCTTGAAACCAAGTGGCAAGAAATCTGGGATTCACAAAATGCATTTTCCAGCGAACCTGACCCTAGCCAACCTAAATATTATGTATTGGAAATGTTTCCCTATCCCTCAGGGCGCATTCATATGGGACATGTACGCAATTACGCCCTAGGGGATGTGGTTGCACGTTTTAAGCGTGCGAAAGGGTTTAACGTTCTGCATCCGATGGGCTGGGACGCGTTTGGTCTGCCAGCAGAAAATGCCGCGATAGAGCGCGGCGTGCATCCGGGCAATTGGACCACCCAGAATATTGCTGCGATGCGCGCACAACTAAAAACGATGGGTCTGTCCTATGACTGGGAGCGGGAAATTGCAACCTGCACCCCAGATTATTACAAACATGAACAGAAAATGTTCCTTGATTTTCTGGATGCTGGTCTTGCCTATCGCAAAGAAAGCTGGGTGAATTGGGATCCGGTGGAAAACACTGTGCTTGCGAATGAGCAAGTAGTTGATGGGCGCGGCTGGCGGTCAGGCGCCCTTGTGGAACGCCGGAAATTATCGCAATGGTTTTTGGCTATTTCAGAGTTCGCAGAGGATCTTTTGCAAGCCATTGACGGGCTAGAACGGTGGCCAGATAAAGTCCGCTTGATGCAAAATAACTGGATTGGTCGCTCAGAAGGGGCGGAATTACGTTTTGCCCTGACAGATGGGAAATCTGGCGACATAGCTGTGTTTACCACCCGCCCGGATACGCTGTATGGCGCCTCGTTTATAGCTTTATCCGCGCAACATCCACTGGCAGCGGAACTCGCAGAATCGCGGCCTGATATCGAAGCCTTTATCGCAGAATGCGCCCAGCTAGGCACATCTGAAGCGGTGATTGAAAAAGCAGAGAAAAAAGGTTTCGATACCGGCCTGTTTGTGAAGCATCCGCTAATCGAAGGGCATAAATTGCCTGTTTATATTGCGAATTTTGTCCTGATGGATTATGGCACTGGTGCTGTATTTGGCTGTCCAGCCCATGACCAGCGCGACCTTGACTTTGCGAATGCATACAGCTTGCCTGTTATCCCTGTCGTGCGCCCACATGATGCTGGCGATGATTTTAGCGTATCGACCCAAGCCTATACTGGGCCCGGCCTTTTATTTGGTTCTGGCGATTGGTCAGGGCTAGAAGTAGACGCTGCTAAAAAAGCAGCCATCGATAAGATTGAAGAATTAGGCGCAGGCGCACGGAAAATTACTTTCCGTTTGCGTGATTGGGGTGTATCGCGTCAACGCTATTGGGGGTGTCCTATCCCAATAATTCATTGCGCAGATTGCGGCGCTGTGCCGGTACCAGAAAAAGACTTGCCTGTTACCCTGCCAGAAGATGTGGAGTTTGATAGCCCGGGCAATCCTTTGGACCGTCACCCTAGCTGGGCACAGGTAGATTGCCCCGCCTGCGCCAAGCCTGCTAAGCGCGAAACAGATACGTTCGATACATTTTTTGAAAGCTCTTGGTATTTTCTGCGCTATACAGATCCAAAGGCGGGAGATAAGGGATTCTCGGCTGAAGCTGCACGCTATTGGATGCCTGTTGACCAATATATTGGCGGGGTTGAGCATGCCGTGCTGCATCTGCTTTATTCTCGGTTTTTTACCCGCGCACTGTCTAAAACGGGCTATTTACAGCTAGATGAGCCTTTTGCTGGGCTAATGACACAAGGAATGGTGTGCCATCAAAGCTTTAAGGATGGTCAGGGCAATTGGCTGTTCCCTGAAGAGGTTGAAAAACAAGACGGGGCATGGGTACACAAACAGACTGGCGCTGAAATTAGCGCTGGCCGCGTTGAGAAGATGAGTAAATCTAAGCGAAATGTGGTCGATCCTGAGCATATTATCCAAACCTATGGCGCGGATACAGCCCGGCTGTTCATGTTGTCTGACTCGCCCCCTGAACGCGATCTAGAATGGACAGAATCAGGGGTAGAAGGCGCCCATCGCTTTATTCAGAAGATTTGGAAATTAGCAACGGTAACGACATCTTGCCGCGAGGGGTTTACGCTTAACAAAGATAGTGCTTCTTCAAATGCAGATGAGGCGCTCGCACGCGCCCTAAACAAAGCCATAGGCGATATCGCCAACGATATTGAACGTTTTGCCTTTAACCGTTGTGTCGCGCATTTGCATATCTTGGTAAGCGTGTTAGCTGACTACCACGCTTCTGAGGCGCGAAGGGAGGATGTTTTTGCCTTTGCGATGGGACGGTTCGCTTTGCTTTTGTCGATGTTCTCGCCGCATATTGCCGAAGAAATTTGGGCGCGATCAGGTGGGACGGGGCTGGTATCACAAGCTAAATGGCCAGAAATTGATCCGCACTGGCTGAAGGCAGATACCGTAGAAATAGCTGTTCAGGTAAATGGGAAGCTGCGTGCCCGCCTAGAATTGCCGTTGGATTGTCCGGCGAGTGAGGCAGAAGAAAAAGCTCTGGCGCTTGAGGGCTTGCAACGATATCTTGAAGGAAAGCCGCCTAAGCGGGTGATTGTTGTACCTAACAGGATTATCAATGTGGTGTGTTAATTATTGCAGAAACTTCATAGCGGTTAGCCTAGTTTTACTAAGCTTAGCTGGGTTAAGCAGTTGTTCGGTCAGGACGTTATCGGATGTAGATCTGACCACTTCTACCTATTTTCAACATCTAGCGCTGCCTAAAACACAAAGCCGCTCGCAGCAACTTATGAACCGGACATTGTCTGATTATATAGGCCATTTTGACCCCGATGCGCATTACGTGCTTTCCTATGAATTAAGCTCAGCTAGCCGGTCTGTTCTATCCTCTGCTGGGAAAGATAGCTCCATCAACAATACCAAAATGTCGGTTAGCTATCAGCTACGTGATATCGCAACAGATAACATATTAACATCCGGTACTATTGATGCCTTTGCGACGTCTGGTGCGGTTTCCTCATTTCATGGTCAGGACATTTCAGAGGATTTTGCTGAAGAGCGTTTGATTAAGCTGCTGGGAGAGCGCCTGTACCAGAAATTGCAGCTTTATTTCCTTACCCTTGAGGTTTAAATGAAAATAGCTGCACGTGATGTTGCCGGATTGCTAAAGGCGCCCGCAACACGTTATTCAGCTTACCTTCTTTATGGGCCAGATCAGGGACTTGTGCGGGAACGCGCACGCCAACTCAGCGACTATTTTTGTGATCAGCCTGACGATCCTTTCGCCCAGACCAGCCTGATAGGGGCACAATTGGCTGAAGATAAAGCCAGATTATCTGACGAAGCGATGGCGGTGAATGTTTTTGGCGGTTTGCGTGTCGTCACTGTCAACGGCATTGGTAGTGAGATGACAGCAGCCGTGAAATTGGCCTTTGCCAAGCCGAACCCAGATGCGCGTATCATCATCCGAGCGAGTGATGTGAATACACGCCATGCGCTTGTTAAATTATGTGATGAGACAGAATTTTGCGCCTCTATTGGCTGTTATTCGGATGATCAGCGTAATTTACAACAAATAGCCAAGGAAGTATTCGCAAAAGACAATATTTCAGCCCCCTCTGAGGTCATGTCAGCGATACTCACACGCCTTGGCTCTGACCGGCAGGTGAGTTTGTCTGAGCTAAATAAGCTAGCATTATATGCTGGGCCGGGCGGCGTGCTTAGCCTAGAAGATGTAGCCGACACCTTAGGAGATAGTGGGGCGGTGGCCGTGGATGAGGTCAGTCTTGCCCTTTTGGGCGGTGATGTTAGCGCATTTGAGCGTGATTATGCACGCCTGCGACATGAGGGTATCCAGCCTATTGCTGTTCTGCGCCAACTCCTGTCTTTATTTAAAGGAATGCAAGCGGCAAAGGCGCGAATGCAAACAGGCCAGTCCGCTGCCCAAGCGATTGCGCAACTTCGCCCACCTGTCCATTTTAAAATGAAACCGGTCATCACGCGGCAGTTAGGCCCGTGGCGCGAAGCGCAGATTGCTGACGCAATTGAAAGAGTGATGCAAGCAGAAATTCAAACAAAATCAGCGGCTTCCGCAGACCCCTCAACCCTTACAGGGCAGATTCTTCTGGGGATTTGTTTGCGTGCACGCCAATTAAATACGCGGCGTTAGACAGGCCTATTTACTACATTAATTTTAATTTTTTCAGCAAATCATCTAGCTGATCTAGCGAGGTAAGGCGAACCGATACCCGGCCTTTCTCGCGCCCCTCATCCCAATCAATCGAGAGCGAAAGGCCAAGTTCTGTTTGTGCGCGTACTTCTAAAGCGCGGATATCAGCGGATTTCTGAACAGGAGAACGCGAAACCTTACCCGCCTTACCCCCCTTTATAAGCGCCTCTACTGCACGTGCGCTTAACTTATCTGCAGCAATTTTTACCGCCAATTCTGCCGCCTGAGGATGGCCTATCAAGGGGCGTGCCTGACCCATCGTTAACTTACCCTCAGCCAACATCGCCTTTACTGCCTCAGGCAATTGGCGCAACCGCAATAGATTCGCGATATGGGAGCGCGATTTACCGATAATCTGTGATAATGCATCTTGGCTATAATTATGCGCATCTATCAGCGATTGATACCCATCTGCCTCTTCGATAACGCTTAAATCCTGACGCTGGATATTTTCAATCAGCGCTAATTCTGCGGCTTGCTGATCGGTAAAGTCAGAGATAATCGCGGGGATTTCGTGCATTTTTGCTATTTGTGCAGCACGCCACCGCCGCTCACCTGCGATAAGCTCATACCGCGATGGTTTTTGTTTATTCTCTCGCACCAAAATAGGTTGAATAAGGCCACGTTCTTGAATTGAAGTGGCGAGCTCGCGCAACGCGTCTTTATCAAATTGACGGCGAGGCTGCCACGGGCCCGGATTAATCCATTCTATTGGTAATTGGCGAACCTGACCCCTAACCGGGCCAGAAGCGGGGGATTGTGATGGGCTAGCGGGCGCCGCCCCACCCTCAGGGCTCGCGCTGGCACCAGCAGCAGGGGCAATAGGCACTTCCCCTAATAAAGAGGAGAGGCCACGGCCTAGGCGATTGTTTTCTTTCGTTTTTTTAGGCGTGTCGGTCATGTGTTTTGCTTTTCCTGCTCCAAAAGTTCGGCGGCTAATGCCACATAAGCTTGTGCGCCTGCACATTTTAAATCATACATTAGCACAGGTTTACCAAATGAGGGCGCTTCTGATACGCGTACATTGCGCGGAATAACTGTTTTATAGACCTGCGTGCCGAAATGGCCCCTTACATCACTTTCAACCATCTCAGACAATTTGTTGCGGGCATCATACATGGTCAGCACAATACCTTGCATCAAGAGCGAGGTATTAAAGTTAGAGCGCACAACAGAAACCGTTTTCATCAATTGCGCCAAACCCTCTAAGGCATAAAACTCGCATTGTAATGGCACCATAAAAGCATCTGCCGCACAAAGACCATTTACCGTTAACAAGCCAAGCGACGGTGGACAGTCAATAATTATATAGTGAAAATGCTGACGCTCAGCCGCCAATGCATTTGCAAGACGATATTCCCGTGCTTCCAAATCACTAAGCTCAACTTCAGCCGCCGATAAATCCATCACAGCAGGCAAGATAGACAAGCGCGGTACAAGACTAGAAACGATTGCATCTGCCGCGCTGCATTCGCCTGTCAACATCCGATAGGCATTTGCCTCTCTTTGCCCCTCATCAATACCAAGCCCGGTACTGGCATTGCCCTGTGGGTCAAAATCAACCAACAGCACATCCAAACCACATGCCGCCATAGCAGTTGCCAGATTCACAGCTGTCGTTGTTTTACCAACACCGCCCTTCTGATTAGTAATCGCAATAATTTTAGCGCGCATTAAAAGTTCCTAAAGTATTGTATTTTAACGATTAAAAGACTTTATATGGATGATGGATGCTTCCTTATCTGTCAGGCTCGGTAGGCAGTCAGCCTCTAGTTTCGGACAGGAAGGCAGTGTGGTCAATTCTTGTTTTGCGTCGCGACCCTTCAAGAATAAATATTCAAGTTTTTCATGATGCTGGGCATTGCAAAGCGCCATTAGCTGATTAAGGGGGGCCAACGCGCGGGCAGTAATAATATCGGGCTGTATAACAGGCAGCTGTTCAATTCGCATTTCATGTAGCACAGCCTGTGTGCCCGTTTCCCTTAATGCGGTTCGCATAAAAGAAACCTTACGGCTGTCTGATTCGGCTAGATGTAGCTGGTGATCTGTCACTATTGCCAGTATGACGCCTGGCAGGCCAGCCCCACTTCCCATATCTAAAATAACCGAAGGCTTGCGCGGCAAATGCAGGACAAGCTGGGCGCTATCTAATATGTGGCGATGCCAAATCTCTGGCAGTGTTTTTGAAGAGATAAGATTAATACGTGCCTGCCATTTAGTCAGTAAATCTACATATATTTCTAATTTTTCGCGTGTTTCACGTGAAACATTTAAAAAATTCGCAACCGAATCTGCATGCGTCTCTTCTACTGTCCAATGCCTGTTTCTATCTGACATCATACCCAGCTTAACGATTAGAAGCTGTGGATAAAGGGCGCGACAGGCTGTCTCCAGCGCCGCTGATTTTACGCAAATGACGCATCAACGCTACGATAGCAGCAGGTGTCATGCCAGGGATACGACTAGCCTGTCCAATAGTTTGCGGCTGATAACGCCCAAGCAGATCTTTCGATTCAGACGATAGGCCGCCTATGGCTTTGATATCCAAATGGCTAGGTATTTTAACCGCATCATCACGTCGCATGGCATCAATATCGGCCTGCTGCCGCTCTAAATAGCCAGCATAACGACAATCTGTCTCTAATTGGCTATGCAGAGTGCGGGGAATGGTGGCGAGGTCTGGCCAAATAGCTAGGCACTGCGTTAACCCCACCCCTTCCAATGCGAGCAGGTCTGCGGGGGTTCTCATGCTGCCATCCCGCGCTGTTGGCAACCCAGCAGCAGCCAGCGCATTCGGGCCTTTTGGCTGGCTAGATAATAAGGTGCGCGCTGTTATTAAGGCTGCCTTTCTATCTGCCCAGTGACCCGCACGCAGCCCGCCAATACAGCCAATTTCTAATCCTTTTTCTGTAAGCCGCTGGTCTGCGTTATCCGCCCGCAGATGCAAACGATATTCCGCACGCGAGGTAAACATTCGGTAAGGCTCTGGTGCGCCCTTAGTAACCAGATCATCAATCATTACGCCTATGTAAGCATCTGCCCTGTCTAGAACAAAACCCTCCGGAGCCTTTGCAGATGGGTTAAGATGCAGGCTTGCATTAACCCCGGCAATAAGACCTTGTGCCGCTGCCTCTTCATAGCCCGTTGTCCCATTGATTTGACCGGCCAAAAACAACCCTTTTAGGGCCTTTAGCTCAAGCGTTGGCGACAGGGCGCGTGGGTCAATAAAATCATATTCTATCGCATAGCCAAACTGTAAAATCTCAGTCTTTTCAAGCCCTTCAATAGTGGCAATAAAAGCAGATTGCACGTCACGCGGCAGGCTTGTGGAAATACCATTTGGATAAACAGTATTATCATCCAACCCTTCTGGTTCCAAAAAAATCTGGTGCGAGTTTTTATCTGAAAAACGATGAATCTTATCTTCAATTGATGGACAATAACGGGGCCCCTGCCCTTCAATTTGCCCTGAATAGACAGCAGAAAGATGGATCGAATCAGAAATAATCTGATGTGTTTTCTCATTAGTGCGGGTGATCCCACAGGAAATTTGAGGTACCTCAATGCTAGCTGTCAGGCTAGAAAAAGGAACTAAATTATCATCTGCAGGCTGCATCACCAGCCTATCCCAAGCAATGGTATCGCCATTCAAGCGTGCCGGCGTCCCTGTTTTTAAGCGCCCTACAGGCAAACCTAGCCCGCGAAGACGTGTTGCCAATTGCACGGATGGGCGTTCTCCAAAACGGCCCGCTGGTGTGCGCTCCTTGCCCAAATGTATGAGACCACTAAGGAAAGTTCCGGTGGTAAGCACAACCGAAGGCGCAGAAATATGCCGGCCATCTTCGGTGATAATGCCGGTAATCTGACCATTTTCGGTGCTTAAATCCCCAACAGCCCCTTCAATTATTTGCAGATTATCCTGCGCTGCCAATAAAGCCTGTATAGCATTACGATACAGCTTTCGATCTGCCTGAGCGCGCGGGCCCTGCACTGCTGGCCCACGTGACTTGTTAAGCATACGAAACTGAATACCCGCCTTATCAATGGCTTGTCCCATCAGACCGTCTAGCGCATCAATTTCCCGTACAAGTTGGCCCTTCCCCAGCCCGCCAATCGCCGGATTACAAGACATTTCACCGATTTTATCTATTGCGATTGTTACCAGCGCCGTCGACGCGCCCATACGCGCCGCCGCGGCAGCTGCCTCTGTGCCTGCATGGCCACCACCAATTACAATGACATCAAATTTCTGGCTCATTTGCCTGCCTAATAACCTTTAAAAACGCATAAAGCTTAAAAAATGGCGTCCTCTAGCTCAGATACTCCTAGATAGACGCGATAGGCTATCGCAAAATAGCCTGTGTAAATTGTTGCCAGCTTAATCTGTTTCACGTGAAACAGCAATCTGCTTTTCTATGCCCAAGATTTACGCGCATCATTATTTAACTAGGAGTATTCAATATGAAGCATGAGAAATTTACTTGCCGATACAAAAACGTGAAAAAATATGGTCAAGTAAATCTTCAACATCAATATGCCCTGTTATGCGCCCTAAAGCTGAGGCTGCACGCCGATAATCCTCAGCTATCACTGCGATATCCCCTTCCCATGACAAGGTTTGACTGTGCTGTAGGCTTGCAAGAGCGGCTGCGAAAGCATCACGGTGGCGTGCACGCGTAATAATGGGGGTCTGGCTTGCCTGATTAAGAGGCGCTAAATAACTATGAAGCGCCTTTTCTATTTTCAGGGCTGTTTTAGTTGTTGTTAAATCAACCGAGAGATAGGCGTTGCTGTCCAGATTATCTGCGGCTACTTGCCCTTTATCAGACTTGCTCGCGATAATCAGACAAGGCGGATGGAAATCTTGGCGCATTTTATCGGCTATCGCCCCCCAGCCAGGCTGGCTGCCATCTATTACTAATAATACCAAATCAGCTGTATTTATTTCTGTTTGTGCCCGTGAAACCCCCTCGGCTTCAATAGAATCGGCTGTTTCCCGCAATCCAGCTGTATCGGCGAGGCGTACCGGAACACCAGATAAGGTCAGCCGCACCTCTATAACATCTCTTGTCGTGCCTTCAATATCAGATACAATGGCCGCTTGCCGGCCCGCCAATAAGTTCATTAAGGTTGATTTACCCGCATTTACAGGGCCAGCTAGAACCACAGACAACCCGTTTCGGATAATCTCGCCAAAACGCTGATCATCAAGCGCTGTTTCAAGCTCAGCGCATAATTTTGCAGTATCTGCTGCAATTTCCTGCCGCAATGCCTCTGGCAATTCTTCATCGGCAAAATCAATAATAGCTTCTAGATGCGCAAGTAAACGCGCTATCTCCTCACGCCAAAACCCTACTGGCCGGCTCAGTTGACCTGTCATCTGCGCGCTTGCTTGCCGGCGTTGCATGGCGGTCTCTGCCTCAATGAGGTCAGCTAACCCCTCTGCTGCGGTGATATCCATCTTGCCATTATCAAGTGCACGCCGCGTGAACTCTCCGGGCTCAGCGGCTCGAAACCCCTCTGTCTTGGCCAGCACACTTAAAATATCATCAATGACAGCCACTGAGCCATGACAGTGAATTTCAAGCACATCTTCACCTGTCGCTGACGCAGGCGCTGCAAAACCCAGTACCATCACATCATCAATTATCGTGCCGTTCTTCTCTTTTAAAAAAACCCGTTTCGCTGTACGTACCGCCTCTGCCTCCACATCAAACAACTGCGGCACCTGAAGCGCTTTGTCGCCAGAAATACGAATGACAGCAATAGCTGACATACCGGGCGGTGTTGCTAGCGCAAATATTGTATCAGCATTTAAAAGGGACATTCTATTTTCCTGCTTCAAAAAAGCGCGATAGGCGTGACAGCTAGATGATGATGAGCGGTTCACTAAGCAATAGTTTTGACATTTTCTTAATCATGCTAGACTTTCCTGTCTATAGATAGGTTTCAGAATTTCTAGCCTATTGCTCATTATTGATAAAGGAGGATGGCTATGGCCTATTCAAGTGTTACCCATACCCCGCTTGGTTATATGCGGGCAGTCGCCACGGATATTGGTGTTTGCAGAATTGATTGGCAACAGACCCCCTTTACAATCGAGCCTAACCACGTACAGGCTCGACAAAATGACGTTTCACGTGAAACAATCAGCCAGCTACACGCCTTTTTAGCCGCAGAACGCAAAAATTTTACCATCCCCTTAGATTTATCAGCCATTGCATCTTCTCTTCAAAAATGGCTGCTTGTCTTAAAAGACGTTCCCTATGGTGACACCATTTCTTATGCTGATTTTGCAGAACGGTGGGGAAATCGTAAAGCAGCGCGGGCCGCAGGCGGCGCTTGCCAACGCAACCCATTGCCAATTATCGTGCCGTGTCATCGTATTTTAAAAGGTGATGGTAGTTATGATAATTACAGCGGCGGCGATAATAAAAACCCCCAGCACCCTGATAATGTATATAGAAAACAGTGGCTTATTGAATTAGAAGCGCGTGGCCAGCAGAAGCGATTAGCTTCTTAACAGCTCTTTAACCCTTATTCTCTAGCTATTCATCTGCTCAAAGAAGTCATCATTCGTCTTAGAGTGGCGCATCTTATCAGATAAGAATTCCATCGCATCAACAGGGCCCATCTGCATCAAGATGCGGCGCAATACCCACATCTTTGACAAGGTCATCTTGTCTACGAGCAATTCTTCTTTACGCGTGCCAGATTTTGTTACATCGATAGCCGGGAAGACACGCTTATCTGACAATTTGCGATCCAGAACCACTTCACTGTTACCTGTGCCTTTAAACTCTTCAAAAATCACTTCATCCATGCGTGAGCCAGTTTCGATAAGCGCTGTTGCAATAATTGTTAACGAGCCCCCTTGTTCTACGTTACGCGCAGCACCGAAAAAGCGCTTTGGACGTTGCAGCGCGTTCGCATCCACCCCGCCTGTCAGCACTTTACCCGAAGAGGGAACAACTGTGTTATAGGCGCGGGCCAACCTTGTGATCGAATCGAGCAGAATTACCACATCACGTTTATGCTCAACAAGACGTTTTGCTTTTTCAATGACCATATCTGTTACTTGCACATGGCGAACAGCTGGCTCATCAAACGTCGAAGAGATGACCTCCCCGTTTACAGAACGCTGCATATCTGTAACTTCTTCAGGGCGTTCATCAATGAGCAACACAATAAGATATACTTCTGGGTGATTAACAGATATTGCATGCGCGATGCTTTGCAGCATTATCGTTTTACCAGTACGCGGCGGTGCAACAATCAGACCGCGCTGACCTTTACCCATTGGCGATATAAGGTCAATAACCCGCGGGGTATTATCTTTCTTATCTGGATCAAAGGGAAGCTCAAGCGATAGTTTTTCATCTGGATAAAGCGGCGTTAAATTATCAAAATTAATCCGGTGGCGTACCGCGTCTGGATCTTGGAAATTGATAGATTCAACCTTAAGCAAGGCGAAATACCGCTCCCCATCCTTTGGGGCCCTGATTTCCCCTTCGACAGTATCGCCGGTGCGTAGACTAAATCTGCGAATTTGACTAGGCGAGACATAAATATCATCTGGGCCTGGCAAATAGTTAGACTCAGGCGCGCGTAAAAAGCCGAAACCGTCTGATAGAACTTCTAATACACCTGCGCCCCGAATAATAACATCATTATCCGCCAATTGTTTAAGAATAGCGAACATCATATCTTGGGTACGAAGCGTAGACGCATTCTCAATTTCTAGCTCTTCTGCATAAGCTAGTAACTCAGACGCTGATTTTGACTTTAATTCCTTAAGATGCATAACAAATGACCATGAATACCAATGGGGAGGGAGAGGGATTACTGTCCGTCTTACGAAACGTAAGCTGATGTTAGAAAATATAAATGCTGGTCTCTGTAGTTGGACGGCTACGCATTTATCCGGACATGACTACCTACAAATAGTCGTAATTAGCAGAAATTGTCAAGAAATGCTTAGAAAAGCGGATAGATCTTAGAAATTGCCTATTAAATAGGCTCAACAACCGCCATAATCACGATAATGATCATTAAAATAGTTGGCACCTCGTTCCACATCCGATAAATGCCGTTCCTACGCGCCTTATCTTGTTCTAGCTCTTTGCGCATTTTCCCAAACACCATATGTGCTGCTGTCATGGCGATAACACACCCAATTTTGATAATCATCCAGATCTCTGAAAACAAGACAGGGTTCATATAAAGCATTGACAGCCCAAATACCCAGCTGGCTGTCATGGCAGGGTTCATAATCGCTTTCAAAAGGCGGCGTTCCATTAACTTAAAGGTTTCCGCGCGCATTGAACCTGCTTCCACCATTGCATGATAGACATAAAGCCTTGGCAGGTATAACAAACCAGCCATCCACGCGATAACCGATATTATATGTAAGGCTTTAATCCATTCATAAGCCATTAATCTTCTCCGCTTGCTAAGGTATTAACTGCGTATTAACGCCAAAAGTTCAGCCACATGTTCAGGCGGCGTTTGCGGGACAATCCCATGCCCTAAATTAAAAATATGCCTGCGATTAGAGAAAACTTCCAAGATTTCCTCTACCTCACGTTTCATGACCTGCCCGCCAGATACAAGGCATAACGGGTCAAGATTACCTTGCAAGACAAGGTCGGTGCGTAAATTATCAGCAGCCCAACGCCTATCTACATAATGATCCAGTGCTAGAGCTTGACACTCTACTTTTTCGCTATAGGCCTTTAATCCTTCTGATAAGCCCTTTGGAAAAGAAATTATGGGCAATTTAATACCGGCGCTACGCAAATCAGAAATAATCTTTTTATGAAAGCCCGTAATAATTTTTGTGCGTTGTGATGCGGGTACCGCCCCTGCCCAACTATCGAATAGCATTAAAACATTTGCACCTGCATTTGCCTGTAAGGTTAGAAAGGACACAATATAATCTGATAAGTGATGCAGGAGTTTTTCGCTTTCTGCCGGCTTTGACCATAACCAGTCGCGGGCGGTGTTAAAATCACGCGAACCGCCACCTTCGGTAAGGTAAGTCATTAATGTCCATGGGGCGCCAGAAAATCCTATAAGAGCTGTTTCTTTTGGCAGATTAGCCCGTGTAAGGGTCACTGCATCAGCTACAGGTTTAAGAAAGTTTTGAAAATCGTCGAAATCTGGCAGGGATAATTCATTAATAGCCGTGAGCTTACTTAACACAGGCCCGGTGCCCGGTATAAACTTCACTTCTCTTCCTATGGCATGAGGGACAAGTAAGATATCTGAGAAAATAATAGAAGCATCAAAATTATACCGCCTTATTGGCTGTAAAGTGACTTCACATGCTTTTGCCGGATTAAGGCAGAAATCGATAAAATTATCTGCAGATTTTCGAAGCTCACGATATTCTGGTAAATATCGGCCAGCTTGTCTCATTATCCAGACAGGCGGTTTATCGGCTTTTTTCCCATTTAAAAGGTCAGTGAAGATCATCGTTATAATACTACCTATATAAATATATTATATAATAAGATTGTAGGTGTTGTTTATAGGTGTGGATTTATGTTTGCCAACACATCCACAGTTTATACCTTTAAACTATCCCATGATACGCAGATATTGATTACTGGATATTAGGATATTCATCTAGTCAAAAATGACGTCATATCAGCTTATTATCTAGCTTTTTAAAAGAGCGCTTCAACAGCAAGCAATAGTTATCCCCAATATTAACTTGTCGTTATAGCGTGTTTTCACCAGCCTAGCTGTTTGCGCTTAAGATGTGGATAAAAAGGATAAAATTCCGATAGGTTAAAACTTATCCCCGTTTTCGGGGTGACAATAGCTTGGCGGGGATAAGCTGGTGATAAGATATTTACCAGTCTCATATTTGCCAGTCTTATATTTAGCGCCCATATATTCAATGCCCATACATCGAACGCGGGACAATTGCGGCATTGTGATGACTTCTTAAACTAGAATTGTTATCACATAGATATTATGGAAACGACATTGCATATTCATCTTGTCTCTGATTCAACCGGAGAAACCGTTCATCAGGTCACCAGAGCTGCGCTTGCACAATTCTCCAATGTTCAAGCTTCTGAACATATTTGGACTTTGGTGCGCACCTCAGCGCATCTGCAGACCATTCGATCTGGTTTAGAACGTAACCCGGGCATTGTTTTATATTCTATCGTTGATCCAAAGATCAGGGGTGAGCTTGAGGCATTATGTGCAGATTTAAATATTCCAAATCTATCTATTCTAGATCCCCTTGTTGATTTATTTTCCACTGTATTAGGGTATAAGAAGAATAGCCGTCCCGGCGGCCAACATAAATTAGACCGCGCCTATTTTGAGCGTATGGCAGCGGTTGAATTTGCGGTTAATCATGATGATGGCCTCAATATGGAAAGCCTGCAAAATGCGCAAATTCTTTTGGTTGGGGTTTCCAGAACATCAAAAACACCCACCTCTATGTATCTTGCAAATCGGGGCTATTGGGTAGCAAATTATGCGCTTGTACCGCGTGTTCCCTTTCCATTAGAAACTATTGAGAAATTTCCAAAGCTTTTTATTGTTGGGTTAGCAACAGATCCCAAACGCCTGGCACATGTACGCCGAAACCGGCTTGCGCATCTAACTGACAAATCCAATCAGACTTATGCCGATATGGAAAAAATTAGCGAGGAGCTATCAGAGGCACGCCGCCTTTTCTCCAAGCAAGGCTGGCCAGTGCTGGATGTCTCACGTCGTTCTGTTGAGGAAACAGCTGCGGCTATTTTGCATCTATATATGAACCATAAAGAGGCCCAAGCAGAAAGCGAGGGGTCAAGCTAATGTCAGGCTGGGCCATAAAAAAACATAAAATATATCTTGCTTCTGCTAGCCAAACACGCGTTCACCTCTTGCGGGCAGCTGGGGTGGTATTCGACGCCAAAGCCTCGCCAATTGATGAAGAGGCGATTAAACAAGCTGGTGTGGCTGAAAACGTACCCGCAGATGATATTTCTATCACATTGGCAGAATTAAAGGCGCAAAAATTAGCTAGCCAAGAAGCGGGATATATTATTGGCTGTGACCAGCTTTTAAGCTGTGAAGGGGCAATTTTCAGTAAACCACGTACAGAGCAAGAAGCAGCAGAACATCTGGAAAAATTAAGCGGCAAAACCCACCGGCTTCATAATGCTGTTGTTGTATTTCAGGCAGGTAGACGTATTTGGCATCATTGCAGCCACGCAGATCTGACAATGCGTAGATTAACCGCGCAGGAAATTTCTGATTATCTGGCTTTTTGCGGCTCAGACTGCCTATCCTCGCCCGGCTGTTATCAGATTGAGGCAGGCGGCGCCCACCTTTTTTCCGAAATTAAAGGTGTTTATTATGACATTTTAGGGCTTCCTTTGTTGCCCCTTCTGCAGTTTTTACGTGAGCATGGCCTGATGGCTATTGAGGCCGAGTCTGGAGCCGAGACTGGAGCCGATTCTGGGGTTAAAAGATGAAAATTATTGGCCTTACGGGTTCAATCGCATCTGGCAAATCTACTATTGCGCAAATGTTTCGCGACTATGGCCTTGCTGTGCATGATGCCGATAAAACGGTGCATCAGTTGATGAGCGCTAACGGCAAGGCAACACCCCTCGTGCTGGCGGCCTTCGGGCAGCATATGTCTGCTTGCGATGGCAGTATCGACCGCCCAGCTTTAGGCAGAAAAGTCTTCTCAGACCCTGAAGCCCGCGCGTTATTAGAAGCTATTTTGCACCCGCTTGTATATCAGGCCAGAAACAAGTTTTTTGCAAATCTCCACCGGGCACGCAAATCACTAGCGGTTTTAGATGTTCCCTTGCTTTTTGAGACAGGTGGTGACGCACAATGCGATTATTTAGTTACCGTTTGGGCACCGCAGCGCCTGCTTCGCCAACGCGCAACGCAACGAGCCCATATGACAGATGAAAAATTTACCGCGATAATAAACGCGCAATTGCCCCAATCTGAAAAAATAAGATTATCTGACCTCGCCCTCCCTACAGGACTAGGACATGCAGAGAGCAGGCGGCAGTTGAAAAAATGGATAAAAAAAATCAAACCCTGAACTTTCTTAGCTGTTCTTGCATCTTGACCCAAGATAGTTTTATGATTCTGCCGAGAACTCTTCTGGCCATAATGATATTGGCCAAAACGCTTCTGCCAATTCGGTATAACAGATGGAGCCACCCCGATTATGCGTCACATTATCCTTGATACAGAAACGACTGGCCTGTCAGTGAAAGACGGACACCGGATTATTGAAATAGGCGCACTAGAAATGGTAAATTATGCGCTAACCGGCCAGAAACTGCATCTTTATATAAATCCAGAGCGCGAGATCGATGAAGGGGCGCAAGCGGTTCACGGCATCGCTTCTGAATTCCTACAAGATAAGCCTGTTTTTAGGGAGATTGCCGACCAGTTTCTTACCTTTATTGATGAAGATGTGTTGGTTATTCATAATGGCCCTTTTGATGTGGGGTTTTTAAACGCTGAGCTTGAAAATTGCCAAAAACCTGTTCTGAGCGATGAACGTGTGACCGATACACTCACCCTCGCGCGGCAAAAATTTCCCGGCGCACAAGCAAGCCTTGATGCGCTCTGCCGTAGATTCCAAATAGATAATAGCCACCGTGATTTACATGGCGCGCTAATAGATGCTGATCTGCTTGCTGGTGTGTTTGTTGAACTGCAAGGCGGTAAACAGCCCGGCCTTGCTTTGCAAGATGAGACAGAAAAACATGCAGATGCGGGTCAGCCATCACTGCATGACAATGACGATCTTTCTGGTTTTAAAATAACAGACAGGCCGGTTCGGCCTGCCCGTATTTTTGCCGTGCCAGCAGAAGAGGAAGCTGCGCATAATGCTCTGTTGGATAGGATGCGTGATCCGATCTGGCGACAAACCCTATCAAAAAACGGATAAGGAAACAGTCTAAATAAAGCTTAGACTTAGCTTGGGGTAGCCGCCGCCTCTGCCTGTTGGCGCCGCTGCATATTTTGCTGATATAGGGCGAGGAAATCAATCGGGTTAAGATTAAGCGGCATAAAGCCCCCCTCACGCGTAATATTAGCCACCACAGCCCGCGCAAATGGAAATATCAAGCGAGGACCTTCAATAGAAACCAGCGGATGTAGCATGTTTTCATCGGTCACATTTGATGACACGATGCCGCCATAGCTCAGCTCCACAATAAAGATGGTTTTATCTTCTGTTTTTGCGGTAGCTGCGATTTTCAACACGACCTCAAAATTATTATTTTCCAGCTTACCAGAAGCGACATTTACGGCGACTTCAACATTGGGTTGACCCGGCTGGTTTAAAAAAACATCAGGTGAAGAAGGGCTTTCAAAAGAGAAGTCTTTTACATATTGAGTATGTAAGAAAACTTGTGGCTGAACCTTCTTTTGGCCTTCGCCAGTAGCTTCAACCTTCTCAGCGGCTTCTGTTTTATCGTCTGTTTTAGCTTTAGAATTTTTGCCGGTATTTTCGTCGGTATTTTTGGGCTTGGCCATTATATTATATCCACTTAATTTATGTAAACTTGATGCTATTGTTATCAGTCTTAAGGATTGCCAGCAAGAAAAGGCAACTTATGAGATGCATTGTGTTACTCTTTGTTAATCTTTTTTCTCAAAATCCCCTTCGATAATATCTCTATCTAGGTTTTTTGGCCGGCTGGAAGTTTGCCTATCATTCGAATAAGCGGTGTTATCATATCTATCAGAAGCGGTATTAAAACCAGAGGTGAAGCGATTTCCAAATATGTTTTGCGCGTTTACCAGCTGAAATCTGGTTAGCAGGGCACGGCCAATTAAAAAACGCAGACCAGGAATAAAGCATAAAATGCCCATTGCATCGGTAACATAGCCCGGTAACAACATCAGCAACGCACCAACCAGTAAAGATAATCCGCTGGCGAGTGAGGCTGTTTCCACTTCCCCCCTTGTGAGATTTGCCTGCCATTTTGCTAACACAGCCCGACCTTGTGAGCGAAGCAGCCCCATGCCAATGAACGCCGTGACAAAAATCCCTAGAAAACTTGCTAAACCGCCAATCTCACTGCCAATAAAAATCAACGCTTCGAATTCAACCCAGCCATATAGGCCGAATAAAATAAGGATATAGAACAGCATTTTTTGCCTCCAGCTTGTATCTGAAAATGGGCAACCCATATGTTATCATATAGGAAAGCATTCTTTTAGATGCAAATCTTGATGCTTTTGTGGCATAATTCTCTTAAGAGTTTTGCTGTTAAGTTTAACCTCTGTCCTGAAACCCTTTTTATAGACGCCTGATTATGCCCCTTATCGATATTCTGATATTCGCTGCTATTGCTCTGTTTCTTATCTTTCGCTTGCGCTCCATCTTAGGAAGCCGCGATGGGTTTGAACAAAAGCGTGAAGAGCTGTCCCGTTTTAATAATGAGCCTGCCAATGATACAGATAGCGAAGAGGAGAAGGTGATCTCTTTGCATGGCGATAAACAAGCGATAAATGGCAAAGGCCTGACATTTGTGCGACAAGCAGATCCAAGCTTTCGTGATGATGAATTTATGAACGGTGCCGCCTCAGCCTTTTCGATGGTATTAAACGCTTTTGCCGATTGTGATCTGGCAACCTTGCGCCGCCTTCTGGCGTTTGAGCTTTATCAAGAATTTGCCCAAAGTGTGCATGATCGCAATAAACGCGGCGATAGGCTAGAGATTACAATTGATGAAATTGAAGATGTTCAGCTTATCGAGGGCGAGGTTGTTGATAATGTTGCTTCTGTTACGGTTCAGTTTGTGAGCCTGCAGACCCGCCTCGTTACGGATAAAAACGCTGTGGTGTTAGAAGATGAGTCAGAAACAAAGGTAAAAATAACCGATGTCTGGGTCTTTGAGCGCGACACCCAACTGGCTGATCCAAATTGGAAACTGGTTGAAACCCGAATTGAGGATGATAATTAAACCCGCCTCATCATAAGGCTTCAATTTTACTCTTCGAAGATTGAGTGCAGTAAATGGCCTCAAAAAAAAATAAAACCCAAAAATTAAGGCCATCCTCTGCAAAAAAAGATGAGGGAGATGCCCTTTGGGATGAAGTGGCAAATACTGTCAAGCGCCAAGCGTCCTCACGAATATCTCCTGTTGCATTACCAGCTAAGGGCCAAAAAAAGCGACCTTTGGCTAAAAAAATAGCTGCAAATGCAAAAAAATCTATAAATTTGCGCAATAACACTGCCGCTAAAATTGATTCAGATAATTCGGGGCTCGTCACGGGCCCAGCTAATTTATCACAGCCTGTTTATGCTGGCATTGACCGCAGTTCTGCGAAAAAATTACAGCAAGGTAAAATGGTGTTGGAAGCGCGAATTGACTTGCATGGTTTAAGCCAGCTTGCGGCGCATCAGCGCCTGCAGCACTTTATTCAAAAATCAACACAAGAAGGCTTGCGAACCATCCTTGTCATTACTGGCAAAGGTAAGGCTGGACGCGGCGTTTTGCGGGAAAAGGTGCCACAATGGCTGTCTGAGCCGCCTTTGAGCGAGGCGATAATTGCCTTTGGTGCGTCGCGTCCGCAAGATGGCGGCGCTGGTGCCCTTTATGTTCGCCTGAAGCGGGCGCGGGAGCGATTATGACGCCGTTTGGTTTAAAAATGCGCAGCTTGCGCGCTAAAGGAGGGCTGACACTGCAAGATCAAGGTGATTTTCTAGGCGTGTCATCAGCCTATATCTCTGCACTTGAACATGGCAAACGCGGCCGCCCATCCCCTGCTCTTGTTGACCAAATTTGTGTTTGGCTTGAATTGATTTGGGATGAGGCGGAACTGCTAAAGTATCTAGCGCAAATGTCGCACCCAGCCCCAACAGTTAAAACAGCTAGCTTGCCTCCAGAGGCAACTTTTTTAGCAAATCTGCTTGCCCAAAATATTGATCGCCTTACCGCACAGCAATGTCGGCAGATTTTTGAAGACCTGCAGGGCTATTTAAAACAAGAAAGGGGTATTAATTTCGATGAGGAGCCGCCCAAAAGCGCGCGCTAAGAATGAGCCTAGCCCCATAGCGGTTTAGCTAGCCGGCTATCACCGTGAATTTGCTTGCCCGCAGACATAAGCTAGTTTTATTGCAAAAAAACTGCTATGTCTTGGCCTCAGATCGTACCAAAACTTTTGGCAAAACCCGAAAGAGGGCTGAATGAGTAGAACCGCACAAATAACACGCAAAACAAATGAGACAGTAATTTCTGTTAATCTAACTATCGATGGTACTGGTAAGGCAGATATCCAAACGGGTATTGGTTTTCTTGACCATATGCTAGAACAATTGGCGCGCCACAGCTTGATGGATATTACGCTAAAGGCGGAAGGCGATTTGCATATTGATGCGCATCACACCACTGAAGATACAGGCTGGGCAATCGGCGATGCGCTAAATAAAGCGCTCGGGGATCGCGCAGGCATTAACCGCTATGCGTCTTGCTTGTTGCCTATGGATGAATGTCTAAGCCGGGTGGCTTTGGATGTTTCTGGACGTCCCTTTCTGGTTTGGCATGTTGACCTGCCTTCAGAAACATTAGGGGTGATGGAAACAGAATTGTTCCGTGAGTGGTTTCAGGCATTCGCCATGGGTTCTGGCATCACCTTGCATGTCAGCAACGAATATGGGGTAAATACGCATCATATTGTTGAAAGCTGCTACAAAGCATTGGCGCGTTCGCTGCGGTGCGCATGTGAGATAGATCCAAGAAGTGGTGGACGTATCCCTTCAACCAAAGGGGTGCTCGGTGGCTCTCTTTAAGAGATTGGCTTTACGAGACAAGATTTATGAAAATTGGCATTATTGATTACGGGTCAGGGAATCTGCACTCGGTTCACCATTCGGTTGCGCATGCAGCGTCAAAAAAAACCGATATGCAGGTAGAAACCTTATCAGATACGCACAGCTTGCAGGCATGTGACTATATTATCGTGCCAGGTGTTGGTCATTTCGCAGATTGCTGGGCAGGGCTTTTAGCGATTGACGGTATGGTTGAGGCCTTAGGCGAGGCTGTATTGGAAAAAGGAAAACCGTTTTTAGGTATCTGTGTTGGTATGCAACTATTGGCAAATGAGGGTCATGAAGGCGGAAATATCACCCCGGGTCTTGGCTGGATTTCTGGCAAGGTGCGGCATTTCGCAGATTGTCTGGATGGGGGCGATATGGGGGGGCTAAAAATTCCGCATATGGGCTGGAATGATTTGCAAATAAAGACATCTGGGCATCCTGTTGCGGCAGCATTGCCTGCGGCGGTACAGATGTATTTTGTGCATAGCTATGTGTTTGATGAAATTGATACAGAACATATCTTGGCGGTAACTGATTATGGCTTGCCGGTGCCGGCCCTTATTGGCCGGGATAATATTGTTGGTACACAGTTTCACCCAGAAAAAAGCCAGCATGCCGGCCAAGCCATGCTGGATGCTTTTTTATCTTGGCGGCCATAATTGCGCCTGCGTTAACGAGGATGTAATGAACACACAAAGAACACCTCTGGTAACCATTGAGATGGCAACAGAGTTAAGTGCAAACGATATCTCAGAGCTGTGTGATGCTACCGAAGAAGCTATTGAGGCTGGCGGTGGTTTTGGCTGGTTGGCACCGCCCCCTCGCTCGGTTTTAGAAGATTATTGGCGCGGTATTTTGCTGGTGCCAGATTATCATCTATTTTTGGGTAAACTTGACCATGTCATCGCAGGTTCTTGCCAGATAGTGCGCCCACCGCGTAATAATGAGGCTCAGGCTACGACGTGCCAATTGCGCACTTTCTTTTTGGCGCCTTGGGCGCGGGGTCATGGGCTGGCAGGGGCGTTGGTGGCCGAGACAGAAGAATTTGCCCGTTCTGAAGGGTATCAGATTTTAAATCTAGATGTTCGGGCAACTCAAGACCGAGCGATCAAGGCTTTCGAGGCGCGCGGCTATCAGCATTTTGGCACTAACCCCTATTATGCGCGTGTAGGCGATGATTTTGTTCCCGGCCTGTATTTCACCAAATTGCTGAACGGGCCTAAAATCTGAGGCCATAAGCAAAAAATTATAAGAAATTAACTCAATTTAAGATCATAAGAAGTGAAGACGTATCATGCATATTTATCCCGCAATTGATTTAAAAGATGGCCAAGGCGTTCGCTTGTTGCATGGTGATTTTAAACGCATGACCGTTTATGCCCCAGACCCAAGGGCACAGGCTGAAAAATTTATCGACGCGGGATGTGAATGGATTCATGTCGTTGATTTGGATGGTGCTTTAAAAGGGCAAACGGGCAATCGCCAAGCGGTGACAGAAATTTGCCAAACCGGCGCTAGGATACAGCTAGGCGGCGGGATACGCACAATGGAAGATATTGAAAACTGGCTAATAGCTGGTATCAGCAGAGTGATTTTAGGAACCATTGCACTGAAAAACCCAAAGCTGGTTATCAAAGCTGCAAAAGCCTTTCCCGGTCATATCGCGGTAGGGGCGGATGCCCGTAATGGACGTATTGCTGCCGAAGGCTGGTTGGAAGATAGTGATATCGAAGCTGTCGATTTAGTCCGCCGATTTGAGGATTGCGGTGTGTCTGCGGTCATTTTCACCGATATTTCACGCGATGGGGCGCTAACAGGCGTAAATGCGGAGGCTACGGCTACATTAGCGGATGCCGTATCGATACCTATTATCGCTTCTGGCGGCGTGAAAGGAATTGAAGATATCAAGGCTTGCTTGGAGAAATCTGCAAGCGGTATTGAGGGGGTTATTGCGGGGCGGGCATTATATGATGGGCGCTTGGATTTAGCAGAAGCGCTGGCGTTAGCGCGTAGCGGAAAGGTCTAGGCGAAATGCTAAGTGCGCGTGTAATTCCCTGTCTTGATGTACATGCTGGCCGTGTGGTTAAGGGTGTGAATTTCGTTAATTTGATAGATGCTGGCGATCCAGTAGAGCAGGCGCGTATTTATGACGCGGCAGGCGCAGATGAGCTGTGTTTCCTAGATATCACGGCGACCCATGAAGGGCGTGATACAATTTATGAAGTTATTTCCAGAACAGCGGATGCGTGCTTCATGCCCCTAACGGTAGGGGGCGGTGTTCGGGATGTTGGTGATTTCCGAAAGTTACTTTTATGTGGCGCTGATAAGGTTTCTGTAAATTCCTCTGCGGTTAAAGACCCTGATTTAATCTCGCGTGCAGCGGATAAATTTGGCAGCCAATGTGTAGTTGTGGCGATAGATGCCCATCTGCATGATGAAGGCTGGTTTGAGGTAACAACCCATGGTGGACGTACCCCAACCGGCATTAATGCGATAGATTGGGCTGTCTCGGCAGCTGAAAAAGGTGCTGGTGAAATTTTACTAACCTCCATGCGCGGCGATGGCACAAAAGCCGGTTTTGATATCCCATTGACACGTGCAGTAAGTGATGCTGTTAGCGTTCCTGTCATTGCGTCTGGCGGGGCTGGCAAGCCGGAACATTTTGCTGAAGCCATTACAGAGGGCCATGCAAGCGCGGTCTTGGCAGCATCGGTTTTTCACTTTGGACAATTTACAATTGATGAGGCAAAATCAGCTATGCAGGTTGCAAATGTGCCTGTACGCCGCTTAACATAATCAAAAGAAAGCATCTAAATTATGTCGTCTGAGCACCCTTCTATTGACGTTTTGGAACAACTTTATGCGGTGATAGAAGCACGTAAAGATGCACCGTTAGATGAAAGTTATAGCGCTGCACTGCTTGCTGAAGCACCGGAAAAACCTGCACGTAAGCTAGCAGAAGAAACCACCGAAGTTGTTATTGAAGCGTTGAAGAATGATAAAGAAGCGCTTGTTCGCGAATCTGCTGATCTACTCTATCATCTAATGGTGGTGTGGGTGGCAGCTGGGCTAAAGCCTGCCGAGGTTTGGCAAGAGCTTGCGGCGCGCCAACACCGTTCAGGTTTAGCAGAAAAGGCGGCACGAAAATAAATCTAACGTCCCTCACGTCAAGCGCGTGTTGTCAGAATTACAGGTAAGGAGAATAAAAGCCATGTCACAGCCGATTTATGATGATGAGAATATTTTTGCCAAAATTCTGCGTGGCGAAATCCCCTGCAATAAGGTAGATGAGTGTGACCACACGCTAAGTTTTCATGACATTCAGCCACAAGCGCCTGTGCATGTGTTGGTAATCCCCAAGGGCGCATATGTAAATATGACAGATTTCAGCGAAAATGCGCCGGCTGAGGCACAGGCGGCCTATATCGCCGCACTTGGCCGCGTTGCCAAAATGGTAGGGGTTACAGAAGATGGTTATCGCCTGATCGCCAATACCGGAACAAATGGTCATCAAGATGTCCCGCATCTTCATGTTCATATTATGGGCGGCCAACCTCTTGGCCGGATGATGCCCAGTACCCAGTAAATAAAGGGAAGGCCTCTTTATTTTTGCTAAGTCTTAAAAACAGTTAGGGTAGAATAGTTACCCGTGATAGCTGTATTTAATGCAGTCATTTGTCTCAACGGTTGCCTATCGTGGTATTGAAACGCTTGATGTTTCTGTTCAGGTACATATGTCCAATGGCCTGCCTGCTATGGCAATTGTCGGTCTGGCAGATAAAGCTGTTGCGGAATCTAAAGAACGCGTTCGGGCAGCTTTATCCTCACTTGGCCTAGCATTGCCTGCCAAACGTATTGCCGTGAACCTGTCTCCTGCTGACCTCTTAAAAGAAGGGGCGCATTTCGATTTGCCAATTGCGATGGGGTTATTACTGGCAATGGGGGCGCTACCCTCAGATAGTTTAAGTGAGCATATTATACTTGGCGAGCTTGCTTTGGATGGTTCTATAAGCAGGGTGACGGGCATTCTGCCAGCGGCTTTGCATGCTAAGGCAAGTGCAAAAGCCTTTATTTGTCCAGCCGAAAATGGGGCAGAGGCTGCATGGGCTGGTGATATGACAATCCTAGCTTCTAAAAACTTAACCGAGTTAATAAATCATTTGCGTGGTAATCAATTGTTAGCTGCGCCTGTAGCGCATGCAGAATCGCCGCTAGAGGATGGCCCAGACCTAGCCGATTTAAAAGGTCAGGAAACTGCCCGCCGTGCATTGGAAATTGCGGCTGCAGGCGGGCATAATTTATTGATGGTGGGTCCGCCCGGTGCTGGTAAATCAATGCTGGCCGCACGGCTGCCGTCTTTATTGCCGCCCCTTACCGCAAAGGAGGCTCTAGAAGCCACCATGATCCATTCTGTAGCTGGCGCGCTACCTGAATCTGGGCTTATCCAGAGACGTCCTTTCCGCGACCCCCATCATTCTGCATCTATGGCATCGTTGGTTGGTGGCGGTCAAAAAGCATGGCCGGGGGAAGTATCGCTTGCGCATAGAGGTGTTTTATTTCTGGACGAGCTGGCGGAATTTAGCCGCCCTGCTTTGGATAGTTTGCGTCAGCCCCTTGAAACAGGGGATATTGTCATTGCCAGAGCTAATCACCATGTTCGTTATCCTGCCCGCTTTCAGCTTGTTGCGGCAATGAACCCTTGCCGTTGTGGTTATCTATCTGATCCAGCCCGTGCCTGTAGCCGTGCGCCGCGTTGTGCCCAAGACTATATGTCCCGCATATCTGGGCCAATCCTTGATAGATTTGATATTTTGCTGGATGTCGCGGAATTACGGCCAAGTGAGCTACTATCAGATCAACTCTCAGAATCAACAGCAGATGTACGTATGCGCATCCTCTCATCTCGCAAATTTGCCGCTGCCAGACAAGCTGACCAACCAGAGATATTAAATGCGCATCTTGAGGCTAAATCGCTAAATGAAGAGCTAAAAAACAATGAAGAAATACGCACTCTTTATAGCGAAGCGCTTGAAAAACAGACCTTATCTGCACGCGGCTTTCATAAATCAATAAGGGTAGCGCGAACCATTGCGGATCTTGCCGCCAGCCAGCACATTACCCGTTATCATGTTCTAGAAGCGTTATCTTACAGGCGTTTTTTTCTATTTGGCGCAGATAATGGCTGAAAAATAGGGCTAGCGTGCGTTAACGCTATTCGTCCAATGATGTGTTGACGCTTGGGCGTTCCATTCTTCAATAATTTTCCAGAACTCGGCTGCCATACTCTGCCCTGTAAACGCCTCTATTTCCCGAATTCCAGTAGGGGATGTTACATTAATTTCAGTCAGATAATCGCCGATAACATCTATACCAACAAAAACAAGGCCGCGCTTTTTCAGTTCTGGCCCAATGATTTTACAGATTTCAATATCCCGCTTTGTTAAGTCTACAGCTTGCGCAGACCCGCCTACATGCAAATTAGATCGCGCCTCACCTACTTGGGGCACGCGGTTTATAGCCCCCCTAGCTTCGCCATTAATAAGAATGATGCGCTTATCTCCAGCACGCACTTCTTCTAGATATTTTTGCACCATTACCGGTTCTCGGCTGGTTGAAAAAAACATCTCTAACAAGGCATTTAAATTCTGATCAGATTCTTGCAAGCGAAACACACCAGCCCCACCATTGCCGAAAAGGGGCTTGATGATGATATCTTGATAATGTTCACGAAAGGCTTTGATTTTGTCCGCATCCCGCGAGATAAGCGTCGGTGGCATAAGCTCAGAAAATAGCGTCACTAACAGTTTTTCAGGCGCATTTCGGACTTCCGCTGGATTGTTAATCACCTTTGTTGTTGGGGGCAACATTTCTAATAGATGGGTTGCCGTGATATACGCCATATCAAAGGGGGGGTCTTGGCGCATCAGCACCACATCAAATTCTGATAGCTGTCGCTCTTCTAGCGATCCGGTTTCAAAAAAATGTTCTGGATTATCAAATAAGCGTAGCGTTTGTCCAACCGCACTTATGGCCCCTTCATTATAGCTTAGCTTGTCCGGGGTGTAATACCATAGGGAATGACCCCGCTCCTGAGCTTTTAGCGCAAGCGCGAAGGTTGTATCCCCTTTAATATCAATTGAGGATACGGGATCCATCTGGATGGCGATAGTGAGCGGCATGTTCGTGGCTAGTCTCTCTTATCTGTTTCCAGAATAATGTAGTTTACCACTTTTTTAGCAAAGCGTAATTCTTGAGCATGGGCGATAACGCGCTCTTTTTCCATGTCATCAGATGCGACCCCTGCTAGGTAAACAATGCCGTTCACCACATCGATTGAGAAATTTAAAGAGGAGATTTTTGGATCGCCAATTAGTGCCGCGCGAAGCTGCGCTGATGCCGCTAAATCTTTTGCTGTATCGCGTAAAGAGGTATCTTCTGTAATCTGTAATTCATTTACGACTTCACGAACCCCCTTTATTTCCCATGCTAATTTGGTTGCGAGTACTTTTTGCTCGATGGTGCGCACACTCCCCGTGAACAACACACTGCCATTATTCACAGATTTCTTGATGCTTGTTGCTAAAGAGGCGTCATTTTGGATAAATCTATCGATGAGCTTGGCTTCAATAATGCCATCCGAAACCGAGGTTGACAGACCTTTTTCAGTAGAAGATGCCGCCACAGCAGCGGTGCCAATACCAACTGCAGCGCCAACACATCCCGACAAGCCCAAGGCACAGGAGATAAGTAAAAAAAGGCTGACATACAGGTTTCTGATAATCATCACTGAAACGCTCCTGAAAAAAGGTAATTAAACCTTATTATTAAAATCTATGCTCTTTTGATATACTGCATTTACGATTCTATAGAAAACCCCTTTTTTCATCAACCATGCGGCAAATAGGTATTTACGCAAATTTAAAAACGTATTTCGGTCTGTCTCAGCCGCCCCCATCCAGACCATTGAACCAGACGCAGATGTATCTGCTTTCCCTTGAACGCATAGTGATGTGCCATCATCCAACTAACAGCCTTCCTCATCCGTGCCAGTTGCCGTGCACTCGGAATACCGCTTTCTGCACTCTCTAGATGGCGGCGATATTTAACCTCTAATATGAGGATGGTTTGCCGGCGTCGCAGAATAAGGTCTAACTCTCCGAAGGGGGTTTTCTGGCGTGTTGCAACACAAATATAACCTGTCAGGAAATATAAAAATTTGGTTAGCGTTTCAGCCCGCCTGCCAGCGCGTTCTGCTGCTCTATATGCTGCGGTGTTTCTGTGCGCCATAGCAGATATATTTGCCTCCACCTTCAAAACCCTTAAGGGGCGAGTATGGGCGCATTAATCTCTTCTGGCTATCTTGAGGGCCATTTGATAAAGGGTGCGTCGCGGCCAGCCTGTCAGCGCTTCTGCTTCTTTGGCAGCATCTTTGACAGATGCGCGGCTAAGGATATCTTCTAATAGCGATATCACCGCTTCTTCATCATAATTCTTTGCGGATTTATCTGCGCCACTAACCAGCAGCACAAGCTCCCCTTTTGGAGGGTCTATATCCGCAAATTTTTGCGCTAAAACGCCAAGTGTTTGTAGCTCTACCGTCTCATGAAGCTTGGTTAACTCGCGCGTAATAGCAGCATTACGTTCTCCGTAAATTTCTGCCATCAGCGCAAGGGTCTTGGCTAGCCGGCGCGGAGTCTCAAACCAGATTTGCGTCATTGGGAGATTTGCCGATTCCGTGATTTGTGCCCGTGCAGCGGTTTGTTTTTGCGGCACGAACCCTTGAAAGGTAAATCGGTCTGTCGGCAGGCCGGAAATGGTTAGCGCCATTAACGGTGCGGCAGGGCCAGGTGTGGCTGTTACGCGCACCCCCCGGCTATGGCAGGCTGCCACCAGCTTATATCCGGGGTCTGAAATCAGCGGCGTGCCAGCATCACTAACCAGCGCAATTGTGCGGCCTGCTTCCAATAAAGCTAATAATTTTGGCCGCATTTCTTGGCCATTATGGTCATGATAGGCCATTAATTTTGCCCGTACTTCCAGGGAACATAATGCCAGCAATTTGCGTGTGGTACGGGTATCTTCACAAGCGATTATATCTGCCTCTTGCAGAGCTGCCATGGCGCGTGGGCTAAAATCGCCTAAATTTCCAATAGGTGTAGATACAATATTTAGCACAATTTCACCTTATTTTAATGCATAGATTGATAGCGCGTTCGGCAAGCTGAACAGCAATGTGCTAGGCGCCTTTGCAGCTATTAGGCAGGACAGAGATTGAGTTCTAAACGGTTTCATGGCATCACTATAGCGAGGTTTTATTGTAAATGGCACGGTAAAAAAACGGCGCCTGAAGCAAAGGAACGGTTCTGGGATGTTAAGATTAAAAATGCATATAAGCTTAGTTGTAGTATTGTTCCTGACAGCTTGTGCGCCTGCGACCACAAAAAACCTCGGACAAGATAGACAGGCCTCGACTAATCTTTCTGCTGCCAGTTCTGTGCCTGTGCCTGCGCCGCCTTCAGCTACAAATGATACAGAAGCAACCTCTGATATAGTTGGCAGCATTATATCGCAAATAGAAAGCCAGACAGGTGAAGAGCAAGCCGGGATAACCCCGGCAGATGAAGTGTTAACCGCAGCTGCTGGTGGGGCTGTGAGAGGTGATGAAGCTGCCTTGAAACGTGAAGCCCTCGCCCAACAGGCTTTGGAGGCAGCGCTTAGTTTGCTTAAAAATAAGGCGCCTGAACGCCCCCTCGCTCCCGAGCCTTTTGAGATGCCGATTAAAGCAGATGGTCAATTTCGCATTGGCTTAATGCTGCCTTTTTCAGGTGATTATGCGGCTCTGGGCCGTGATATTGCCAGCGGCGCAGAACTGGCCCTATTTCAGCTTGCTTCTTCTAATGCCACCTTGGTTTATTTTGATACCGCAGGGGGTAGCCGCGCCGCCGAAGCCGCAAGAGAGGCAGTGGCCGCGCAAGTCGATATTGTGATCGGCCCGTTATTTACGAAATCTGCCATGCAAACGCGCACTATTTTTGCTGGATCTGCTATCCCCGCTATTTCTCTGTCCAATAATGTACAGGCCGCTACCCCCGGACAGTGGGTTTTAGGCTATTTGCCCGAACAGCAACTGGATCATTTACTCGGTCATGCTATTTCTGAAAACAGCACGAAAATTGCGATTTTAGCATCTGAAGATATGTTTGGTCAGCGCTTATTATCGCATACGCAAAACCGTCTTGGCTCTTTTGGGCTTCAGCCTGCCGAAGTCACAACTTTGCCGCAAGCACTGCTCGCAGATGAGGAAAGCATTAAAGCCGCTATTCAGCGCTTTACCCGGTATACTAAGCCAGATCCCGATAACACCGAATTGCCAGAACCTGTTTATGACGCGCTTATTTTGGCGGGTAATTCAGAGTTTATTTTGCGGGTTGCCCCGCTTCTTTCCTATTATGATATGGATCCATCGCGGGTAATGTTTTTAGGAACAGACTTATGGGCACGCCCAGAATTGCTAGCAGAACCCTCTTTGCAAGGCGCGTTTATTACTCAAGTGATGCAACCTGACAGCACAAATTTTGAAAATCGCTATCAAAGCCTGTTTAACAAGCCGACCAATCATCTGGTTAAATTGGGGTTTGATGCGTTTGCGTTAGTGGCGATCACGCATCAGCAAGCAAGCAATAATGCAGCTAACCCGCAAATTGACTGGCGGGCTAGCTTGATAAGAGAGGAAGGATTTGAGGGTTTGAGCGGGCGCTTTAATCTACTACCAGATGGCCAAAATCAGCGTTTTTATGAAATTCATAAGCTGGTAAATAACAAGCTGGTACCCCGCTAATCCAGCAAATGGCTTAACAGGGTATCAAGGCGTAGGCGCCCTTCAAGTGTTGCAGAAAGCCCGGCATCATTCGCGTCTAGCCAGCCTTCTTTAATAAACGCTTCTAACCAGTTAGGGTTGAGCTGCAGGGACGTATCGCCAAATCTGCCTATTTCTGGCCATACTACCCCATTTGTTAGCCTAAGCCCCATCATCCAATATTCATTGAAATAATCTCTTGGCGCCTCAATAGCATCTGTATCCATGCCCCCTTCGGCAGTATTTACGCTCTCTAGCCAGCCTGAGGGGCTGCGCCGGTTAATACGGTTATAGCGTCCCTTTTTTGTCGTGAGCCTGCCATGTGCGCCAGGGCCAATGCCTAACCAATTTCCGGTTTGCCAGTAATTTAAATTATGCTGTGATGCCTCACCCGGTTTTGCGTAATTTGAAACCTCATAGGCAAAAAGGCCTTTTTCTTTTAAAACCTTTTCTGTCAGAAGATAGAGATCGGCAATATTATCTGCATCTCCTGTTAGGCGTTCACCCTTTTTATGACGGGTATAAAATTGCGTGCCCGGCTCAATCGTCAATTGATAGCAAGACAGATGCGCTGGCCCGCGCGAGGTGATTTCCTCTAGCTGTGCGTGCCAGTCTTCCTCGCTCTGGTTTGGCAGACCATAAATCAGATCAGCTGACCATCTCGGAAATAATTTTGCGGCTTCCTCTAGGGCGGTAAGGGCGTCCTTTGCGCTATGCTCGCGCCCTAAAAACTGCAATCCACTCTCACGCAGGCTTTGTATGCCAAGCGATAACCGGTTGATACCAGCGCCATAAAACCCCTTTAATTTTGCTGTCTCAGCAGAGGTTGGATTAGCTTCTGCGGTAATTTCAATTTTTGGGTCTAGGATGAAAAGGTCAGCTGCTTTATTTAGTAGCGTTTCAATAATAGCAGGCGGCATCAAGCTCGGCGTTCCGCCGCCGAAAAACACACTCTTCAATCTTATCTGACGAGGCCCAGATTGCAGCTGCTGATAAGCTTTTTCAGCTTGCCTTTCAAGATCTGTCAAGAGCGCGCGCTGCCAGCTTTTGGTATCAATATCGTCTGCCACATGGGAGTTAAAATCACAATATGGGCATTTGGCAAGGCAAAAGGGCCAATGCACATATAAGCTGATTACAGGAGCGTTTTCGGTCACGGTGTAAAACAGGCTTCTAGTAGCTGGTTAAAGGCGATAGCACGGTGGCTCATGGCATGTTTTTCAGCTGGGTCCATTTCACCAAATGTCTGGCTATGGCCGAGCGGGGTGAAAATAGGATCATAGCCAAAACCTCTATCGCCGCGTGGCGGCCAAACTACCTCGCCCGATATTCTGCCTTCAAAACTCTCACAATGCCCATCCGGCCAAGCAAGGGTAAGCGCGCAAATAAATTCACAAGTGCGACTAGACGAACCAGATGCGAGCAAAGCGGTGCTTACCCGTTCCATCGCGTTACTGAAATTCTTGTCAGCCCCTGCCCAGCGTGCAGAATAGATACCCGGCGCCCCGCCCAAGGCCGCGACTGCAAAACCCGAATCATCTGACAGGGCTGGCAGGTTTGACGTCTTCGCAGCAAGGCTCGCCTTTAATTCAGCATTTTCGATAAACGTCTGCCCGGTTTCCTCGGGCTCTTCCAAACCAAGCTCGCTTGCCCCAATAACTTCGATATGTAACGGCGCCAAAAGGGCTCTGATTTCGCGCACCTTTCCCTGATTATGGCTGGCAATTACCAGCTTTTCTGAACGATTAAATTTTCGCGTCATATCGGGTAATACCTTTCTTGATTAAGGTTTTGCCGTCCGGACAGCTTGCATCTGCACCTCGAATAATTGCTGGCATCCTTTTTTGGCCAGGGTCATCATTTCCATCAGTTGCAACTCAGAAAAGGGATGCTGCTCTGCGGTACCTTGTATTTCGACAATCCCGCCACTAGCTGTTAGCACAAAATTAGCATCGGTTTCTGCGTTGCTATCTTCATTATAATCGAGATCTGCAAGCGCCTCTCCTGCGACCAAACCACAAGAAATAGCTGCAACTTGATCCCGCAGCGGCATAGCGGCTATTAGCCCTTTTTGCATTAAATCTTCAACTGCCAGAGACAAAGCGACCCATGCGCCAGTTATGGAAGCAGTGCGCGTTCCGCCATCTGCGCGAATGACATCACAATCAATTTTAATCTGGCGCTCCCCTAGTTTTTCAAGGTCAATAATGGCCCGCAAAGAGCGCCCAATTAAGCGTTGTATTTCCTGTGTGCGCCCAGATTGTTTGCCTCGGGCTGCTTCTCTGTCCATTCGGCTGTGGGTAGCGCGTGGCAACATGCCATATTCTGCTGTAACCCAGCCTCGCCCTGCCCCGCGCAGGAAAGGCGGCACTTTTTCATCTACAGAAGCTGTACAAATCACATGCGTATTACCTACACAAATCAGGCAAGAGCCTTCTGCATAAGGAGAGAAATGTGGCTCTATGGTCAAGCTGCGGATATCTTCTGGCGTACGGCCAGCTGTGCGGGTAAGTGCCATGATTAAATAAACTCCATAAAAGGGCGATAGCTGCTCTTTTTACATGATTTGTGGATTTTTATAAGAGGTAATCTTCTGAAAAAAATTTTACTATAACTTAAGATAATGCGAACATCATAACAGACTAGCTTTCTTGAAGGTATCCTTATATGGCCTCACCACCTGTCTCTGAAATGACTTGGCGAACGACACAGATTTTCAATGAGATTGTCAAAAACTACCTTGAAACGGGCTCGCCCGTGGGTTCTGGGCTGATAGCGGCGGCAAAGGAAGTTAATCTTTCATCAGCATCGGTTCGCGCAATTATGGCAGAGCTAGAAGGCAGCGGGTTATTATTTTCTCCGCATACCTCAGCAGGGCGGGTGCCAACCAGAGCAGGGCTTAGGTTGTTTGTAGATGGGCTGATGGAGGTGCGTGATAGCCTTGCTTTGGATGAACATAGCTCGATAGATGCGTTGGAACGCTCAGATGGGCTATCGGTAAATCAGATGTTGGATAAGGCAAGTTTGGCGCTTTCTGGTTTATCAAAATGCGCCTCCCTCGTGATGGCGCCAACCGAAGATCTAAGTGTTAATCATATCGAATTTGTGCCGATACAGGACAACCGTATATTAGTGATTTTAGTGTTCTCAAACGGGCATGTGGAAAATCGTATAATAGCTTTTCCAGCAGGTCTGCCAGCGCATATAATGACCCAAGCATCAAACTATATGAACAGCCAATATAAGGGCAAATCGGTTAGTGAAATTATTACACTGGTAGAACAGGACAAACAAATGTGCCGTGCAGAGCTGGATAGCCTGACCAGTGATTTAATCGAACGTGGTGTGGCTATCTGGTCAGATCATGCCGACACCCAAGATGCGGCGCTTATCCTAAACGGTCAGGCAAATCTGTTGGAGGATGTACGCGCGGTAGAAGGTTTAGCGCGGGTGCGTACCTTGTTTGATAAGCTGGAGATGCGCGGCCATACCAGCCATTTGATGGATTCTGTTTCCCATGCAGATGGGCTGCAAATTTTTATCGGTTCAGAGAATCAGCTTTTTTCAGAAACAGGCTGCTCGATGGTGCTTGCTCCTTATCATAATAGCGAGAGAAAGATTATTGGCGCCGTTGGGGTCATAGGCCCGCGTCATATGAATTATGCGCGGATAATTCCGATGGTTGATTATACCAGTAAAACGATTGCCAAGGTTTTAGGATAAATTTTGTGCGCTTCTTCAGTGCAGTAACGTGTTGAAGGCAGCTGAAACTTCTGCGGGATCAGGCAGACCTGCTAAGAATTTATCTAGCCAGATGCGATCAATCAGCTCTTCCTGAGCGGCCATCATCACTAGCGCTGTCAAAACAAAGCCTGCAAAAACCAAGAAAACGGCACTGCGCCAGCCCGGTAAGATAGGCGGGTGCCCGCTAGAGGCGGCCTTGCTTGCCGCTTCTGCTTGGCTGTTTTGCAGAGACAAAGCTTGCATTTCTAGTGCGGGCGTTTCTGGTGCCACCGTCTCTTCTGCAGGCGTTTCTTTACGCTTGCTGCCCTTTGCTGGTGGTAGGGGGTGGTGACAATCTGGGCAATAAAGCTCTGCCATGCAGGAAAGTACGGCTTCATATTTATCGCTATCTATGACGGCTTTTGTTTTGCAATTTGTGCAGGCGATGTTCTTTTGCCGGACAAGTTTTTCTGGACCACTTACCACGGGGGCAAAATAATGTTGGCTACAATGATGACAGGCGATAGGCCAATTGTTGTTTTGCAAGACCACAGAGGGTATTTCGCCTAAGGCCTGACAATGTGGGCAGGCAATTTTCACCATCTGCTCTGAGCTTGCTGTCAAATTTTTGTGTATCATGATCCTACTTCCCTATCATGATTTCTTTTTAGGCCGTGCAGCCCCTTTAGCAGAGCCCCTTTTACGGGATAGTTTTTTGGCTGAAGGCTGTTTTTTGACAACAGCCTTTTTTGCTGCAGTTTTCGCTACTGGCTTTGCCTCTATTTTCTTTAGCGCTGTTTTCTTTGGCTCTGCTTTCTTTTGATTTTTGGCAGCCAGTTTCTTTGTTTCCAGTTTCTTTGTTGCTGGTTTTTTTTGTGCTGTCTTAGCGCTAGATTTTTTCGATTTACGCGCTGGCACGCCTTTTTTTCTGTCTTCTTCTGCGGTTGTCAGCGCCTTTGCTGGATGGTTAGCAAGTGCGATAATTGAAAGCTGTGCTTTCAGGCGCATTTCAATTTCATTATCTATCAACTGGGCAATTTGATCGGTAAAGTTCTGCCCTTTTAGTTTTGCGTGCGCACCCGATTTTTGGCCCTTTTCTGGAATTTTAGGCGTATTAATTTCAGCATTATCAGTCTTTAATTCTGCATCAGATGGGGTTGGTTCCCCAGCTGAAATGACGGCCTGACGAATAGCCAAAAACGGGTTTTCTGATTCCAGACTGCCAGCGTCACTATCCTTGTTATCAAGATTTTGGGTGCCTGATATGGCTGCGTCCATTAATGGCGGCTCTAAAGGAAACAACGCAGCTGTCTGTTCTGATAAGGGACGTTTTTGCCCAGCTAAGACAAGCGGTTCTGCGGTTTCGGGCGCATTATTTTCAACGCTTACAGGTTGGGCACCAATGATGGGCAAAGATTTAGCCTGTTCACGTTTGACGCGGTTTTTTTCTGTTTCAGAAATAGAATCAGCCTGATTGAACAAATCTTCAATAGATTCCATTACCAAATTATCATTTTTGGGCTTTTTGGCCATTTATCTGCCTTAGTGCTCTTATCAGCCTTAGTGCTTTTATCAGGCTTAGGGTTTTCTTATCAGGCTTAGGGTTCGCATTCCAGATGGGTCTGGTTCGCGCCTGTGCTTACACGTCAATATCCCTCTTTATAAACCAGAACTAAATTTTGGATAAAGCCTAAAAACAGCTAAATGCAGGTAACTTTGTCCAAAGAAGAGGGTTTTTAGCAAAAAAGTGAGCGTTTCTTTACCTATACATCTTGGCAATTCACCAGACTATACTTACATACCGTTCGGTTAGTCGATTTCACTTTTCAAAAATAGGCATAAAATGACATCAGAAACAGATAATAAAGATTTTGGGGATAAGCATCACGCGGATATGGAAAAAGCGGTAGCACCAGAAGATAGCCAGAAAACCGTTTCTTCAGATCCCGCACAATCTCCAGAAAAGCCTGATGCTGGTGATGATTTAGCCGACCTTAATTTAGCTGACCTATTGGATGATGACGCTGCCGATGGAGCTACTGGTGAAGATGCTGGCGATGAAAATGCTGGCGATGAAAATGCATTAAAAGATCAGCTCTTACGCTTGATGGCCGATAGTGAAAATTTGCGCAAACGTAGCGAGCGCGATATATCCGCTGCAAAAAAATATGGCGCCCTAGGTCTGGCGCGTGATCTGCTAGGCTCAATTGATAATCTTGAAACCGCTATCTCGCACATGCCTGAAAATAAGGATGATATGGATGAAACGCTAAAAAACATCCTTGTTGGGGTTGAGATGTCTGCCCGCGAACTTGCATCCGTTCTGGAACGGCATCACATCAAAAAGGTAACGCCTGAGCAGGAAAAGTTTGACTATAATATCCATCAGGCCATGTTCGAAGTGCCAACAGATGAAGTTGAGCCCGGCATGGTTGTTCAGGTAGTGCAGTCTGGTTACATGCTGCATGACAGGCTGTTGCGTCCGGCAATGGTGGGGGTATCCAAAGCCGCTTTGCCAAGTGCGGCAGAAAAAACAGATACAGAAAAAACAGATACAGATAGTTAGTAGATTTTTTCGCTTAACGGGGCACTGATTAGCGCACCATAAAACATACCAAAAAGCGTTTAGATTGCAGGCAGGCTAAGAATATGGATTAGAGGCTGCCTCTTGTATGGACAAAAACAACACTTATATATGCTTCAGTTAAGAATTATTCTCCGCTGTTAGCGCAAGAATTGATGAAGAAAAGGGGTTAGTAAAATGGGCAAAGTCATTGGAATTGATTTAGGAACCACAAATTCCTGTGTTGCCGTAATGGACGGTAAAGCAGCTAAAGTTATTGAAAATGCAGAAGGTACGCGCACGACACCTTCCATGGTTGCTTTTGCTGATGATGACGAACGGCTAGTTGGGCAGTCTGCCAAGCGTCAAGCGGTTACCAATCCTGAAAAGACCATTTTTGCGATGAAACGTCTGATCGGGCGACGCGCAGATGATACGGTCATCAAAGAATTTGCAGACCTTGTCCCCTTTGAAGTAAAGCCAGCGAAAAATGGTGATGCGTGGATAGCGGTCGATAGTGAAGATTATTCACCTAGCCAAATGTCTAGCTTTGTGTTGCGCAAACTAAAAGAAGATGCAGAAGCCTATCTTGGTGAAACAGTTGATCAGGCGGTGATTACCGTACCTGCATATTTTAATGATGCACAGCGTCAGGCTACCAAAGATGCCGGTAAAATTGCCGGTCTGGAAGTATTGCGTATCATCAACGAGCCTACGGCAGCGGCGCTTGCTTATGGGCTTGATAAAAAAGAATCTGGTATCATTGCTGTTTTTGATTTAGGCGGCGGTACGTTTGATGTGTCTATTCTAGAAATAGGCGATGGTGTTTTTGAGGTGAAATCAACAAACGGGGATACATTCCTTGGCGGTGAAGATTTTGACCAGCAAATTATCGATTTTCTAGCTGATCAGTTCAAAACAGAGCAAGGCATTGATTTGCGCTCAGATAAAATGGCACTACAGCGGCTAAAGGAAGCGGCAGAAAAAGCAAAAATTGAACTATCTTCTACGACTCAGACAGAGGTTAATCTGCCTTTTATTACAGCAGATCAGTCTGGGCCAAAGCATCTGAACATTAAAATGACCAGAGCTAAACTGGAACAGCTTGTTGAAAATCTTGTTCAGCGTTCGCTTGAGCCATGTAAAAAAGCGTTAAAGGATGCCGGGGTATCTGCTAGCGAGATTGATGAAGTAATTTTGGTTGGCGGCATGACCAGAATGCCAAAGATTATTGAAACAGTTGAAAAATTCTTTGGTAAAGAGCCGCATCGTGGTGTGAACCCAGATGAAGTGGTTGCCTCTGGCGCCGCTATTCAGGCAGGTGTACTCACCGGCGACGTTAAAGATGTTTTGCTTTTGGATGTCACGCCATTATCACTTGGTATTGAAACGCTTGGCGGTGTCTTTACCCGGCTGATCGACCGCAATACCACTATCCCGACGAAGAAAAGTCAGGTCTTTTCAACGGCAGAAGATAATCAGTCTGCGGTAACTATTTCGGTTTATCAAGGCGAGCGTGAAATGGCGACGCATAATAAGCTTCTCGGCCAGTTTAATCTGGAAGGTATTCCAGCGGCTGCTAGAGGCGTGCCACAAATTGAAGTCACTTTCGATATTGATGCAAACGGCATTGTAAAAGTAAGCGCAAAAGACAAAGCCACTGGAACAGAACAGGCTATTAGCATCAAAGCATCTGGCGGTCTCGATGATAATGAGATCGAAGATATGATTAAGGATGCTGAAACCTATGCTGAAGAAGACAAAGCACGCCGTGAAGAAGTAGAAGCGCGCAACCGTGCCGAAGCACTGGTACATACAGCTGAAAAAACGATGTCTGATCTTGGTGACAAGGCGGATGATGCGGTTAAAGCAGAGGTCGAAAGCGGTGTTGCTGAGTTAAAAACAGCGCTGGAAGGCGATGATGCAGCCGATATTGCAGCAAAAGCAGAAACCCTTTCAGCAGCGATGATGAAAATGGGCGAAGCCGCTTATCAGGCCGAACCAGAAGCAGGTGAAGCTGAGGCTGGAAATACTGCCAGCGATGGTACAAATGATGGCGATGATGTCGTAGATGCTGAATTTGAAGAAGTTGAGGATGATCAGGACGCAAAAAAAGCGTAAGGTTCTGACAAAGCCTCTTTCATGGTAAGGCGGCTTTATGTGTTTACAAGTTGAAATGAAAAATGGCCAAATATGCCGAAACGCGATTTTTATGAGGTACTAGGTGTCAGCAAAGATGCTGATGAAAAGGCGATAAAGTCTGCTTACCGCAAATTGGCGATGGCCAACCATCCAGATCGTAACGCAGGTGACGAGGCAGCTTCTGAACGTTTTAAAGAAGCTAGCGAAGCTTATGAAGTGCTGAAAGATAGCCAGAAGCGGGCCGCCTATGATCAAATGGGTCATGCAGCTTTTGATCAAACTGGCGGCTTTGGCGGCGGTGGCGGGGCCGGCTTTGGCGGTGGCGGCTTTTCTGATATTTTTGAGCAGATGTTTTCAGAATTTTCAGGTGGGCGCGGACGCACAGAGCAAGCTCGGCATGGCGCAGATTTGCGTTATGATTTAACCATCGATTTAGACGAAGCTTATACAGGCTGCCAGAAAGATATAGTTGCCAATATTTCGTCGACTTGTGATAGTTGCGGCGGCAGCGGTGCTGCCAAAGGTAGCCAGCCTGTACCTTGCTCGGGTTGCGGGGGCATGGGCAAGGTTCGTGCCCAGCAAGGTTTTTTCACTGTGGAGCGCACCTGTCCTTCTTGTCAGGGTGCTGGCGAGACTATCTCTAATCCGTGTAAGCCATGTCGTGGTCAAGGCAGAGTTGAAAAATCTGAAAACCTGTCTGTGAATATCCCAGCTGGCGTGGATACGGGCACCCGTATCCGCCTATCTGGTAAGGGTGAGGCTGGATTACGCGGCGCACCAGCTGGCGATTTATATATCTTTGTCTCTGTTGCTGATCATCCAATTTTTGAGCGTGACGGCAGTAATTTATATATTGATGTGCCTGTGCCAATGGTTACTGCGGCATTAGGTGGTTCGATAGAAGTGCCGACTTTGGGCGGCAAGATGGCCCGTTTGCAAATTGAAAAAGCTACGCAATCAGGGCGTAAATTCAGAATGCGTGGCAAGGGGATGCCTGCGTTGCGTGGCGGCTCGCATGGGGATCAGATTGTCGAAATTATTGTAGAAACCCCTACCAAGCTGAACAAAAAACAGATTAATCTGTTAAAAGAATTTGATGAAGCTGGTGATGCTAGCCCGCAAACAAAGAGCTTTATTGACAGAGTAAAAACGCTCTGGTCATAAGGGTGAATTGAGGGCTAACCAGGGGCTAGCAAGATCGCCCGTATTTTCAGGAGCGCGAGACTAAATGTCGGAAAAAAAATTGCAAATTGCGTTGCCTGGTGCGGCTGGAAAAATGGGGCAAATGATAGCCTCACTTGTTGCA
Source organism: Alphaproteobacteria bacterium (assembly GCA_022425485.1). Taxonomy (GTDB): domain Bacteria; phylum Pseudomonadota; class Alphaproteobacteria; order Puniceispirillales; family Puniceispirillaceae; genus JADHLI01. The sequence continues at coordinate 108,672 of JAKMFL010000051.1, read as the reverse complement.
GAAAGTAGCGATATAGAAATCTGCGCCGCAAGTGAACATAACGAAAGCCCCGCAATTGGCAGCATTATGGGCGGGGTCAAAATTAACGCGGATGCGCATATCCTTGGCATTGGTTCTAGCGGCGTCATTATTGATTTTACACGCCCCGATGCCACGATGCGCCATTTAGATATTGCGCTGGCTAGCGGGACAGCGATGGTTGTTGGCACCACCGGCCTGACTGCTGATGAAGAAGCGGTTTTGAGAAAGGCAGCAACGCAGATCCCTATCGTTTATTGCGCCAATACATCTGTAGGGGTGACCTTGCTCGGCCAGATTGTTGAGCAGATTGCACGTCAATTGGATGCAGAATGGGATATTGAGATTGTTGAAACTCATCACAACCAAAAAATTGATGCCCCGTCTGGCACGGCATTAGCGCTAGGGCGTGCAGCAGCCAAGGGACGTGATATCGATCTGGATGCAGATAAAGAGAGTGGGCGTGATGGTATAACAGGCGCACGAAAATCAGGTGCAATTGGCTTTGCGGCTTTGCGGGGCGGGGATGTTGCAGGCGAGCATACGGTTACCTTTTTTGGCCAGCAGGAGCGCATTGAGATCACCCACCGCGCAACAAGCCGTGTTATTTTTGCTAGAGGCGCGTTGAAAGCAGCACGCTTTGCTGCCTGTCAAAAGCCTGGATTATACACGATGGACGATGTTTTAAGCGCGTCAAATCACGCTTCAAGCTAGCGGTTTCACGCTGGCGCACCCTTGTCAAAACGCACGCGCATTAACGCATCATTTAGGGCTTTGGCGAGTGCATTTTTTTCCACTGGCGGCATAAAGCTGCCGATCTCCATCTGCTGGGCATGCGCACATAAAAATAATTTAGGCCTGTGTTCTTGCTCTTCTAATAATTCGGCACGTACCCATGGGCTATCTAAACAGATCTGGGTTTCATTGCCGCGCCAATTAGTGCGTGTTATCTGAACATAGCTGGGCGTTATTTCCACTTTTTCAACAAGCTGGCCAGCTCGGTAATTCATTTTAAAGGCAAACCAGACGATTAAAATTTCAGCACCCAGAAATCCAATTACTGGCCAAGCGCCGAGCAAAAAAAACCCTGTAGCGATGATGCTCATCAAACTAGCCAATACAGCCATAAAAATCCGAAATCCTCGCAAGGAAAGCGAGCGATAAGGCCAAAGGGTAATGACATAGGTTTCGGTTGTTGCATCTGCTTTTGTATTAAACCATAAACGTCCCGCTATAGTATTCTTTTCAGCTGTCATCTTAACCCTTCTTTTTTTACAACGCTGCTTAGTTGGGATAACTATACCCTCGCCACTTACGGTTTTTACGTTATACTTATCAAGTTAAGTTCATTTTTGAGCTGGGAAAAAGGGGTTTAAATATGCCGCGTAAAATGCGCTTAGCAGATATTGAAGAAGTTTTTGCCTGTTTGTCCAAATTGGATTCAGATCCCCGAACAGAATTGGTGTTTGAAGACGCCTATACTTTGCTTGTTGCCGTAGCGCTGTCTGCACAAGCAACCGACGTCAGTGTTAACAAAGCGACAGGGCGTTTATTCGCCGCAGCCAACACCCCTGAAAAGATGGTCGCTCTCGGTGTTGAGGAAGTTAAATCCTACATTAAAACCATAGGGCTGTTTAATACAAAGGCAGAAAATGTCATCAAGCTCTCACAGATGCTCCTAGATAATCATAATGGTGAAGTGCCTGAGGATAGAGAGGCGCTTGAGGCCTTGCCCGGTGTTGGAAGAAAAACAGCAAATGTTGTGCTAAATGAAGCCTTTGGCCATCCAACTATCGCCGTGGATACGCATATTTTTAGAGTTGGAAATCGCACCGGTATGGCCCCTGGAAAAACCCCAGATGCAGTGGAAAAAGAATTATTGCGGCGGGTACCAAAGGCCTATCTTAAAGGGGCGCATCATTGGCTTATTTTGCATGGCCGATATGTTTGCAAGGCACGCAAGCCAGATTGTGGAAATTGCGCCATATCACAATATTGTCTATTTAAGGATAAGCAATTTACCTAGAAATCCAGCCTTTAAAGTTGGCGCTGATACAGCTCTTTTTGGCATCGTTCTTCATCCAAAGGCTGGCCAATTATGCGCTTCCGAACATCAAGCGCTATCGCGGTTTTTTGGGATAAATTGGATGTATCATCGGTATTTTGAAAGAAAAAATCTACCACACAATTGGCTTGCCAATATTGCCAGATACCGATCTGTCCTTCCCTTCGCTTAAAATCAGCCTCACCAAGTTGGCTGGCAATATAGTCTGCGGTTTTGCCAAGCAGTTCTTGCGGGTCGATGGCGGTAATTTTTGGCAGCTCTGCAGGTAGCTCTATTGCGGGCGGCGAAGCAAGATTTGCTGTTTCAATAGCTGCTTCGCCTTCTCGTATCTCTGCGATCGTCTCTTCTGGTAATTCTTCGGGTGATTCTTCTGATAATTCTTCTGGCAGTTCTTCTGAAAGGGCTTCAGGCTGGGGTGCGCGCTGTTCTTGGGTGCTAAGCGTCTCGGCCTGTTTGGGTATGGAGGCTGTTGGTAGGCTTGTTTTTAAGCCTGATTTTGTCAGGGTCAGGGTAACCGGCTGACAAGCGCTTAAAGCCAGAACAAAAAGGCCTAAAATAAAAGGGGTGAAAGCTCGCGGCGCAGCAAAAAAGGATAGTGATTTCACGGTGGAATGACGCTCTTCTAACAGTCAAGGAAAGGAACCTAACGCGCCCATATTATCGTGATTAGAGCCTGCAACAAGTAAAAAATGATAAGCGAGGATTAATCGCGCACCTCAAAAGAATATCCCATTGAGCGCACGGTTCGGATCATATCTGGCCCACCCGTAATGTTGATGGCCTTGCGCAGCCTTCTTATATGCACATCTACCGTACGCATGCCCACATAAACATCATTCCCCCAAACACTGTCTAGCAATTGGTCACGTGAATAAACGCGCCCCTGATTGCGCATAAAATGTTCCAGCAACCGAAATTCTGTAGGCCCTAAATGTATAGAGGTGCCATCACGTTTCACCCGTTTTTGCTCTAGGTCTAGTTCGATATCACCGCCAGTGAGTTTGGCATCATAGCCGCGTGTTTGCCGCCGGATAATAGCTCTAACCCGTGCCAGCAGTTCAGCTGGGCTAAACGGTTTGGTCACATAATCATCAGCCCCGCCATCCAAACCCCGCAAGCGATCCCCTTCTTCGCCTCTGGCTGTTAGCATAATAACGGGAATGTCTCTGGTATCCATGCGGCTCCGAAGTTGGCGTAAAACCTCAATGCCAGACAAAAGCGGTAGCATCCAATCGAGCAAAATCAGGTCAGGCTGGCTTTCAATAGCAAGCAGAAGACCATCTTCCCCATTTTCGCATAGGATAATCTCAAAACCAGCTTGGCTTAGATTATAATCAAGCAATGTTTGGATATCTTGCTCATCTTCGATAACCAATATTTTTTTAGCTGTTTCCATAGATCAGTGCTGATTTAAATCGTTCATTGGTAAGTCTGGATGACATGCTCGTAATAAGCCACAATATGACAGTTTACTAATTAATACAAAAATGTGACTATTTTATGACAATTTTCTTGATGAATGAATCCAGTTTAAGGGCGCGGTAAATAAACAGAGAAGGTTGAGCCTTTGCCAGCTTCAGAGGTGATGTGCAGATGTCCACGATGATGGTTAACAATATGTTTTACAATGGCCAGCCCCAGTCCAGTGCCGCCTCTGGTGCGCGATCTGTCTTTATCAACCCGGTAAAAACGTTCTGTAAGACGTGGCAGATGTTCTTTGTCTATTCCCTCTCCATTATCGCTAATATGGATACAACAAAAAGGCTGTTGCGGGGCAACGGGGTTTTTAGCCTGCGTCTCTAAAGTGATTTTTACCTCACCGCCGGTGCGGCCATAGCGGATACCATTTTCAACTAGATTCTGAATCATCTGTACCAGCTCGTCAGGGCTACCTTTAACAAGAACAGGCGATTGTGGCTGGTTAAAATTCAGAATAATTTGTGCAATCTCCGCTTGTTTTTGCAACGTCGTTATCACTCGGTTACAGATAAGGCTCAAATCGCAAGCATCATTTGGCACATATTGCTCAGTTTGTTCAATGCGTGCTAGCGATAGCTGATCCGTGGCGAGCCGGAACATACGCTCGGCCTGTTGTTGCAGGATATTCAAAAATTTTTCTCGGGTTTTTTTCTCTGCTCCTGCTGTCCCTTGCAAGGTTTCAACAAACCCAAGGATAGAGGTAAGCGGTGTGCGCAGCTCATGACTAACATTAGCCACAAAGTCTGAGCGCATTTTTTCTGCCTCCATCGCCAAGGTTCGGTCAATGAAGGTAATAGCGGTGCGGCTCTTCTCATCAGCAGAGAAATTTGACGTCAGCACGGCAAAATGGCGTTTAACAGTAAAACCGGTGGAAAGCTGTATTTCATTGAAACTAGCTTCCCCCCTATTGACCTGTTGTATGGCTTCCAGCACTTCATTATTGCGGATGATAAAGGCAATAGGTTTGCCAATATCAATATGGTCAAACAACTCTTTAGCTTGTTTGTTAAATTCGCTGACTTGCCCATCATCATTTAAAATAATAAGGGGCAAGGGCAGATTATAGAGCACTTCATGTCGGTACTGGCTGTCTAATCGCAGATTACGTGCAGCAGTAGAGGCTTGCTGCTCAGCACTAGATACTGTCCAGATAAGATCGGTTAGCTCTGTATCATCAAATTCAGAAGATCGCAGACCCTGTTCTTTAGAGGGAATAAAATCTGCGGGATTGGCTGCTGCGGCTTTAGCCCGGAAATAGGTTTTAAGATGCAGCAGCGCATGCCCCTCATTACGCATGAGATAAAAACCGACACCGCCCCCTATGCTCAAAATAAACAGGGCATCAATAAAACGAATACGCTCAAAGATAAGCAGCAGAATGATGCCGACAATCACCCCTGATAATAGTCGTAACAGGCGTCGGACAAGTCCTGTTAGATAAGATGGCTCTGCTTGCATGGCTGAGTTTGTTCCATCCTTGCCTGTATATTTGGCATCTTCACTTACAACGATTCATAGGCCGCTAATGCTGCTGCATTTACCAGGTCATTCACTGTCGCGTTCATCGGAATAATCTGGAAGGGGAATTCGGCGTTCAAAATCATTGGCCCAATAACGGTTCCGCCGCCCAGCTGTTGCATCAGATTAAAAGAAATATTAGCAGAATGAAGCCCCGGCATTACCAGAATATTGGCTGCTGCTGTCAAGCGCGAGAATGGGTAGCTACTCTGCATTAAATCGAAATCCAATGCAATATCCGCTGTCATTTCGCCTTCATATTCGAAATCAACTTTTCGTTTATCCAACACAGCTGCTGCATCACGGGCCGCTTGGGTTATCTGGCTGGCAGGCCGACCAAAGCTGGAAAATGACAGAAACGCAACACGTGGTGTGTGTCCCATTAGGCGGGCTTTTTCGGCAATGGCTTCGGCAATATCGGCCATTTGCTCACCTGTAGGGCGCTCATGAATAGAGGTATCACCAATAAACACCGTACGGCCTTTGGATATCAGCATCGAGGTGGCGGCAAAATCTTTGTCTTTGGCGGGGTTAATGACGCGGGTTACATGCTCAAAGCTTGCTTGGAAAGAACGGGTCATGCCAGTGACAAGCGCATCTGCGTGACCATGTGCCACCATACAGGCCGCAAATACATTTCTGTCCAGATTAACCATCCGCTGGCAATCACGTTGCAAGATACCGTTACGTTGTAATTTTTCGTAAAGATACTGAATATATTCATCATTATGGTCAGAAATTTTGGCATTGATAATTTCAAAATCAATGGCGCCATCAAGACCCATATCTTCGATACGCTGTTTGATACGTGCTTCACGCCCCAGCAAAATCGGACGCCCATATCCAGCATTGCGAAAGGCGATTGCGCCGCGAATAGACACTTCTTCCTCGCCTTCGGTAAAGACCACTCTTTTCTGTTCCGGCGTAATGCGGGCGAAAACATCCTGCAAGAAAGACGCGGTCGGATCTAACCGAGCAGACAAATCGCGCTTATAAGCTTCGATATCTTCGATAGGCTTGCGCGCTACCCCTGTGTCCATCGCCGCTTCCGCAACAGCTGAGGACACTGCGGATATAAGCCGCGGGTCAAACGGTGCAGGGATAATATATTCAGTACCATACCGCAGCTGCTCGCCAGAATAGGCATGATTAACTTCGTCAGGAACATCTTCGCGCGCCAGCATTGCAATCGCATTTGCCGCGGCAATTTTCATCTCTTCATTAATGGCAGATGCCCGCACATCTAGTGCGCCGCGGAAAATATAAGGAAAGCCAAGCACATTATTTACCTGATTAGGAAAATCAGAACGACCTGTTGCGATAATCGCATCAGGACGTGCTTTTTTCGCTATATCGGGCATAATCTCTGGTTCTGGGTTTGCCATAGCGAATACAATCGGTTTATCAGCCATACTTTTCAGCATTTCAGGGGTGACTGCCTTTGCCGCTGAAAGGCCTAAAAAGACATCCGCACCTTTTAAGGCATCAACCAGATTGCGTGCCTCTGTTTTAACAGCATGCGCGGATTTCCACTGATTCATGCCCTCTTCGCGTCCTTGATAAATAACACCCGAACGGTCACATAGAATCACATTTTCATGTTTGACGCCCATAGCCTTTATAAGCTCAACACAAGCGATAGACGCAGCACCTGCCCCATTTGATACAACTTTGATATCCTTCATCTCGCGCCCTGTTAGATGCAGCGCGTTAATCAGGCCGGCTGCCGCAATAATCGCGGTGCCATGCTGATCATCATGGAATACTGGGATATCCATCATCTCGCGCAGGCGCTGTTCAATGATAAAACATTCAGGAGACCGGATATCTTCAAGGTTAATACCGCCAAAAGAAGGCCCAAGCAGGCTAACCGCATCCACAAACCTGTCTACATCTTGGGTATCTAATTCTAAATCCATACCATCAATATCGGCAAACTTCTTAAAAAGGACGGCCTTGCCTTCCATCACAGGCTTCGAAGCCATCGCGCCAATATTGCCAAGACCCAAAACAGCAGATCCATTTGATATAACAGCAACGATATTGCCCTTGGCGGTATAGTCATAGGCAAGGTTGGGATCAGCTTCGATCGCAAGGCAGGGCTCAGCAACACCTGGAGAGTAAGCAAGCGATAAGTCACGCTGAGTGGTCAGTGGCTTAGTTGGCGTAATCTCCAATTTGCCCGGCCGGCCATCAGAATGGAATTGCAAAGCTTCTTTTTTGAATGATTTTTTCATGTGATGTTTCTACTTTTTTTCATAACTATGTATAAAGAAGGTTTTAGGTAAACCAGTGGACGACCTTAGCTATCAACTTAATCGAAACTCTAAACGTTTGAAACAGAATAAAACTGACAATTCGCAAAAGCTAACCCCGATGATGGCGCAATATCTAGCTGTTAAAGAACAGTATCACGATATACTGCTTTTCTATCGGATGGGTGATTTTTATGAAATGTTTTTGCACGATGCGGAAATTGCTTCCGAAGCGCTTGGCATTGCCCTGACCCATCGCGGTGAAATTGAGGGTAAGCGGGTGCAAATGTGCGGCGTGCCGGTGCATGCAGCAGATAATTATTTAGCAAAATTAATAAAACTTGGGCATAGGGTTGCGGTATGCGAACAATCAGAAACCCCAGAAGCCTTTAAAAAGAGAGGCGGAAAAGGGCCGTTACCACGTGATGTGGTACGCGTTATTACGCCCGGCACGTTGCAAGAAGATGGGCTGTTAGACGCCTATCAGAATAATTTTCTGGCGGCTATTGGCCGTGTCAGCGATAAATTTGCCCTTGCATGGGCAGATATGTCTACGGGCAGCTTTCAGGTTCAGGAATGCGCAGGCCAAGATATTGATACGATTTTAACGCAGCTGAATGTTGCTGAATTTGTGTATCCAGAAGACCTGGCAGAAAAGATAGAGCCGCTGGTAAATGCGGAGCGCGGAACCGCGCTCAGCGCTTCTGCTTTTAACCACCGCAAAGCAGAACAGACGCTATTTACGCATTATGATGTATCCACATTGCAAGGGATGGGGCAGTTCAGCGCGCAAATGCTTTCCGCAGCTGGCGGCTTGCTGGCATATTTGCAGCAAACACAGCTAGAGACCATGCCGTATCTAAAGCCCCTATCCGCGCAATGGCCGGACGCGTTTATGGTTATTGATACGGCAACTAGAAAATCGTTAGAGCTTTCGCGTACCTTAACAGGAGAGCGCAAAGGCAGCCTATTATCGGCTATTGATAAAACCAGTACCGCGGGTGGGGCCCGGTTATTGCATACACGGCTTTCTGCCCCTCTAACAGGCCGTGCCGAGATAGAAGCGCGGCTGGGGCTGGCAACATGGTTTACCCAGAACCCGATTATCAGTGCGGAAACATCCGATATCTTAAGCACCCTTCCTGATATTGAACGTGCCCTCTCGCGGCTCGTAACCTCGCGTGGGGGGCCGCGCGATCTTGCTGCTCTTGCCCAAGGGCTGTTTAAAGCGCGTTCGCTCTCACTTTTGTTAAATCGCTCTGGTACCGCAGAAAGCCAGCTTGAAATTTTGGCACTCGCAGAAATTGCGCAAAACCCTGCTCCGCTGGCAGAGAAAATTACGCCTGCACTTGCTGATGAGTTGCCTTTGCTGGCCAGAGACGGGCATTTTATCCGGCAAGGGTATGACAGCCAGCTAGATGAATTGCGGCAGATGCGCGATGAAAGCCGCCGCCTAATGGCAGGCTTGCAGGCCAATTACGCCGAAATAACCGGTGTCTCGGCACTGAAAATCAAACATAATAATGTGCTAGGCTATCATATTGAGGTGCGCGCGGCGCATGCAGATAAGTTAATGTCTGAACCGCAGTTTATCCACCGCCAAACAACGGCTCAGGCGGTGCGGTTTACCACTACTGAGCTCGCCGAGATGGAACAGGCTTTAGGCTCTGCTTCTGATAAAGCCTTGGCCCTAGAAGTGCATTTATTTGAACAGCTGGTCAGGGAAGTTATTTCTGCAAAGGATATCATAGCAGCCTGTGCGGATGCGGTGGCCGCTCTTGATGTAGCCTGCTCTACAGCAAAGCTAGCAGATTTATATGATTATTGTTGTCCGCAATTGCGCGATGATACCAGCTTTACTATCGAAGCTGGGCGGCATCCGGTTGTGGAACAGGCAGTTGGTCATGATGCACAATTTATCGCTAATGATTGTCTGCTGTCTGAGGAGGCTAATCTGTGGCTGTTAACGGGCCCTAATATGGCAGGTAAGTCTACCTATCTGCGGCAGAATGCGCATATGGCCATTTTGGCACAGGCAGGTTTTTTTGTCCCTGCAAGACGCGCCGAAATTGGGATTGTCGACAAGATTTTTAGCCGCGTTGGTGCATCAGACGATCTCGCACGTGGGCAATCAACCTTTATGGTGGAAATGGTAGAAACTGCGGCTATCCTTAATCAATCCACCAGCAAGTCGCTGGTTATTTTAGATGAGATTGGACGGGGTACAGCTACTTGGGATGGGTTGGCTATTGCGTGGGCTTGCCTTGAATATTTGCACAATAATATTGGTTGCCGCGCGTTGTTTGCAACCCATTATCACGAGCTAACGGCCCTGCAAGGCCAATTGACGCGCCTGCGCCCGCATGCGATGCAGGTCAAAGAATGGAAAGGGGCAATCATTTTCTTGCATCAGGTTGCTAGCGGCGCGGCTGATAAATCATATGGGGTGCATGTAGCCCGCCTTGCTGGCTTGCCAAAATCAGTCACGAAACGGGCGGCTCACCTCGTCAGCAAGCTAGAAGCAGGGAGTTTGCAGGGGGAGCGATCTTCTCTGCCTTTATTTGACCTGCCCGAAAATAGTCAAAATAATGCGTATGATAGCGAGACGGAAAGTGATGAGGAAATGGAAAACCTCCGCCAGATGATAGCAGAGTTAGAACCAGATAGCCTAACCCCAAAACAAGCGCTATCTGTTCTTTATGATTTAAAATCAGCCCTAGCTGATAGGGACGATTAGATAAGATATTTAGGTAAAAACCAAAGCGAGATGCATAATTGACTTCTTCAGTTGCGATGAAACAAACAGTGATGCCAGTGACGGTTTGGCAGTCATGGATGTCCCCCCTGCAAACAGCCATTGCCAAAGCAGATGCGGGCATATTTAAGGCAATTGATGAAGAAAAATTTAATGAAAATTTGCAACAGCTAGCGCAAGAGATAGAAAATAGAGACCAGCTGCGTGCAGCTGTGCTGGCAGAAATGAAAGCGCAGCTGGCAGATGCCCGCACCCGCCTTTCCAAAAGATTGCAAGCTGAACGCGATGGCGCTGACTATGTTGGTGCACATGCGCATGCGCTGGATATTTTAATCCGTGGTGCTCTTAATCTCGCCTGCACACATATTTTCAACGTCGTGCCTAAATTCGGGGTAATGGCGGTTGGTGGATATGGCCGCGGCGAGCTCGCCCCACATAGTGATATTGACCTGTTATTTCTAATGCCAGAGCGTGGCAGCAAACAGCAAGAACCGCTCGTTGAGTTTCTATTATATCTGCTTTGGGATATGGGCCTTACCGTTGGCCATGCTAGCCGGTCTCTTCGTCAGAACCTAAGCGCGGCAGATGAAGATGTAACGATATGCACCAGCTTGCTGGAAATGCGGCCCATTGGCGGGGATAAAGCTGTATGTGAAAAAATGATGCAAGCTTTTTCGAAATGGCTTGGGCGCCAGCCGGCAGCTAGATTTGTTAGTGCCAAATTAGAAGAGCGAGATGCGCGAATTATTCGCACTGGCGGTACCCGTTATGCGGTAGAGCCAAATGTGAAGGACGGCAAGGGCGGTTTGCGTGATCTGCATACCTTGTTCTGGATTGCTAAATTTGCCTACCGCGTAAACAGCATCAGTGATGTGTTAGACACCGGCATTGTCCGCCAATCAGAGGCACGAAGCTTTGCTTCTGCACAAAGGTTTTTATGGACAACGCGTTGTTTTCTGCACTTGCATCATGGCCGCGAGGATGACCGGCTTAGTTTTGATGCACAGATGGAAATTGCCCCACAAATGCGCTTTTCTGACAGGGGTGGTTTGCGGGGTGTTGAGCGTTTCATGAAGCGTTATTTTTTGGCGGCGCGCCATGTTGGTAATCTAACCCGGATTTTTTGTGCGGCATTGGAGACTGATTTTGACAAGCGTCCGCGCTTATCTTTGAAAAAATTCTGGGCAAGTGATGCGCAAGCCAAGCTTGAAATAGCCCCGTTCGTTCTTGAAAAGGGACGCTTGCATCTTCCAGAGACGATGCGCTTTCGGGATGATTTGCATCGTATTGTTGGGATTTTTTATCTTGCCCTCATCCATGAGCTGGATATTCATCCCGATACTTTGCGCAGATTAACCAGAGCTGTGCGTGCTGCTAAAACGCCGCAATTGCAAACCGTGCAAACCCATCAGGTGTTTTTGCAAATCATCGCCGGCAAGGGTAATCCTGAACGGGTATTGCGGTTAATGAACGAATCTGGCTGGCTAGGCACCTATTTACCAGATTTTGGCCGTATTGTTGGGATGATGCAGTTTGATATGTATCATAGCTATACGGTTGATGAGCATAGTCTGCGCGCGGTGGGTATCATGCGCGAAATTGAACAGGGTCAGCTTGCGGATGTCGCGCCGCTGGCAAGCCAGCTTATCCATGAAATTTCATCACGGCGGGCGTTGTTCGTGGCCATCTTCCTGCATGATATTGCCAAAGGCAGAGGCGGGGATCATTCAGCTCTTGGGGCTGAGGTGGCGCGTGAAATTGCCCCAATGCTTGGCTGTAGCGAAGAAGAAACGGAAACAGTCGTCTGGCTTATTTTGAAACATTTGCAAATGAGCAAAACTGCTTTTCGTTATGACCTGAATGACCCACAAACCATTATTGATTTTGCCGAACAAGTACAATCCCCTGAACGTCTGAAACTACTATTGGTGCTAACGGTTGCCGATATTCAGGCTGTTGGCCCTGATGTCTGGAATGGTTGGAAAGCCAGTTTGATGCGCGATCTTTATCATCGCTCAGAAGCGGTACTTGGCGGGGCAGCGCCATCAGAGGTTTCCAAAGGTGCAGCCATAAATGCCATGCAGGAAGCCAGAGCGCAGTTAACCGATTGGGAGGATGCGCAGTTTGAGGCGCATGCTAGCTTATTTTATCCTAGTTACTGGACTAATTTCACCACATCATCACATCTCGACCATGCAAGACTGGCAACAAAATTTGATAGCTCAGATCGCCAATTACTGGTCGATTTCAAAGTAGATGAAGATAAAAAATCAACTATCCTTATCGTGATGGCAGCTGATCATCCGGGATTGTTTAGCCGGATAGTTGGCTCTGTTGCGATGTCTGGCTGTAGTATTATGAATGCACGAATTAACACGCGCCATGATGGCACCATTTTAGACCAGTTCCGTATTCAGGATCAAAATCGCGGTGCAGTGACCGATATCAGCACCCAGAAGCGCATTGCCAGCCTCATAGAACAATCGCTGGCCGGGGATATTTCGCTGTTTGATAAGCTCCGCCAGAAATCCTCCCAGCTTTCCGCACGCCTGAAAGTTATGACGGTACCACCACGGGTTTTGGTCACTAATGGCCGCAGTAAAACCCACACCGTTATAGAGGTTAATGGTGCAGATAGACCGGGGCTTTTATACAGGATTACCTATCATTTGCTGCAGCTTGGTTTGCAGGTAAATTCAGCCACTGTTTCCACTTATGGCGAGAAGGCTGTCGATGTTTTTTATGTAAAAGACGTTTATGGGCTGCAAATTGAAAAGCCAGCAACACAGGCGAAAATCAAACAGACATTGATGACTATCTTTGAAGAAAATGGCTCTGAAGAAAATGGCTCTGAAGAAAATGGCCCTGAAGGTGATGGCGGCAATGATGAATAGGATGTTTGAATGAGCCGCATCAGTCTAAAGCGTGCTTTTACGCAGATTAGTGGCCTTACGCTTATCTCGCGTGTTTTAGGGTTTATCCGTGACATCTGTTTTGCTCATTTTTTAGGCGCGGGCAGTGCAGCAGATGCGTTTCTGGTCGCGTTTAAATTACCTAACCTCTTTCGCCGTCTTACCGCAGAAGGCGCGCTAACCAATGCCTTTTTGCCTGTCTATGCTCTTGCCAAAGAAAAACAGGGGCAACCTGCTGCGCTTATATTGGCAGCAGAGGTTCAAACAGCGTTGCTACTAGCGCTATCGGCTATTGTCATTATCATGGAAATATTTATGCCAGCGATTATCGCCGTGCTAGCGCCGGGTTTTATTACAACTCCCGAAAGATTTAAATCAGCCGTTCAATTAGCGCGCTTAACCATGCCTTACTTGCCTATGATATCTCTTGTTGCGCTCTGGGCAGCCTTGTTAAATAGTGCCGATGAATTTATCGCTGGAGCGTTGCCACCAGTCATATTGAATATCTTTTTAATTGCGGGGGCAATAGCCATCCCTTTCAGTGCGGATGCGATGCAAACAGGCCCCGTGATGCTTGCTCTACCGCTTACCATTGCCCTATTGCTGGCAGGGTTATGCCAGATGGCAGTATTGCAAGCAGGGTTGCGGCGCAAATCCCTGACTCCAAAATGGCGATTTGGTAAAATGTCTGAAAGGTCGCGCGCTATGTGGAGAGGCTTTGTGCCAGCGGCGCTTGGTGCAGGGGCAACGCAAATTAATCTTCTGATAGATTTGATTCTTGCCTCACTTTTGCAAATTGGCGCGATATCTTGGCTTTATTACGCAGATAGGATTGCACAATTGCCGCTAGGGTTGGTGGGGATTGCCCTTGGGACAGCCTTGTTACCGCGTCTATCTTCTATCGAAGCTGGCACAGAAAAAAGCCTGCGCAAACAAAAATTTGCACAAGAATTATCCGCAGGCATTATGCCAGCAGCTTGCCTTGTTTTACCTGCCACAGCGGCACTATTGATAATCGCAGAACCTATTATCATAGGGCTATTTCGTTCAGGGGCTTTCAGCCTTGTAGATGGCAGGGCGGCGGCGGCGGCGTTGGTGGCCTATGCTATAGGCTTGCCGGCTTTTGTTGGGTTAAAGCTAACTGCTGCTGCCCTTTATGCTTTGCAAAAAGCGCGGCTGGTAATGATTATATCTTTGATATCGGTTGCCTTAAATATTGTGCTTAGCCTTTATCTGATGCGTATTTTTGGCCATGTTGGACTGGCGCTTGCAACGGTGCTGGTTTCTTGGATGGGCTTTGTCTGGCAGCTACTATGGCTTGGGCGCGCAGGCCGTCTGGAAAAAACGCCTGTTCGGGCCATCTTTCTATCTACTCTTTGTTCGGCTATTATGGCCGCCTCATTATATTTTCTGATGCCTTTGGTTGGGGCTGTAATAGCTAGCCAAACGGGGGGGATGGTTGTTCTGGTATTGTCAGGCGGTGCCATTTATTTCTTAACTGGCTGGTTTACTGGCCTTCTAAGGCTAGTTTTTTTCAGTAAAACATCTTAAAATGCCGTCAGATTCTGTTTATCAGCCTTTTTGCTGTGAGCAAGATAAGAGGTAGGGAAGACCGACATGGGTGAGGCAAAAAAGGGCCGTATTTTTTCTGGTGTGCAACCAACAGGCAATTTGCATTTGGGCAATTATCTGGGCGCAATCAAAAACTGGATAGCCCTACAAGATGATTTTGAATGTATCTATTGTGTGGTCGATTTGCATGCCATAACCGTACCGCAGGATCCGTCTGTGTTGCGCCGCTCAATATGTGAGGTGGCGGCCTGTCTTATTGCTTCTGGTATCAATCCCGAAAAATCGATTTTGTTTAACCAGTCGCGTGTACCTCAGCATGCAGAGCTCGCATGGGTTTTCAATTGTGTCGCGCGTCTTGGCTGGCTTAACCGGATGACACAGTTCAAAGAAAAAGCGGGCAAAAACCGTGAAAATGCAACGGTTGGCCTATATGCTTATCCAACGCTTATGGCAGCAGATATTTTGGCTTATAAAGCGACCCATGTGCCGGTAGGTGAGGATCAAAAACAGCATCTGGAATTAACCCGTGATATTGCGGCTGCCTTCAATTCCATGTTTGATTCTGAATTTTTCCCCCAGCCAGAGCCACAAATACAAGCGACGGCTGCACGGGTGATGAGCTTACGTGATGGGAACTCAAAGATGAGCAAGTCAGATATCTCTGACGCTACCCGCATCAATTTAACAGATAGTGCAGACGATATTGCGCAGAAAATTAAACGTGCGAAAACAGATCCTGAAGTTCTGCCAACTGAAATAGCCGGTTTGGCAGGGCGCCCAGAGGCAGCCAATCTCGTTGGCATCTTCGCTGGATTATCTGGGCGCTCGCAGGCGGATGTTTTGTCTGAATTTGGCGGCCAAGGATTTGGCGTTTTTAAACCAGCTTTAGCTGAACTCGCTGTTTTGCAAATTGCACCGATTAGTGCCGAGATGAATAAGTTATTGGAAGATGACGCGCAAATTGATGCGCTATTGGAAAAGGGCGCTGAGCAGGCACAAGCTATTGCGGGCCCAATTTTAGCAGAAGTTAAAAAACTGGTTGGTTTCGCCTAAAATATGTACCGAACAGACAGCGCTGAATATCACTGCAAGCACTGTTGCAACCTTGATAATTCGCACCGGCCTTCCCATATCGATAGAACCAGTTTATATTTGTCACCAAAGAAGATGGTAAATACCGCTAGCCTTATATAGGTCAAATTTACACGCAATTGAGGACGCTGCCCATGTTTATTCAAACAGAAGATACACCCAATCCGGCGACTTTGAAATTTATTCCAGGTGTAGATGTATTGCCCGGCAACTCTGCGGAATTCAACTCATCCGACGAAGCAAAAACCTCGCCCCTTGCCAGCCGGTTACTGCGCATTAATGGGGTGGAATCAGTATTTCTAAGCGGTGATTTTGTCTCTATCACTAAAGCAGAACAGATGGAATGGTTTGCCCTAAAGCCATCTGTTTTGGCAGGGATTATGGAACATTTTGCTTCTGGCCTGCCGGTGATGGACGCTGCTCAGGACAGCGAGGCGGATAATAGTGATGATGATGAGGTAGTGCAGCAGATCAAGCATCTTTTGGATACGCGCGTGCGCCCAGCTGTGGCAATGGATGGCGGCGATATTACCTTTCATTCCTTTGATGAAGGGGTGGTAACTTTGCAGATGCGCGGCGCTTGCCAAGGGTGTCCAAGTTCAACTGCGACCTTGAAAATGGGTATTGAAAACATGCTTCGTCATTATATCCCTGAAGTGGTTGAGGTGCGCCCAACCGAAGAATAGGCAATGTGTTTCCCACAGCCCCCTTTATGCAGAAAAGGATTATTTGAGCTGTGTCCCTTCATGAACCAGTATCCTTAAAATTATCTAACAAATCTCTAGCTGGATTTGTTTTACTGTGCATTTGCGCAGGGTTTTTATTGCCCGCAATCATCAGCCCACCTCATTTTCTGGCTATGAATAATGGTAATCAGAGGTTATTTGCCGAAATCGCCAAACTTGAGGCAGAATTAGTTCGCTTGCAGAATTTGAGAAGTCAGCAAGGCCTGAGCATTGCTGAACAAGATGCGCTCGATCAGCAGTTAGAGGACGCCAATGCGCAATTATCACAAGGCCTTCAGCGCACACAAAACATACGCTCAAAAGAAGCCTTGCTTAGTTTGCCAACCCGGCGTCCGCCAATACCACATGCGGTTAAATATAGCCTACCCACCACGCGAACGGGTGTCATCCCGCGCGTATTCATTCCGCGAATGCCAAATTTATCCCCGCTAGAAGTAGGGGAGCGCAAAGACGTGTTCGTGAAAATATTACTCCCCCTGATTTTGCGCGCGAATGACGAAATTCTCAGCAAGAGAAAAGACATTGAATTGGCCTATCAGCGTGGAGACAGCAAGACATTAGCGCGATATGCTGCCCAGTATAAGATAGATATTGAAGCGTCAGACGCAGCTCTTTATCAGGCTTTGCGCTTGCGTATAGCGCCCGTTCCGGTATCGCTGGCTCTGGCACAGGCGGCTGTTGAATCTGGCTGGGGACAATCCCGCTTCACCATTGCGGGTAATGCATTATTTGGGCAATGGGTCTGGAATGATAAGGCAGGGATCAAAGCTAGAGAGGCAAGCGATAGCCGCGCATCGGTTCGTACCTTTCCAGATTTACTGGCCTCTGTACGGGCTTATATGTTGAATTTAAATTCCTTTTACGCTTATGAGGGATTTCGCCAGAACAGAGCTTTATATAATCAAGGTAGCGCGAATTTTGATGATGTGCTGGCAGAGCTTTCTGTCTATGCAGAGATAGGCAATGAATATGTTGAAACGCTGCAAACAGTGATTGCACAAAATGATTTCAATCGATTTAACGAAATAAAACTGAAAGCACCGATATTTTAGAGATAGGTAAAGCCAGAGCCTAGTCTGTTAAAAACTGACGGCCAAACCAGCGCCACCTATTCTGGCCAGCAGGCATCGTGCAATTGATGCGAGAACGGCCATTTTTCAATGCCCCGGGTAGCCTGATTTCTGCACGCTGACCAATAAGCGATACCTCTATTTTGCCATAGCCGCTGGCAAAACACCGCAATTGCCCTTGTGGGCGCATATCTTCATGCAGGGTAAAGCCATAGAGGGGCGGGTTTTCGGCTAAGACCATATCTTCTGGTGTCAGATCAGTGATTTTGAGTGGCAGGCCATTTACGGCAAGCTCCAGCCTGTCAATCGTCCCATAATTTTCGTTAAAGGCAAAGCGGGGCAGCTCAAACATTCTATCTTGACTATGCATAATACCTGAATTTTGGCCAAAGGCGGCAACAAAGCCAGCTTCTTTTACAATATCCACAACAAAGCTTGAATATTCACCAAACGGATAGGCAAATAGCTCTGGGCGCATACCAAGCTCTTCTAAAAAAAGCTGATTGGAAGTGGTAATTTCTTGGCGCACTTGTTCAGCTGACTTGCGATGTAAATGCGGATGCGTGTGGGTTTGTGAGCCAATAGTAACCCCTTGGCTTTGCAACTCTCTTAACATATCCCAGCTCATATAGCCGCGCCGGTTCTTTTCTACCGGGTTGGTCGCTACAAATATGGTAAAGGGCAAGCCAAGCTCTTTTAAACGTGGCCACGCTTGTTCATAAACAGACAAATACGCATCATCTATAGTTATCGCGACGGTTCTGTCTGGTAGCGTGCCGCCAGCTTGCAAGGTTTTAATGATCTCAGGCAACGGCAAGACAGTATAATTGCCATTGGTTAAAAGCGCTAAATGCTCTTCAAACTGGGGGATGCGGATATTGGTTGAGGGGTATCTGTCCTCGCCAAAACGATGATACATAATCACCGAAGCGCTATCGCGTGCTAGTTCTTGTGCCAAGCTCTTTTGCGGCAATAAAAGTGCGAACATGGAAGCCAGTAATAACGCGCTAGCCGCAAAAACGCCTATGCGTAATTGATTTGCGCTCCTTTGGCGCGTCGTTATCAAGGGCCAGCCTATATTATGGGTCATTTTTGCACTCCTCAAACATTGAGCGGAGATTAATTTTTTTTGACCTGTTATGCAACAACAGATAGGTAGAAGAGCAGACAAAAAGATAGAGCGGTGAGAAATGCTGCAAGATGCAAAAACAGAGAATTCTATAATATTAGCCCTTGAATGCAGTGGTAATGCGGCCTCTGCTGCCCTCATGGTTGATAGAAAAATAACAGGTTTTCAGGAACATAAAGCACGTCACGGGCATGCTGAAACCTTGATAGGGCTGGTAGATAAAACAGCGCGTATAGCAGGTATTCAGCTTGCCAATATCACCCATATAGCGGCAGGTTGTGGGCCGGGTTCATTTACCGGCTTGCGGGTCTGTTTATCTGCTGCCAAAGGGTATCAATTAGCAACCGGTGCAACGCCGCTGGGGATAAGCGGTCTATCCGCGCTGGCCTATCAAGCCGGGATGCAAAATAAAGAAGCTGGGCGTCAAATCACTCTTTGCCTTGCGGATAGCCGAAGAGGCACCTATTTCGCCCAGCTATTTGACGCTGATTTGGGCGTTTTAAGCAAAATTGAGGATTATGATAGGGCCAGTTTAACCGCCATGATTATCAAAGCTTTGACAGAAAATAAAACAAAGAAGCTGGTTGTATGTGGGCTAGAGGAAGAAGAATTTAAACAAGATGATGGACTGGCTGCCCTGTCAGAAGAAATAAATGCAGATATTAAGAATGCAGATATTAATGTGGGGTTTCAGCCCCATCATTTAGATGCACGCGATATCGCCTATTTTGCGCTCGCTACCTTGCGCGAGCCAGCACGATTTACGCAAGTTGGTTTAGAGCCTCTTTACATTGCTGCGCCAAAACTTGGCGGCGTGCGCGCTTCTAAATCTGCAAAATGATGGTTATCCAGAAAATGGTAGATAATGGGAATGGCAAATAAGTCCGGTAAAGCTGAGATATATCTGCAACTGGCTGAACAGAGCGCTGCAATTGAAGGCGTATATCTCTCCGCTTATCCAGAAAAAGAGATTGCCGAAGCTAAGATTCTGACAAGATTGACGAAAAGTAAGGCTGTTTATGGGGCGATAGCGTGCCTGGATGCAGAAGTTGTCGGCTTCATTATTTTGCTGAGTTCTGGCGAGAGCGCAGATATTTTAGAAATTTGTGTTGCCCCTATGGCGCAGAATAACGGTATTGGAAAAATGCTGCTAACCGCAGCCATAGAGCTGTCCATAGCACGAAAGCTGCAAAAGATTATATTGGAAGTGGCGGAAGATAATGCTATTGCCCAGCAGCTATATAGGCGTGCTGATTTCAGGGAAATTGGCCGCCGACAGGGCTATTATCAACGCGGTGCTCGCCAAATAGATGCGCTGGTTATGGAAAAACAGTTGCCTGCGGGTTACTAAATCCAATGCTTGACGCAAATATGGCCCTACAGGTAAGAGTGGCAACCGCGCAAAAAAAGGGTAACTTTTATTTTGCATAATCAGACCAGATAGGGGATGATCGAAGATAGATGAAGAAACTATATATCAAGACCTTTGGCTGTCAGATGAATGTCTATGATTCCGAAAGGATGGCAGATGTTCTTGCGCCCACCGGCTATACGCCAACACAGGCGCCTGAAGACGCAGATATGGTTATCTTAAATACCTGTCATATTCGTGAAAAAGCGTCGGAAAAGGTCTTTTCTGATCTAGGGCGTTTGCGGGTGTTAAAACAACGCGCCCAAGACCAGCAAAATCGCCAGATGCTGATCGCAGTAGCCGGGTGCGTGGCGCAAGCTGAAGGGGAGGAGATCACCCGCCGTGCCCCTTATGTAGATATGGTGGTGGGCCCACAAACCTATCACCGTCTGCCGGAGCTGGTTGCCAAAGCAGACCCAGCGGCGCGTAAATCTGTGGTGGATACCGAATTTCCAGAAGAAGTGAAATTTGATTTCCTGCCTGAAGAGGCTTCGCCCAGAGGGCCAGCAGCGTTTCTGTCAGTGCAGGAAGGATGCGATAAATTTTGCAGCTTTTGTGTTGTCCCTTACACCAGAGGCGCAGAATTTTCTCGCCCTGCCGCTCAAATCTTGGATGAAGCCCGCCGACTGGTCGCTGGCGGCACGAAAGAGATTACCCTTCTTGGCCAAAATGTAAATGCATGGCATGGCACGCCTGCGGATAATCGCGGTGAATGGGGGTTGGGGCGCTTGCTGCGTGAACTAGCTGAAATTGATGGGCTGGAGCGTTTGCGCTATACCACCTCACATCCGCTAGATATGGATGAGGCGTTGATGACTGCGCATCGTGATATTCCGGCGCTAATGCCGTATTTACATCTGCCTGTTCAGTCTGGCTCGGACTCCATTTTATCGGCAATGAACCGGCGTCACACGGCAGATGATTATCGCCGCATTATTGACCGCTTGCGGACGCTGCGGCCGGATATTGCCTTGTCAGGGGATTTTATTGTTGGCTTTCCGGGCGAAAGTGACAAAGATTTTGCCGATACCATTAAGCTGGTCTCTGATGTTGGGTATGCTTCTGCTTATTCCTTTAAATATAGTGCGCGGCCTGGCACCCCTGCTAGCGGGGCAGATGGCCAAATTGATGAACAGGTAAAATCAGATAGGCTTGCTGCCTTGCAACAGCTTCTAGATGCCCAGCAATTAGCCTTTAACAAAAAATGTGAAGGCATGCGCTTGCCAGTTCTGATTGAAAAGCAAGGAAGCAGAGATGGGCAGATGACCGGACGTAGCCCATTTATGCAATCGGTCTATTTATCAGGAGAGGCAAGCTGGATTGGCCGCATTATGGATTTGGATATTACCGAGGCGCGGCAGAACTCCCTTCTTTGCACCCCCGCAGCCGCTAGTACAAAAGGAGCAGCATAAGCGTGTCAGAGGCACAGAAAACCGTTCGTCTAGAATTTGAAGATAACACGCTCTTGACCCTTATTTGTGGTCAGCATAATCAACATCTGGCGCGAATAGAACAAGCCTTGAATGTCAGTATGGACAGTTTTGGTAACCAGATAAAAATTACTGGTCTTTCAGATAAGGTGGAGCTAGCCAGCAAAACCTTCACCAGCTTGTATAAACAGCTTAGCGCCCAAGATAATAAGGACGCGTTAAGCGCAACCTTGGTAGATGACATCTTGCGGCAGACTGAAAATGGGGTAAATCCTGCTACCACCCCTATCGATAAAAGCTTGTTTGCGACGACGTGGAAGAAAAAAATATTTCCGCGTACAGCCGGACAGGCAGGCTATTTCAAATTATTGCATAATAACGAGGTGGTGTTTGGGCTGGGCCCTGCTGGGACAGGTAAAACCTATATGGCGGTGGCGTGGGCGGTAGATTTTCTGAAACGCCGCCAAGTAGAGCGGATTATTTTATCGCGTCCGGCCGTAGAAGCTGGAGAGCGTTTAGGTTTTTTGCCTGGCGATATGAAAGAGAAGGTCGACCCGTATCTGCGCCCACTTTATGACGCGCTTTATGATATGATGCCCTCGGATAAGGTAGATAGAATGTTGGCCAGCGGCGAAATTGAAATCGCCCCACTTGCCTTTATGCGTGGCCGTACCCTATCAAACGCCTTTGTCATTATTGATGAGGCACAAAACACAACACCTGTGCAGATGAAAATGGTACTAACCCGTTTGGGCGATGATTCGCGTATGGCTATTACCGGCGATCTCTCTCAAATAGACCTACCAAGTGGCCAGCTTTCTGGCCTTTCAGATGCAGTAAACCGCCTTGAAGATGTTAAAGGTATTGGTATTACCCGTCTCAGCGGGGAAGATGTGGTTCGCCATCCTGTTGTGGCACGCATACTGAAAGCTTACGAGACTGGACAAAAATAGCTATTTTATTCACACTAACGATAAACTTTGAGCATAGATAAAAACGTGACGCATCCAGATACTACTTCGCAACAGGGCCTTAGCGTAGACACTTCTATCGCTGCTGAAACTTCTGGCGCTGCTAAAACTTCCGGGACTGCTGAAACTTCCGGGACTTCCGGAACTTCTGGCCTATCTGAGGATGGCGATAGGCCACCTGATAGCTTTGTTGACCCGGATGTTGAACCAGACACTGACTGGATTAGCCCGGCTCAAAACAAGGTGGAAAACAATTTTGCTGATCTGAGATGGAAGGCGCTTTTGCCATCCGGCCAGCCTTTATGTATCCAACTGCTAGACAAATTTGCGCAAGTGACAGAAATTTCTAGCTGCACTATTTCTGTCTTATGGACAAATGATAGCGAAATGGCCGGCATCAATAAGCAGTTTCGGCAACAGGATAAACCAACCAATATCCTATCCTTTCCAGCCCAAGATTTTTTGCCAGATATACAGATATCAGATACAAAAACGCCAGATACAAAGGCATCAGAACCTATTTTCCTAGGGGATATGGCACTCGGCTTTGAGACAGTTACAGATGAGGCAGCAGATAATGGCCAGCCAGCAGAACATCATCTGGCACATTTGTTTTTACATGGGCTTTTACATTTAGCCGGATATGACCATCAAAATGAAGCCGAAGCAGAAGAGATGGAAGCTCTTGAAATACAGCTCTTAGCAGAGATGAATATTCCTAACCCCTATCTTTTAAAGCCTGATCCTAATAAAGAAGGTAATGACCATGTTTAATGCTCTTACCCTTAGCCGCAAATGGCCATTTATTGGCAAACAGACATCTGTGCGTGAAGAGCTGACGGGATTAATTGAAACCTCTATCAGCCAGACCGATACAGAATTTGATAATCAGGAAGGCTTGTTGCTGCGCAATATGCTGGGCTTGCGGGATATTACAGCAGAAGATGTGATGGTACCGCGTGCAGATATCGTCGCGGTTGATATCTCAGAAGGGTTTGAAGCGGTTTATCGCCAGATTAGCGCCGCCGCCCATAGCCGTGTTCCTGCCTATGAAGGCAACCGTGATAATGTGCGCGGGATGCTCCATATCAAAGATTTGGTTGCCCATTCTCTAAGCCCTGAACAGCCTGGTTTGCGCCAACTCCTCCGACCGGTATTGTTTGTATCTCCGGCCATAAGATTGTTAGATTTGTTGCAAGAAATGCGTCTTAAACGTCAGCATTTAGCACTTGTTATTGATGAGTTTGGCGGCGTAGATGGCCTTATCACTATCGAGGATTTGGTTGAGGAAATTGTTGGGGAAATTGAAGATGAGCATGATGTTACAGAAGCACCGCGTTTTGAGCAGGTGAACGAAGATATTGCCGTTGCCGATGCCCGGCTAGAATTAGAAGAGCTGGAACTACATATCGGTATCACGCTGGAAAGCGATGAGCGCGATGAGGTGGATACGCTTGGCGGCTTTGTCTTTGCGCTGGCAGGTCATGTGCCGGTGCGCGGCGAGATTCTGCATCATAGCAGTGGATTGGAGTTTGAAATTCTTGAATCAGATCCGCGCCGCCTGCGTCTAGTGAGAATAAGAGGGCTGAAATCAAGCGGGAATGAGGCGCGCCGGCCTGCTGCGAAAACAGGCGCATGAGCGATGCTTCATCCATTCGTTCAGCCCTTTATATCAGGTCATGAAACGTCCCTTATTTAAGGTAATTACGGTCTTTATTTGCGGGGCCGGTGCTAGCCTTGCTCTGCCGCCTACTGGATGGCTATTAGCTGCTTTAGGGCTATCTATTCCGGTCATTTTAGCGATGCGTGCCTCGCGCCCCGCATTTGGTGCGCTTCTCTTTGGGATGGGTGGTTTTGGCTGGTTTACCGCTTCTTTATACTGGATAGCGAATGCGCTGTTTGTAAAAGGCGGCGTACAATTATTATTGCTTCCCTTTGCTGTTCTTGGCTTGCCGCTTTTACTGTCCCTCTTCTGGATGGCAGCCGCCTATTTGGCGCTAAGATTAAGCGCCCATATTCCCACCAGACTAGTTTTTCTGGCCTGTTTCTGGGGGCTGGCTGAATGGTTGCGTTCATTTGTGTTAACGGGGTTTCCGTGGAATGTAACCGGACATATTTTTGCTGAAAATCTGCTTTTAGCGCAGATGGCTGCCTATACTGGCCAAGATGGGCTAAACATATTGGCGGGCTTATTTATAACAAGCGCTGCCGCACTCTATCTGCGGGCCTTTAGCGCTTCGATTTGGATGGGGGTGCCCGTATTTTTGATGTTGGGGCTAAGCCTTATTCGGTTTTCTAATTTGCCGCCTATCGACGCGCAAGATAGCATCATCAGGCTTATACAGCCCAATATCGCGCAAATTGAAAAATGGGATAGGGCGCGCAAGTCTGAGCATATATCGCGGATGATAAAGCTTGCCAGCCAGCCTGCATCACCAGCTGCGCTTACCCTATTGCCAGAAGCAGCAATAGCTGGCTTTTGGCGTGATGAAAGAGACGGCGTTCAGGCGCTAGCGCAGGCAATAACCCCTAGAAATGGTGTGCTTCTAACAGGAATTTTATCTGCTGATTCTGAAAAAAATTTCTTTAATTCAGCGTTTTTCTTGCATCACTCAGGCGGCTTGTTAGGCCAATATCATAAACAGCATTTAGTCCCTTTTGGCGAGTATATTCCGTTTCGGAAAATACCTTTTGTTAGTGCACTTGCAGGACAGGGTGAATTTACCCCTGGCCCCCCTGCTGAAGATATTTTTATCGAACCCTTTGGCTATATTCGGGTACTGATCTGTTACGAAATTATCTTCCCAAGCTTTATCGCCAAGGATAGTCGTCGCCCAGATATAATAATCACGCTAAGCAATGATGCATGGTTTGGCCAGAGCATAGGCCCGCATCAGCATTTTACGCAAAGCCGGTTGCGGGCTATTGAAGAAGGTCTGCCTGTCTATCGGCTTGCAAATACAGGTGTTTCAGGCGGTTTTGACGGTTTTGGTCGTTTGTTGGGTAAATCAAAGCTAGGGGTAGAGGCGGTTTTGGATTTGCCCCATATCCATCCAGCCCCAGCCCCTTTTTATGTTAAAAACCGCTCCCTCCTGTTTTGGCTGATGATCTTATGGCTTGTTGGCGGTGCAATTTTTCTTGAATTTGCGAATCAAAAAAGCAATAAATGGCAGGATGATTTATAAAACACCTGTTTTTATAGGAGTGCGGCAGTGAGCTATCTTTTTACATCTGAATCTGTTTCAGAAGGGCACCCAGATAAGGTTTGTGACAAGGTTTCAGACACGGTCTTGGATTTGTTTTTGCGTGAAGAAGCTGAAGCGCGTGTGGCTTGTGAAACTATGGCGACCACCAACCGGATTATTTTGGCAGGTGAGGTGCGTGCCACAGAAGCAAAGTTAAAGACTGTTTTTTCCAAAATTGAAGATGCGGTTCGTGCGGCAGTCGCTGAAATTGGGTATGAGCAAGAAAAGTTTCACCATGCACATTTTGAATTTCAAAATTATCTGCATGAACAGTCTGCAGATATTGCGCAAGGGGTCGACAGCTCTGCCCAAAAGGATGAAGGTGCAGGCGATCAAGGGCTAATGTTTGGCTATGCCTGCCGCGAAACAGACCAGCTAATGCCAGCCCCCATTCATTATGCGCATCAGATTTTAAAACAGCTGGCAGCGCACCGTAAAAGCGATGCGAATACGCTTTTGGGCCCAGATGCTAAGAGCCAAGTCACCTTGCGCTATAATTGGGATGGGTCAATTGCTGGCGTGGATAAGTTGGTGCTTTCTACCCAGCATAAACCGGGTGTTTCTGAACAAGATATTCGCGCGCTGGTCACGCCACTTGTCGCAGATATCTTGCCGCAAGGCTGGATGGTTGGTGCGGAAGATTTCCTGATTAATCCAACCGGTAAGTTTGAGATTGGCGGGCCTGACGGTGATGCAGGCTTAACGGGGCGTAAAATCATTGTAGATACTTATGGCGGGGCAGCACCGCATGGCGGCGGCGCGTTTTCTGGAAAAGACCCAACAAAGGTAGATAGATCAGCTGCCTATGCCGCACGCTATCTAGCCAAGAATATCGTAGCGGCAGGTCTGGCAGATAAATGCACTATCCAGATAGCCTACGCTATTGGTGTTGCGGCGCCGGTATCTGTGTATGTAGATACACATGGCAGCCAAAATGTAGATGAAGCCAAGCTATCGGCCCTTCTCACTAGCAATGAGGTGATGGATTTGACGCCGCGCGGCATCCGCACACATTTAGGGTTAAATAATCCTATTTATACCCCTACTGCTGCTTATGGTCATTTTGGCAGGCGAGCAGGCGAAGCAGGTGCAGGCACGTTTAGCTGGGAAGCTTTGGATCTGGCTGAGCAGCTTCACGCCGCTTTATAGGATGGCTTTTATGTCTATAAAATGGGTTCAGCCTTCTTAAATATTGACATTGAGTTAGGTTGGCAATGACCTCTTCCCCTGCAGAAAAAATACGGTTCTATGGCCGCCGTAAAGGCCGGCCTCTAAGCCAGAATATGCAACGCTTGCTTGATAGCCGCTTGCCAGAGGTGGAAATCCCAGAACAGCTGGACAGAAACTGGCTAGAGCAGCGTTTGTTTTTGCATGAAAGCACAGAAACCCTGGCAGATTTGGTGCTGGAAATCGGTTTTGGTGGCGGCGAGCATTTAGCCGCGATTGCGGCGGCGGAACCTGCAAAGCTGTTTATTGGCGCAGAGCCCTTTGTTAACGGGGTAGTCAGCCTATTACGGCATATCGAAAATGAGGGGCTGAAAAATATCTGTATCTGGCCAGATGATGTGCGCCTTATTCTGGATCAATTGCCGGAACAAAGCTTGTCTTGTGTTTATGTAATGTTTCCAGATCCATGGCCAAAGGCACGTCATGCTGGGCGGCGTATCCTAAATCCAGAAATGCTGAATTGTTTGGCTGGTTTGCTGCGCCCAAAAGGTTTGCTGCGAATGGCAAGTGATCATCCTATTGCCAAGTCATGGTTGCTGGCCGAAGCGGTGCGCCATCCAAGCTTTGAATGGCAGGCGAGATGTGCAGAGGATTGGCGTGCCCGTCCGCAAGGCTGGCCGCAAACGCGCTATATGCGAAAGGGCCTTTCTGAAGGAAGATTGCCGAGCTGGTTTGAGTTTGAACGCCGCTAGCCCTGCCGCTTAAATTTCTGCAGTCGTGGCACAAAAACTTGAACTATGTGCCGAAAAGCGGTATAATGCAAAAAAAACGCTTCGGATTTGCTGAGCGGTGGGCAGTTAGCCCGCCTTTTTTATTGCCTATTACCCGCTAGTATAGAGCCATAATTTGGGTGTTTGCTTATGAGGCAAAAACAAATGTTATTTTTATAAGAAACCTACAATTTAGGCGATGATTTTAAGCGATGATACCGCAAAAACTGGAACAGCTTATTGAACCTGCCCTTGCTGATTTGGGCTTTGAGTGTGTGCGCATCCGCTATGCGGGTGGTGCGGGCAAATCTACGCGTGGCCAGCTTCAGATAATGGCAGAACCGGTGGATTTGCGCGAAATGACAGTTGAGGATTGCGCCATTATTAGCCGCCACCTATCGGCCGTTCTGGATGTTGAGGATCCGATATCGGATGCCTATCAGCTAGAAATCAGCTCTCCAGGGATGGATAGGCCATTGACGCGGCAAAAAGATTTTGCCCGTTTTGCAGGTGAGCTTGTAAAAATAACGCTAAAACAAATGCTTGAAGGTCAGAAGCGCTATCGTGGTCGCCTTGTTGGCATAGATGATGATGGCGTCATCCATGTTGAAACAGCGACGGGCCGTGTAAGCGCTTCGCTTGATCAAATTGATACTGCGAAAATCGATCCAACAGAATTTTTTTCAACCCAAAAACAGCCTGCAAGAACATTAAAGCAGGCGCGGAATAATAAAGAAGAGGCTTAGGTCAAATGGATACATCTTCAATCCCCGGTCTGGAATTGTTGCAAATCGCCGATGTGGTTGCGCGCGAGAAATCTATCGAACGTGAAGAAGTCATTGCAGCGATGGAAGAAGCCATTCAAAAGGCTGGCCGTTCAAAATATGGCCATGACCGCGATATCCGGGCAATGATCGACCGTAAATCTGGTTCTATCCAGCTAGAGAGATGGACAGAAGTTGTCGAAGAAGTCGAAAATGATGCAACACAAATGGGCCTAGAAGAAGGTCGTAAACATGAGCTAGAGGCGGGTGAGTTCCTTAAACAGCCGCTACCGCCGATTGAATTTGGCCGCATTGCCGCGCAAACGGCTAAGCAAGTTATCTCGCAAAAAGTGCGTGAGGCTGAGCGTGCGCGTCAGTACGAAGAATATAAACACCGGGTTGGCGAGATTGTACTTGGTACCGTGAAGCGTGCAGAAAGCTATTCTGTGACGATTGATTTAGGCCGCGCCGAAGGGGTGATGCGCCGCGAAGAGATGATCCCGCGCGAAAACCTGAATCAAGGGGACCGGGTGCGCGCTTATATTGTGGATGTTCGTGAAGAAGTGCGGGGCCCGCAAATTTTCCTCTCTAGGTCAGCCAATGACTTTATGGCTAAGCTCTTTACGCAGGAAGTTCCTGAAATTTATGATGGTATTATCGAGATTAAGGCCGTCGCAAGAGAACCGGGAAGTAGAGCAAAAATTTCTGTGCTATCACGCGACCAGTCTATTGATCCTGTGGGCGCCTGTGTGGGCTTGAGGGGTAGCCGTGTCCAGGCGGTGGTCGGCGAGCTTCAGGGTGAGAAAATTGAGATCATTCCATTTTCAGAAGACCCGGTCACGTTCATCGTGAACGCGCTTGCACCTGCAGAAGTTGCAAAGGTAGTGGTTGATGAAGTGGCGGGCCGTGTTGAAGTGGTTGTGCCTGATGAGCAGCTAAGCTTGGCAATTGGCCGACGCGGACAGAATGTGCGCCTCGCCTCGCAACTCACAGGCTGGTATATTGATATTCTTACTGAGGCTGAAGAATCTGAGCGCCGTCAAGAAGAGTTCAAAACGCGTTCAGCCCGCTTTATTGAAGCTCTGAATATTGATGATGTCATTGCGCATCTTCTTGTTGCTGAAGGCTTTGTTTCTATTGATGATATCGTTGCAACACCTGTGTCAGAGCTGGCCACTATCCAAGGTTTTGATGAAGACATCGCTGGTGAGCTTCTAAATCGTGCGGTTGAGTTCTCAGAAGCTGAGGCGAAGCGGATTACCGAAGAGCTTACTAAGCTAAAAGTACAAGATGATTTGAAAGAGGCTGAATATCTAAGCCTGTCGATGGTGCTGACACTCGCAGAAAACAAAGTTTTATGTCTGGATGATTTGGCTGAGTTGGATAGCGAAGAGCTTCTGGAATTATTGGGTGAGCATGGCATCGAAGATGAAGCTGCTGCTGGCGACATTATTATGGCTGCGCGTGCGCATTGGTTTGCCGAAGAGGATGCTGCCAATGAAGCGGCTACCGAAGCTGGCAATGAAGCTGCCAATGAAGCGGCTACCGAAGCCAGCCCCGAGGGGTCTGAAGAAGAGCCATCTGCATCTGCAGATGACGTTCAGTAATGTTAGGAAAAGAGCTGATAGGCATTTATGATGAAACGGGCAGCGCCATCTTTAGAACACCGCGAGGCGGCCGCACAGGCGGCTAGTCTGCGGCGCTGTTTGGCCACAGGTCAATCTTTTGAAAAAGAGAACCTAATTCGTTTTGTCGCTAGCCCAGAAGGAGAGCTGGTTGCCGATATTTATGGCCGGCTTGGGGGACGTGGCGCTTGGGTTAAAGCTGAAAAACAGCATCTGGAAACAGCGATATCAAAGAACCTGTTCACAAGGTTTCTGCGCCATCCTGTTAAAATAAAAGATGGGTTTATTGACCTGCTAGGCGGCCAGTTAACACAAATTCTGATTAGCCGAATGAGTTTAATGCGGAAAAGTGGTTTACTGATTACAGGTCGCGGCAAGCTGGAAATGGCGGCATCACGCCTAGATGGACTTTTAATTGCCGATGATGCAAGCCAGCGCGAGGCCGCATCCCTGCAACAGTTAGTACAGCCTAGTTGGTGCGAGAAATCTATACCTGCCCACATTTTGGGACATATCGCAGGCGTTGAATCACTGGCTTATGCTGGTGTATTACAGGCAAGCCATTCATCAGAGGAAAAGCAGATAGATGCGCTTTTGGTAGATTTGGCGCGGTGGCGGGCAGTAACGCAAACGCAAAAACAAGAGAATAGGTCGTGAGGAAAGCTTGTCATTTAGGGGCAAGCAGGTGTATTACCATGCATAATGGTGCGAGAAGCTGAAATCCAGATACCCTTTTACTCCAACGTTTGGGGTGTCTTGGGAAAGCTGAACGGGAAAGGTCATCAATGAGTGAAGAAACGAACAAGCCGAAGAAACTAAGCCTGTCAGGAAGTGGCAAGCTTTCACTCGGTGGCGGCGCAGTTGACCCTGCAAATCTTCGCGGCGGAATGGTTGGTTCTGGTCGTGGTAAAACGGTGCAGGTGGAAGTTCGGCGCAAGCGGGTCGGCGGTGCTAATGTGCGCCCAGCCCAGCCTAATACGCCTGCCCCTGCGGCACCTGTTGAAGAAGCAACCCCAGCGCCAGATAATCAAACCCAGCAGGGTGATGACCGTTTAACTGCACAAGAGCGTGCTAACCGGATGAAAGTCCTGCAAGAAGGGCTGACAAAGACCAAAGATGCCAATAGTGAGGTGCCAGCTGATGCGGCCGCGCCGGCGGAAGACAATATAGCTGTTGAAGAGGTCGAAATATTAGACCCAGGCGAAGCACGCCGCCGCGCAGAACTAGCAGAACTAGAGGAGATAGAAAAACAGGCTGTTGCCCAGCGCCAGACTGAAACCGAAAAACTGGCGGCTGAAAATGCTGCCCGTCAGGCCAAAACGCGCCAGCAAGAACCAGATGTTCAGGCAAAAGGCCCACCGCCTATTCGTGAGGACGCGCCTGCAAGAGGGCGTCGTAAAACAAACGAATCTGAAACACCAATGCGGCCAGCACCTGTAAAGCGTGATAGCGACCGCAGACGTTCAGGCAAAATGACCATATCTCAGGCGCTGTCAGATGGTGATGGACGCCAGCGTTCCCTAGCATCGGTCAGACGTCAGCGGGAAAAAGCGCGTATGCGGGAAAGCCAGCCGCAGGTAAAACAAGTTCGCGATGTCGTTATTCCAGATATGATTACGGTTCAGGAATTGGCAAACCGTATGGCTGAGCGTGCCGCAGATGTCGTCAAAGAGCTGATGAAGCAAGGTATTATGGCTACAGTTACGCAGACAATTGATGCGGAAACTGCGGAACTGGTAACCTTGGAATTCGGTCACAAAGTTCAACGCGTGTCAGATTCAGATGTTGAAGAAGGTCTGTCTGGCGAGGAAGATAGTGAAGCTGATTTGCGCGCCCGCCCGCCGGTTGTTACCGTCATGGGCCATGTTGATCACGGTAAGACGAGCTTGCTAGATGCTATTCGGGCAACCGATGTGGCGGGCGGCGAGTCTGGCGGCATTACCCAGCATATCGGCGCGTATCAAATTGAAACAAAGGCTGCCAATCTGATCACCTTTATTGATACACCTGGTCACGAAGCCTTTACCGAAATGCGTCTTCGCGGTGCAAGCACGACAGATATTGTGGTGTTGGTTGTTGCGGCGGACGATTCTGTAAAAGCGCAAACCATCGAAGCGATTAATCATGCTAAAGCGGCGGGGTGCCCGGTTATTGTTGCTGTGAATAAGTGCGATAAGCCAGAAGCAGATCCAAAGCGCGTTAGAAGTGATTTATTGCAGCATGAGATTATCACCGAAGATTTTGGCGGCGATGTATTATGTGTAGATGTATCTGCGCATACAGGGGCAGGTCTGGATAAGCTAGAAGAAGCTATTATGCTGCAAGCAGAATTGCTGGAGCTAAAAGCCAATCCAAACCGGGCTGCAGAGGGCAGTGTTATCGAAGCTAAGGTCGAACGTGGCCGCGGGTCAGTTGCGACTGTGCTGGTACAGCGCGGCACGCTGCAAATCGGGGACATTTTTGTATCTGGCGCCGAATCAGGGCGTGTACGTGCGCTTTTGAATGAACGCGGTAAACAGCTAAAAGAAGCGCTACCTGGTCAGCCGGTTGAAATTCTGGGTCTAAATGGCACCCCTATGTCAGGCGATATGTTTGTGGTTGTGGAAACAGAATCACGGGCGCGTGAAATTGCTGAATATCGTAAGCGCCGCAACCGGGACAAAGAAGCGGCTATTTCAGCACGCGGTTCTGTTGAACAGATGCTTACCGCTATCGCAGCTGGTGAGGCAGAAGAACTGCCAGTGGTAATTAAAACAGATGTGCATGGCTCTCTTGAAGCTATTCGTGCCGCGTTTGATAAGCTCGCAACTGAGCAGGTGCGGGTGCGTATTCTAACTGGCGGTGTAGGGGCAATTTCTGAATCAGATGTATCTCTTGCAGCGGCATCAAGCGCGATGGTTGTTGGCTTTAATGTGCGTGCCATCCCACAGGCGCGCGATCTAGCAAAACGAGACGGCATTGAGATACGCTATCATTCCATTATCTATGAGCTGATTGACGAAGTGAAGGGCGCGATGGGCGGCCTGCTGAGTCCAGAACAGCAAGAAAGCTTTATTGGCTATGCTGAGATCAGACAAGTCTTTTCGGTTTCCAAGCAAGGCAAAGTGGCCGGTTGTATGGTTACCGAAGGCATTATCAAGCGGGGCTGTAAGGTCAGATTGCTGCGGGATAATGTGGTTATTCATGAAGGCAGCCTGAAAACGCTGCGGCGCTTTAAAGATGAAGTTAAAGACGTCCGCGATGGTATGGAATGCGGTATGGCATTCGATAATTATTCCGATATTCAAGAAGGGGATATGATCGAATGTTTCGAAGTAAAGGAAATTGCGCGTACCCTTGACTAAGGTTTTTTTGTTGCGTGAATACTCGGTAAGATAAAGATGCCAAAGGAAAGATACCAGAGGCAGGCAGAGCTATTATGGTGCAAAAATCAAAATCATCCGGTGCCGAGCCTAGCCAACGTCAATTGCGGGTAGGTGAAGATTTACGTCACCATCTTGCCTCTATTTTAATGCGGCAGGAAACACATATTCCAGCACTAGATTCAGTGTCTATAACGGTATCAGAAGTATCGGTTAGTCCAGATTTGAGTTTCGCACGCGTTTATGTGATGACCCTCGGTGGACAGGACATGGATATGGTTCTGCCCCTGCTAAATCAATATGCGCCAGTACTGCGCCACGAGGTTGCCAAGCGGGTGCATCTACGCCGTCTGCCTAATTTTAAATTTGTGCGTGATGATTCCTATGATACTGCAGATAGAATGGCCCGGCTTTTCTCTGGCATAAGCTCAAAGGACTAAGGCAGAGTTGTCAGATATGCATATAGCCCCCGGCCCCCATGGCTGGCTTTCCATCAATAAACCTGCTGGCATTAGCTCTGCTAAAGTCGTCGCACTTGTGAAACGCCATTTTGACGGGGTGAAAACAGGTCATGCAGGCACGCTTGACCCGCTTGCTAGCGGTGTTTTGCCGATCGCCTTAGGCGAAGCCACCAAGACAATTTCCTATGTAATGACTGCTGAGAAATCCTATCACTTTTCGGTTAAATGGGGCGCTGAGACACAGACAGATGACGCTGAAGGTGAAATAACGCGCACCTCAACACATATTCCGGCCGCAGAAGATATTATTGATATTTTGCCTGAATTTACAGGCATGATAGACCAAATTCCCCCTGATTATTCGGCTGTGAAAGTACAAGGCAAGCGTGCTTATGCGCTAGCTAGGTCACGCGATAAAGCTGCTGATGGTAAGGGGCCTGCGTCATCAGCTACAGAAGTTCCGCTTCTGGCGGCGCGTAAAATTCGCATTGATAAGCTAAACCTATTATCGGCCGAGGCGGATGCGGCACATTTTGAAGTGC
The DNA here is from genome assembly GCA_022425485.1 of Alphaproteobacteria bacterium. Lineage (GTDB taxonomy): Bacteria > Pseudomonadota > Alphaproteobacteria > Puniceispirillales > Puniceispirillaceae > JADHLI01. The sequence continues at coordinate 74,313 of JAKMFL010000051.1, read as the reverse complement.
ATTGCGGCAAAGGGGCTTATATACGTGCGTTAGCACGTGATATTGGCCGGGCTTTGGGAACGGCTGCTTATGTGACGGCCCTAGAGCGCCGTTCGGTGGGGAAATTTCCTATTGAGGATGCGATTTCACTAGATTTCCTGCAAAAAATAGGGCAAGGTTCGCCCGCATCTGATCAGATTTTGTCAATTATGACTGTGCTGGACGACATCCCGGCAGTAGCCCTAACAGACACAGAAGCCACCCGGCTTCGATTTGGTCAGAGATTGTCACTAGATCCAGAACGCCAAGCCCTTTTACGCCAAACGTTTGCAGATTTAAATGACAAGGAGCACCCATACAGAGCGATAGCTGTTTTTGATAAGCGTCCGGTGGCGCTGGTAGAAATTGAAGATGATGTTTTATCGCCCTTACGCGTGCTTAATTTATAACCAAGCTGTGTTTAAAGCGCAGCGCTAGCATTAAGGAGTATGCGATGTCGATTACCAAGGAACGCAAAGCTGAGCTCATTTCGGCTTTTGGCAAGGGTGCAAATGATTCAGGGTCAGCAGCGGTTCAGGTCGCTATCCTGACAGACCGTATTATTTATCTGACGGAACATCTGAAAACCCATAAAAAAGATTTTGCGTCACGGCGTGGTCTTTTGAAGATGGTTGGTCAGCGTCGCCACCTGTTGGATTATATCCGTTCAGGCGATGAAGCTGCCTATAAAGGGCTTATCGAAAAGCTGGGTCTACGCCGTTAATAGGGTGCTGACATAAGCTTTAACCCCCTTATTTAGTATAATCATTGATATACAAAACGGGTCTGCTGGCGGTGTTTTTTTAAAGCGCGCTTCATATTGCAGACCCGTTTCGTGTAACTGGCGTAGTGTGACTGCCTGATATTCTAGTTGCTTTTGTTTGGCGGTCATGTCATATCTGCTCGCAGAAATGATAGATGATGAAAAGTATTTGAGAAAAAACCGCGAGATAAGCCTAATGCGGGCGGTAAAAGACCAGACTGAGAGTCTTTTGACAAATAAACGTCCAGTGACACCCCCAAAATTTCTCAGCAATAGCTTTAGATGAAGGTCGTTGTAAGCCGCGCTTACTGGCCTAAACCTCATCCTTAAACTTATATAGATAAACCGAATGAAACAGGAAAAAGAGATAAACTAGATGTTCGAAATATTCAGAAAAGAAATCGATTGGGGGGGAAAGACCCTCGTCCTTGAAACTGGCAAGGTAGCGCGTCAAGCAGATGGCAGCATTATGGCCAGCATGGGGGAGACCACCGTACTTTGTACAGCTGTTGCAGCACGTAAAGCAAAGCCCGGTCAGGATTTCTTCCCCCTTACTGTAAATTATCAGGAAAAGACTTTTGCTGCAGGTAAAATTCCAGGTGGGTTTTTCAAGCGCGAAGGCAGACCTTCTGAGCATGAAACGCTAACGAGCCGCTTGATTGACCGTCCTATCCGCCCCCTATTCCCAAAGGAATTTAAGTGCGAGACACAGGTAATTTGTACCGTGCTGTCACATGATATGGAAAACGCTTCTGATATTGTTGCGCTTATTGGTGCGTCTGCCGCGTTAACGCTTTCTGGCGTGCCTTTCTTTGGCCCAATCGCTGGTGCGCGTGTTGGCTATAAAGATGGTGAATATATCCTAAACCCAACCTTATCAGAGATGGAAGAAACCGGACTTGATCTGGTGGTTGCGGGTACAAAAGATGGCGTGCTGATGGTGGAATCAGAAGCAGAAGAGCTTTCTGAAGAAATAATGTTGGGGGCTGTAAATTTTGGTCACCAGCATATGCAGCCTGTTATTGATGCGATTATTGAGTTGGCAGAAGTAGCGGCAAAAGAGCCACGCGATCTGCCTGTAGAAGCCCCAGAAGCAGCGGCAATGCGGGACACATTGGCTGGGCTGGCGGGCAAGCTAGCTGCTGCTTATGAAATTGCCGATAAATCTGCGCGTCAGGAAGCATTAGCTGAAGCGCGCGCTGAAGCTAGCGAGCTGGCAGGCGAAGATGCAGACGGCGTTTTGGTATCCTCCATTGTTAAAGAAATGGAAGCAGACATTGTCCGCTCTTCTATTTTGAAAACTGGTCAGCGGATTGATGGACGCGACACTAAAACAGTTCGCCCCATTGTTGCCGAAGTTGGCATGTTGCCGCGCACACATGGCTCGTCACTCTTCACCAGAGGCGAGACACAAGCGCTGGTGGTTTCTACCCTTGGGACGGGTCAGGATGAGCAGATGATCGATGCGCTAACAGGCGAGTATCGCTCTCGCTTTATGTTGCATTATAATTTCCCGCCATTTTCTGTTGGTGAAGCAGGGCGTGTTGGGTCTCCTGGCCGCCGCGAAATTGGCCATGGCAAGCTTGCATGGCGGGCGATTAACCCGCTTCTGCCTTCGAAAGAAGAATTCCCTTATACTATTCGCGCTGTGTCCGAGATTACGGAATCAAACGGCTCGTCCTCTATGGCTACAGTATGCGGAACTTCTCTTGCGCTGATGGATGCAGGGGTGCCTCTAGCGCGTCCAATTGCGGGTATCGCAATGGGTCTCATTAAAGAGGGCAGCGATTATGCTGTTCTGTCTGATATTTTAGGTGATGAAGATCATCTAGGGGATATGGACTTTAAGGTTGCTGGTACAGATGCAGGGATTACCGCCTTGCAAATGGATATTAAGATCACGTCTATCACACCTGAAATTATGGATATTGCTCTTGGTCAGGCACGTGATGGCCGGTTACATATTCTGGGCGAGATGGGTAAAGCGCTAACGGGTGCACGTGATGGTCTGGCGGAGTCCGCACCAAAAATCACAACCTTTAAAATCTCTGTTGATAAAATCAGAGATGTGATTGGACCGGGTGGCAAGATGATTCGTGAGATTGTTGAGCAAACAGGGGCAAAAATTGATATTGATGATGATGGCAGTGTTTCTGTTGCCGCGATTAGCCAAGCTGCGAGTGATGGCGCTATTGCCCGTATCAGAGATATCGTTGCTGAGCCAGAATTGGGCGTAATCTATGATGGTAAGGTTGTAAAGACCGTTGATTTTGGCGCCTTTGTAAACTTCCTTGGCGCACGCGATGGTCTTGTACATATCTCAGAGATGAAGAATGAGCGCGTAGCCCAAACCACAGATGTCTGCAAAGAAGGTGACATGGTGAAGGTGAAAGTTATCGGTTTTGATGACCGCGGTAAGGTGAAGCTGTCTATGAAGCGGGTAGATCAGGAAACAGGCGCTGATCTAGAAACAGATCAGGGCGAGGATGCTTAACCTTTAGATAATATATCTTTAAAAAAGAGCCGCTCAGCAGGGACTATGCTGGGCGGCTTTTTTCATTTAGCTATCTGCGATTATCTTAACCGTCGGTAATTTCAGCGGGCACACCAATATGGTGATAGCCCCCATCCACATAATGCGTCTCGCCGGTTACGCCAGAGGCCAGATCGGATAGAAGATAGGCAGCTGCCCTGCCAACTTCCTGAATATCTGGATTACGTTTAAGAGGGGCTTGTTCTTCGGAATGGCGAAAAATATGACGTGCGCCAGTAATAGCTGAGCCTGCAAGGGTACGCATTGGTCCTGCTGACAAGGTATTCACCCTGATATTGCTGCGCCCCAAATCCACAGCCAAATAGCGCGTGGAGGCTTCTAATGCAGCTTTGGCCACGCCCATCACGTTATAATTTGGTGTCGTGCGTACCCCGCCTAAATACGATAGGGTCAGCAAGGCGCCGCCTGTTTGCGGCATCATATGGCGGGCTTCTGCTGCTAATTCGGTAAAAGAAAAGGCAGATACGAGCATAGTTTGCTCAAAATTATCCCGGCTGGTGTTGTAATAAGCGCCCTTTAGCTCAGACTTATCGGAAAAGCCAATAGCATGCACCGCAAAATCTAGTTGATCCCAATGTTCACGCAGCTGGGTAAATGCAGATTTAATACCGTCTTCTGCGGCAACATCACATTCTATCAGAATGTCTGAGCCAATAGATGCAGCGAGTGGCTCAAGGCGCTTTTTAAAGCCCTCAATCTGATAGGTAAAGGCCAGTTCTGCCCCTTCTGCGGCGGCAGCTTCAGCAATGCCCCATGCGGCAGATCGCTCATTCGCGACCCCCATGATCAGGCCTTTTTTTCCAGCTAAAATACCCATTAAAAAGGTGCCCCTAAATATTATTCAGCCCAAATGCTATTCAGATAGCCGTGCGAGCGCGAGCGTGGCATTTGTGCCCCCAAACCCAAAGCTGTTCGACAAGGCAAGATTAATCTGAGCATCGTCAATGCGCTGACGCGGCACCGGAATATCCCCGATAGCCGGATCAGGGTTTTCAATATTGGCAGAAGCCCCGATAAAGTTATGTTGCATCATTAATAAGGTGTAAATCGCTTCTTGTACGCCAGTTGCGCCTAGTGAATGACCAGTTAGAGACTTGGTTGAGGTAACAACAGGCAGATAGCCGCGTGGGCCAAAGACAGCCTGCACCGCTTCTAGCTCTTTTACATCGCCTACTGGTGTTGAGGTACCATGCGCATTGATATAATCCACAGGCATTTCAAGCCCATTTCCAGAAAACCCATCCAAGGCTAGCTGCATACAACGCTGGGCGCCTTCACCAGACGGGGCAACCATGTCATGCCCATCCGAATTCGCGCCATAACCGACAATCTCAGCATAAATCTTAGCGCCCCGGGCTTTCGCATGCTCATAATCCTCCAGCACGACCATGCCGCCGCCGCCAGCGATTACAAACCCATCCCTATCAGCATCATAGGCACGCGAAGCAACGCTAGGTGTGTCGTTATATTTGGACGACATCGCTCCCATCGCATCAAACAGCACGGATAATGTCCAGTGCAGTTCTTCTCCGCCACCTGCAAAAACAATATCCTGCATGCCATAGCGAATCGCATCTGCACCAGCAGTAATACAATGGGCAGAGGTAGAACAAGCAGATGAAATGGAATAATTCACCCCCTTAATTTCAAAGAAGGTTGCGATACAAGCAGACACAGTTGAGGACATACAACGCGGCACCATATATGGGCCAACACGTTTAGGCCCCTTCTCGCGCGTGGTATCAAAAGCGGTTAGCATATTAGCTGTTGAAGGCCCGCCTGACCCTGCGATAAGGCCTGTACGGGGATTTGATACATCAGAAGGCTCTAGACCTGAATCAGCAACGGCCTGTTGCATGGCAACAACCGCATAGCCTGCGCCCTCTCCCATAAAGCGCATTTGCTTGCGATCAATATGCGCGGTTAAATCAATATCTACAGCACCCTTTACCTGTGAGCGGAAACCAAGCTCTGTATAGTCAGGCGCAGCAACGATGCCAGAGCGCGCTTCGCGCAAAGATTTTGTAACGGCCTCTGCATCATTGCCAATAGAAGAGACAATCCCGATACCTGTAATAACAACACGCCGCATTATTTTGCCTCCTCAGCACCAAAAAGCCCAACACGAATATCTGCGGCTTCAAATACTGTTTCGCCGTCACATAACACGCGGCCATCTGCAATACCCATCACCAGCCGGCGCATCAAAACACGCTTGATATCTAGCTGAAAGGTTACCAGCTTAGCCGTTGGCAGAATTTGGCCGGTAAATTTAACCTCACCAACAGAAAGGGCACGCCCGCGTCCCAGACCACCAAGCCAGCCCAGATGAAAGCCCACTAATTGCCATAGCCCATCCATGCCAAGACAGCCCGGCATTACGGGGTCGCCTTCAAAATGACAAGGGAAGAACCATAAATCTGGATGAATATCCAGCTCAGCCTCGATATAGCCTTTATCATAAGCACCGCCATCTTCGGTGATAGTGGTAATTCTGTCTGTCATCAGCATTGGCGGGAGGGGCAATTGCGGATTGCCGGGGCCAAAAAGCGCCCCTTTTGCACAGGAAATCAATTCATCATAGGAAAATTTATTTTGATGGGTGAGTGCCATAGCCCTACCTTATTTATCAGTGATAACAGTTCTTTTATTCCCCGTTTTAGCTCAGAACGCTGTAAATACCAAACAGGAAGCCTAAAAATTTTATTACTCTATATTCTCATTGTCTAATACGCCCCAAAAATTCTGGCGTTCTGTCCAGCCGCGCACTTCTTTTCCTGCTAGTCGGCACCATTGGCCATCGCAATATTGAACCTCTAATAATACGTTGCGCCCAGCGATAGCGACCACATCCGAGCTTTCTTCCGCGCTAGCATGTAATTTGATTTCCGCCTTTGTTACCAGACCATAACGTTCCAGCGACAAAAGCGAGCTATGCAGCCATCCGGTCGTGCCTTCATGATCCACAACTTTTCGCCAGACATCAAACTCGGAAATTACCTTCAAAGGTAAATTTTGGCGTACATACACCCAATCTAACGGATATTCCCGCCCCGGCCCTACCCGCATATAGGCTAAATCTTTTTTCAAGGTTACAAAACGCGGCACCGGATATCCAGACCCGCGAATTACGGTGCGCTCACGAAGCGAATTTTTATCCCCTTTATCTGCCGCTAGCGCAGGCAGGCAAGTAAAAATAGCCAGTGCGCTGGCCAGTATTAGGGCGCTTAAGCCAAAGTTAAAGCGTGCTTTTTTTTGGCAAGATGAGGGAAAAGTGGCAGGTTGATTCTTCTTTAGTGAATATCCCATAATCTGGATAAGCCCTTTTACGCTATACTCAAAATTTACCTGCATGGCAGGCGTCTCATTTTTTGTTCGATCTATCTGGAGAGACCTCTATACTTGATAGCGTAACTTCGGTTACAAGAAAACTCGCAAATGATAGTGATCAGTTTATATTATTGACGGATATGCGCTTTTTTACAAGGGAACGCTGTTGATGAAGCCGAAAGTTGTTTTAACCCGGAAACTGCCCGACGTAACCGAAACGCGTATGCGTGAGCTGTTTGACGCCGACCTTAGCGCGCTTGATACCCCGCTCAGCCCAGATGCGCTTATTGCGGCTATGCAAGAAGCAGATGTGCTGGTGCCAACGGTTACCGACAAGCTGACCGCAGATATCATTTCTCAAGCTGGAGAGCGGTTAAAGCTTATTGCTTCTTTTGGCACGGGGGTTGATCATATTGATTTGGCTGCGGCAAAGGAAAAAGGCATTACCGTTACCAATACGCCGGGTGTGTTAAGCGAAGATACAGCAGATGTTGCTATGGCGTTGATCTTGTCCGTGCCGCGACGCTTGGTTGAAGGCGATGGGCGAGCGCGTTCAGGCAATTGGACAGGCTGGTCACCTACCGGCATGCTTGGCCACCGAATTAACGGCAAGCGACTTGGCATTATCGGTATGGGGCAAATCGGACAGGCGATTGCGCGGCGGGCGCGTGGTTTTGGTATGTCTGTGCATTATCATAATCGCAATGCGGTGCATCCTGCTATTGAGGCAGAATTAGAAGCTACCTATTGGGATGATTTGGACGAGATGCTGCGGCGTATGGATATTGTCTCTGTCAATTGTCCCTTTACAGATGCAACAAAAGGCCTGGTTAGCGCAGAGCGTCTTGCGCTGATGCCAGAACACGCCTATTTAGTAAATACCGCTAGAGGCGAAATTGTTGATGAAATCGCATTGGCACAGGCGCTAGAAGCAGGCGCTATTGCTGGGGCGGGTCTGGATGTTTATGCAGATGAGCCTTCTATTCCAGAGAGCTTGCGGGCGTTAAATAATGTTGTGATGCTGCCGCATATTGGGTCTGCTACTATTGAGGGCCGACATGCGATGGGCGATAAAGTCATTATTAATATTCAGACCTTTTTAGATGGTCATACGCCGCCAGACAGGGTGCTTGCAGCTATGCTTTAGCGCCCTTTTTTATGCGTGAAAGCCTTTTATTTATTCCCGCATACTGGACAGGCAGGGTTCGGTGCTACTTCGATTTCAGTGAAGCTGTTAGCCAACCCGTCATATAATAGGAGCCTGCCGATTAGGGGGGTGCCAAACCCAGCGATAATTTTCAACGCTTCTGCTGTTTGCAGACCGCCAATAACCATGGTTGTGCTGCCTAATATGCCGGCATTGGCACAATTCGGGGCTTGGTCATAATCAAGGTCAGTGTGCGGGAAGATACAGCGCAGGCACGGGCTGTTTGCATCGTTTGGCACAAAACTGGTTATCTGCCCATCACTGCGCACCGCCCCCCCAAAAATCAGCGGCGTGCCTAATTGCTGGCAAACAGCGTTGGCCAGATAGCGTGTTTCAGGATTATCGGTGCAATCTATCACCAGATCATGGCCAGTTGCTAGCTTGTGCGCATTCTGTGCATCAAAACGCACCTGCTGGCAGGTTACAGAAATATTGGGATTTAACTGGCGAATAAAATCATCGGCGCTTTTGGTTTTTGTCGCGCTTAGATCGCTTGTTTGGTGGATGAATTGCCGGTTTAAATTGGTGATATCGACAACATCATCATCTATTATCGTAAGCTGGCCAACCCCAGCACCAGCAAGTCCAGCCAGTACAGGGGCGCCTAGCCCGCCTGCCCCCAAAACCAATATTCGTGCAGCCCGTAATTTGGCCTGCCCTGCCTCGCCCAGTTCTGGCATCACTAGCTGACGGGCATAGCGTTCGATTTCTGCATCACTTAACAGCATAATATGTGCCTAATATATCCCCAATATTTGCCTAATATTTCTTTAGCTTTCGGTGCCCGTTGAGCCAAACCCTGCGCTTCCTCTTTCGGTGTCATCCAATATTTCGGTCTCATAAAACTCTGCTTGAATGACCGGCGCAATAACCATTTGCGCAACACGCATGCCATGCGTAATCTCTATCTCCGTATCGCCTAAATTCACCGCAATAACCTTTATCTCGCCGCGATAGTCAGAATCTATTGTGCCGGGCGTATTCACAAGGCTTAATCCCTGTTTTAGCGCCAGTCCAGAACGGGGCCTGATCTGCGCTTCATAGCCATCAGGAAGGGACATGCAAAGGCCGGTAGGGATGGCCGTGCGCGCCATTGGGGCAAGCGTAAGGGGGCCATCTGGCAGGGCTGCACGAATATCTGCACCTGCGGCGCCAGCGCTTTCATAGGCTGGCAGGGACAGGCCCTGTGCATGTGGCAATTTCTGAAAACTTACTTTAATCCTCATTAAACCACCTCTCTATTCTGGCCACTAATTTTGCGGCTATTTTTGCTTTACTTGTTTGCTGCCAATCTTCATGGCCGTGCGCATCTATCAAGGTAACACGATTATTATCCTGACCAAATACGGCGTCTTCGCCACTGCCGCCTACAGCGTTAGCTATAATCCAATCGCATTTTTTACGCTGTCGTTTCGCTTGGGCATTCAGGTGTAAATTTTCTGTTTCTGCCGCAAAGCCAATGACTAAATCTGGCCGCGCCGCGTGCTGGCTCAGGCTGGCTAGGATATCTGGGTTTTCGGCTAGTTCTAATTTTGGTATGCCTGTTTTTGTCTTTTTCATTTTCTGCGTGCCATGATTAACCACCTGCCAGTCAGCTACGGCGGCGGCGCAAATTGCGCAATCTGCTGGCAGGGCAGTGATACAGGCATCATACATCTCTTGCGCGGTCGTCACATGGATAGTCTTCACCCCTTCTGTGTCTGGCCCTTCTGGATCGGGTATATGTACAGGCCCGCTTACAAGGGTGACTTTTGCTCCTGCTTTTGCACACGCTTCTGCTAGCGCATGCCCCTGCTTACCAGAAGAGTGATTAGCGATATAACGCACCGGGTCAATGGGCTCATAAGTAGGCCCAGAAGTGACCAGGATATGCCGCCCAATTAAGCCTTTGACTGGCGCCTCAGATAGCAGGGGCGGGGCTTGTTGCGGGGCCAGTAGCCTGTCAATAGCCGCGATAATCACCGCTGGTTCGGCTAGCCTGCCGGTGCCTATCTCTCCGCAAGCTGTATCGCCATCTTCGGGGGCTATCAGCGCGACCCCTCTTTGTTTTAAGGTTGCTAGATTAGCTTGTGTTGCAGGATGCGCCCACATATTCGGGTTCATTGCCGGTGCAATCATCACGGGGCAATCTGTTGCAAGACAGATTGTGCTCGCCAAGTCATCTGCTAGGCCATGTGCCATTTTAGCCAGAAAATTAGCAGTAGCGGGGGCGACCAGCACAATGTCCGCATCGCGTGCAAGCCTTATATGTCCCATCTCTGCTTCGTCGGTCAGCGAAAATAGCTCTGTAAAAACTTTCTCTCCGGTTAGGGCTGACAGGCTAAGCGGGGTAATAAATTCCATTGCTGATTTGGTCATTACGCCGCGTATCTGATAGCCCTTATCCATCAATCGGCGTGCCAGCTCTAGCGCCTTATAGGCTGCGATGCCGCCTGTTATCAACAACAGAACGCGCCTTTGCTGGCCAGAATTTAACGGGGTAAATTGCAAGCCTTCTAAATCTAAATACCAGCCTTGCTGGGCAAGTTCAGCTTCTAATATGGCTTGTTTTGCCGCAGGTAGCTGGCCACGCTGGCGATAATTGGAAAGTGCACTTGCGCCCACGCCTAATAGTTTTTGGACGGTTTCATTACCGCCAAGCTGCTGGATTGCGGCATCCAAAATAGTTTTGAAATCGCTCATCGGTTCTCAATCGCCTCTGTAGAGGTCAAGATTTCACAAAATTGTGAATTTTTCACATTCTAGTGAACAGGGAGCGTGCTGTAAAGGGCAATCAAAACAGAAATAGCGGCAATAAGATAGGGCCATCTCGAGGCTGGCGGCGGCGGCGGCGGTGCTGTATCCAGCTTTTCTAGAATCTGTGGCAGTTTCAGGTAAAGCTGGCGAAAATCTGATAGCACTCGGTCTATTTGTGCACGAATATTATCTTCTGAGCTAATCCAGTCACTGGCAAGCGGCCGCGCAAACGCCCACATATCGGCGCTAGGGTTTAGGCTTCTAGCCACGCCTTCTGCCATCATCATGGTCTTTTGCAGGAGGTTAAATTGCGGCTGAACCGAAATGTCGAACCGTGCAGAGATTTGTAATATCTGGCCAAGCACAAGGCCAAGCGAGATGTCGCCAAGTGCCTTGCCAAGCACCGGATCGGCAACCGCCCTAAGACTTTGCGAAAAAGCAGCTAAGGATACGCTATCATCTAGCATGCCAGCATCATAATGCAGACGTGCCACCTCATCATAATTACGTTTCAGGATAGCATCTAGTAACCGTGCCAAAAACAATCTGTCGGCAAAATCTAGCTGTCCCATAATGCCAAAATCTATCGGAACGAGCAGCCCATCTGCGGTGACAAAAATATTGCCGGGATGCATATCGGCATGAAAGTAGCCATCCCGAAAAACTTGATTGAAAAAGCTGGTTGCCGCGGCTTCGGTTATTTTGGCGATATCATGCCCTGCTGCTTGCAAGGCCTTTACATCATCAATGCGAATTCCCTCAATCCATTCAATCACCAGCATATGGCTATTCGTGCGCTCAAGGTCGATATGAGGAATACGAATGCCTTTATCATTGGCCATATTTTCTTGCAGACGCGTTCCTGCCGCTGCTTCCATTCGTAAATCAAGCTCGATATCGGAAATTTGCTCAAATTGTTGAACAGCTGTAACCAGCTTTAAGCGGCGCAAGCCCGGGGCAACAGCTTCGGCTAATCTGGCCATGGCGCGGAAAAACCGCACATCGCGGCGCATAAGTTTGGCAATGCCGGGGCGTAATATTTTTACCGCCACAACGCGCCCATCAGCTAGGCGGGCTTTGTGTACTTGTGCAATAGAGGCGGCGGCAATTGCCTCTTCATCAAAAGAGGTGAACAGCTCAGAAAGCGGCCTTTGCGAGGAATCTTCGATAATTTTGATAGCTCTTTTGCCTGAAAATGGGGGCAGCCTGTCTTGTAATTGTACCAACCCACCGGCTAGCTCTGGGCCAATTAAATCTGCTCTGGTTGCCAGCGCTTGCCCAAATTTAATAAAGCCCGGCCCCAATGCCTGCAGTGCTTCACACAAGGCCTGCCCAGCATCCTTACGCGATTTCCGCCCGGCGATAAGAAAATTCAGCACTAACAGAAGACGGCAAAACCAGTCTGGTAGCATATCAATTTTAGCGAGATGCCCCAAAACACCAGCCCGCCCTAAAATAAAGCCTGTGCGCGGCAATCGCCAAAGAATCAGAAAAATATCCATTAATCCAGCTTCCAGCCAGAATGAATGGCGGCAATCCCGCTAGATAGGCTGCGTATTCGTACCTGTCCAAACCCTGCTTCTCCAAAAGCGGCAGCCAAGGCTTCTGGGCGCGGGAACATTCGAATTGATTCGGCAAGATACCGGTAGGCCGCTTCATCACGAGCGATATAGCGCCCTAAGCGCGGCAGGGCTTGAAAGGACCAGAAATCATAGAGTTTAGACAAAGCTGGATTATCGACATGCGAGAACTCAAGACAGCAAAAACGCCCCCCCGGCTTTAAAATACGATAAGCTTCTGCAAGCGCCGCTTCGCGGTTGGTTACATTGCGCAAGCCAAAGGCTATGGTCACGCGGTCAGCTGAATTATCGGCAATAGGCAGCGCTTCGGCACTCGCAGTTGTCCAGTTTAATTGCGGGGCGAAGCCGCGTAGGTCGCGCCGTTTTTTCCCTGCTGCTAACATTTCTGGATTGATATCGACAATATGTGCAGACCCGCCGCCACGTTTTAGAAACCGCAGCGCAATATCGCCCGTACCCCCAGCTAAATCAACCAAGCTCTGGGTAGGCCGCGGTGCCATCCAATCCATCAATGCATCTTTCCAGAGCCGGTGAACACCTGCGCTCATCAGGTCATTCATAAGGTCATAAGAAGGGGCAACAGATGAGAATATTTCGGCCACCCGTTCTTGCTTTTGCGCACGCGGGACTTCTGAGAAGCCAAAATCTATTACATCTTTCTGGGTTTTTGTTGCCACCTTAGATACCCCTCACCTTTTATCTTGTCTTTTATATACGTTTAAATGGGTGAAATAGCCTGAATCAAAGCGGGTTTTAACACAGTTGGAAAAATCAGCAGATCCCTGATACACCATGACTATAAAGAAGTTGCAAGGGAAATTGAAGAGTGCCTGAGTTACCCGAGGTTGAAACAGTCCGCACAGCCCTAGCGCCGGTTGTGACTGGCCAGCAGATCCGCTCTGTCAGGCTAATGCGCAGCGATCTGCGCTGGCCATTGCCACAAGGGCTTGCAGAAATCTTGACCGGCCAGATTTGTGGTATGCCATGGCGGCGGGGCAAATATATTCTGCTGCCTTTGTCTGGACAGCAGACCTTACTTATTCATCTTGGAATGTCTGGTGCTATCCGTATTTATGATAGCCGTCCTGAAAGCTTTGGCAAACATGACCATTTTTCTGTGGAGCTGGCAAATAACAGCTGGTTTGTTTTTTCAGACCCGCGCCGTTTTGGCCATCTTGACCTGTTGCAGAGCGGAAATGAGGCTGCACATCCATTGCTGGCCGCAATGGGGGTAGAACCCTTATCAAATGCGTTCTCAGAACAGTATCTAGATGCGGTGTTTGCAGGACGAAAACAGCCTATTAAGACAGCGCTTCTAGATCAAAGACTAATAGCTGGTCTGGGCAATATTTATGTAAGCGAAGCGTTGTTTGAGGCCAGAATTTCCCCACGCCGACAAGCTGGTAATGTGGTTGGCAAGCGTGCCCAGCGCCTCGTTCCTGCGATTCGCAATGTATTGAACGCGGCGATAGAACAAGGCGGGACAAGCTTGCGCGATCATGTCCAACCTGGCGGCGAGATAGGGTATTTTGTGCAACATTTACAGGTTTATGGCCGCGGCGGCGAGGCCTGCACGCGTTGCAGTGCGCCGATAAAGGTAATAAAACAGGGTGGGCGGTCTGGTTTCTACTGCCCGAATTGCCAGAGATAATGGGTCTTTTGACGGATGCGCGCGCTGAATTCAGGTGATTCGCAGGTTTACATTGCAACAGGATAAGCCGCAAACGGGCTATATCATATAAAAGTCTTGACCTAGCAACGGGTTTGGGCGTATCTTGCGCCGACATTCGAACATTTATTTTGAGGTACAGCTTTATGGCTAATCATAAATCTGCAAAAAAGCGCATCATCCGTAACGCGAATCGCGCTGAGATTAACAAAAGCCGGATTAGCCGGATTAGAACTTTCATCAAGAAAGTCGAAACCGCTATCAGTTCCGGTGATCAGGCTGCAGCGCAAACAGCGCTTAAAGAAGCTCAGCCTGAAATCATGCGCGGCGTTACTAAAGGGGTTCTGCATAAAAACACAGCCTCTCGCAAGGTCAGCCGTTTGGCAGCCCGTGTAAAGGCCGTTAGCGCCTAAAAGATACGTTAAAAAATTAATCCTTTATAAAGGGCACGGTTTTTCAGCCGGGCCCTTTTTTAATGCCCAGTTGAGGGCGCTCACGGAACTGGCTGAGGGCTCTTATACAAGGGTCAGCAAGGGCTAGGCGCGTACTTCTTTCTTTTATGAAGTTAGCTACCATAGTTATCAAATCACTTTGATTCGGATTTCTTAAGCCCCTCTTCTTTAAAGGGAAATATTTTTCAGTGCTGTTTTTAGCGGTTTTTAGGGTTGCAAACTGTCAAGCAAAAAAAGGGCTAAAAAACCAAATTTATTTTACCAAAATTGCGGTTTCGTGACTTGAAAGAAGGGGGCGTTTCTGTTTACTTTCAGGGTTAGGGCTCTCTGGGACTGCGTCATTTATTTTCACCGTAAAATGGCCATCAAAAGGTTCTCGCACAAAGCTTATAAAAATAAACCATACGCTATAGCCAGATTATGGCCCAGCGCAGCAAAGAGTATCTATCTATGGCGCCAACTAACAAAGACATTCCTGACCAGAGCGGTAGCCATAAATCGCTTAGTCGTCAGGATTTTTCAGTAATTGGCCAGCCTCAGAATGAAAGCAATGAAAGCGCAGGCACCCCCCATCTTGCCGAGCAAAATCTGCTCTGGCAGCGGGTATCGCACCGGCTTAAAACAGAGCTCGGAGACGCAAAATGGCGGGCATGGATTAAACCACTTTTAGTTAAGGAATTCACCAGCGAGAATTTAATTCTTAAAGCGTCAACCAGCTTTCTGCGGGACCGGGTTTTGGCCAATTATCTGGACAAAATTCGTCTGCTGGCTGCAACTGAAACATCTGCGCGTCCAAATGTGCGGGTTGTTTTGGCAAGCGAGATAGAGGCACCTTCCGCTGCTGGTTCTAGCCATGATGCTGGGCCTGCTTTTGCCAGAGATGGTCTGAGTAAAGATGGCCCGAGTAAAGTTGGTTCGGGCGGGGCATCGTCTCATGCGCCCTACCCACCGCGCTTATCTCAGATGCAAGAAACAGAGGCACGTGCCCATCCGGGAATCGAAGGGCTAGATACCCGCTTTACGTTTGAAAATTTTGTTGTTGGTGCGCCAAACCAACTGGCTTTTGCTATCGCCAAACGTGTGGCTGAAAGTCCAGAAGCTACCTATAACCCGCTATTTTTATATGGCGGGGTGGGGCTAGGCAAAACGCATCTGATGCATGCCATCGCATGGGAAATCCATTTTCGCCAGCCGCATCGCAAAGTGATGTATTTATCTGCTGAAAAGTTCATGTATCGCTTTATTCGCGCCTTGCGCTATCGGGATATGATGTCTTTCAAAGAGCAGTTCCGCTCGGTAGATGTGTTGATGGTTGATGATGTTCAGTTTATTTCTGGGAAGGATTCTACCCAAGAAGAGTTTTTCCACACCTTTAATGCGCTGGTTGAAGATGGGCGTCAGGTTGTGCTCTCTGCAGATAAATCACCAACAGATTTGTCTGGCATGGAAGAGCGTTTACGCTCGCGCCTTGGCTGGGGCATGGTAGCAGATATTCACCCCTCTGATTATGAATTGCGCCTTGGTATCTTGCAGGCACGCCGTGAGAAATTGGGTGTAGATGTTCCAGATAAGGTGCTGGATTTTCTCGCGCGGAAAATCACCTCTAATATTCGGGAAGTTGAAGGTGCTTTTAACCGGATTACCGCTTATGCAACCTTGATAGGGCATGCGGTAACGGTAGAGACCACCAAAGAAGTGTTAAGCGACCTGCTGCGCTCTAGCAATCGCAAAATCAGCATTGATGATATTCAAAAGCAGGTAGCGGCGCATTTCAATATCAGGGTTGCGGATATGTTCTCGGCGCGCCGCGCGCGCCAGATTGCTCGTCCCCGCCAGATTGCCATGTTCCTAGCTAAAAACCTGACCTCTTTATCTTATCCTGAAATTGGCCGCCAGTTTGGCAATCGTGACCATACCACTATTATGCATGCGGTTCGTAAAATTGAGGAATTGATGGAGGCTGATGCAGGGCTAGCAGATGATGTAAGCTTGTTAAAATCAGTTCTAGCAGACTAAAAGCACTGCTCTTGGGGTGTTGTTCAACAGGGTCATAGCCTAATAAACTGCCCATTCAAACAAAATCTTTAAAAACGATGTGTGAAACACAGGTAAATTACCATATATCTGGTGCGTAATTTTGTTTGTACTGCTATATTTTGTGTGTAGAATAGATTAATTGATAAACCACTTCCAAATTAAGGGAAATGCACGGATGAAATTTGCCATAGACAGATTGAGTTTACTGCGTCCTCTCGGGCATGTCAGTTCTGTTGTTGAGAGGCGAAACACTATTCCAATTCTGGCCAATATCGTTATGCGTGCTGAGGCGGGGCAGTTATCGTTAACCGCTACAGATATGGAAATGGATATTGCAGAGCAAATCAGCTGTTCTGTTCAGCAGGAAGGCGCTTGTACAGTGCCAGCGCATCTGTTTTATGACATTGTGCGCAAACTGCCTGATGGCGCGGAGGTAGAGGTCAGTGTGGCAGATGGTAATGCCTCTATAAAGGCCGGGCGTTCAGCCTTTACGTTGCCGACCCTGCCGGTTGAAGATTTTCCAGCTTTCAATATTAGTGATTTGCCAGTTCATTTCAGCCTAACAACTGCTGATATGCGCCATCAGATAGATACTACTCGCTTTGCTATCTCAAACGAAGAAACCCGCTATTACCTAAACGGTATTTTCTTCCACAAAAGCGATAGTGGCGCCTTGGCAGCAGTGGCAACAGATGGTCATCGCCTTGCCTTAGCCCAGATGGATATGCCGCAAGGTGCAGAGGCCATGCCAGAGATTATTCTGCCGCGCAAGGCAGTTGGTGAGCTTCGCAAATTGTTAGATGATGAAGATGGTGAGGTGTCGGTTAATTTATCTGAAACCAGAGCTGAATTTGCTTTTGGTCACGTACGCCTAACCTCAAAGCTCATTGATGGCTCTTTTCCTGACTATACCCGCGTGATCCCCAAAGGGAATGATAAGATTTTGAGTGTTGATACGGGTCTATTTTCGGCTGCTGTTGACCGTGTCTCTACCATTTCATCAGAAAAATCTCGCGCGGTGAAACTCAGCCTTACCAACAATTTACTAACCTTGTCTGCAAGTACGCCTGAAGCGTCTTCTGCGGTGGAGGAAATTGAGGTCAGCTATACAGGCGAAGATTTGGATATCGGGTTTAATGCGCGTTATCTGTTGGAAATTGCCCAACAGGTTGAAGGGGATGTGATGCAGCTTGCCTTGTCTGACCCCGGCTCGCCAAGCTTAATTTCAACGCCTGAAGATGACCAGAATCTTTTCGTGCTCATGCCTATGCGTGTATGATATTTCGGGGCGTGTTTGATAGTCCGGGATTAGGTCTGGAATGATGCCAAACTGAAATTGTGTAAATTGAAACTGGGCAAACTGAAATTGGGCAAACTGAAATCTTGGTCGTAACCTAAATTGAATATGGCAATTATGTAATTCCATATAAAACCCCTGATACAGGGATAGGTAAGTGAAACTGGAAGCTCTTGATAACCAAAATTTGCGATCAGGTGATGTGGCAAGCAATGTTGTTAGCTATCCTGCATCAAAAGGTGCAAGCAAACAGCCGGAAATAGCGCAACTGGAAATAGTGCGTATTCAAAGCTTGCGGTTAACTGGTTTTCGCAATTATGCCACCCTACAGCTTAATACAGATGCAAAGGCTGTGTTGCTGACAGGGACAAATGGGGCTGGGAAAACCAATCTTTTAGAAGCCCTTTCCTTGCTTGCGCCCGGGCGCGGTTTGCGGCGTGCCCCGCGTGATGAGCTTGGCTATCATAGCCAGACATCTGAGCGTCCTGCTAGCTGGGCCATTTTTGCTGAACTGAACGGTCATGAAGGCCCGGCAGTAATTGGTACAGGTCTAGCGGATGCAAATGAGAAAGGGCGCAGTATTCGCATTAATCATGCGCCGGCAACGCAAGGTGATTTACTGGATTGTGTGAGCGTGTCTTGGTTGACGCCGCAAATGGATGGGTTGTTTTTAGCGTCACCTTCACAGCGGCGACGGTTTCTGGATAGGCTGGCAATGACATTCGATCCTGCCCATAATGGCCGTCTGCTGCGCTATGAAAAGGCGTGGCGTGAGCGCAATCATATGCTACAAGAACAGATAGCAGATGAAAGCTGGTTGCAGGCTGTTGAACAGTTACTGGCAGAAACAGGTGTCGCATTAATGGCAACCAGAGCGCAGATGCTAGCAGATATTTGTCAGATTTCTCAAAGTCAGGATAGTCAATTTCCAGCCATTTCCGGGTGTATGACAGGCCAAGTTGCAGACGGGCTAGAGGCTGGAACACCCGCAATTGATATTGAAGACCAGATTTTATCACAAGCGCGGCAAAATAGAGGCAGGGGTGACAGCGCTATGCCAGGAGCGCATGATGCAGATTTCACGCTTACCTACAAAGGGCGGTCAGCGCATCTAGCTTCTACAGGCGAGCAGAAGGCCTTACTTATTTCAATGGTTCTGGCGCATGCCAAATTACAGCATACACGGTTAGGCAAACCCCCTATTTTATTGCTAGATGATGTGGTTGCACATTTAGATGAGGGACGCCGTGAAGAACTTTTTGGTTTATGTCAGCAGATGGCAGCGCAAACATGGTATAGTGGAGCAGATGCAACAGCCTTTGAGTATATCAAAGGCAATGCCGCTCATTTTTGGATTGAAAATGGCCAGTTGCGCAATTAGCGCGGCCTATTGGGGAGCAAAAAATAATGTCAGGTGATGCGACAGGAAACGAAGAATACGGCGCTGATTCCATCAAGGTGTTGCGGGGTCTAGATGCTGTACGTAAGCGCCCTGGCATGTATATCGGGGACACAGATGATGGCTCTGGCTTGCACCATATGGTCTATGAGGTGGTTGATAACGCTATTGATGAAGCGCTTGCTGGGCATTGTGACATTGCCAAAGTGACCCTAAATGGCGATGGCTCGGTTTCGGTATCTGATAATGGGCGCGGTATCCCAACCCAGATACATACCGAAGAAGGGGTATCGGCTGCGGAGGTGATTATGACGCAGCTACATGCAGGGGGTAAGTTTGATAATAACTCCTACAAGGTTTCTGGCGGCCTTCATGGGGTGGGGGTGTCGGTGGTAAACGCGCTATCAGAGTGGCTAGAGTTGCGGATTTGGCGCGATGACAGCAAGCATGAAATGCGTTTTGAGCATGGGGAGGCAACCGCGCCGCTGGAAATTATCGGCGCTGCAGAAGGCCAGTCAGGAACAGAGATCACCTTCAAGCCTTCAACCGAGACTTTTTCAAATGTTGAATTTGATTTCACAACGCTGGAAAACCGGCTGCGTGAGCTTGCCTTTTTAAACTCAGGGGTGCGCATCCGCCTAACCGATGACCGCAAGGCAGAACAGAAAGTCACTGAATTTTATTATGATGGCGGCTTAATAGCCTTTGTTGATTATTTAAATAAAGCACGCAATGCGCTACATCCGACCATTTATGCAGATCAGGAAAAAGAAGAAGTTGGGGTTGAACTCGCCCTTGCTTGGACCGATAGTTTTCATGAATCAACACTCTGTTTTACCAATAATATTCCGCAACGCGATGGGGGTACGCATTTAGCAGGGTTTAGAGGTGCGCTTACGCGTATTATCAATAATTATGCCCAAGATTCAGGAATTGCGAAGAAGGAAAAAGTTGCCCTGACAGGGGATGATTCGCGTGAAGGCCTAACCGCTATTGTGTCCGTAAAAGTGCCAGACCCAAAATTCTCATCACAAACAAAAGATAAGCTGGTTTCCTCTGAAGTGCGGCCAATTGTTGAGCAGGCTGTCAGTGATGCGCTGGGGCAATGGTTTGAGGAGCACCCTGCTGAAGCGCGTAAAATTGTCTCCAAAGCCTATGAGGCTGCTGCCGCAAGAGAAGCAGCGCGAAAGGCGCGTGAGCTTACTCGCCGCAAAGGAGTTTTGGATGTTGCCAGTCTGCCCGGTAAGCTAGCAGATTGTCAGGAACGTGATCCGGCCAAGTCAGAACTATTTCTGGTGGAGGGTGATTCTGCTGGCGGGTCTGCCAAGCAAGGGCGCGATAGAGCCAATCAGGCTATTTTGCCTCTGCGGGGTAAAATCCTGAATGTGGAGCGTGCGCGTTTGGATAAAATGTTATCTTCTGCTGAAATTGGTACGCTCATAACTGCTATTGGTGCGGGTGTCGGCAATGATGTTGAAAACGGGATGGACGAGAAAAAAATTCGCTATCATAAAGTCGTGATAATGACAGATGCGGATGTGGATGGCTCGCATATCAGAACCCTGCTTCTAACATTTTTCTTCCGGCATATGCGCCCGCTTATTGAACGTGGTTATCTGTATATTGCCCAGCCGCCTCTGTTCCGTGCCAAACGGGGTAGCTCTGAAGTATATTTGAAAGATCAGGCCGCATTAGATGATTATCTGGTTACTGCAGGGCTGAAAGATGCTGTTTTGAGGAATGAAGATGGGTTGCAAATTGCCGGCGTAGAACTTCGTGATATAATCGAAACCTGTATTCAGCTAAGCCGCACGATTGATCAGCTAACGGTTCAAATCAGCAATCGTGAGGTTATAGAACAGGCGGCTATTGCCGGTATCGTTAATATGGAAATGCTAGGCAATCAAGATGCTGCTGGCTATCTTGCCAAGCGTCTAGATCAGATATCTGACCCGCTAGAGCGTGGCTGGCAGGCGGCGGCTGAAACAGGAGCAGATGGCGCACATATCGTTATATCTCGCACCCTTCGCGGTATTACAGAAACGCATTACTTAAACCGTAAATTCATCATGACCAGTGAAGCGCGGCAGCTAGACAGTGCAGCTGCGCTGTTGCAAAAGATTTTTGCCAAAGGGGCCGTCTTTGTCACCCCAAATGCTGAGTTTGAAATTAAAGGCCCGTCTGAGCTGGCGTCACAAATAATTGCGCTTGGCAAAAAAGGCGCGCAAATAGCGCGTTATAAGGGCTTGGGTGAAATGAACCCAGATCAACTTTGGGAAACCACCCTAGACCCAGATCAACGCACCTTTTTGCAGGTCTGTGTGAACGAGGAAGAAGAGGCGAATATGGCCTTTTCTACCTTGATGGGTGAAGCAGTTGAAGAGCGGCGTAATTTCATTCAGGAAAATGCGCTGAAAGTCTCTAATTTGGATATCTGATGACCGGGTTAGGCGCTAAATTCCGCACCGCCATCTCGCAGCGGCAAACCCAAAGTTCTTCGATAAATCAGCATTCCGTGATTGACACAAAAGCGGTCATTGCGATTCGCTGGCTGGCGCTTGCAGGGCAAACGATTGCGCTGGTCATTGTCGCGTTTGGTTTTGGCTATGAAGGGGCGTTTACCAGTGCTTTTGGCTTGGTCGCTGTAGGGGCAGCGGTAAATTTGTGGCAGAACTGGCGTAGCCGCTATCAAACCGTGACAAGCCGGCCAGAATTACTAATAGCGCTTTCTTTTGATGTATTGCAGCTGTCGGGGCTGTTATATCTAACCGGCGGGATGGCTAATCCTTTCGCGATGTTATTGCTAGCCCCTGTTGTCGTTTCTGCTGCCTTGCTAGATTTTAGGGCAACGGTTTATTTGGTCCTGCTGGTGGGTTTTTGCGCGATTATGGTCACGCATTTTTATCTTCCCCTACCTTTTTCCGAAGTTGATTTTGCGCTTCCTGCTTTATATTTAAGTGGCCTGTTTACCGCCCTACTCGTCTCTTGTGTCTTTATAGGATTTTATGTCTGGTATCTGGCGGATAAAGCTCGTCAGGCAAATGCAGCATTGGCCGCAATGCAGTTGCTGCTAGAACGCGATAGGCGCGCGACCGTATTGGGCAGTTTGGCGGCGGCTGCCGCACATAAGCTTGGCTCCCCGCTAAACACTATTGCTGTTATTAGTCACGATATGAAAGCCTCTTTACGAGGGAAAATTGATAGTAATGATGAGGTGTTGCAGGATGTTAGCCTGTTGAATGATGAGGTTGAGCGCTGCCGTACCATCCTTAGTGAATTGGATAAGGATGCGCAAACAGACCAGCCCGCTCGTGATGTAGCCTTGCCGGTAAGCCAGATGATACAGGCGCTTCTAGACCCTAAATTAGCTGAGCTTGGTAGCCGCGTGCGCTTTAAAGCGGGGCCGCTCGATGATAGTCCAGAGCCGATGGCCAAGCCGATCCCGGATTTGAAATACGCGCTAGAAATTCTGCTTGATAATGCCAATGACTTTGCTGTTAAACAAATCACCTTCACAACTAGTTGGTCACAAAAAGCTATTGTTATAGAGATTTGTGATGATGGCCCGGGTTTTACCCCGCTTGTGTTGTCGCGCGTTGGTCAGCCTTGGAATAGCAGCCGTGAGGGGCGGGAAGGGCATAAGGGGCTTGGCTTGTTTCTGGCGATAACGCTTATTGAGGCGCTAGAGGGTGAGGTGGAAATTGTGAATGCACCTGCTGGTGGCGGGGCACAAATTTCCATACATATGTCCCAAGGCTCTATTTTATAAAATCATTTCCGGGTATAAAACCATTTCTGGGCAATCATCCTGCGATAGTCTGGCAATTTTTGAATAATGCCCCATTTAAAATAAAGAGATGCTGTTCTGAGCGTATCTTTTATATTTTTAATTTGGCCCATCCAAACTAGGTGCAAATAACAGCATGGCAAAAGAACTTCTGATCTTGGATGACGATAATGCGCTGCGCCGCACCTTATCGCGTGCCATGGCTCAGCGTGGCTTTTCCGTGATGCAAGCAGCGAGTGTCAAAGAAGCCCGAGAGCAAATTCAAATAACATCGCCTGATTTTGCAGTATTAGATTTAAAGCTGGAAGATGGAAATGGGCTGGAAATAGTCACCGCTTTACGCAACCTGCGCCCTGATTGCCGCATTGTCATTCTAACGGGTTTTGGCAATATCGCTACGGCCGTGGCAGCAGTAAAGGCGGGGGCACTAGATTATTTACCCAAACCGGCAAACCCGGATGCCATTGAACAGGCCTTGCTTCAACAAGAAGGAAACCTGCCGCAACCTCCTGAAGATCCGATGAGTGCAGACCGGGTAAGATGGGAGCATATCCAACGTGTATTTGAGCAATGTGATCGCAATGTTTCTGAAACGGCCAGACGGTTGAAGATGCATAGGCGCACGTTACAGCGTATTCTTGCAAAACATGCACCGCGAAGCTAAGGTTTCCTCGCTGACTTCCAGATACCAAAAAAGCTGTTAGCGTACCCCTATTCCCTTTTATGCTTTGCGTAAATTTTTATCACCTGTGCAATGGCTTTCACTGACTTAAAATAAAGAGACAATAGATGACATCTCCTAAGGACTGGCACAGCGATACAAAACAGGTGAGAGCAGGTCTTGCACGAACAGAAAATCGGGAAACTTCAGAAGCGTTGTTTTTGAACTCAGGCTATGTTTATGACAGTGCCGAGCAAGCTGCCGCAGCGTTTAAAGGAGAAGCAGATAATTTTATCTATTCGCGCTATGGCAATCCAACTTTGCAAATGGCAGAAGAAAGGCTTGCCGCTATAGAGGGCGCAGAGGCTTGCCGTGTTTGCGCAACTGGTATGGCAGCTATTTTTGCCTCAATGGCTTGCCAGCTAGAGGTTGGCGACAGGGTTGTAGCCAGTCAGGCATTATTTGGCGCCTGCCATGCTATTTTGACGAAAATATTGCCGCGCTGGGGGATCCAGACTGAGCTGGTGGATGGCACCGATATTACGGCATGGCAAGCCGCATTAGCAAAGCCAGCAAAGCTTGTATTTATGGAAAGCCCTTCTAACCCAGTTTTACAACTCGTAGATATTGCGGCGGTATCAGCGTTGGCGCATAAAGCTGGGGCAAAGGTGATTGTCGATAATGTTTTTGCGACGCCCATTTATCAGTCGCCTCTGGAACTAGGCGCAGATATCGTTACCTATTCCACTACCAAACATTTAGATGGGCAAGGCCGGCTATTAGGCGGTGCCGTCTTGGCAGATAAAACCTTCATTGAAGAGGTGTTTCAGCCTTTTTATCGGCAAACAGGCGCCTCAATGAGCGCATTCAATGCTTGGGTGCTGGTAAAATCGCTGGAAACCTTACGCTTGCGCGTCACCGCCATGTCGGTCACTGCTGGGCAGTTAGCTGAAAAGCTGGCAGATCATAGCGCTATAGATTCTTTGCAGTATCCGGGGCATAAAAGCCATCCACAACATGCGCTGGCCATAGCCCAGATGTCTGGTTTTGGCTCGATTATCTCTATGAAAGTAAGGGGCGGCAGGAAGGCGGCCTTCACAGTTCTAAATAGTCTGAAGCTTATCGATATTTCCAATAATCTAGGGGATGCGAAAACACTAGCCTGTCACCCCGCCAGCACCACCCACGCGAACCTTAGTGATAGTGAACGTGCAGCCCTATCGATTAGCGAGAGCCATATAAGGCTGTCTGTTGGGCTAGAACATCAAGGTGATTTATGGCGCGATCTCTGCCAAGCGCTAGATCAGATAGTCCTAGATAAGATAGCGGGCGATTAATGGCATTTGCACATCTTTTTGCTTTAGGCGCTGCGCTCAGCTGGACCTTGGCTAGCCTGTTCAGCCATCAAGCAGCCTTGCGCTTTGGCTCCTTGCATTTTAATCGTCTGCGCATGCTGGCCGCCGCTATTTTGCTGGTCATTATGACAGCGCTAACAGGCGGCAATTTTGCGATGCCTCCCGCCTTCTGGTTGCCGGTGTTCCTGTCCAGCATTGTCGGGGTCGTATTGGGGGATTATTTTTTATTTGTGGCAATGCGCCGCTTGGGCCCCAGACGTACCGCAATTTTATTCGCTGCTAACGCACCGATAGCCGCCATTTTAGGCTGGTTGTTTCTGGATGAAATTCTGTCTGGTCTTCAAATATTAGCCATTCTGGTTGGATTTGTCGGCATTTGTTTTGCCATTATTTATGGCAAAAGACGCGATCTTCTGCATATTTGGGAAGCCATAACGCCGCCGCTTTGGATAGGGATAGCAGCGGGATGTCTTGCTGCCTTTGGTCAGGCTATTGGGGTTTTGTTACTGCGTCCAGTGATGTCTGCTGGCGGCGATCCGATGTTTGTTGGGTTGGTGCGGGTTACCATCGCGGGGCTGGTATTCTGGCTAACATGGCCATTTGACAGGCGTAAGTCTGAGCATGCCTTGATGCCAGATATAAAGCTGTCTTTATTGATTCTTGCTAATGGTTTTTTTGGCCTTAGCTTTGGTGTATTTTTACTTTTAAAAGCCCTAGAAACAGGCAATGTTGCAGAGGTCACTATTTTGTCTGCTACTAGCCCTGTGATGATATTACCTTTTATCTGGTATAAAACTGGGCGATGCCCTGCATGGGGCGCTTGGCTTGGTGCATTATTGGTAGTGGCGAGCACTACTCTTCTTTAACGCTTTAGTGCTTTGCAGCATTTTAGCACCCCTGAAAGGCTGATTTATGAGCCATGATTTTATCCGTCCAAAGCCGCTGGATTTTCTGATTCTACTTGTTTTGTCGGTTATTTGGGGTTCTGCCTTTGGCGCCATAAAAATAGCGGTAGATAGTACCGGGCCATTTAGCCTTGTTGCCGTGCGCACGCTAATCGGGTTCATAGTCTTATTTATTTTCCTCGTGCTTTCAGGGGGGCTGAAAATAGATTATGCGCGTCTGCCTTATCGCCGCCTGCTGGCTATTGGTTTTGTGGGCACGCTTCTGCCTTTCTTTTTAATCTCTTGGGCTGAACAAACGGTTGATAGTGCGGTTGCGGGTCTTCTAAACGGAGCGGGTCCGCTTGTAACCGTTCTTGGTGCCCATTTTATTACCCGCGATGAATTGATGACAAAAGGTAGGCTAGTTGGTGTTCTGCTAGGGTTAGTTGGCATTATCCTGTTAATGCAGGATGGGATTGAAAAGCTCGGCACGGGCTCGCTACTTGGTCAATTCGCCTTGGTCGTTGCCTTTGGCTGTTATGCGGCTGGAAATTTGATGGTGCGGGGCGTCAAGCTTTTAACCCCTGTCCAATTGGCAGCTAGTAGTCTAGCGCTCTCTTCATGTATCGCTGTACCAGCTGCTTTTTGGCTGGAAGCGCCGACCCCGCAAAGCTGGTCGCTAGAAGTGTGGGGGGCGTTATTATGGCTTGCCATTATATCCACAGCCTTTGCATTTTCGCTACGTTATGTTCTGATAGAGCGGGCAGGTGCAGGATTTGTGGCAAATGTTGGCTATCTGATTCCGATTGTTGCGGTACTGATAGGGTTCTTTTTCTTGGATGAGCAGATTACGCTCATGACGTTTCTGGCGATGCTCATTATTTTGCTAAGCCTGTATGTCACCAGACGCGCGGGCATTAAATTGAGGAAGATAAATGATTAAAGCTGTTCTTTTTGATGCCTATGGCACCTTGTTAAATGTAGATGCGGCGGCCGCACAATTAGCCAGTTCTGGCAAATTTCCAGAATTGCAAAGCTGCTGGCCAGAATTGGCTTCTATTTGGCGCACCCGCCAGTTGAATTATACATGGCTGCGCTCCCTTAGTGGCAGCTACAAACCCTTTTGGGAAATAACGTCAGATGCGCTGGATTATGCGATGGAGGCGCTCTCCTTGTCTAATGCAGAAATGCGGGATGCATTGCTGAAGCTTTATCGTGAGCTCGCTGCGTATGAAGATGCGGTAATGGCTCTAGATGCTGTTGCGACTAAAGGCTTGCCAGCGGCAGTCTTATCAAATGGTAACCATGATATGCTGGAAACTGCCTTTAGGGCTGCGGGTCTGATGGACAAGTTAGATGCGCTGTTATCGGTTGAAGATGTTGGTATTTTTAAACCTGCGCCACAAGTTTATCAGCTTGGGCTTGACCGCTATCAGGCGAAGCCTGAGGAAATTTTGTTTGTTTCATCAAATGGCTGGGATGCTTGCGCTGCTGGGCAGTTTGGGTTTCAAACCGTTTGGGCTAATCGCGCCCAGATGCCAGTCGAACGCTTGCCGAATGCGCCAGATCATATTGTTTCAGATTTGCGCGCTTTAGCCCAGCATCTATAAAATTTAGCTATTTCAAAGCCTACTTTATTTATCTAAATGGCCTTATTCATCTAAAACCTAGGCGGTTGCGTATCTAGTTTATGATGAAAAGCCTGCATATATTTTGTGCTATGATTGCCTTTGGGCTTGCTTCTGTTCAGGAGGCTGTGCCTGCATATGCCAACAGCGCCCCTGCTTCTTCTGATTTTATTGAACCTTCAAGCGTGCTTTCACCAGAAGAGGTTGTAGAAATCCAGCTGCTTGGCCTGCAAGCTGCTGGCACAGACAGACGGGCTGGTATTGAACAAGTCTGGCGCTTTGCCCATCCAGATAACCGCAAGATGACAGGGCCTATTAGCCGCTTTTCCCAGCTTTTTGATCTGCCGGCCTATGCGCCGCTTATTGGCTTGCAGGACTATGTGATAAATGACCGCAAGCTTAGCGACACAGAAGCGCGTTTTGTTATCACTATTCGCGCAACTGATGGCGGTGCTTATGGTTATGTTTGGTCTTTGCGCCCCCTGCCAGCGTCGCTTGCACCTGACACGGACGTTAAGGCAGATAGCCAAGATGAAAGCGCGCAGCAAGGCCAGTTTATTTGGATGACTACAGCGGTTTCTGCTCCTTATGCTGGCGGCGGTAGCTAGGCATATCCCTCTTCCCTGTCTGGGTTAACTGGGGTATAGAACAGAAATCATGAACGTAACGCCTTTTTTATCCTCTATTAGGGTATTTTTTGATAAAATGCCGCTGCCCTTGCTGGCAGCATGCCTGCTAACTGGCGGGATATCCATTATGGGATTGTCCGATAATCTGGTAAGGCTTGTCTCTGAAGATATTGGGCTTGGGCAATATCATTTCCTGCGTTCGGCGATGTCCATTGCCGTATTTCTGTTTTTGCGTAACTTTATTTCCTTCAGCTTGAGGCCAATGCGCTGGGGGCCTGTTTTGTGGCGTGCGCTATTTTTGTCCCTATCTATGGCCCTGTTTTTTTCGGTGCTTTCTTTCCTGCCAGTAGCCCTAGCAGGTGCCGGTTTATTTACCTCGCCTGTTTTTGTGCTTTTATTTTCAGTTATTATTTTCAAGATAAGACCTGGTTGGCGGCGGAGCCTTGCCGTGGCGCTTGGCAGTTTTGGGGTTTGGCTAATTTTGCGCCCAGACATGCAAGCGTTCAGTCTTATTCAACTTCTGCCTGTTCTGGCTGGCGCCTTTTATGCCGCCGCAAGCCTCACGACCCGTCGCTATTGTGCACAGGAAAGTCCCTATACGCTCTCGATGGCCTATTTTGGGATGATCGGACTTATCGGATTTTTATGGGCATTGGCGCTTGATTTAGGGGATGTTTCAGCTGCTGGAAAGGCTGCCTTTTTATTGCGGGGGCTGGTTTGGCCCGGCCCAGAAATTTGCTTCTGGGTAGCGGTGATGACCGGTTTGTCTGTATTAGGTATTTTGATGATCACAAAAGCCTATCAGATGGCGGAAACCAGTTATATGAGCATTTTTGAATATAGCTATCTTATTTCAGCTGGTATCATTGGTTGGTTGTTATGGGGTAATATTTTCAGGACAGGCGAATTTATAGGTATGGGCCTGATTGTCGCCGCTGGGTTATTGGTAGCGTTATCAGCCGCCCGCATTTCAGAACAAGCTATCAACGAGGCTTCTTCTAAAACCAGCTAACCAGCTTTCGGGTAAAAAATTTAGTTGTTGGCTAGCTTGTTTTTATGGTTCATAGAAGAGGGGTTTTATTCATTTTCCAGCTCAAATCCTAGCCTTTATATTTAAAGGTTTTTGGGCTGTCACTCTCACTATGTCGAAGAAAAAAGATAAGGGTATATCATGTCAAATTATGTAATTGCACCACATCCTCAAGCTTCTGTTCCTGTTGCGGGTTCTGGAGATCAGTTTCCTGTTCGGCGCATTTTTTGTGTTGGACGGAATTATGGTGAGCATGCCAAGGAGATGGGCTTTAGCGAAAAAGAGCCGCCTTTTTTCTTTACTAAGCCAGCAGATGCTATTGCTGAAAATGGTGCTACTATCCCTTATCCACCGATAACTAATGATCTGCATCATGAAATTGAAATGGTTATTGCGATAGGCAAGGAAGGCGCAAATATTCCTGCGGAACAAGCGATGGAACACATATGGGGTGCCGGTGTTGGCATTGATTTCACGCGCCGTGATCAACAAATTGCGCATCGGGAAAAAGGCCGTCCTTGGTGCTGGGGAAAAGCGTTTGATAATTCTGCTCCCATGACGAGTTTACAGCCTTTATCAGCTCTGCCTGACAGCCAGAAAACACTCGATAATGGCCAGATTTGGCTGCGGGTAAATGGGGAAATGCGCCAGCAGGCAGATTTAAGCGACATGATCTGGAATGTGCGTGATATCATTGCTTTTTGTAGCCAGTCCGTAACGCTAAAAGCAGGCGACCTAATTATGACGGGCACCCCTGCTGGCGTGGGCGCTGTAACTGCAGGTGACGTGCTGGAAGGCGGGGTTGAGAATATCGGTGAGCTAAAGGTCACGCTTTCATAAAAATCTGGCGTTTTGAGGTGTTGAGGTGAGTTAAAAGGCATGATGCATGATACCGCTTGATATTCCTGTCCCAGAAACGGGTAAATTAACGCAGCTCGCAGATGATTTATATTGGGCGCGGTTTGATTTGCCGTTTCGGCTTAATCATATCAATTTATATATGCTGGATACACCAGATGGCTGGTGTCTTATTGATGCTGGGGTGAATAATGAGGTAACCGCGGCGCATTGGCAGATGTTGCTGGAGGGGCCACTTTCGGGCCAGCCTGTCGCGTTTATTCTTATTACCCATCATCATGTCGATCATATGGGTTATGCTGGGGCGCTAGAATCGCTAACGGGCGCCCCTTGTTTTTCCAGCGCAGAAGAAGCGGTGCATGGGCATTGGTTGTTTGACCTGACGCCAGAAGAGTTTGGCGCTATATTGTCTCGCACTTATCGCTGTTATGGTATGCCTGCAGAAACCATTCAGCGGGTTGCCCAGAATGGAAGCCGCTACCGTACTAATGCTAGCCCCTTGCCAATATTCCAAGAAATGACAGCTGGCGAGGTTATTCATAGCCGCGCAGGTGCGTGGGAAGTGCGTATTGATACCGGTCATTCAGATGCTCAAATTAGTTTGATGGACAGGCAACGCAATCTGTTTTTAAGTGTTGATTTTTTGCTGCCGCGAATATCGCCTAATATCTCTGCTGATATTCGCAATCCAGATTTTGACTCGCTTTCGCATTATTTTACATATCTTGAAGAAATGACTTCCCTCCCAGCAGATATGTCTATTTTTCCCGGTCATGACTGGCCATTTCGTGATGGCGGTACACGCGCCGCAAGCTTAATCGAACATCACCATCACCGCCTACAGCAGCTCGAAGATGCTGCACAAACCCAGCCTCTTAGTGTGGCATTGGCAATGGATGTGTTGTTTGGGCGTGCCTTTGGCGATCATGAATTATATTTTGCTTCTGGTGAAGCGCGGGCCCATCTAACGCATCTTGTCGCCACGGGCCGCTTGCACAAGACCCAGCACGATAAGGGGCATGACCTTTATGTGCCAGTTTGAGATAAAACGGCAGCTATAATGCTTAGAGCCTTTCCTCTAATATTTGTTGTTCTATGGGCATCTGCTTTTATTACTGGCAAGGTGATTGTCCAAGATGCAAGCCCCTTTGCGTCACTTGGATTTAGGTTTGCCATTGTTGCGCTTGGGTTTTTAATTTTTGCCCTGATTATGCAAGAGAAACTGCGCGCATCGCTAACCGATATTTTAGAGGCGGGCGCGACAGGCGTGCTGTTTCATGGCCTGTATTTAGGGGGGGTGTTTTTTGCAATCTCGAAAGGTATGCCAGCTGGTATGGCGGCCTTGCTGGTTTCCTTGCAGCCTGTTTTGACAGGCGCTCTTGCAGGGCCTGTATTAGGGGAGCAGGTCACATGGCGACAATGGCTTGGTATTGCGCTGGGCTTTGGCGGTGCGGCGGCTGTTTTAGGTTTGGATATTGGCACCAGCTTTCCAATTATTGCTTTTGCTTCGGTGATGACAGGCCTTATCGCGGTGACAGGTGGCACGCTTTGGCAGAAAAAGCTTAGCGGCAAGTTGCCTCTATCTGTATCAAATTTTTATCAAGCGCTCGCCGCCTGCTTTTTTCATTTGGGTGTAATGACATTTTTTGAAACACCTTTTATCTATTTCACACCTGAATTTATGTATGCGATGGGTTGGCAGATTTTAGCTGTCTCTTTTGGTGCGTTTACGATTTTAATGTATTTGATAAAAATTGGTTCTGCCAGCCAGACTGCCACCTTGTTTTTTCTCGTGCCGCCAGTATCTGCTGTAATGGGGTATTTGTTTTTAGGGGAGGCCTTAAGCGTTATAGATATATTAGGTCTTATCGCTGCTACTATTGGCGTTTATATTGCAACATCTGGCCCTTCTGCAGCGGCGCGGTAGAAAATTTTTGACAAAAATTTTTGACAAGCAGGATAGGGTCGTCCGATACTAACAAGCTGAGATACTAGCAAGCCAAAACACGAGCAGGCCGATATTCTTATTTTTTAATTCAAGGAGACAACATGTCAAAGACTGCACAAGATTTTCTCGCCGAAGCGAATGCTATCATATCAAAAATAGATACAGATGCTGGTATCGCCCGTCATGGGCAGGCCAATGTGGTCTTTGTTGATGTGCGTGACGGTATGGATATTGCCAAAACAGGAACGATTGCGGGCGCCTTGCGCATCCCGCGCGGCTTTATCGAATTTGCTGCTGACGATAATACCCAGTTTCACCGTTCAGCTATGCAAAAAGATGCAGAAGTGATTCTGGTTTGTGCGGCAGGTGGTCAGGCAGCGCTTGCAGGAAAGACACTGGTTGAAATGGGATACCAGAATGTGTCGAATGTTGGCGGGTTTGGCGCTTGGAAAGAGCAAGGCGGGCCGGTAGAAGCCTAAGCCCTTCTTATTTGCCTGTAGCTCTAGGAGGTGCTGAGGTGTCGGCGCAATCCCCAGATATTGCCGTTCATCCGCTGGTCATTATTGGCAGTGGATTTTCCAGTTTCTGCCTTGTGGCACATTTGCTAGAAACACATGCCGTAAAAGCAACCGACATAACCATCATTGGCCCACACCCTTTTGGGTATGGTGCTGCGTATAGCGCTACGCATGGTGATTACAGGCTAAATGTCAGAGCCCAGATAATGCGCATATTTTCTGGCCAGCCAGATGACTTTCTGAATTGGGCGGCCACAGAGCTTGAAGATAATGAGGCGCGTAATCCTCAAGGTGCCTTTTATCGGCGATCTGATTTTGCGCGTTATCTCTCTTATCTTAGTAAGCGTATCGAAGGCTTTGATGCGCTGAATTTTATGGATATGCAGGTTGCAAGCCTCGCGCAACATAAACAATGCTGGCAGCTTAATCTCACTAACGGGGACAGCCTTATGGCTGACCAGTTGGTTCTGGCAACAGGCAACCCGCCACCGCGCTGGCCCTGTGAGGTTTCTGCCAGCTTGTCAACAGAAAGGGCAGTGGAAAATCCGTGGTCTGGAAAGTGGCTAGAAAACATCAAGACAAGCGATAAAATTGTTTTCATTGGCGGCGGTCTCACAGCGATGGATGGCCTTTACAGTCTGGCAAATAAAGGTCATGAGGGCAAAATTGAGATTGTGATGCCCTTTGCTGTCTTGCCCCCAAAACAAACCGACTGGAAAATTGAGCCGCCGGTCAAATGGCCAGATAATATTGCTTCTGCTAGCCAGTTTTTGAAATTCTTCTCAAACACTCTAGGGTCTCGAAATTGGACGGCGCCGGCTTGGCAATCTCGTTTTGAAGCGCTTCGCATAAATTTAAATGCCGTATGGCAAGGCTTGGATGATACAGAGAAAAAACGGTTATTGCGGTATATGGGGCATTGGTGGCAATTGGCGCGGTTCAGGTCTGCACCGCAAAATTTTGAGGCGGCTCAAGCGATGATGAATAAAGGCCAGCTTCAGCTGATTAAGGGCCGGGTTAGCGGGCTAAAAAAGCAAGAAGCCAAGCTCTTGGTGCAATTGCAAGATGGCAGTACCCTAAGCGCAGACAAGGTAGTGAACTGCACAGGGCCTGCGGGCTGCCCCTTGATATTGAAGCTGCTAAAGGCCGGAATTATCGCCCCGGATTTTAGCCAGCGCAGCGCCCGCATTGCGTCTGATTTTAAAGTGCTGGATGGCCAGAAAAAACCATATGATAATTTATATGCCCTAGGCGCAATGACGGCCAGCAGTCTTGGTGATGTTATCGGTGCCGGCACCATCGCCAAGCAGGCAGAAAGTCTTGCCGCTTCGCTAGCGCCGCTATTTCGTTAGGTAGGAAAGAGATATCTCTTCTTTTAAAAAAGAGCTTTTCTCGCTTACTATAAAGATTACATTAAGATGACGCTCAGGGCTTGGTTAAAAGAGCGCATATTCTATGAGGGATTTTTTATGGCTATTCGGTATTTAAAAAACGGTAAGACAGAAACAGCGCGCGCTGAAGATGATGCGCAAGTTCGGAAAAATGTTGAAGAAATTTTGACATCTATTGAAAGGGAAGGCGATGCTGCGGTGCGCGCCCTATCAGAAAAATTCGATAACTATAGCCCGTCTGCTTTCCGGCTTTCTGCTTCTGAAATTGACGCGTTGATGGCGCAAGTATCTGACCGGGATATGGAAGATTTAAAATTTGCCCAAGAGCAGGTCAGAAAATTTGCTCAGATTCAGCGCGATAGCATGCGCGATGTAGAGGTGGAAACGCTGCCGGGCGTACTTCTGGGACATAAAAATATTCCCGTGCAATCGGTTGGCTGTTATGTGCCCGGCGGTAAGTTCCCGATGGTGGCCTCTGCCCATATGTCTGTGGCCACCGCTTCTGTAGCTGGTGTGCCGCGTATTGTTGCTGCCACGCCGCCCTTTAATGGGGCGCCAAATCCAGCTGTTATCGCTGCGATGCATCTAGGCGGTGCGCATGAAATTTATGTACTAGGCGGAATACAGGCAGTTGGCGCTATGGCGCTGGGAACGCAAACGATAGATCCTGTGCATATGTTGGTAGGGCCTGGTAATGCCTATGTGGCTGAGGCTAAGCGCCAGCTTTACGGACGGGTGGGCATCGATTTATTTGCTGGCCCTACCGAGACTATGGTGATCGCAGATGAAAGCGTTGATGCAGAATTATGCGCCACTGACCTTTTGGGTCAGGCAGAGCATGGCTATAACTCGCCAGCTGTTTTGCTAACGAATTCTGAAAAATTAGCGCGGGAGACCTTGAGCGAGATTGACCGGCTTCTAACGATACTACCCACCGCAGATACCGCATCTGTCAGCTGGCAAGATTATGGTGAGGTAATTGTATGTGACAGCTATGATGAAATGCTTGAAGTTGCAGATGATATTGCGTCTGAGCATGTTCAGGTCATGACCGATAGAGATGACTGGTTTTTAGAAAATATGACCTGTTATGGGGCGTTGTTTTTAGGCGCGCGCACAAATGTGGCGAACGGGGATAAGGTTATTGGCACCAATCACACCTTGCCAACAAAAAAGGCTGGGCGCTATACAGGCGGATTATGGGTAGGCAAGTTCCTTAAAACCCATAGCTACCAGAAAGTAATGACAGATGAAGCTGCTGCTATGATAGGGGCATATGGCTCGCGGCTATGTATGCTGGAGGGTTTTGTTGGGCATGCGGAGCAGTGCAATATCAGAGTGCGCCGATATGGCGGCCAGAATGTACCTTATGGTGAGGCGGCCGAATAAGGGATTAGCCCTATAAATTACATCCAGCCCTATAGATTACATTTAGAAAGTTTAAAAATATGGAACTGCCTAAAACCCCTGCTTTTCGCCTTGATGGACGGCGTGCGCTTATTACTGGCGCATCGTCAGGTATCGGGCTTGGCTGTGCAGCTGCTTTGGCTGAATTTGGCGCGGATGTCGTTGTTGCGGCGCGTTCGAAAGATAAGTTAGACGAATTTGTTGCTGCTGCGAGTGCAGCTGGCTTATCTGCTAGTGCGGCCATTATGGATGTTAGTAATGTTGCACAAATGCAAGAAAGCCTCGATGCGCTTGGCCAATTTGATATACTTGTAAACTCAGCCGGAATAGCTAAACATAGCCCTGCTATAGATACACAAACAGATAATTTTGACACTGTAATGGATGTAAATCTGCGCGGTGCTTATTTTCTCTCACAAGCTGTAGCTCGCCAATTAATAGAGGCTGGCAAGCCCGGTTCCATTATTAACATTACTTCGCAAATGGCGCATGTTGGCGGTATTGAGAGATCGGTTTATTGCGCTTCTAAATTTGGTGTCGAGGGCTTTACCAAAGCAATGGCGATTGAATGGGGACAGTTTGGTGTGCGTATTAATACGGTCTGCCCGACCTTTGTGCGCACCGCGCTTACCCAGTCCACCTTCGATGATCCAGAAAAACACGCGTGGATAATGGGCAAGATTAAATTAGGCCGCGTGGCCGAAGTTGAAGATATTATGGGTAGTGTTGTATTTTTAGCCTCAGATGCGGCTTCGATGATTACCGGAACCAGCCTGTTAGTGGATGGTGGTTGGACAGCAGAATAAACGCGTTTTTGACAATCTAAATACTTTTGACAATCTAAATATGGGGGGGGAGTAAGCAGATAATGGCTATCGATACAGAATTATTGGAAAGATTGAAGGCTGTAGACACACCTACAATTTGCAATGCTATTGAGGTAGCGCAGAAAAAGCGTGGCTTTGCCAATTTCACCCGCCAGCAACTGGTTAGCACAGAGCCAGAAGCCCCTGCATTAGTTGGCTATGCCCTAACGGCTAAAATTCAGGGCAAGATGCCGCCAGAGGATAGTGCCGAGACATTGCGAGAGCGCAGGATGGGCTATTATCGCTATGTGGCAGAGGGTGCGCGCCCGGGCATTATCGTTATTGAAGATACCGATCATGAGCAGGCTTGCGGTGCCTATTGGGGAGAGATTAACACCAGCGTTCATAAAGGCTTTGGTCTGGAAGGGGTGGTTACGAACGGGCTGGTGCGCGACTTAGGGGATTTGCCAACAGGCTTTCCAGTGCTAGCGGGATCTATTGGGCCAAGTCATGGCTTTGTGCATGTGCTGGACTATGATTGCCCGGTTGAGGTGTTTGGTATGCAGGTGCGCGCTGGCGATCTTATCCATGCAGATAGGCATGGCGCATGTGTTATCCCCGCCGAAATTCTAGGGAATATGATTGCCGCCTTAGATCAGCTCGCCGCAAGTGAGCAAATTGTTTTGGAAGCTGCAAACAAGCCCGGCTTTGATTTTCAGCGCTTTGAGGCGGCATGGGCCGCGTTTGAGAAATCCAGAACCTAGTCCCCCTAAACTGCTCTAATCTTAGGCTAGGCTATCCGGCCGCGGTACAGACAGCTCGTCAGAGATAGTCTTTAACTGGTCAATAATAGCCTCGCTTAAGCTTACCCCTTTAGCCTGTACTTCGGCACGCTTAGCACGCTCTGGGTCACCCGGAATAAGCACAGCCTTTCCTGCCTCGCGTGGCGGGCAGGCACGAATAGAGGCGATAAAATCTTGCACCTCCTGCTGCATCGCGTTTTCAGTATCAAAGTCATCTGCCTTGAAAACAAGCGATAACATGCCATTACAAAAGGGGCGATCATGTGCGTTAGTGCCGGCCCCTGTCAGAGCCCCTGCTAGAAGCTCGCAGGCCAGCCCTAGCCCAGAGCCCTTATGCTGGCCAAAAGTCTGAATAGCCCCCTCGCCGCCGCGCGGGTTTGGCACAGAGCTTGTCGCGCTTTCCCCGTAGATAGTTACAGGCTGGTCTGAATCCCCGCCATCTTTATCAACCATCGCATCGGCAGGCAAATTGGTGCCGGTTTTCTGGCTGACCAAAATTTTACCTTCTGCAACGCGGCTAGTGGCAAAATCGAGAATAAAGTGATTGCCGTCATCTTGCGGTATACCGATAGCAATAGGGGCCGTAGAAATACGGGCTTCGCGTCCACCAAAAGGGGCAACAATGCGCGAGCCTGCAACAGTGACAAAATGCAGAGAGACAAGCCCTGCTTCAGCTAGCAATTCTGCCCAGCCGCCAATCCGCCCTAGATGCCCTGCATTGCGCAACCCTATTAAGGCCAACCCATCTTCTGCAACCATCTGTTTTGCTTGTGCAACAACATGATGACCTAAAACCTGACCAAAACTATATAGCCCGTCAATAAGGCGCAAACTACCAGACGACATTAGGGTTTCATGGGCACAAACCGGGCGCACAGTTCCTTCTTTGATATATTCCATATAGCGGGGCACCCGGACAATGCCGTGGCTTGGATGGCCAGATGCATCTGCATCCACCAAATGTGTAGCGATCAATGCGGCTTCCCCCTCTGGACAGCCAGCAGCGGTAAAGATTTCTGTTAGCCAGTTCGTTATTTCGTTTTGATCAATATACATTGCACGCTCCATTTCCTTAGAACTCCTCAAATCCTAGATGTCTTTTCTTTTGCTTCTGATTGGCGCTAATGGCTTTCTTTTATAGCTTGTTTAAAGCCCGTTTCAAATCGGTCAAAGGCATCATTTAGCAGCGCAGGTTCTTGTGCATAGCAAAGCCTGACATAGCCTTCTGCCTCCGTGCCAAAGGCAAGACCAGGGGCAAGGCCTACCCCCGCAGTCTTCAGCAAAGCTTTACAAAATCCCGTACTATTGGTCATGCCATGAATAGAAAAAAAGCTGTAAAATGCACCATCGGGATCGATAAAATCTACCTCTGCGATAGCTTGCAAGCGCGCTTTTGTCAGCTGATAGCTTTCCTTAAGGCGCGTTTGTAGCTGGCGTACCTCACCCTCCCCATGCTCTATCATCGCCTGACCCGCTTCTTGGATAAAACCAGCGCTACACGAAATATTATATTCGGTAAGCTGGGCGAATATAGGCTCTAAATCTGGTGGGCCAGCCAGCCAGCCAAGTCGCCAGCCCGTCATTGACCAAGCTTTAGAAAAGCTATTTACAGAAATAACCCTATCCTCAGGGGCGCAAAGGCGCATTATATGCGGCGCGGCATCGCCATGCTGATAAAGTCGTGAATAGACATCGTCTGAGATAATCCAAATACCATGTTTGCGACAATGATTTAGCAATATCTGTTGGGCATCTTCTGGCATTACCCAGCCAGTGGGGTTGTTGGGCGAGTTGACCAGCACAGCTTTGGTGTCTGGTGTAAGGCTATCTAGCACTCTGTCCATATCCAAATGCCAGCGCCCATTTTCAGGCATTAATGGGATGAAAGTAATCACCCCGCCCGCAATTTTAAAACTCTCTGCCAAATTCGGCCAAGCAGGGCCAACCACTATAATTTTATCTCCCGGGTCGGTTAGGGCTTGCGCACTGAGCATCATCGCTTGCATACCAGAGCCCGTCACGGTGATAGACGATATATCCAAATTCAGCGCATATAATCTATTCATATAATGTTGCAAACAGCGGCGCAAAGCAGGTTTGCCGCTATTAGGTTGATAAAAATGATCTTCTTCTGAAAGGGCCTTTTGGGCAGCGGCAACCGCGATTTTAGAAGTCGGCCAGCGCCCCTCACCAAACCAGAGCGGGATGATATCATGCATACCCATGCCTGTTTCTGCAACTTCTCTTATCAGGCTAGGTTGCAAGGCAGAAGCGCGGCTAGAGCTCGCATTCATGGATTTTACTCCTCACTAAAAAAAAGCAGCTTTTGGGATAGATAATATGCCTCCTAGTCTGCCTAGACATCCAAGGAGCTGACAAGCCAAAAACAACATGACAATTACGAAAGGGCCTCTATTATTAGATTGTTATCGCGTTATCGTCGCTTAGGCGCTTTTGCCAATTTTAAGCAAATATCATTTTGAGGAGAAAAAATATGGGACGTTTCATTTGTGCAGAAACACCGGGGAATGCAGATGTATTAGAGTTGCGTGACCGGCCTACCCCTAGCCCAGCTGCAGGTCAGGTAACTGTATCGCAGACAAAAATGGGCCTGAATTTTTTGGATGTATATCAGACTTCTGGCGTTTATCCCTTTCCTGAAAATGATGTGTTTGTGCCGGGCAATGAAGGGGTTGGCAAAATATTAGCGGTTGGCGAGGGCGTAACCGGCTTTAAAGAAGGTGACCGTGTTGGCTATCCAATGGTGGTCGGGGCTTTTGCTGAAGAGCGGGTAATCGCCGCAGACAGGCTTGTACAGCTGCCAGATGATGTATCTGATGATATGGCAGCGGCAACGATGCTAAAGGGGATGACGGTTGAATATTTGCTTACCCGTTCAGTGCCGTTGCAGGCAGGCGATACGGTGTTGTTCCATGCGGCAGCTGGTGGGGTTGGTCTGTTGGCAGGGCAATGGCTAAAAGCTATCGGCGTCACTTCTATTGGAACAGCAGGTTCTAAAGAGAAATGTGCGCTTGCTAGCGAGGCTGGATATGACCATGTGATTAATTATACAACAGATGATTTTGTTGGCGCGGTCAAGGATATTACTGGCGGCAAAGGGGTGCGCGCTGTGTATGATTCTGTGGGCAAGGATACCTACCCCGGCTCGCTTCAGGTCTTGCAGGATTGCGGACATTTTATCGCCTTTGGCCAGTCTAGTGGGCTTATCACGGATTTCAAATTAGGGGATTTGGCGGCGAATGGCTCTCTTTATGCACAGCGTCCAACGCTTGCCACCTATATCGCGTCTAACGCGCAATTAGCAGAGATGGCTCAGAACCTTTTCTCTATGCTAAGTGCGGGCAAAATTAAGGCAAGCGTTAATCAGCGCTATGATTTGGCAGATACAGCAGAAGCGTTTCGTGCCTTAACAGGGCGCAAAACAACAGGCGTCACGCTGATAGAAACAGGTCTATAAGGGGAAGGCAGAGGTCAGCTTGCTTTATCGGCCATTAAAGGGAGGTGAGCTGACCTTTTGCGAAAATAAGCGGCGCTTTGTCATTATGATGGTGGGCTAATACCTCGCCCAGAATAATGATATGGTCGCCGCCCTCAACCAAATTCCATGTCCGGCATTCAAGGCTGGCTGCCACCCCATCTAAAATAGGTTGACCGTTTGGCGAAGGCTGCCACGCAATATCTGAAAACAGGTCTGGTATGGTAGAAGAAAAATGCTGACAGAGATCTAACTGGTCGCCAGCTAATATATTAATGGCAAAATATTCTGCGCTTTCGAAAATGTCACGCCGCGCAGAGTTTAAGCTAAGACTCCATAAAATAAGGGGCGGATCAAGGGATACAGAACTGAATGAATTGATGGTCAGCCCACTTGGCTGGTTTCCGCCAGAGCTGGTGGTGACAACAGCCACACCAGTGGCAAAACGGCCAAGCGTATGACGCAGTTTTTTGCTTTCATGCTCTGTGATAACGCTATCCATACTGGCCACAATAATCCTTTGATCTGTACAATTTTTTAACGTCTTGATTGATGTATAGATTTTTACGCATCAAGCGCCTGCCCAGACCAGTGGCGGTGCATCAAGTCTGGTTTGCGTATATTGGCGCATTTCAAAGGCTTTACTTCTCTCATCTATCTCTACATCTGCAAAGGTGATTATCTGGTCAGGTTGGATATCGACTTTCAGCTTTGCATGATTGGCAAGCCCTAGCGGCAGATACCCGCCTGCCAGACTATCAGATGCTGGCCGCAGACCGCCATAAATGGTTGCGCCGCCTTCGCCATCCAACACAGTGCCCCGCCGCAAAGATGATTTGGCAATCGCGGCAACATCAGCATTAAAAACCCGTGCAAAGCCTGTTGCTTCGCCCCGAAAAGCAATGCTGGCCACCGATATAGCGAGTTCCAAACCGATAAGATGCCATTTTTTATGGGCAGCCATATAGCGGCCGGTATCATCCGTCGTCACACTATATTCTTCAAAGCAGTTTTTCATATAATCGCTATCTGCTTCGATAGCCACCCATACGCCTTTGCGGATATCATTAACTATCGGCGTGCCATCTTTGGCTAGACAGGATATTACCTCCACCATTTCGCTATCTTCCAAAATACCTCCCAGCGCTTTTGGACGCATTAATTGCGGGATATCTTCGATAGCACCAGATGGAAAGGCCAGCCCTTCTTTTGGGGCTTTCAAAATACAGGCATTGGCAATCGCGGCTGATTCTATCGCCGGTTTAGAACCATCAAGGAACGCATTAAACATCTTCGGATTTAGCTTGCCACGCGCTGCCTGCTCGGCCGTCAGTCCCCAATGGTCCCAGACTGTATCTGGCGTGGAATGACGGTAATGCGGCATCCATTTATGCCCTCTGCCAGCTGCCATCACCTTGAAGCCACAGGCCCTAGCCCAGTCTGTTAAATCTGCTGCCAATGCAGGCTGATCGCCATAGGCCATAGAATAAATCACCCCGGCATCACTGGCGGCGGCGGCCAGCCCTGCCCCGCAAAAAGCATCTGCTTCAACGGTGACATTAATGACATGTTTTTGCGCTGCAAATGCTGCGGTTATATGCCTAACAGCAGCCAGCGGATCGCCAGTGACCTCAATAATAATTTCAATGCCGGGATGGTCTATGGCCGCTTGCCAATCATCGCTTACGTAGATGGTTTTGCCGCGCAAGGCCGTATCGATATCTGCGGCGTCATAGCCCTCTTCCGGCCACCCGGCAAGCGCTAGATTCTGCTTCGCCCCTTCTGGGTTTAAATCGACCAGACAGGCTAAATGAATAGCTGGTAATTTGCGTAATTGAGCTAAAAACATCGTGGCAAATTTTCCTGCCCCTATCATCGCAATGGTGATGGTCTTGCCAGCATCATGATGCGCTTGCAGGCGGGTAAAAAGATTCATAAGACACCCAAAAAGTTTAATGAAAAATAAAGCGTCTTACAGTGTCGCTTTAACGCAAGGCATGTCAACGGCAAAAGAAAATTAACCAAACCCTCTTTTTTGTTGAAGGGGGCTGTTATTTGGTTTGTTATGAAAGGGTCATTTTCATTTTGCTAGAATGCAAAAAAGGAGGGTCTAGGGCCATGACAAAAGTTGGTATTATAGGCATCGGGGATATGGGTAGCGGTATCGCTAAGAATTTGATGGCGAACGGGTTTGCTGTGCATGGGCTGGATCTAGATACAGAGCGCATGCAGGCTTTTACAAAGGCTGGCGGAATTGCTGCGGCAAACCTAGCTGAATTAGCCAGGGATGCTAGCGCTGTATTTGTGATGGTGATGACCGGCGCACAAGCAGAGGCCGTTATCTTTGGCGAAGGTGGGTTGGCTGCAAATATGTCAGATGGCACGTCCATTATTCTGACAGCCACCATTAAGCCGGCAGAGTCTGAAGCGATAGGTAAAAGGCTGGCTGATACAGCTATTCACTTAATTGATAGCCCGGTTAGTGGCGGATTTCCGGGCGCACAATCTGGCACGCTGACAATGATGGCCGCAGGGCCTGAAGCTGCCCTTACCGCGTGCCGTCCGATAATGGAAGCGGTGTCATCGACCATTCATATTGTTGGGGATGCCGCGCCAAAGGGGCAAATGATCAAGGCTTGTCTGCAATCTATTATCGGGTCTATTTTCTCGGCGACCTTCGAAGCCGCTTCGCTCGCCGCAAAGGCCGGTATAGATGGGGAAACCTTATTTAAGGTGGTCTCTACTTCTGGGGCTGGGTGCGGGGTAGCGCGCACCGCACTTGAAAATATTATTGACCGTAAATTTGCAGGGACAGGCAGCCATATTTCAACGATGCACAAGGATTTGACAATTTGTTTATCGATGGCAGAACAGCTAGGCGTGCCGCTGCATACAGCGTCCACAGCGATGCAGTTATTCCATGCTGGGAAATCAAAATATCCAGATGGGGATAATTGGGTAGTAACGCGTGTGCTAGAGGAAATTGTCGGCGCTGAACTCCATCGCTAGCTGATACATAAACTGGCTGATATATAAAAGAGAACATATTAAAGGGGGATAGGGGCAAATGAAATTAGGGGTGATTTGTGACGGTATTAGCCGCGATTTTGAACATGCGCTGAAAGTTATGGATGAATTTGGTCTGGAATATGCCGAGCTGCAATTTATCTGGGATCATGAAATTGGGGATCATGATGCCAGCGATATGGCCAAAATTAAAGAGTTGTTAAAACAGTATCAGAAACCTGTTTCCTGTCTTTCTCGTCATATTTTTGCTGGTCTCACCACGGGCAATCGGCCGGGCGATCCAGATCATACCCGCCATATGGAAGCGTTAAAGCGGGTAATAGATATGGCGCATCAGCTATCCTCGCCTTTGGTTCGCATTATGACCTCTAAAAAAGAACAAATTTTATGGGGGATGAACGGAGCAGAACAATGGAATGTTGCCAAAGGGGCATGGGATACATTGCCGCCCCTTATCGCGCCTGCCATAGAGCTTGCCAGAGCGGAAGGCGTCACGCTTGTGGTTGAAACGGGCAATGGCACGATGGTAAATTCTAATTATACAGCCGTGAAGCTGATAGATGCGTTA
Source organism: Alphaproteobacteria bacterium (assembly GCA_022425485.1). GTDB lineage: Bacteria > Pseudomonadota > Alphaproteobacteria > Puniceispirillales > Puniceispirillaceae > JADHLI01. The sequence continues at coordinate 30,475 of JAKMFL010000051.1, read as the reverse complement.
GATGCCAAAGATGTGTTACAGGTATTATGGGATCCAGCTAATAATTGCTGGTGCCATGAACGCGCATGGCCAGATGGCTTTGCGACCGTAAAGGATGGCTATCTGGGGCATGTCCATATCAAGGATGTGCAAGTGGACACCCCAAAAGCCACGCTGGAAGTTCGGCCTATGGGAGAGGGGCAATTAGCAGAAATGTTTGCCCCTATCGCACAAGGGCTAAGAGATATGCCTTATGATGGGGTAGTGTCTTTTGAGAGCGTCTATCATCCGGGCAATGGTGATTTTGAAGAAGGGTTTCGCGGCAATATAGAGCGTTTCAAAACCCTCTTTTCTTGAAGCTTTTTGGGTGCATAAGATAGTAGTTTGAAAGGAAGCTGGAGCTATGCAAACGCTCTTTGATTTAACAGGTAAAACGGCGCTGATAACGGGCGCTTGGCGGGGTATCGGTTTCGCGTTGGCTGGCGGGCTTGCAGCAGCAGGCGCGAATATTCTGATTAATGGACGCGGTCAGGATAAAACGGCGCGTGCAGTAACTGCGTTGCGCGAAGCGGGCTACACAGCATCAGAACTTGTCTTTGATGTAGCTGATAATGAGGCGAGTATCGCAGCCATAGATGGCTATGAAGCCAACCACGGCCCGATAGATATTATCATTAATAATGCCGGTATTCAGCATCGCTCTAGTTTGATGGATTTTGACGCCGCTGACTTTGACAGGGTGCTTGCTACCAACACACAAGGCGTCTTTCATGTGTCGCGGGCAGCAGCGCGGCATATGGCAAAACGCGGACAGGGCAAGATTATCAATATTGCGTCTATCATGAGCAAGATGGCGCGTCATCATGTCAGCGCTTATATCACCTCAAAGGCTGCTGTTGCTGGGCTGACACGGGCGATGACCTCAGAATGGGCAGAACATGGCATTAACTGTAATGCAATCGGCCCCGGCTATATTTCTACAGAACTAACCCAAAGCCTGTTTACAGATCAGGCCTTTAGCCAGTGGCTAACAGATAATACGCCAGCTGGCCGGTGGGGAGAGGTTCAAGATCTGGTGGGCACAGCTATCTATTTAGCTGCGCCTGCTTCTGATTTTGTGCATGGCCAGATTATCTATGTAGATGGCGGGATGACCACCACGGTCTGAGGGCTATTTTTTATTTAATCAGATGTTGGCATTCTGGAACAGGGGTTAACACGGCACCTTTTTCAAAGAAATGCACCAAATTATCAACGGTTAGGTCGCCCATAGCTTGCCGCGTTTCAACCGTTGCAGAACCAATATGCGGGGTTAGCACCACGTTTGGCATATTAAACAGAGCTTCTGGAACTTGTGGTTCTTTGTCAAACACGTCCAAGCCCGCATAGCCAAGCGTGCCTTTTTGCAAGGCGTTCACCAGAGCCGCCTCATCAACCACGCTGCCCCTTGCCACATTAACAAGACAGCCTTCCGGCCCAAGGGCCTCCAATATTTCTTGATTAACCAGATGCTTGGTTGCTGCACCGCCCGGTGTAATAGCAATAAGCGCTTGCACATCACGCGCCATATCATTGAGTTTTGCATAATAGCGATGCGGGCTATCGCTGCGCTCTGAGCGCGCATGATAGGAAATCTTGCAACCAAAGGCTTCTAGTTTTTTTGCAATCGTCTGGCCAATGCGCCCATATCCCAAAATGCCAACAGACATTCCATCAATGGTACGGTTTAGCGGGGCATTGCCCTTATTTACCCAATCGCCTGCCAGAATATAGTTATGATTGACGATCAGTTGGCGATAACAGGCCATCAACAGCATGACCGCAGTGGTAGCGACCTCATCGTTTAGGACGTTCGGTGTATGGGTAACAATGATACCGCGGCTAGCCGCTTCGCCTACGTCAATTGCATCATACCCAACCCCATAACAAGAAATAACTTTTAGCTGGCTAAGCCCGGTCAGCAACGGCGCGGGCACCCCGTCATGTCCCGTGGTGGCGACAGCCTCAATTGCCTCGCCTTTTTCAGCGATAAAGCTGTTTATGTCTGTTATTTCAGTGAAAGTATGGCAGACAAAAGAAGCGTCAAACGCTGCTGCCATACGCGGGGTTATGTCGCCAATAATGAGCAATTCAGGTTTCATTCTTGTTTCTACTTTCTTTTTTGGAAGGGCTTAAAAAAGGGTGTTTCCCCCAGAAGTTAATTTCCCCAAGAGGTTATTTTTCTCTAGAGGTTATTATGGCGGAGCAGCTCAAGATAAATCGCAGAATGGTCAGTATCTGCACCATCCATTTCATTTACCAAGGCTGTGTAACGCTCTTGGATTTGTTCGGTCAGGGGCAAGCTCAGGCTATGATGGCCAGCCTCTTCAAGCGCATTATTTATATCTTTAAGCTGGAATTTGGTTAGACCGCCGGGTGTAAAATTACCAGTGGTCATCCGTTCTCCATGTTGCTGCAGGATAACGGAGTCTGCAAAACCGCCCTTTAACGCATCGCGAATGGCCGCAGGGTCTGCACCGCCCTTTTCAGCGAGCAACATCGCTTCGGCTACAACGCCAATGGTCACGGCTACAATCGTCTGATTCGCAAGTTTGGAAAGCTGGCCAGAGCCATCTGGGCCAACACGAACGGCCCTTCCCATTGGCGCAAAAACAGCCTCAGCTTTATCAAATATTTCAGGATTGCCGCCAACCATAATCGCCAATGTTGCCGCTTCTGCGCCTTTGGTGCCACCCGATACAGGCGCGTCTAAATGACTGCGGCCAATTTTGCGCATTTCTTCTGCATGCTCGCGCGCTTCGCTGGCTTTGATAGAGCTCATATCTATCAAACAGGCGCCTTCTTTCATCTGCAGCGCAAGGCCTTGCGTGAAAAACATATCTCGCACGGTTGGCCCATCGCTTAGCATGGTAATGACATAATCAGCCCCTTCAACCGCTTCGGCCGGGCTTTGGGCTATCTGTGCGCCATCCACGGCTAGCGCTTCTGCCTTGCTAATGGTGCGGTTCCACGCGCTAAGGGTATATCCTGCCTGTAGCATATTGCGCGCCATATGGTTGCCCATCAGGCCAATGCCCAGAAAGGCAATGTGCGGTTTATCATTCATTTTGGTGTAACTCCTCTAATTGGCAGGCTTAATAAGTTGCCCGGCCACCAGAAATATCAAAAACACTTGCTGTCGTGAAGCTGTTTTCAGCACTTAATAGCCACGCCACCATCGAAGCAATCTCATCGGTTAGGACAAAGCGTCCGCGCGGAATTTTAGACAGCATATAATCAATATGTTGCTGGGTTATTTGTTCTAGAATACGGGTTTGTGCTGCTGCGGGGGTGATGCAATTTACCGCAATATCATAGGTTGCCATTTCCTTGCCAAGCGTTTTTGTCAGCCCGATTACCCCCGCTTTTGAAGCAGAATATGCCCCTGCATTAGGATTGCCTTCTTTACCTGCTACAGAGGCAACATTTACAATTCGCCCATAATTTTGGGCCTTCATTGTGGGCAATACCGCCTGATTGACATAAAAAGTGCCATTCAGATTGATATCGATAACTTGGCACCAATCTTCGGCAGTATAATCAAGGGTTGGTACCGCAGGGCCAGCAATACCAGCAGAGTTCAGCAATTGGGTGATGCGGCTATGATGTTTTGTGCTCGCAGCCATTGCCGCGGCTACGGATTGGGGGTCGGAAATATCAACCTGAATAGTGGCAACAGGCTTATTAAAAGCAGCCTTTGCCGCTTCTAACGCTTCACTATCACGGTCCCAGAGAATAATTTCTGCACCATTTTCGGCTAATCGCTGTGCGCAAACAAGCCCGATACCCATTGCCCCACCAGTAATGATGGCAACCTCTTTTGACATATCATATTTGGCGTACATCTGTCCTTGCCTCCCTCAGCTAGATAATGGATTTTCTGCTTAGTCTTGACCGACGTGCTGGCGTTGCTTGCCTAGCCCATCAATCCACACATCCATTACATCGCCTTCACGTAAATAGACAGGCTCAGGCTTGATGCCCATACCAACACCTGGCGGCGTACCGGTAGAGATGACATCACCTGGCTGCAAGGTCATTAATTGTGAGAGATGCGAGATACATTCCGCAACGCTGAAGATCATGGTCGAGCTATTGCCAGTTTGCATCCGCTTACCATTTACATCCAAACTCATATCCAAATTTTGGGGGTCAGCAATTTCATCTGCGGTTACCAGCCACGGGCCGATAGGGCCAAAGGTGTCGCAGGATTTGCCCTTTGTCCACTGGCCGGTTAGCTTTGCTTGAAAATGGCGCTCAGATACATCGTTAGAGACAAAATAGCCTGCAACATAATCTAGGGCGTCTTCTACAGAAACATACTTCGCTGCTTTTCCGATGACCACGCCTAGCTCTACTTCCCAATCCGTTTGGGTTGAGCCGCGCGGTAACATTACCGTATCATTTGCGCCTACCACAGCTGAAGTGGCTTTCATAAATAAGATAGGATGTTCTGGTATGTCAGAGCCGGTTTCAGCAGCATGATCAGAATAGTTCAACCCGATACACATAAATTTGCCAATGCCGCCAACACATGCCCCCAGCCTTTCCTGACTGCTTACCACCGGCAAGCTAGATAGATCGACAGCGCGAATTGCGTCCAAACCAGCAGGCGAAAGCGTCGCGCCATTAATATCTTTCACATGGCCAGATAGATCACGAATCTGCCCATCTGCATCTAGAATGCCGGGTTTTTCTGCGCCTAATGCGCCAAATCTAACAAGTTTCATTTTTCTACAACTCCTTTATTGCAAGTACTTCGAACCAAGTACTTTATTCGTAGTGTTTTATTCTGGGTATTTTATTCCTAGTGATTATCGCGAGGTATCCCTTTGGTTCGCGCTATAGACTGATAGTTTGGCGCGTCTCTCAACACCATCCCTTCTGAGAAAGGCATTACCATTTCCCGGAAATATTGCTGCCAAGGAGACTGGCTTTCTGGTGATGGATAACCGCCTGCCTCTTGCAGCTCTTTTTTGCGGGCTTCCATCTCTTCATCACTTATCAAGATATCGGCAGTAAAATCATTCATATCAATGCGCACCCTATCGCCAGAACGCAATAGAGCAAGGCCGCCGCCATCGGCCGCCTCAGGTGAGGCATTCAAGATAGAAGGGGAGCCAGAGGTGCCAGACTGCCGACCATCGCCAATACATGGAAGCTCTGAGACTCCTTGTTTTATCAGATAGGCAGGTGGGCGCATATTTACCACCTCAGCACCGCCCGGATAGCCCTTTGGCCCCGCCCCGCGCATCACTAAAATAGAATGCGCATCCATCTTTAAACTTTCATCATCAATTTTATGGTGGAAATCTTCTGGCCCATCAAAAACAAAAGCTGTGCCTTCAAAGGCGTTTGGATCATCAGGGTTTGATAGATAGCGACCTGAAAATTCGGTGCTGATCACGCTGGTTTTCATGATGGCACTATCGAATAAATTGCCCTTCAAATTGATAAAGCCAGCATCTGTTTTCAGCGGGTTATCTACCGTTTTAATCACCTTATCATTTTTGATCTTTGCGGTTTCACAATTGCTACCCATAGACACGCCATTTGCCGTAATCGCGTTCGGATGTGGCAGTAAATTATGACGCATCAATTCAGCCACCACAGCTGGAACGCCGCCAGCGCGGTGGTAATCTTCTCCTAAATATTCGCCAGCTGGCTGCAGATTTACCAGCAGCGGAATTTTATGCCCAATGGCCTGCCAGTCATCATTATTTAGGCTGACACCCAAATGCCGCGCCACAGCATTTAGATGGATAGGCGCGTTAGTGGAACCACCAATAGCCGAGTTTATGACAATCGCATTCTCAAAGGCTTCGCGGGTCATGATATCTGATGGTTTCAAGTCTTCCCAGACCATATCCACAATCCGCGCGCCTGTCTCATAAGATATCTGGCCACGCTCACGATACGGGGCAGGAATAGCAGCGGAACCAGGCAATTGCATGCCTAGCGCTTCGGCTAGCGAATTCATGGTTGTGGCCGTGCCCATTGTATTGCAATAGCCGGTAGATGGGGTTGATGATGTGACCAGATCCAAAAAGCCATCATCATCAATCTCGCCTGCGGCCATCATTTGACGTGCCTTCCAAACAATAGTGCCAGAGCCAGTGCGCTCGCCATCATGCCAGCCATTTAGCATCGGCCCAACAGATAGTGCAATTGCCGGAATATCTACCGTAGAGGCCGCCATTAACAAAGCAGGTGTGGTTTTATCGCAGCCGATCATCAGCACCACGCCATCTATTGGATATCCATACAAGGTTTCTACAAGGCTAAGATAGGCAAGGTTTCTGTCCAACATTGCGGTGGGGCGTTTGCCTGTTTCCTGAATCGGATGCACTGGAATTTCCATTGGCACACCGCCCGCAGCAATAATGCCATCCCGCACCCGCTTTGCCAGCTCTAGGTGATGCCGGTTGCAAGGGGATAGATCAGAGCCGGTCTGCGCGATACCAATAATAGGCTTGCCTGAGCGCAGCTCATCGCGTGTCAGACCATAATTCAAATAGCGTTCTGTATATAACGCCGTCATTTCAGCATCATTTGGGTTGTTAAACCACATGCGAGAGCGAAGTTGTTCGGGCGTAATTTTTTTATCGGTCATCTTCTAATCTTCCTACTTTTAATTCTACTTGGCTTTTAATTCTATTTGGCCTTTTGGTCTTTAACCCTGATTTGGCATAAAAACAAAATGCACGTCGTTCTGCCGCGATAGCGCTGTATAGCTGGTCTGGTAAAGATATTGGCAGATTTACACCATGATATCAGCAATCTGTCTTTATATTTTTTATGTTATTTTATTTTTCTTTTTGATTTCCTGTTCGCGTTCCTCAATATAATGACAGCATCACATCGAAAAAAACCAGTTAAAAATGATGTGGTTATAAATGATTGCTTATAAATAATAGTGGGAGAAGAGGGATGCGAGTTCTGATTATGGGCGCAGCAGGGATGGTTGGCCAGAAACTGCTTAGCAGATTACAAAATGCGGATACAGGTCTTGGAAATATTTCTAAAATCTACCTGCATGATATGGTGCCCGCAAATACTGCATCTTGGTCCGGGGCTAGCGAAGTGTTGGTCGGCAATATTGCTGAGGCTGCAGAAATGCAAAAGCTGGCAGATTTGAAGCCAGATGTTATTTTTCACCTCGCTTCTATTGTTTCTGGTGAAGCAGAGCTAGAATTCAGCAAAGGCTGGCAGGTCAATATGGCGGGTTCTTGGGCGTTTTTAGAATCGCTGCGCCAGCATCACGATGATAGCGGCGGCACATATGTGCCGAAAATCATCTTTACCTCTTCGATAGCGGTGTTTGGCCCGCCTTTCCCAGATAAAATTTCGGATGAATTTTTATGTGCGCCGCAAACTTCCTATGGGGCACAAAAAGCCATTGTTGAAATGCTGATAGCTGATTACAGCCGCAAGGGGTATATTGAGGGTATATCTATTCGCCTGCCGACCATCTGCGTGCGTCCGGGCAAGCCTAATCTGGCAGCATCTTCCTTCTTTTCTGGCATTATCAGAGAACCGCTAAACGGCGTTGAAGCGATACTACCTGTTAGCGATGACGTGCGCCACTGGCATGCCTCGCCGCGTTCAGCAGCCCGCTTTTTAACCCATGCGGCTTCGCTTGACTTGTCTCAGCTTGGCAGTAGACGCTCTTTAAATATGCCGGGCGTTTCCTGCACGGTTGCCGAGCAGATAGAAGCGTTGCGTAATGTCGCAGGCAGTGATGTGGTGGCACTGATTAAACCGCAGCTAGAAGAACGGATTGTGAAAATTGTTGCTGGTTGGCCACGCAATTTTGATACCGCCCGGGCGCACGCTCTCGGCTTTGAAAGTGAGGCAAGTTTTGAAGAGATTATCAAAATCTATCTAGAAGATGATTTGCCTAAACCCTAGCCTAGCTCAAAAAAGCTGACAGCTAATTCTGGCTAATTTATGCGGTAATGCGCAAGCGTATCCTTGCGTATTTCTATGCCGAGGCCGGGCGCATCATTAATGTGCACAAAGCCGTCCTGCATCTGAATCGGGTGGCGGGTCAGCTCGCGCCGAAATGGATGAGAGGATTGGTCATATTCAAGAATAGGCTGGCGGGCAAATAAGGAGTGATGCGTATTAGGAAGGGCGGCTATTAGGTGAAGCGATGCCGCTTGCGCTACCGCGCTGCCCCAGACATGCGGATTTATCTCTACACCTTTGGCTTGCGCAAGGGCGGTGATGTGGCGTGCTGCGGTAAAGCCCCCGCAAGAGCCGATATCAGGCTGGGCGATATCAACGCATGCCCCCTCGAACAGGGCATTAAATCCATATAAACTATGTTCGTTTTCTCCGCCCGCTATGGCCATGGGTAGACGGCGCCGCAAATCTGCATAGCCTTCATAATCTTCTGGGGCTACGGGCTCTTCATACCAGCGAAGATGCATATCTGCCAAAGCCTGCCCTAGATATAGCGCCTCACTGCGGCCATAGGCGTGATTACTGTCTACCATCAGCGTAATTTTAGCGGGGTCAATAGCCTTTTGAATGGCTTTCATCACACAGATATCATCCCTGACGCCAAAGCCCAGCTTCACCTTCATATATCGAAAGCCGTTTTGCGCATGCATTTGTGCTTCTTCTGCCAGACGTTCTGCCTCGCCTTGCCCTTTGATGCGGTAAAAACCTGTCGCATAGGGCTCAACTTGCCGGCGATGCGCGCCGCCCAATAATTGCCAGACAGGCTGCTTATAGGCTTGCCCAGCAATATCCCATAAAGCGATGTCGATACCGCTTATCGCTGCCATTACGGCACCTTTGCGGCCGAAATCGCGCGAGCGATTATACATATCAAACCAATGCTTTTCAGTGCTTAACGGGTTGCGGCCTATCAGCATTGGCGCAAAGCAACTCTCGATGGCGGTAGCTGCAATTTGCGGGGTCTCTAAACCCTGACAAAACGCCTCTCCCCAGCCCGTAAGACCAGTATCTGTTGTTACTTCTATTAATGTTGCTGAACGTGTCGAAACCCAGCCTTGTGAGAAAGCAAAGGGTGTTTCTAGGGGGGAGGACAAGATATGCGCATGGATGCTGGTAATTTTCATCATGAGGTCTCTTTAATTGGGGTCTTAGGTACATGGCCTTAATTTATTTTTAGCATCCTGAAGCTTCAGCCAAAAGGAAAGCCAGTTTAATTCCCGTCCATAATCCAAGCCTCATGCGGGCAAAAAACGAAGTTTTATCAATATAATTATAGCGCATAAGCTGATCAAATAATCAAGAATCATAGTGATTCCGACCAGTTTGGAACGATTTTTTAAAATAACTTTATGAGATCATGGAAAAAAGAACAAAATTTGACAATTGAAGACCAATTTTCTCTGGACATTCCCCCAATAATACACTTCACTTCATCTGTTAACTGGGGGGGAACAATTTGCTTTTCAATAAACATTATAATCTCCTCCTGATATTTAAACATAACGGAGGAACGTGATGAAGTTCACAAAATTAGCAATTGGTGCTGCTGTAGTTGCAGGCATGCTTGCGGGCCCAGCTCTGGCTGGATCACATGGCGGCAAAACAACGCTGCGAATTCAAACACACTACGCGATGGACCACCCAACTGGCATGATTTATCAGGAATGGGTTGACGATGTTGAGACCATGTCTGACGGCTCTATCGACATTGAAATGTTTTGGGCGTCTTCAGTAGTTGGGTCAGTTGAAACATTTGACGCTGCAGCTAATGGAATTCTAGATTGTGACATGACTGGTGGTGCTTACCAAACAGGTAAGAACCCAGCTTTCCAGTTTGTCGGGGATATTATGGGTGGTTATGACACACCATATCAGCAGCTTAGCTGGTTATATTATGGTGGTGGTTATGATGCCGCACAGGAACTCTACAATGCTTATGGCATGCAGCTTATTGGCTGGTCCGTATACGGTCAGGAAAGCTTGTCATCATCAAAGCCTCTCAGAGGGTTTGAAGACCTAAAGGATTGGAAATTCCGTTCACCTCCGGGTCTAGAGACAGAAATTTTTGCCGGTCTTGGCGCGTCTCCAATTGTGATGGATTTCACCGAAATCTTTACCGCATTGGAAACAGGCATCATCGATGGTGCGGATGCTTCTGGTCTGAATAACAACGTGGGTCTAGGTCTTTATGATCTGGTAAATCACGCGACTTACCCAGGCTTCCATTCAATGCCATCTGATCACTTGGCTTGTAACAAAGCAGTTTGGGACGGTCTGACAGAATCACAGCGCCGGATTATCGACACAGCAATGCAGAAAGTATCTCTGCACGCAGCACTTTCAAATGAAAAGAAGAACGCAGAAGCTGCAGCTATGCTGACAGCCAAAGGCGTGATGCTATATGACTGGTCAACAGAAGACCGTGCAAAGTTCCGCCAAATCGCTCAAGAAGCTTGGAATGGCTGGGCTGCAAAAACACCAGAAGCCGCAGCGTTGGTTAAGAGCCACCGCGAATATCTAGGCCAGCTTGGTCTGACTTCAAAATAAGGTTTTGATGTCTTGATAAGGCTATAAACGAACGAGAGAGCAGAAAGTTTTTTTGCTCTCTCGTTTTTACACACTTATACAAAACAGATTTTTTTAATAAAATTTAAAGTCGTAAAAAAAAATAAAAGTAATTTTCTAAATGAAGATTAGGGGTGGAATAATGAGTGACGACAGCGTTTGGCTAGGAAGGTTTCGCAAGCCAGTAAGACAGACAGCCACAATATCAGCATGCTTAACTTTGTTTGTTTTCTTTGTCCTGGTCTTTAATAAAGCATTTTTAGATAGTGGAGTGGGTGTACATGAAATGTTGCGCCCAGAAGGTGGACTGTTGGCGCGGACATTTATGCTTCTGCTTGCGTTCTCACTATTAATTGCCGGCATATATCTTTCAGATAATAAAGGGGCGATTGAGCCTGAAAAGGCAGGATTTTTTGATATTGTTTCGCTGGTATCTTCGCGAATCGCAATGATGTCTATCATTTTCATTGAAATTGCGATGCTCTATGAGGTGATATCACGCTATGTGTTTGCCCGCCCCACCCTTTGGGCGAATGAAATGACGTTGTGGATTGCTTCCTTCCTGTTCTTGCTGGCGGGGCTTTATGCGATGCAACAGCGCAGTCATATTCGAATTTTCATTATTTATGAGATGTTTCCGCGTTGGGCTAAAAAGCTCGCTGATTCGGTCTCTGTATTGCTGATAACGATTTTTACATTCTGCCTTATCTGGGGCGCGTTTGACGAAGCCGTAGATAAATTTGAGCGGTTTGAGCGGTTTGGCACGGCATGGGATCCCCCCATCCCTGCAACAGTAAAGCCGGCGATTCTGATTATCATTACGCTGGTATGTATTCAGGCGATTTCCAACCTCATTGCAGATTGGAACAAAGAAGATGTGAAACATACGCCTGCGGATGAGATTGATCAGACTGAGATTGAGAATATCCGCAAAACGCTTGAGGAGCGGACGTAAATGGTTGATGTAGGTACCCTTAGCCTTATCCTCTTGGGGGGGATGTTTGTATTATTGGCGATTGGCATGCCGCTTGGTTTTGCCTCAGCGTTTCTAGCTGTTGTTGCTTTGGTGTTAAAATTTGGCCCTGATTTGATGTTTATGGATTTTGGTCGTGGGCCGTTTTCCGTGCTTAGTCAGGCAGTCTACAGGCAGATGACGAATTACGTTCTGATATCGGTGCCCTTATTTATTTTTATGGCGGCGTTATTGGAGCGATCGGGCATTGCGCGCGATATGTATTCCTCGCTAAATATCTGGCTCAACCGGACACGCGGCGGTATCGCGATTGTGACCTCTATCATGGCCGTGATTATGGCTGCGATGTCAGGGATTATCGGCGGTGAGGTGGTTTTGCTTGGCTTGATTGCTCTGCCACAAATGTTGCGTCTGGGCTATAATCAGAACCTAGCCATTGGTACGATTTGTGCCTCAGGCTCGCTAGGGACAATGATCCCGCCCTCTATCGTTTTGATTTTCTATGGTCTGATTACAGAGACCTCTATTAAGGCGCTATTTACGGCTTCATTCTTGCCGGGCTTTATGTTGGCCTCTTTCTTCATCATCTATATTATGGTCATCACGAGGCTTCGCCCTCAGGATGCCCCTCTGCCAGAACCCGATCCGAGCGATCCGCCAACTTCTGAGAAATCTTTGATGTTCCTTGGTTTCCTTGCCCGTTTTGGCCTTTGGATTACTGGCGTTCTGTTCTTGCGGGCAGTGTTCTTTACCCTTACAGGTGAGAATATTATCCAAGAAGGGGTAGACCCTATCTTCCTCGGCATGGTCTCGGATATGCCATATATTGGCGCGGCGTTTTTCATCTGCCTTGCCATTATGTATCTGGTAGTTGGCAAAGAGCGCACGCAAAATGGTTGGGAAATGGGTAAGGGCCTGATAGCGCCAACTATTGTTATTGGCGTGGTACTTGGCTCTATCTATGGCGGCATTACGGGTATTACCGAAGCGGCAGGTATGGGCGTTATTGCGGTGTTTGTTATTGGTCTTATTCGGCGCGAAATGACGTTTGAGATTGTCTGGGATTCGGTGATGCGAACCCTGAAATCAACGGGCACGATTATTTGGGTCACCATCGGTGCGGCGGCACTTGCTGCGGCCTATACGCTTGTAGGGGGGCCAACCTATGTGGCGAACCTGATCGTTGGGTATGACCTGCCAGCAATGGGCGTTATCTTGTTTATGATGCTGATCTTCCTCATCATGGGTATGTTTATGGATTGGGTAGGTATTGTTCTGTTGATTATGCCTGTGTTCCTGCCGATTGTGCGCAAACTGCCTATCGAAGATATTGGCTTTCTTGGCTCGATTGAGCCCCGCTATATTGCGGTATGGTTTGGGGTTGTCTTCTGTATGAATATGCAGGTGTCTTTCTTATCTCCACCATTTGGCCCCGCTGCTTTCTATCTGAAATCAGTTGCCCCGCCACATATCTCTTTGACAGATATTTTCAGAGGCTTCTTGCCCTTTATCGGCATCCAGCTTCTAGCGCTATCTGTTCTGTTGATTTGGCCAGAAATTGTAACCGTATTCTTGGGGTAATACGCAAGACTAGTGTTACGTTGTTAAACATACCTTCTCCCACCTGCGGCATCTCCTGCAGGTGGGTTTTTTTATCTTGTCATTTCAGAACGGCTGTTTTCTACTTAATCCATAGGACAGCGCGATGGGAGGGGTAGTGAAATTGCTATCTGATACGCAAAAAGAGCTCTTTGAAAAGCAAGGCTATCTGGTGGTAGAGAATGTCTTTGACCAAGAAACCATCCTTGACCCTGTGCGGGCAGAATATCAGGTATTGCTGGCAAGCTTGGTGGATGACTGGATAGCGCAAGGCCGCATTGATAAAAAGCTGAAAGATGCTGATTTCTTTGCCCAGCTAGAGGCCTGTTATGATGCGGGTTGTGACTGGTTTCAGCCGATGGATATTTCGCTTCCGGGCGACCAGATCTGTGCCGATACGCCGATGCATTTTGGTCCAGCTGTTTTTGCCCTTCTGACCGCACCAAAACTCCTAGATATTGTTGAAACTCTGATAGGGCCAGAAATTACGTCCAACCCTATTCAGCATGTGCGCCTGAAACCCCCTGCCCGCAAGCTGTATGATGATGAGGTACGCGCCCATATCGCCCATACAGACTGGCATCAGGATAGGGGGGTTGCCCATGATGAGGCAGATCACACAGATATGGTCACTATTTGGTGTGCGATAACAGATGCAACATTGGAAAATGGCTGCCTGCAAGTCCTGCCTAAAAAAGCAGATCAAGGGCTGTTGCCGCATTGCCCTAAAAGCCAGACCGCTATAGCAGACGGCTTTATTGATATGGATAGGGTTGTGCCTTTGCCGGTCAAATCTGGGGGCATTGTGATTCTAGACCCGCTAACAGCCCATGCATCGCTGGAAAACCAGACAGATTCATTTAGATGGTCTTTTGATATTCGTTTTAATCGAACCGGTCAGCCAACGGGGCGTGCCCATTTCCCCGAATTTGTTGCACGTAGCAAAGCTGACCCTGAGGGTGTGTTAACCGACTGGCAGGCATGGCGGCATAGCTGGGAGCAGGCACGCAGCAGGCTATCCAACGCGCCGCATATTCCCATCCATCGCTGGCAATCAGATGCCCCTTTTTGCGCCTAATGCGCCCTAGCGTGGGTCGTTTGCTAAATGTTTTTGGCTAAGCGGTGATGTCTCAAAAGATAAGAGGAAGCATGTCCTTAGCGGCGGGTAAAAACCCCGCAAAAAAATGAAAGACCCGCCAAGAAAATGAAAGAACCAGTAAGAAAATGAAAAAGACAAACCTATGAACCTCAGCCGCTTGCTAGCAGAATATGCTAAAAATAAACCCCTGCGCATAGGTCTTATTGGGGCGGGGAAGTTTGGCTCTATGGTTTTAGCCCAAGCTCAGCATGTTAAAGGATTGCATGTTGCTGCAGTTGCAGATTTGAATTTGGACAAGGCTAAGACAGCCTTTGCAAGAGTAGGGTGGGATACAAAAACCTGTTTTTCTGCGAGCGCTAAAGAGGCTATAGCAGCGAGGAAAACATGGCTTACTGACGATGTTTCTGCGTTGTGCAACTTTTCCGAAATTGATTGTATTATTGAGGCGACGGGTCACCCGTTATTTGGTGTACGTCATGCCTTACAGGCGATCGAAAGTGGCAAGCATGTAATAATGGTAAATGTGGAGGCCGATATTCTATGCGGCCCTTATATTGCTAAAAAGGCATCTGAGCGCGGCGTCATTTATTCGATGGCGTATGGCGACCAGCCAGCTGCAATTTGCGAATTAGTGGACTGGGTACATAGTAATGGTTTTGAGCTGGTTGCCGCAGGTAAGGGGATGAATTTTCAACCTGAATATCGTTATTCTACGCCGGATACAGTATGGGGCTATTTCGGCTGGTCAGAGGCAGAGGTCGCGGCAGGTGATTTTAATCCAAAGATGTATAACTCTTTTACTGATGGCACAAAGGCAGCTATCGAGATGGCTGCAGTGGCTAACGCAACAGGCCTTGATTGCCCCGATACAGGCCTAGCTTTTCATCCCGCAGGCTTGCATGATTTAGCGTCTGTTTTCAGGCCAGCCAGCGAGGGGGGTAGGCTTGCAAAATCGGGGCTGGTTGAAATTGCCGCTAGTCAGGAACCAGATGGGCGTGAGGTGATAAATAATATCCGTTTTGGAATGTTTGTTACCTTCAAAGCCCCGAATGCCTATACAAGAGATTGCTTTCAGCAATATGGGCTTCTAACTGACCCCTCTGGTTGGTATGGCTCCATGTGGCGGCCTTTTCATATGATCGGGCTTGAGACCAATACCAGCGTGCTCTCTGCTGTTTTGCGGCACGAGCCAACCGGCTGTTCGCGCTACTGGCGCGGCGATGCAGTGGCGACTGCCAAGCGCGATTTAAAAGCAGGCGAAATGCTGGATGGTGAGGGCGGGTATTGTGTATGGGCAAATGCTCTGCCAGCTAGAATATCCCATAGCATAGATGCGCTTCCCATAGGGCTTGCACATAACGTAAAACTAAAACATCCTATAAAAAAAGACAGCGCCGTGACCATCAGTGATGTCGAGCTTGAGGATGTAGAAGATATCATAAGTTATCGTAAAGAGATGACAGCTCTATTAGCGGGCTAGTTTCTTTCGATAGGTACATACACATAATTTTAAAGAAAGTAGTTCCGCAATGGCTGATTTTATTCGTCTAGACCCAGCAGATAATGTTGTTACTGCCACGCAAACTCTTGAGGCTGGTGTGGATATTGAAGGGGTTGCGACCACTGGGCTTATCCCGCGCAATCATAAAATTGCTGCTGCCCCTATCGCCAAAGGAGAGGCAGTTCGCAAATATGCCCAAATTATTGGCTATGCTTGTGAAGATATTGCTGCAGGAAGCCATATTCACACGCATAATGTTGAGTTTCGTAATACTGATTTAGATTATGAATTTGCCACTGATTTGCGCCCTATTGCGCAGGTATCTCGGGATAAAATAGATACCTTCATGGGCTATCGTCGCCCTTCTGGTCAGGTGGGAACACGCAATTATATTGGTATCTTGACCTCTGTGAACTGCTCTGCCACCGCTGCGCGTATGATAGCGTCTGCATTTGGGCCTGAGGAGATGGCAAAATATCCGAATGTAGATGGTGTGACGGCATTTGTGCATGGCACAGGCTGCGGCATGGCTGGGCAAGGAGACGGGTTTGAGGCTTTGCAGCGGGTGATGTGGGGCTATGCGCGAAATCCAAACCATGCGGGTATTGTAATGGTAGGTTTAGGCTGTGAGATGAACCAAATTGACTGGCTCTTAGAAGCTTATGGCCTGAAACAGGGGCCTCTTTTTAAGGCGATGAATATTCAGGACAGCTTTGGTCTAGCAAAAACAGTTGAAGCGGGTATTGCTATGGTGCGCGAAATGTTACCAGAGGCGAATAAATGCGAGCGTGAGCCTTGCCCTGTATCTGAATTAACCGTTGCTTTGCAATGTGGCGGCTCTGATGCCCTATCTGGTATCACCGCAAATCCGGCTCTTGGCTATGCGTGTGATTTATTGGTGGCACAGGGCGGCACAGGCGTTTTGGCAGAAACACCTGAGATTTATGGTGCAGAGCATTTATTAACGAGGCGTGCAGCAGATAAAGCAACCGGCGAGAGATTGGTTGGACTGATACGCTGGTGGGAAGACTATACAGAGCGCAATAAAGGCTCGATGGATAACAATCCTAGTCCGGGTAATAAAAAAGGTGGGCTCACCACAATTTTAGAAAAATCCCTTGGTGCGGCTGCGAAGGGTGGAACAACCCCGCTAACCGGCGTTTATAAATATGCAGAACCGGTGAATAAAAAGGGCTTTGCTTTCATGGATTCGCCTGGCTATGACCCAGCTTCGGTAACAGGGCAAATTGCCAGCGGCTGTAATCTGGTGGCTTTTACCACTGGCCGCGGCTCTGCCTTTGGCTCTAAACCTTCGCCTTGTATAAAGATAGCTACCAATACAGAAATGTATGAAAGGCTGATAGAGGATATGGATATCAATGCTGGTGCCATGCTAACAGAAGGCCAGAGTTTAGAAGAAAAAGGGCAGGAGATTTATCAGCTATTGCTGGATGTTGCTTCTGGTAAGCAATCAAAATCAGAGGCGCAAGGTTTGGGCGATTATGAGTTTGTTCCGTGGCAAATTGGCGCCACCATGTAAGGGTTTAAAAACCCTAGAAGGACAGCATCGCAATTTGCAACGAGGGAGTTGAAAAAATGGACATAGATAAAAAGCCAGAGCTTGAATGTCTGACAACCACGCAGGCTAATTTTTATAACGAGCAAGGGTATCTGTTGCTGGAAAACCATCTGGATATGTCTGTTATTGAAGCGTTGCGTGGTGAGATAGCGCGTATTGAGCACACCGCCTATGGCATGACCGAATCAGATGAAAAGCTTGATTTGGAAGATAGCCACAGACCAGACGAGCCGCGTATTCGGCGTATTAAATTGCCGCATACCCAATCTGATATTGTGCGCGATCTGATGTATTCAGATGCGATCTTAGCCCCAATACGCGATTTAATCGGCGCGCATATTCGCCTGCATACAACAAAATTGAATATGAAATCTGCGGGCTATGGCGCCCCAATAGACTGGCATCAAGATTTTGCATTTTACCCGCATACTAATGATGATGTGCTGGCATTAGCAGTGATTATCGATGATATGCGCACTGAAAATGGCCCCTTAAAGGTGTTCGCTGGCTCTCATAAAGGTCCCATTTATGACCATCATGTAGAGGGTGTTTTTGCAGGCGGCCTGTCTTTAGAAGATAATGGTTTAGACCCAGATAAGGCAGTTGAATTAAATGGGCCTGCAGGTTCAGTTTCAATTCATCATGGCCGGATTGTGCATGGGTCTGCTGAGAATATTTCAGACCGCCCGCGCCGCTTGTTATTTATTGAAATGATGGCAGCAGACGCCTTTCCTATTATGGGCGGCATGACCAAATTTAACGATATCGAAGAATATAATCAGCGGATGTTGTGCGGTGAACCGACTATTGCCCCGCGCGTATCTGCAACCCCTGTTCGTATTCCGCAACCACAACCAGCGCAGCAGGGCTCCATCTATGAAATTCAAAAGCAGCTAAAGCAGGCTGGTATTTAAGTCAAAATTTTTACAGATAGTGCCTTTCTTTCAATAAGGGCTATCTAGCTGCTGTCGGCCCGAAGCGGTTTGGCAAGAAAGAGCGTGGGTAATAATGGCAATTGCTGGCCAATATCAGGATAATGTGCGCTTTGGTATTTTATTGATGCTTGCCGCTTATGCGTTGTTTTCTTTCATTGATGCGGGCGCAAAATGGCTTGCCCTTTTGGGTCTTCATTCAGCGCAATTAGCCTTTATGCGATATATTGGGCATTTTGCTATTTCCACCGCGCTGGTCGGCAGGGGCGGCTTTACCCTGTCCCGTTACACCAGCCCGCATTTAAAGTTGGTCATGTTACGCGGGGCATTACTGATGGCCTCCACCGTTTTTAATTTCTTTGCTATTCGCTGGCTGCCCCTAACCCTAACGTCTACTATTCTTTTTTCAGCCCCTATTTTTATCTGTTTGCTTTCATGGCCATTGCTGGGCGAGCGGGTAGGTATCTATCGGTGGTCAGCAATTATGCTGGGTTTTGCTGGGGTGGCTATTGCCATTCGCCCGTTCGATGAAAGTTTTCACATCGCTGTATTTCTTTCTTTAAGTGGGGCTTTCTGTTTTTCGCTTTATTCGATTTTAACGCGTCATCTCTCTGGTTTGGTCAGCACGGATGTCCTGCAATTTCACTCTGGGATGGTAGGGAGTGTCTGTTTGCTGCCATTTGCAATTTATTTCTGGCAAGCACCTGCCAGTCTTTTTGAATGGGCCATTTTAATATCGCTAGGGTTTTTTGGCTGGGCTGGACATCAGGTTTTAACCATTGCGCATAATTATGCCCCAGCTAGCGTGCTGAGCCCGTTTGGCTATTCCTTTATTCTGTTTTTGACCGGCTGGAGCTATCTGGTGTTTGAACATTTGCCAGATAGATGGACTATTATTGGTGCGCTGGTTATTGTTAGTTCTGGGATGATTATTTGGTTTCGTGAACTCTCGCTCAGCAAGGCGCGATAGGGCGGCTTTGGTCAGCAGCGATTATGGTGCTTTGAAGGTCAGCGACGCCCAAAGTGATTCCCATGCCGCCTGATGCGGATTTTCTTCTGGTTGGATAGCACGAATAGTTACATGGTCGATGAGATATTCATGCCCCTTAACAGGGATTAGATAGATATACCCCTGCCCATCAGAAAAGGTTTTTTGCTGGGAGATTTTCCCTTTTCTGCCCTTATCAAGGATAGTAATCTTTGCATGGGCTAGCGGCGCAGACTGATAATATAGGCGGATAGGAAGGGGGCTATCTGTTGTCATCAAACCGCCCTCCAAGACAAACTCAACCTCTAATCCGGCCAGCCGATCTTGAACGCCTTTTCCGCCGCCGCCGCGAAGCAGGATAGTTTTTGCAAAGCGGCTATAGATCTCGGTGAAATACGTATCTGGCAGCCCGCGCTGACCATGCTGATCCAGCAATTTTTCATCTCCCTTTTCCTGCACAAATTCAGCAAATTTATCAAAGTTTTTATAGAGCATTTTTTCGGGCAGGCTCTGATAGATCAGAATATTCTGGCCATCTTCCGGCGCAGCGGTCTGGATAGCAGGCAAGTCGCCAAGGCGGCCAGTGACAGGCGCCGTTGCAGTGCGGGTTAAAAAGGCAAGCTTCGCGATAGTGCGGGGGCGATAACGCAGCGCATCCCCAATGAAATTCTGGCCAAGGCGAATGTCAATTTGCACGGGTGTTTGCCGCTCCCCATGATAGGTTTGCGGGGCTAGCCATACTTCATGTGCCAGCGCAGCATAGGTGAAGAGTAAAGCGCTAGACATAAGGCTATAGACGAGAGTTTTGCGGATAAGTTGGCGGGGCTTGTCTCTAGCTATTTTCACAAAATTAGACCTTTAAAATATACCGTTCTGAGGATAGGGTTTACAAAGATAAGTTTCTGTCAAAATCTCTTCGCCTGTTATAAAATAATGGTTCTTTATATGCTTGCGCAAACCCTTAGCTTTGTTAAAATTTATACCTCTTTTGCGCTATGCTGTCTTGCGTTATGCTGTCTGGCGCTAATCGCTGGCGGCTCGAGCCTGTCACACGCCCATGAAATTAGACCCCCTTTGATGGAATTTGAGGTTTTACAAACACCGCCCGCCTCATTGGATGTAACGCTGGATATGACAGCGGAAATATTTTTGTCTGGCATGGATGTTGGTGCCCTTACCGATACAGATGACAGCGATAAGTCTGATGAATATGATCAAATCCGGGCTATGAGCGCAGTTGATCTGGCACAGCAGGTACGCGCGAATTGGCCACGGCTAGCCGCGCAAATCTTTGTTGAAAATGGCGGGGCTAGAGTGCCGCTAAGCTTGCGCGATGTCACCGTTGAAACAGGTCTTGAAGAAAGTCAGGCAAGGCAAACAACGATACGATTTACCGCCGCCCCTCTTAAGGGGGATAAAGACGTTATTCTGTATTGGGCATCTGCGCTTGGCCCGTTGATTGTGCGCCAAGCGTCAAGCGACACATCCTCGGAGCCTTTATATGCTGCCTATCTCGCCCCTGGTGAGAAGAGCGATGTGATAAGTCTAAGCAGCCCTGTACAGGTCTCCATGCTGGATGTGGTGCGCCGCTATGTGCATTCGGGCTTTGTGCATATCATTCCGCGTGGTCTTGATCATATTTTGTTCGTCTTAGGGCTGTTTTTGTTTAGCCTATCTGGCCGTGTTCTCCTTTATCAGATTAGTTTATTTACCCTTGCGCATACGATTACTCTTGCGTTGTCTAGTTTGGGGATTGTGCGCATTTCTGGTCAAATTGTGGAACCGCTTATCGCGCTTTCTATCGCCTATGTTGCGGTGGAAACGATTTGGGCAAAGGGCCGTTTCAGCTGGCAACGGGGCTTATTAATTACAGGTTTTGGCCTATTACATGGGCTTGGATTTGCCTCTGTCTTAGCTGATTTTGGCTTGCCTACCGCACAGTTTTTGCCGGCCCTTATCAGCTTTAATATTGGGGTTGAAATAGGTCAGCTTGCCATTGTTGCCCCGCTATATCTGGTATTTTTATGGCAGCGCCCCTCAGCGCGTTTTTACCGGCGTGTAATTCAAATTCCAGCTTCTATTGCCATTGCGGCCACAGGGTTTTACTGGACAGCAGAGCGTTTGGGATGGGTGGGTTTCTGATCTGTCCTAAAGCAACATTTTGGTGTCGCCGTCAATCGATAAGGCTTGGCCGCTTATCATTTTGCCGCGCGGGCTCGCCAGAAACAGGATCTGGTCTGCTAGATGTTGGGCTGTTACATAATCCTTCATCGAGGAAAAAGAAAACGCTGCGGCTTCTATTTCAGCAAACGGTACGCCGAGCTGCTGGGATTTGGCTTCCATTACGCGGCGCTGCCTCTCACCTGCAACTAGCCCGGGTAGTATCGCATTGACCCTGATATTATTCTCTCCTAATTCTATCGACAGGGATTTGGTCAAGCCGATAACGCCCCATTTCGCGGCGGCGTAAGGGGTGCGCAAGGCAAAGCCATATTTGCCTGCGGCAGACGATAAATTGACAATGGATGGATTACTACTTTCCCGTAGATAGCTGAGCGCGGCTTTGACACAATAAAATTGCCCATTAAGACAAATATCAAGGCAGCGTTGCCATGCCGCATCATCAATCTCTTCGATCTTCGCCGTAGGCCCAGCAATGCCAGCATTATTTACAAGGCAGTCAAGTCCACCCATTTGTGCCGCCGCGCTATGGATAACGCCCTGAATAGCGCCACTGTCAGACACATCACAAAGATAGGTATGGATGTTGGGATATTTTTGCGCCAGCGCATTCAGACTGGCCTCATCCACATCACAGGTGGCAATTTCCGCGCCCTCCGTCAGGAAACTTTCCACAATAGCAAGGCCAATGCCGCTAGCCCCCGCACTGACAAAAACGCGTAAGCCCTGAAGCGCTAAATCCATCTCATCTCTCTTCTAGTAGCTGGTCTGTTAAACTATCGCTAAAGTCTGTTCTGATAATTTTGTAAAGTCAAACCCTTGACAGTTCTCTTGGCGCATCTTCCACTGTAACAAGTGGTTATCAAGATAGGGTTTTTTAAAAAGATGTCTGTTGTTGCAATAATCGGCTCTGGGCTAATCGGCAGGGCATGGGCGCTTGTATTTGCCAGAGCAGGTTGGCAGGTAAAGATGTATGATATTAGTGCAGAATTGCTGGCAGGATTACCCGAAAAACTGCAGGAAGAAAGCCAAATTTTGGTGCGCCATAAGCTGGCAGAGAATGCAGATACACTGTTAAACGCTATCGCCTATAGTAATGATTTACAGGAAGCCTTAAGCGGGGCTGACTTTGTGCAGGAAAATGGCCCAGAAAGGCTGGATGCCAAAATAGATATTTTTGCTGAACTTGACAGGCTTGTACCGCTAGATGTGCCGATAGCCTCTTCGACCTCTTCGATTGTCGCCTCGCTCTTTTCTGAACAGCTTGCTGGGCGGGAACGCGTTCTGATTGGCCATCCAGTGAATCCGCCGCATTTGGTACCGCTGGTAGAGGTATGTGGCGCGTCTTGGACAAAGGAAGCGGTTTTAATAAAGGCCTATGATATATATGCATCTATTGGTCAGGTGCCGGTGCGTGTGCATAAAGAAATAGATGGGTTTGTGCTGAACCGTTTGCAGGGCGCATTATTGGCCGAAGCGCTAAAGCTGGTAGGTGAGGGTATTATTTCGGTAGAAGATTTAGATAAAACAGTTAAAGACGGGCTCGGTTTGCGTTGGGCATTTATGGGCCCATTTGAGACAATTGAGCTCAATGCGCCTGAAGGGGCCGAAGATTATTTTTCCCGCTATGGCCCGGTATTTGCCAAGATGGCAAAAACCCCCGCTGGCGCAGATGTATTTGATAAGGGCTGGACACAAAAAATAACAGAAAACTGGGAAGGGCGCTTGCCAGCATCAGATATTGCTGGCCGATCAAACTGGCGTAATGAGCGACTAGCTGCCTTGACTTATCATAAGAATGAACAAGATAAGAATTAAAATTTCTGGGTGAGGAACGAAGAAAATGGCAAACAAAGTTATTATTACTTGTGCGGTAACCGGGGCTATTCACACCCCTTCCATGTCTCCCTATTTGCCCGTTACGCCGCAAGAAATTGCAGATGCCGCTATTGGCGCGGCTGAGGCAGGGGCGGCGTGTGTGCATGTGCACGCAAGAGACCCGGAAACTGGCCGTCCTGACCAGTCACCTGAAGCGTTCGCACCGATTTTGCAACGCGTGAAACAGGCTAGTAATGCTGTGGTTAATATCACGACAGGTGGGGCGCCAACCATGAGCGTGCAAGAAAGGGTGCGTCCAGCAGAAACCTTTCGCCCAGAAGTGGCCTCTCTAAATATGGGGTCGATGAATTTCGGCTTATATCCAATGCTAGAGCGCTTCAAGGAATTTAACCATGATTGGGAAGAGCCCTATCTGGCAAACTCTACTAGCCTAATTTTCAAAAATACCTTTGAAGATATTGAATATATCTTGACCACATGTGCGGAAAATCAAACGCGATTTGAGATCGAATGTTATGATATTGGACATCTCTACACGCTTGCCCATTTTGCGGATAGAGGCATCGTAAAACCGCCCTTTTTTGTGCAATCTGTTTTTGGAATTCTAGGCGGCATCGGCACCCATGAAGAAGATGTTATCCATATGAAGCGCACCGCAGATAGGCTGTTTGGTTCTGACTATCGCTGGTCTGTGTTGGGGGCTGGCCGGCATCAGATGCGTATCGCCGCTATGGCAGCAGGCATGGGCGGCAATGTGCGTGTTGGTCTAGAAGACAGCCTTTGGGGTGGGCCAAAACAGCTGGCAAAATCAAATGCTGAGCAGGTGACGCGTGTTCGCGGTCTTATCGAAGGTATGGGGCTGGAAATTGCCAGCCCAGATGAGGCGCGTGAGATGTTGCAGCTAAAAGGTGCGGACAGGGTCGGCTTCTAGTTAGCTTTTATCAGCATTGCTGAAATCATAGCGGAACGTACAACAGCTGGCACCGCCCATAATGGTTTGCTCACGCTCAAGTTTAACCCCTTCATCAAACCCTTCTATTAACGCCAAATCGCGGTTACATGATAAAACCGCCCCGTATTCTTCCATCCCTAGCGCTTTGTACATCTCTGCATAGCGGCACCGCGTGACATTAAAATCCAGCTGTTCCTCAGTATGGCTCAGAATATCTATTTCCAATGCACCATCCTGACGCCAGAAAGATAAGGTTTCAAGGAAAGCGTCTGAGCTGGTACCATATTCTTTTGCTAATGCCGCCCCTTGATCATGCGCAATTTTAATAACTGTATCGCGGATAACCGCCAGTACTTCCTCACGCCCAAAAGCTTTCGATAGCGCTTCTATCAGGGGCGCCATAAGCCGCGCTTCGGTTTCTCTGCGTGCCAGCACACCAATAGTCTTGTTTAGCTGGTCAACTGGCATGTGTTTTTCATTATCTTTTTCCATAGGGATAATCTTAGCTAGGCACTAGGCTTGTTTCAATAGCTAGCTTTTAAATTAAACGAGCCGTGCTGATGAAATTATCCCGGCTGCTTGCCTTTATTTTTTGCGCGCCCTGTCTTAGCATGAGGATCTAAAGTGATATTTAGCCAGACTCAAGGCTGGCGGTTCAGAAATAAGAGTTTGGCCAAGATAGGTGTGAAAGAAATGGATTTTACCCTTGAAGCAGAATTTGAAGCTCTGCGGATAAAGACAAAAGCGTTCATTGCAGAAAATGTGCTGCCGCTTGAAGCAGATGCGGCGAATTATGATGCACATGAAAATATCGCTCTTCCTGTCCTAGAAAAAGTAAGGCTTAAGGCAAAAGAGGCAGGTTTGTGGGCGCCGCAAGCCCCTATCCTGCGCGGCGGTATGGGTTTGCCTGTGCGCGGCTGGGCAGCTTTATATGAAGAAGCTAACCGGTCTATATTTGGGCCGGCGGTTTTGAATTGTGCCGCCCCGGATGATGGCAATATCAACTTGCTATCCAAAATTGGGACGAAGGCGCAGCAGGATTGGTTCCTACAGCCGCTTATTGATGGAGAGGTGCGCTCTAGCTTTGCTATGACAGAACCGGCACCAGGTAGCGGCTCCGACCCCTCTATGATGCTTACTACGGCTATACCCAAAGGCGATAAATGGGTCATCAATGGGCGTAAATGGTATATCACTGGCGCGGAAGAAGCTGCACATTTTATTCTTGTTGCGCGCACGTCCGATGATACACGAAAGGGTCTGACGGCTTTTCTGTTTCATAAAGACCAGCCCGGCTGGCACATAGAACGACGCATTCCGATTATGGGCCCCGAAGAGCATGGCGGGCATTGTGAACTAGTTTTTGATGGGCTGGAAATTTCAGATGAAAACAGATTGTTGGAAATTGGTGATGGGCTGAAGGTAACACAGATTCGTCTAGGGCCAGCCCGTCTAACACATTGCATGCGCTGGCTGGGGTTGGCCAAGCGGTGTATGGAAATAGCCGCAGAATATACTGCCCATCGGCACGGATTTGGTGTGCGGCTAGCAGATAGGGAATCTGTGCAAATTATGATGGGCGAGCTAGCTCATGATATACAAATTGGGCGATTGCTGGTGATGCATGCGGCATGGTGCCTTGATCAAGGCAGTTTTGCGCGCAAAGAAATTTCCTCAGCAAAAATTCATGTCGCTAATACCTTGCATAAGGTTGTGGATACCGCCATCCAGTTAAATGGTGCGCGCGGCTATTCCAAAGATACGCCGCTAGAATGGATTTATCGCTATGCCCGTCAGGCGCGTCTGGTAGATGGTGCGGATGAGGTGCATAAGATGGTGCTGGCACGGCATTATGACACACAAGGCAGCGATTATTGGCATTGGGGTGCCTGATGTGTTGCTAGACGTACCGTTCAGTCCTGAAAAACTCAGCCGATATCTGGCAGATAAGTTTGAGGCAAAGCAGGTTTCAATAACAGATATTCATGCGCTTTCTGGTGGCGCTATTCAGGAAAACTGGTCTTTAAACCTACAGATTAATGGCGGAAAATATGATGGGGTACAAAAATGGGTATTACGTAAAGATGCCCCTTCTTGTGTTAGCGTTTCCAATAGCCGGGTGATGGAATTTGCCGTACTCTCGCATGCTTTTGCTAATGGGGTGAGTGCGCCAACACCTATCTGTTTATGTGAGGATGAACAGGTAATTGGCAACGCCTTTTTTATAATGGAGGCAATGGCAGGCCAAGCACAAGCGCATAAGCTAGCTCGCCTGCCAGCCTTTGCACATGGCTCTCCGGCACTTGCACGTCAGCTTGGCACAGAAATGGCGCGTCTGCATAAAAGCCTGCCCACAGCAGAATTAGCCCAGCGCCTCGGCCAGCCAAAACCCAATCCACAAGCGCATATATTATCGCAAATGCGCGGCTATTTAGACCTGCTCGGCGCCTCTCAGCCAGTTCTAGAATTTGCCCTAAACTGGTTGGAAGACAGGATGGATATCTGGCAAACAGGGGCAGAACCTGTTTTGTGTCACCGTGATTTCAGGGCTGGAAATTTTTTAATTGAAGCGGGAAAAATGACGGCGCTTCTGGATTGGGAGTTTGCTGGATTTAGTGATAGCCATGAAGATATTGGATGGCTTTGCGCTAGATGCTGGCGTTTTGGCAATGACCATTTAAGCGTCGGCGGCTTAGCGCCTTTTGCCCCGTTCCGTGAAGCTTATGAAACGGCATCAGGGCAGACAATTAATCTATCTGCTTTGGGATGCTGGCAGGTGATGGCAGAGATAAGATGGGCGGTCATTGCCCTGCAACAGGCTCGCCGCAATGATAGTGGGCAAGAACCTGCCTTGCAATTGGCGCTGTCTGGTCAGATGGTTGCAGAAATGGAATATCATATGCTTAGCCTGATGAACGAAATAGAAGAAGATAGATGGCAGGATTTTAGGGCATGACCGAGGTGAAAAATAAAAATAAAAACACAAATGATATGAGAATACTGGCTGGGCTAGCGGCGGCGATAGAAGCCGAATTTAACACTCATCTAGCCGACAATTTGCCGCCAGAGCAAAATTTTCGTAAATCCATGATGCGCCGCGCATTGAATATCTTGCGGCAAAATTTAGCGAATGCAGATAGCCCGGAGGATAAGCTAGCCTTGGCAACTGGACAAAGTTGTGCTGAACTTGCAACAAACTTGCGCAAAGGTGAGCATAAGTTGCCAGACAGTGCATTGTTACAAAGATATTTATTAGAGTATGTTAAAGCAAAGTTAGTCATCACCAATCCAAATTTTTTAGCACAGCAAGAAGCAAGGCAGAAATAATGCGCGATTACCGGGAAGTAGGGATGCGTTTACGTGCAATTTGTCAGGGTGAGCGCGATGAAATTGCTTTAATGGCTACCCTTGCACAAGAATTATTTGCCAGCT
This sequence comes from Alphaproteobacteria bacterium, assembly GCA_022425485.1. GTDB lineage: Bacteria > Pseudomonadota > Alphaproteobacteria > Puniceispirillales > Puniceispirillaceae > JADHLI01. The sequence continues at coordinate 2,849 of JAKMFL010000051.1, read as the reverse complement.
TTGACGGTTTTGACTGGGTGGGTTTTTACCGAGTCGTTTCCCCAAATTTAATGAAAATTGGCCCCTATCAAGGCGGGCATGGTTGCCTTACTATCCCTTTTGATAAAGGGGTATGCGGGGCAGCGGTACGCACCGCTTCACCGCAGCTGGTTGCAGATGTAGAACAGTTTGATGGGCATATTGCCTGCGCCTCCAGCACACGCTCAGAATTGGTGATTCCTGTAATAGATGATGCAGGCATGGTGCGTGCGGTGTTGGATATTGATTCTGATCAGCCGGACTTTTTCACGCCCGCAGATATAGACGCGCTAACTACAATGATGGTGGATATTCTTATCCCTATTTATAATGCAGAAGCCTATCAAGCGGTGGGGGTATAATGCGCGCGCCGCAAACAGAAAAGCAGAAGACTGACGAGATGGCTTCAGATCATCTAAAAGACCAGTTTGTGGCTTGGTTCGTTATTGTTATGGCGGGGTATTATCTGCTTGACTATCTTCATGAAAAACGCAAAAGCTGACGTATTTTTCACTAACAGACAGGTTCTATCCAAGATATGCTCAGCTTAAGCCTGCCTGAATTAGGCTTGTATCTATTCGCGCTTTTTTTGTTATTTATCACGCCGGGGCCTGTTTGGGTTGCGCTTATTGCGCGCGCATTAAAGGGGGGATTTTCTGGCGCGTGGCCGCTCGCGCTAGGGGTGGCAGTAGGCGATATTTGCTGGCCAGTATTAGCGTTATTATCGCTTGGCCAGCTTGTTAGCTTGCATGGGGATATTTTATTCTGGCTTCGATATCTGGCGGTAGCGGTATTTGTGATAATGGGGATAGGATTATATTTTGCCCCTGTTCAGAAGTTAGAGGCAAATAGCCGTTTGAAAGCTGAAGGCGTGTTTGCTGGATTTTTAGCTGGGTTGGCGGTCATTATTGGTAATCCCAAAGCAATGCTATTTTATATTGGCATCTTGCCTGGTTTTTTTGATGTCTCTAGAGCAACCACCGCTGATATTACCGTGATTGCGCTCAGCTCTGCGCTTGTTCCATTTGTAGGTAATTTAGGTCTTGCAGTGCTTGTTGGGCGTGCGCGTAGGCTTATCTACTCTATCCATATGCGCAAACGCCTCAATCAGGTAAGTGGCGTTGTCTTGATTTTGGTTGGCGGGGCTATTTTAATTGTAGCCTAGAACCGCAGAGGTTTGAATTCTCCCGACATCAGATACAGCTTTAATCGCCTGCTGCAATAGCGGCAATAGCGATACAGCCATACTTTTGATGATGCAATCTTTTCCTGCCCTTAGCTATCCGCTGTTTATCATATGTGTAGGCTGGTTCGCTTTTTTCCGCACGCAAAGGCAATAATAGCGCTGGCTCTAGCGTGTCCACAGGTGGGGGTCGCACCTAATATCCCCTACTTCTATACCTTCCCAATTTTTTAATATTGGCCGAAAAAACCTGTCTAGTTCTGGATGATGGGGATAGCCAAGAGCATGAATGACCGCGCCTAAGGCAGCTTCTGCTGCCCGCTTATGCCCATCTCGCGCCTTTAGCATTAAGCCTAGTCCCAATTCATGAAACGCAGCAGCAAATACGCCTTCTGCTCCGGTTTTAACGGTAATTTCGGTTCCATAACAATGGTTGACGGCTGAACAGGCTCGGTTTTGGCCAGCCATCATATGCGGGGCGGCAGCAATGGCACGGGTGATGCGCTGGCATGCTTCGCGCCGTATTTCTGGCAAGCTATCATCGCCCGTAAACAGAGCTAGGCCGCGTGCCCAATTTCCCAAAGGCGCACTATAGGCAGGCGCCCCGCACCCATCTATGCCATGCGTGAAGCTGAGAATATCGCGTCCTATCATCATTTCTAAAACGCCCAGAATATTTTGCTGGATGGGATGGCTTAGGTGATGATAATCGGCTAGGGGCAGGCCTTCGAGATGCGCAAGGACGAGCATGCCTGAATGTTTGCCGCTGCAGTTATTATGCGCGCGTGTGGGATGCGCAAGGCTTCGTACCTGTTCTATCAGGCTGTCTGTATCTAGTGACCAATGCGCCCCGCAAATCAAGGCTTCTTCGTCTATAGAAAATCGATTTAACAGGCTGCGTGCGCATGTTACATGATGCGGCTCGCCGTTATGGCTAGCGCAAATAAAGCTTATCTCTTCATCGCTGAAAATGTCTGCTTTGCTATCGCGCAACAGTTTTTCGATAAGGGGGATAGCCTGTAACGGCTTGATAGCGGAGCGCGGAAATATTTCTGCTTCCTCGTTGCCAAGCGCTAGGATAAGCCGGCCCTCTGCATCACATAGCACTATATCAACCAAATGCAGGGATTCGCGCGCGCCCGCCCGGCGAACTTCTATTTCTAGGGGGGTGCTTGATATTAAGGGTAGGGAGATAAGCGGCTTTTGCATAAAAAACTCAATAAAGATAATAAAGATTGGCTGATACCTAATAATAGATCAACCACGATTGATTGCCCAAAATTTTTGCTTATTAGGCACTGTTCGGGCTTGACTATTTCATTCTTTCGCCCTTTACTAAAATTTGTGAATTCTGAATTCAGAAAACTAATCAATTTTGGACTTCGTTTAAATATGCTTCAAATTGACACCAAACCAGCCTTGATAGATCAGGTCTATGCGCAGATAAAGCAGGCTATCGTGACAGGCGATTTGCGCCCATCTGCCAGTCTTGCTCAAGAAGCGCTAGCAGCGGAATTGGGAGTTAGCCGGCAACCGGTAAGTCATGCATTAATCCTGTTGGAAAAAGATGGGCTTGTGGTTGAAAAAGGCCGTAAAGGCCGGATGGTTGCGCCATTAGACAATCATCAGCTGCTGAGTTTGTATCAGG
>JAKMFL010000038.1 GCA_022425485.1 Alphaproteobacteria bacterium | reverse complement strand
TGGATTGTGTTGACCAGAGGGTTATGGAATGACACCTCTGCGTTCAATTTGGCTTTGCTTAATTTCGAAGTTACACAGCAGGGCTTTGGTATGTATGTGAAATATATCATGTCCGGTTTCTTGATTGTTTTTGCATTATCAATGTTGTTTCAATTTTCGAGTTTTTTGGTGGCGCAGTTAAACGTTCTGGAACAGGACGATAGCGCATCGGAAAACGCCCCAGAAAACGTCACGGGTTAAGGGCATTATACAGATGGAACTTTATTTTCTTCTTCTGCTATTTATTTTAATGATGCTTGCGCTGGGAATGGGCTTTCCAGTTGCGTTTGCTCTGCCCGGCTCTGCTATTCTATCCATTGGCCTTGCAGGTTTATTCGGCTGGGTTTTCTTTGGAGACGTTAAGATATTCTTCGCTCAAGATGGCCCTACTGAATGGCTGTCGGCCGGGGTGATGAATTTCAGGGCGATTTTTTACGATTTTGAACGCGATACGCTGATAGCGATCCCCCTATTCATCTTTATGGGCATTATGCTGCAACGCTCGCGCATTGCCGAAGACTTGCTGATGACAATGGCTGGTTTGTTTGGCCCGGTACCCGGCGGTCTTGGCATTTCAGTTGTGTTTGTGGGCGCTCTTTTAGCCGCCACTACAGGCATTGTGGGGGCAACCGTAGTGGCCATGGGGCTGATTTCTTTGCCCTCTATGATGCGCAACAAATATTCGCCCTCCCTTGCCACCGGAACAATCTGTGCCTCTGGTACATTGGGGCAAATTATTCCGCCTTCTATTGTTCTGATTATTCTAGCCGACCAACTTGGGTCAGCTTCAGACCAAGCTTCTGCTATGCGCCAGTCTGCTTATAAAGCGGCCACTGGCGAGTTTACCATGCCATCAGCGTTTGATGTCACCTCTACATCAGCAGGGGATATGTTCTTGGGCGCGTTCCTGCCCGGTATGGTTTTGGTATGTGTATATTTTGCCTATATTTTAATAACGGCTCTTATCCGCCCAAGCATGGCACCGCCCGTGCCAAACCCGTCTGGATATACAAAAGAATTCCTAGCCAAAGTGATGTTCTCACTCGTGCCGCCTTTGGTTCTTATTTTCCTTGTGCTTGGCTCTATTATTATGGGTATCGCGACCGTTAATCAGGCCGGGGCTATTGGCGCTATTGGTGCCACCATTATGGCTGGCTATAAGCTCTATGAAGATAAAAAAGGGGCGCTTAACCCAACCATTCTTGCGATTGGCTCTATTGCGGTGATTTTCACGCTACTTTCGATGTTTGATCTGAATATCAAGAATTTGGCTGTCACGCAAAATCATATCCCTGTATTGCTTGCTATTATAGCCTCAGCCGCGATGATTGCAGCTATCGCATGGTCTTGCTATCGCACCTACAAGGTGGATAACACCCTAAATGAGGTGATGATCGAAACCGCGAAAACTACCTCTATGGTGTTTATCATCCTTCTTGGTGCGGCGATGCTAACAGCCGCCTTTAGAGGGTTTGGCGGTGAGCATTATGTGAAAGACTTCCTGCAAAGTCTTCCGGGCGGCTTCTGGACGCAGTTTATCGTTGTGATGGCTGTGATTTTCATCCTAGGCTTCTTCCTTGATTTTATTGAAATTGCGGTTGTGGTCGTGCCTATTATTGCGCCTATCCTGCTCGCTGACCCTAGTGCTAACATTACCGCTGTTTGGCTTGGGGTAATGATCGGGGTAAACATTCAAACAAGCTTCCTTACACCGCCCTTTGGTTTCGCGCTATTCTATTTGCGCGGCGTGGCTTCCTCAGCGGTTAAAACCATTTCGATTTATCGCGGCGTGGTGCCTTTTATTATTCTTCAGCTCATTGCGCTGGGTATCGTGGGCGCCTTCCCGCCTCTGGTAAACTATTTGCCAAACCGCTTTTATCTGTCGTCATTTAATGCACCGCCGCCAATGAACCCTCGCCTGCAATCTTGTGTAGAGAGCTATCTGGCAGAAACATTTGTCGAAGACAAGGTAGCTATCACCGCGTCAATTGCGAAGCTCGATGCGCTTGAGCTAAACAATTTGCCAGAAAAACTGGCTGGCAGTATCACTGATTCTGCGAAAGCTGCGGCATCTGTATACCCAAGACTGGAAGCTATTGATGCAGCGCAAGCAGTGCTGGATGAAGCCACTATTTCTTATGCTTCACTACATACTGACGTGCGGGTTCTGCAACGCGAAATCGGCAAACTGGAAGCCCAGCAAAAGCGTAATAAGAGCAACAAGCAGACCACCGATGATGAGGGTGAGATTGCAGATATCACCATGAAAATGGAACAGGTTGATGCAGAAATAGCGGCGCTTGAAGCACAAATTCCAGAAAACTGGGAAACCGTAGCTGCTGAATATCAAAAACATCTAAAGGCGCTTGCCAAAGAACAGCGTGGGTATCGCCGCGCTATGGATGATAGCTATAACGGTATTGAAGAAGCTATGAGCATTATTAGCTCTGGTGACGGCTTTGTGGCTTTCCAGCCTGTTTTAGCTGAGCTGATGGCAACCGTTAAAACACTAGATGGCAAACCACAAGAACAGGCCATTAAAGATGCTTCTAAGATGCTAGGGAATGTGGCTGGTTCTAGCGGGGTTAAGTCCTTATTAAGCAAGGCACGCCGCGCTTATAAAAAGGATAATGACGATAAAGCTGACAAGTTGATGGCAGAGGCTAGGGATTTGGTAGCTGCGGAGATTAGTTGGCGGGAGAGCGCAACACGGGATGTTCTGCCGGTTCTGGCCACCTATCAGCAGGAGACAGCAGAAAATGTTGGGCTTCGTGGACAAGATAGACTGCCTGAATTCTTAGTGCCACGCATCTCACGTTGCCGTTCGGTACATAAAGATATCTCGCTGAATTTCTAAAAACCTTTAGGGATTTAGCGCGATAACCTAGCACGCATAGCATGTAGGATAAAAAACCTGAAACCCACTTTGCAGATAGCGCAGCATTTCAGCCGCGCAGATATAGAAAAGGTGAAAACCTTATCCAGTCTGTCTGTGGGGTGGATATCAGATGCGCTTGACCGCGCAGCTGCCCTACCCGCCGCTATAAAGCCGATAACCCGAAATACTGTTTTTACAGGCTCAGCGCTGACCGTTGCGACAAAGGCAGATGATAATCTTGCCCTTTATGCAGCTTTATCTATTGCTAAAGCAGGGGATGTGCTGGTGATTGCGGCAGATCCTGACGATGTTTCTTCGAAACCCTGCTCGCTATGCGGAGATATTCTTGCCGGCTTTGCTAAAAATGCCGGTATTTCAGCGATTGTCACTAATGGGATGGTGCGTGACCGCATCGGCCTTGATGCGGTTGGATTGCCCGTTTTCGCTGCTGGATTAACGCCAAATGCCCCTTTTAAAGAAGGGCCGGGTAGTTGCGGTCTTCCCATAAAAATTGGCAAAAAGATCATTTCCTCTGGCGATATTATCTGCGGGGATGATGATGGGATTGTGCATATTGCACGGCCTGATATCAACACAGCATTAGCTGGGCTTAAGGCTGTTGCCGAAAAAGAAAAAGCAATGGATGCTAAATTGCTGGCCGGACATCGCCAACCAGACTGGCTAGAAGCGCGGCTTAGACAAGACGATATAGAATTTTTTTAAAGCGTGAGCCGCCTATTTCAGAAAGCGGTTGATCATCGTCACGACAAGCTTTCTTTCTTCTTCCATAATATCGCCAACAATTTTAGCGTTATTTTCTGGCGTGAGGTTATAGGTAACACCCTTTTTCTTGTCCACAGATAACCAGCCATATTTTTTCAAATTCTGTACGCGCCTACGTACCGTCTCAAATGGCATGCCAGTCGTCACCGCAATAGAACTAATGGTAAGCTTTTTTTCTACCTCAACATCGATATGCTCTGGTTCTAGCGCGTGATGCCATGCATCGTAACATTCGTCATAAGTTGAAATTTGCTTCTCTTGCTCATGGACAGATGCCAGAAAATGATGCCAGCAGACAATTTGAATAATCTGGCCATCAAGCGGGTGGCCCATAACCTCATTAATACGCTTGGTACGCATGATATTGAATTGCTGAAAATCAGGCCAGAAACTTGCAAACTTCTCCCCGAGCGTCTTTTGTACTGAAAAACCATTATTCATAATATTCGTCCAATTGCTCAAAGATATGCGCAATCTTAACAAACAATTAATCAGAAATGCAGATTCAAATACACAAATTGGGTGGGAGGAATATTGATCGTACGATCATTCGCACGTTAGAACATCTGTAATCAAGATTAAGTTTTTTTTAACGTACTGTAATAATTGTCAAAAAATTTCCCCATGTTTCATTTATATCCTTTTGCAAATAATAATAATAAAGAGATACAGCAGGACAGCCATCTGATTGAAGTGAAAACGGGGCATAAATGGTTAATTCAGAGAAAAAATATCATTTATGGCAATACACATTTCTTTATTAAACGAATCCAAACTGGTTATGAGCCAGCCTATGTCATGCTTTCTAAGGCAGGATTGCGGATGCGTTTTACCCTTCCAGCCCAATAAATTTTACGGCTACATCCTCATCTAAAGATACAGCTGAATGCCAGCCCTATTGGTTTGCGCGGCCATTATGCTATAACAAACCATATTTTTATTGCTGACCTTAAGCCAGATAAGGGCATCCGCTACCAGATGAATATTTCGTCAACATCGCCTAATTGGCAGACTATTTCTAGCCCGTCAGATTACAGTCATGCAGCAGATATCATGCGCAGCCATGCAGAGGCGGTCATCCAAAGAGCTGCTAGCGAAACTGTCTTTGTTACCGAACATAAGCCTGTCTACACTGCCGGAACGTCAGCCAAAGATGATGAGTTGC
>JAKMFL010000012.1 GCA_022425485.1 Alphaproteobacteria bacterium | reverse complement strand
AGTTCTGCAGCGCGGCCAAGCAAGATGCGCTCCCAATCATCAGCGGCTTGTTTGGTGAATTGCGCACGCTCACCTGCATTGGCGCCCACCATATGAACATGGTTTGAAATCTGGCAGGGTTTTTCAGAAACGTAATGCATCGCGGTTGCCGAAAAACCGAGGGCAAGCATATCTGATGCCATTAATTGTTGGTGAAAACCAGTGCCGCAACCATGCACAAATACATTCTCATGCTGAATTTGATAGGCATGCTCGCTTTCGCCCTGCATTCCCTGCATCGTGCGGAATAATGTTGAGAAGTCATTTGATGCTAGGTCAGTATAAAGTATTTCTATCGGTCTTTTATCCCCAGTTTGGCGGATATTGGAGATAAGCTCAGACCACATATATTGGCTGGTACCGCCATCTGCCGCGCCGTAATCTGCCAGCTTTATCACCGGCAGATCGGGTAAATTTGCAATCGCCTTGGTCAATAAAGGAAGGGTGCTTTCAATAGCGTGTTTCGCGCCAATAGTGCGGGCAGAATAGTAACCACTGCCTTTCATGGATAGCACAGCTTGGGTGTTTAATGATGTGGGTTTACGCATCTTCTCTCACTCCTCTACACATTATTTTTGATTTCTTTTAAAAAAGCCCCTTTCAACATAAGGCACGATAAATATCGTTTATAATTTCCGTTATTATTCTTTAGCGTTTATTTTTTGTGCGCCATGCTTCAAAGGCCTTTTTATGTGCCTCCTGCGTGCAAGGATATAGACCGATAATAGAAACGCCATTTTTAACTTGTTCGCTGACAAAATCTTCATAGGCCGTCATTTCGGCAGCTTCTGCGGCAAGCTCATTAACAAGATGGGCTGGCACAATGATAACGCTGTCATTATCACCGACAATATAATCCCCCGGAAAGACCGCCGCATCACCGCACCCGATAGGGACATTAATATCAATCGCTTCATGCAGCGTAAGGTTGGTTGGGCTGGCCGGACGGCTGTGATAGGCAGGCATCTCTAGCTCAGCAATACTGTCTGAATCTCGAAAGCCGCCATCCGTGACAACACCCGCTGCCCCGCGCATCATCAGGCGGGTTATCAAAATATCCCCCGCAGATGCGGCGCGTGCATCTTTGCGGCTATCCATAACTAGAACATGCCCCTCGGGGCATTGCTCGATAGCTTGGCGTTGCGGGTGCTGCGGGTTTTGAAATTCGGCTAGCGTATTACGATCCTCACGCGCGGGCATATAACGCAAAGTAAAGGCAGGGCCGACCATATTTGGCGCGCCAGAAACAGATTTTTTGCCATGGTTTTGTCCTACCGGATGCACATCCTGAATGACCTGATTGCGCAAGCCTCGTTTGTATAAGGCGGTCGCAAGCGTGGCTACTGAAACCTGTTTTAATATATCGATAGAAGTTGGCGAGATGTCTTTTCCTGACACGTTATTTCCCTCTTTTTTATTTTAGTTATGACGTTAATGCGCCCCTCAGATGACGACGCATAATCTTTCCTGTTGCGGTTAATGGCAATGTCTCCTGCCAGACAAAGCGCTTTGGCATAAGATGCGGACTTAAGCGGTTTTTTACAAGTTTTTTTAAATCCTCTTCTAGTGCTTCCAGCCTTTCATGCTGGTCAGGGACGATACATGCAGTGATAATTTCTGTCCGTATGGGGTCTGGCAGGCCAATGACCGCAGCCAGTTGCACGCGTGGGTGTTGCATTAAACAATTTTCAATTTCAGACGGGCCTACCCTGTAGCCAGCTGAGGTAATGACATCATCATCACGGGCGATAAAGGTGAACATGCCATCCTTGTCCATAGATCCCATATCCCCTGTGCGCAGCCAGCCATCTGATATTTTTTCTGCTGTTTTTTCAGGCTGACCCCAATAGCCAAGCATCATTACCGGATCAGGCGTCTTTACAGAAATTTCGCCCAATATGCCGGGGGGGCAGGGTTTATTATTTGTATCTAGAATAGCGACCTGATGACCATGAACCGCTGTCCCCATTGCCCCTTCTGGCAGTCGGTTATGCGGACGCTGACTACAGATCACCAGATTACATTCGGTCTGGCCGTAAATCTCATTAATATCCACCCCCAGACGCTGTTTAGCCCAGCTTACAACCGCCTCTGGCAATGCCTCGCCGCCAGAAGCAATAGAGCGGATAGAAACCCCCTTAGGCAGGCCATGTTCAGCTTCTGCAAAACGCATGAGTTTCAGTGCGGTTGGCGGCAGGAACATGTTGCGGATCTGATGCTTGGCGATAAACGCGAAGGCTTTGCTTGCGTCAAATTTAACAAAGCGCATCGCCACTAACGGAACGCCATAATAAAGACAGGGCATGGCTAAATCCATAAGCCCGCCAATCCATGCCCAATCCGCAGGCGTCCAGCCTTTATCGTGCTTGTGTCCAAGCCCGTTATGGCTAATCTCCACATTTGGCAAATGCCCTAGCAGGAAGCGGTGCGCATGTAAGGCGCCTTTCGGCGCTCCGGTTGTGCCAGATGTATAAATCATTATAGCAGGTGCGTCTTTGTGTGCGATAGCTGGCCAGTCTTCTAGGGTGGCCTGCTCTCTAGTCGCGGCTTCAAAGCGCGCTGTTTTCATAGAGGGCAGGGCGTTATCGCTATCGATTTCTCTATCGTTCTCTCTGCCGCTAATCAGCACATGCGCCAGTGCTGGCAATTGCCCTTCAAGGCTGGCTATTTTATCGATTTGGCTGGTATCTGTAACCAGCAGTTTTGCGCCACTATCGGCAAGCCTGAATTGCAGGGCATCCACCCCAAACAGGGTAAAAAGCGGCAGCGCGATGGCACCAATACGGTAGCAGGCAAAATGCGTGATAAAGGCTTCTGGTGACTGGCTCAGCAACAAAGCAATTCGGTCGCCAGAGGTAATCCCTAGCTGGGATAAATAAGCGGCTAAATTACAGGACGCCTGATGCAGTTCGCGATAGCACCAATCACGGCTCTGGCCATCCTCATTAACATGGGTAAGCGCCACACGCTCAGGCTGCACGCGTGACCATCTATCACAGCATAGCTCGGCCATATTCGCATTTTCAGGGATTGGCCAGTCAAATCCGTTTGGTGCGTCAGGATTATAGGTGATTTCCGGCAAAATGGGCGGGGCAAATAAGCTGTCTTCATTCAGGGTCATGCGCCTCCTTGCCTCCTTGTTTTACATGCGCACCCCCGCAAGGGCGCTAGCGAAAATAAAGGCTATCGTTCTTTCTGGATCTCTTCTTGGAGATATTTTTGGCTATCTTCAAGTTGGGCAGCACTAGCCGCATGAAATTCAGCCTTGAGCTGGCGAACAAGCTCGGCAACTGGTGGGCTTGAGGTTATCTGTCCTACGCCATGCCCTGCTGACCATAGATCGCGCCATGGCTTAGCCGAGTTTTGTTTCGGGTCATGTGCCTCACGCAATTCCTTGTCGATATCCATGTCGCCATGCGGTGCAAGCTCGTCTGGGTTCATACCTGCCTGCTCTAGGCTTTGGCGAATAAAATTCGCATTTATGCCCGTTACCTTATCGGTTAGCAAAATATCGCCCATCTGTGCTTTTGAAATCATCTCTTTATAGCCGTGTGAGGCCATACATTCAGCCGTATTAATAAAGCGTGTTCCCATATAGGCAAAATCTGCACCCATCATAGTGGCGGCGGCAATATCACGCCCAGTACTAAGCGCGCCAGAAAGGATGATACACCCATCAAATATCTGTCTTATTTCGCCAACAAGACCAAAAGGACTGGCTTGCCCTGAATGTCCACCAGCGCCTGCGCTAACGGCAATAATCCCGTCTACGCCAGCCTCTTTGGCTTTTTGGGCATGACGCAGATTAATAACATCATGAAAGACAATGCCGCCATAAGCATGCACCGCTTCAACCAGGTCAGGCACAGCCCCAAGCGAGGTGATAATCAGGGGCACTTTGTAGCGGGCGCATAATTCCAGCTCCTCCTTCAAGATTTTATTGGTTTTATGCACGATAAGATTAACCCCAAACGGGGCCGGTTTTTTGCTGGTATCCGCTTCAAGCTTGGCAAGGGCTGATGTGATCTCTTCTAGCCATTCTTCCAAGCCTTCTAGGGTACGCTGATTTTTGGCAGGGAAGGTGCCGACAATACCAGCCTTGCAACAGGCAATCACCAATTCAGGCCCAGAGGCTAGAAACATGGGTGCGGCGATAAGCGGCAAGGATAAACGCCCTTCAAAACCGGAAGGAAGGGTCATTTAAACCCCCTCTAAGATGACAAGGCTGCCAGCAGAATTATCAAGTCGCATTTGCTTTACGGGGGCATATTCCTTGCTATGCATAAATTCCAGCGCACGCGCGCGTGAAGGGAACTTTAATAATACCATCCGAGTGGGTGACCAAAGCTCTTCTTGAATCACATCCATCTCGCCGCCGCGCACCAAATATTCACCGCCAAATTGGGTGACTATAGGCACAACTTTTCCTTTGTAAGTTTCATAGGCGTCCGCATTATCAATACGCACATCTACCACGATATAAGCTGGTCTTTCTGACATTTCACTCTCCTATCTATAAAAAAGGATAGGCGAGTTTTTATCTGTTCGCAATCGTTAGAAAGGGGCGTTTAAAAGCCTGCAGCCATCCCATCTTTGCGCGGGTCAGAACCGCCTATCAGCATATTTGTTTTTGGATCTATCCAAATACCTTGCGATCCGCCAACCGGTTTGGCAGGGCGGATGACGTGATGTCCCATCTTTTTTAAGGCTTCAAATAGCTCGTCACTGATCGGTGCTTCAATTTCCACGTCATTGGAAAACGGATCCGGGAAGAAGCGCGGGCAATCTTGTGCTTCTTGAATATCCATACCGTAATCTAGCAAGCGGCTCAGGAACTGCATATGACCAAAGGCTTGGTACTCGCCGCCCATCACCCCAAAGGGCATTACGGTGCGGCCAGATTGTTTTACCATGCCCGGTATGATGGTGTGCAAAGGTCGTTTGTTTGGCGCGATGCAATTTGGATGGCCTTCTTCTAGGGTGAAGCCCATACCGCGACACTGGAATAGCACCCCAGATTGCGGTGCCACCAGCCCAGCCCCAAAGCTGTGATAAACAGTATTGATAAAGGAACAGGCATTTCTGTCCTTATCCACTACGGAGATATAGACTGTGCTTTTATGGCGAGGTAGCGGGCAATCTGGCAAGGGATGCATGGCCTGATGCGGGTCTATCATCGCGCTAATTTGGGCTGCATAATCTTTGCCGATTAGGGTCTCTGTAGGCGCATCTACAAAATCAGGATCACCAAGAAATAGCGAGCGGTCGCGGTAGGCTAATCTGCCGGCCTCAATCTCATGATGGATGCGCTGAAGGTTGATAGGATGGGTGCCAAACTTATCCATACCCTCGGCCATATTCAATAATAGTAGGGCTATTAAGCCCTGACCATTTGGCGGGCATTCCCAGATATCATAGCCATGGTAATTCGTCTTAATAGGGGTTACGTAAGTTGCCAATGCGTTATCAAGGTCAGCTTGGGTATGCGTTCCGCCCAGACCGTGTAGCTTGGCCAGCATATCTTCTGCAACCCAGCCCTTGTAAAAACCATCGCGGCCTTTCTCAGCAATTTCTGACAAGGTGCGGGCGAGTGCAGGTTGGCGGTGGGCATCGCCAGCTTCTAATGAGCGCCCTTCTGGTAGAAATACATCGCTTGCATTGCCATCTCCTTTTAACAAGTCAAAACACCCAGCAAAATCAAAAGCAACACGCGGGGTTATCGCATAGCCGTCTCTGGCATAACCAATGGATGGGGCTAGAATATCCGCAAGGCTCATCTTCCCGTGATCGCGGTTTAGGGTTACCCACGCATCCACGGCTGTTGGCACGGTAACCGAATGCGGTGATTGCTGGGGAATAGCATCAAACCCCTGTTCCCGAAGCCAGCTTGCCTCCATCCCCGAAGGCGCACGCCCAGAGCCATTAAGGGCAATCACCTCGTCCTTATCAGCTGGCGCATAAAGGCAAAAACAATCGCCGCCAATACTGGTGGATTGCGGCTCTACAACACATTGAACAGCCACTGCTGCTGTAGCGGCATCTAGCGCGTTGCCGCCTTGCTGCAAAATATCCAGCGCGGCTGCTGTTGATAGCGGATGCGAGGTGCTAGCCATCGCATTTGGTGTCATTACGGGGGAGCGTCCGGGATATTGGAAATTGCGCATATTAGTACCCATTTAT
>JAKMFL010000077.1 GCA_022425485.1 Alphaproteobacteria bacterium | reverse complement strand
GCATAGCGAAGAGCCAACCAACCAAACAAGATTAAGGCAATGACGCCCAGTGCATTACCAATGCGACCAGATGCCAAAAGGTTCCAAAGTGCAATTTCTTCCATTTTTCCCTCCAAATGAAATTTATTTTATGCTCATTAGCGTTTTGAATGATAACTGATTTGTTTTTAACAAAGCCAAAAAAAGCCAAGTTTAATAAAAGTTTAATAAACCAGTTCTTTTAGTGCGAGGAGTTGTAATTCATCTCGCCTACTTTTGCAGACATCCAAACCTCGTCTGAAATAACTTGAGCAATGTCTGCTAAATCGAAGACCGACTTATTAGTAGCGCCAGCAAGCTTGCTCCCAGGCCCCCAGCACCCAGCCTCGGCTTCTATTACAAAACCAATTGTATTCGCATCGCACCAGTAAAACCTGGCGTCACTTACGCCTTCTTCAGTCTTGGCCTGTTTACACATCGCTAAAGCAAGAACACCAAACTCGGCCCTTTTAGCTCCCTCATTTACACGCCACTTGCTTACAAACATATTACTCATCTCTACCTCTCCAGTTAGTCGACCTGTTATTATCTTTTTATTAGTGACCGCTTCAAACAACCCAAAAATATTGCATAGTGATTGGGTGACTAAATTAACTTGTTTGTACATTAACTTGTAGACTAGGCTTGCAGAAGACAGATTTTCATGAATGGTTTCAGCTAGTTAGAAGCTAGTTCGACAGAGGGGATATCACCACTCACTCCATTCTTGACTTTTCAATCATTGAACAAAAATCTATTTCAGGTCTTAGATAAGACGAACTTAAAAGCAGCTTTAGAGTGATCGTTATGAAAAATATCTATCTATTTGCAATAGTCTTAACTTTTCTGGGCTTATTGCCAACGTCAGGGCAGGCAGTGACATCCAAATCTTTCTTTTTTCACTGCGATCCAAGCGGTATGAATTACCAGATAGGTTTTCACCCCAAAGCCGAGGGTAAAACCGCTACTCAAAGGCATCAAGGTCTAGATAAATACTCAAGCATTGACGAAGAAAATATTGTCACCAATTTTTCGGTCAACGATGAGACTCTTCAATACTCCAAGTTGGGAAGTAGCTTCAAAATAAGCCGAATAGATGGAGTGGTGTTACGCGACGAACAACCTAGTCCGCATGTCTGCAAAGAGGTGAATAGAGATTTAGTGGCAGCCGCTGAGGAAGAAATTAAGAGGGCCAAAACAACCAAAACAGAGTTTTGGTCTATGACGACTGGCATGGGCGATACCGATTATGTTCGTCTCGGCACACTCGCTACATCCGATGATATTTGCAGTGTTTTTAAGCATCCCTTCTTTGCCTATTCAAAGACTGATTATCAGCTAATTGACCGAGAGAACTCGGACTTTTCTTGGGACGGCATTCAAGCAGCTAGCATTTGGATTAATCGTAAATTCAGAGAGAGCGGTGTAACGATGAGGCGGTTCGGGTTGATGCAAAACATTCATCAAGCAGCCAACGAAAATATTTCTGCCTGCCTTGCTCGGAAGGAGATAGAAGAGCCTGGCTTTTATCAAAAGTTGACAAGCAACTTTCTAACCAACCTCGGCTATATGGGGGTCGAGTGTCACAAACAGGATTATCGGACCGAACAAGATGTCGACGATGAAGGCAATCTAATTACTCGCAAGATTGCAATTGGCGGCGCTAGCTGTATTGACTTCAACTATAATAGTGGGCGCCTCAGTGATTGGAACCCATCCACTTTTACCTTGATGCTTATTTGGAAGGAAGCTCACCCAGTATTGGAGAAAATCTTGGATGGTGGCCAGAAGGTGGTCGAGGATCGGGCCCCAATTCGTCTAGCCAAGCAACGGGCGGAATTAGATAGGCAAAAGGCGTTCCAGCAAGAACGCATGCAAGTCCAGAAGGCTTGGAGTGATTACAAATCTCGCGACAAAACAGTTATGGAGCAGGTCTACAACCTAGCAACGAGCGGCTTTGTAGAGGGCATTGAGTATGAATATTGGATCGAAAAGGAAGAGTGCCTTCTGACTAATGGTAGGCAAACTATAGACAACAGAAGCCTGAATATGACCGCATTTCGAATTCGAAGCGAGTTTCTGGGGTCAGATTGGGGTGTTATATCTTCTGACCAAAAAACGAGGCTCGTAACATACCAAAAGGTTCCCGTTGATCGACTTCAGAAGGCTTGGGGTATGGCATTCGATAAATGCCCTGGGCAAAGAACTAGGTTTTAAAGCTTGTAGACCCACTTGTGGGTCATGCTGAAGCACCCTATAAATGTGTCAAAGGTTTCAATTAGTTAGAAACTGGTTCGGCAGAGGGACTGTCCGCCGTTATTCTTTCCGGTTCGCCGACTTGCCACCTAAAGCTGGCGGCGCGGGGGGAAGGCAGGCTAAGGCTGTAAACAGCCAAGCCCTTTTACCCAATCCCTCTCTGTCCGCCGCTTGTCGGCATAAGGGCTGAGGTCATGCCTGACCAAAGATAAAAGTGAGTCAAAGCGCGAAACGAGGGGAAAACCGCTTCAAGCTAGCGCGTCTCGCGAGCCGCACGTCGCGCGGCTGCTCACTTGGGCAAGGCGCGCCGGGCTTTCGCTTTGCAAAAGCAGACGCTTTTAGCCTCAATCATCCATTTTCAGCGCTTGGATAAAGGCGTCTTGG
>JAKMFL010000034.1 GCA_022425485.1 Alphaproteobacteria bacterium | reverse complement strand
TTAAGTATCAGGATGAGTGTCGTGGCCGATTAAGGATGGAAGGGTATTGTGACGCCATCAAGGGCATAGACACGCCGCGCATAATAGAATTGCCGCATGAAAACGGTGTCTCCGCTGCAGAGTTTGGCGCGAAGGGCCTGTCTAGAATAGTTGAGAGATGGCCAGACACCGATGCGGTTGTGTGTGCGAGTGATCCGCTAGCTCTTGGCGTTTGGTGCGAAGCCATGCGCCGGGATATTTCTATTCCGCAGGAACTGGCGCTCACAGGTTTTGGTGATTTCGAATTAGCAGGTGCATCTGCACTGGGCCTAACAACGGTGTATATTGACGGCTATAAGATGGGCAGAGTTACGGCTGATTTAATTCATAATTATTATAATGGCGGTGCAGAAATCCCTAAGGTAACAAATATCAATTACACCATAATTCAGCGAAATTCTGCTTAGATGGGACAAACATAGGTGCTTTATATTTTAGAGGCTTTTATCTCTTCTGTAGTCCCCGTTGCCTCGATTTAATTTGGCTTTATCTCATAATCGAGCTTTTGATTTATGGACTTGGCTTCCTTCTCTCCGGTTTTTTGGGCCAGTTTTTTGGGCAAGTCTTTTGAGCCAGTCTTTTGGACGGTTCAGCTAGAAATCGGCAGGGCAGTGGTGCTTTTCAGTTCTAAAAGAGAGACATGAGATGACATCGAGTTGAATTCAATTTTTTCAATCAGCTCTTGTTGCAACTTGTCATAATCTTCAATGCTTGAGCAGACAATTTTCAACTGATAATCTGCCCCGTCACCTGTTAATCTATGCACCTCCATAATCTCTGGATATTGGTCTATTATAAATTGGAATTGTTTAATCCATTCTTTGGAGTGCCTTCGCACCGTAATAGCGAGAAAAACGACGACAGGTAAATCTAGCAAAACCCGGTTCAACTTGGTAAACCGCCCTTCAATGACCCCTATTTCTTCAAGCCGCCTTACCCGGTTCCAGCAGGCTGTTTTTGATATGCCAACATGTCTTGCTATTTCCGCAAGCTGAAGGTCTGCTTTGTTCTGAACCAGCCCCAATATTTTTCTATCTGTGATGTCCATTCTGAAAAAAACCTATATTTAAGAATTTTGTTCATAATAATCGCAAAAATTAAGAAAAAACAGAAAAATTTTTTGAAAATCTCTTAATCTATTCTTTTCCTCTCTTTATATATAGGCCAACCATTCACCTAATTTTTAAGGAAATCTGAAGATGACTTCGGCAAGCAATCATCCAGAAACCATTGGTCTGCATGGCGGCCAATATAGAAAAGACCCTGCAACAAATTCAGTTGCTGTTCCGATATACCAAACGACAAGTTATCAGTTTGATGATACAGAACACGCTCAAAAGCTGTTTGCCTTGCAAGAGTTGGGGAATATATACACCCGAATTATGAATCCAACGACGCAAGTTTTAGAAGAAAGAGTGGCGGCGTTAGAAGGCGGCGCGGCTGCTTTGGCAGTTGCGTCAGGTTCCTCAGCTGTCGTTTTAGCTATTCAAAATATAGCTTCCGCAGGCGATAATATTGTTGTCTCCCCACATCTGTATGGCGGGACGTATAATTTATTTACAAACACGCTTAAAAATATGGGTATAGAAGTCAGATTTGCTGACCCTGAAAATCCGGAAAGTTTCCGTGAATTATCGGATAGCAAAACCAGAGCTTATTTTGGCGAAACGCTGCCTAACCCCAAGCTCGTGCCTTTTCCTATCGAAGAGGTTGCGGCCATTGGCCATGCGCTGGGAATACCCTTAATCGTTGATAATACAGCGGCACCGATCACCTGTCGTCCGTTTGACCATGGCGCGGCAATTATCGTGCATTCATTAACAAAATATATTGGCGGGCATGGTACCTCTATAGGGGGAGTAATTATTGATTCTGGCAAATTTGATTGGGTGGCAAACCCGTCTCAGCAGCCGTTATTTAATACACCAGACGGTAGTTATCACGGCGCTATTTGGGGGGAATTAATACCCGAAGTGTTGGGCGCACCTATCGCCTATGCTGTGAGGGCCCGGGTTGTGTTGCTAAGAGATTTGGGCGCGGCATTATCCCCAACCAACGCTTTTAACATCATTCAAGGCCTTGAGACACTTGCCCTTCGGTTCCGCGAGCAACAAGAAAATGCGGCCAAGTTAGTGGAATTTCTAACCAGCCATCCAGCGGTAAAAAATGTCATTTATCCTGGTCTGTTCAAAGAGGGGCAAAAAGCATTAGCGCAAAAATACCTAACGCGCGGATTTGGCGCCCTTATTGGTATTGAACTGGCTGGCGGATTAGAGGCTGGAAAGGCGTTCATAAACCAGCTGAAGTTATTCTATCATGTAGCCAATATTGGCGATTCACGAAGTCTGGCCATCCACCCAGCCTCTACGACACATTCCCAGCTATCTGAAGAGGATCAGCTTAAAGCGGGGGCAACCTCTGGCTATGTCAGGTTATCTATCGGCATTGAGCATATTGACGATATTATTCTGGATATTGAGCAGGCCCTTGATCAAGGCGCCCCTGATGTAAAAATTGTGGCTTAAGGGTGAGGCGCATTCCTTAGGCAAAAAACCTGTTTTGAATATGAATAGGGGCAAAAAAATTTGTTGATCTGCTGGTAGATGTCATGTCAGATATCGCCAGCAGAGTGCAAATAAATGCACCTATAATCTCAAAATACAGGGCAGGAAAATATGCTGAAAATTGGTTTGCTTGGTGCGGGACGCATCGCTGGTGTACATGCGGCTGCCATTTCACAAAATCCGCAGAGTAAATTAGTGGCCATATCTGACTTTTATCCTGAAGTGGCAGATAAATTGGCTAGGCAATTTGATGCTGTAATGCGCACAAATGAAGATATTATTGCCGATCCAGAAATAGATGCGGTGCTGATCGCAACGCCCACGGACACCCATTCCGATCTGATCGAGGCAGCAACAGCGGCTGGCAAAGCGGTTTTATGTGAAAAGCCTGTTGATTTGAGCCTTGAGCGTGCACGCGCTTGTTTGCATAATTCAGCCCCCTCAGGCGTGCCTGTCATGGTCGGATTTAACCGCCGTTTTGACCCCAATTTTGCGGCGCTAAAAGCCTCTTTAGAAGCTGGCGATATAGGCAAAGCAGAATTGCTGTCTATCACTTCATTTGACCCTGCCCCGCCGCCTGTTTCCTATATCAAAACATCTGGCGGCCTATTTCGAGATATGATGATCCATGATTTTGATATGGCAAATTTTATCATGGGCGAAGCGCCTATTTCTGTCATGGCAACGGCAAGCTGTGTGGTTGATCCAGAGATTGGCGCCGCAGGGGATGTGGATACAGCTGTTGTAACACTCAGCTATGCAGATGGCAGGATAGCGGTAATCAAGAATTCCCGTCGCGCGGCTTATGGCTATGATCAACGGGTTGAATTGCTGGGCGCGCAAGGGCTGTTACAAGCACAAAACATGCTGGAAAATACAGTTGTTAAATCAACAGATAAAGGGGTGACAGGGGCAAAGCCAACCTACTTTTTCCTAGAGCGTTATATGGCAGCCTATGCAGCAGAATGGGCAAGTTTTGTCGATGCTGTCACAAATGGCACGGCCCTGCCAGTAACGCTTTCAGATGGGATTGATGCGCTAGCAATGGCAGAGGCAGCAACCCGCTCTGCACAATCAGCTATGCCGGTAACGCTAGCCGAGATATGATGCCTGCCCTAGCCTAATAAGCACTGCGCATTTCCCTGCTCACGCATAGCGAGCCAGAAACCTCAAGCTTTATGTCTTGCAAGTATGGGCACCTAATATTTTTTGTAGCTTTTTGATTGTTCCCGCAGACTTTTTGTATAGTCTTGAGGGGGACGGGGCGTGTTTCGGGCGCATCTACTATCGCGCGCGGTTGGAACATACGCTAAAACATGGCTGCTTAAAGAGAGGCTAATCATGGAATGTTGCGGACCTGGCTTTTCCAGCCCTCAGGAGGCTATCAAGTCGCCTAATGAGAAGCTGCTTTATACCATTGCCATCTATACTGGGACGGGCATCCAAAAGCCGGACTATCTGGCAACGATAGATGTTGACCCTGATAGCCCTAGCTATAGTCAGGTTATTCACCGGCTGGAGATGCCCGGGATAGGGGACGAGCTTCATCATATGGGCTGGAATGCCTGTTCTTCGTGTTTCCAAGATGGCTCTATGTCGCGTAGCTATCTAATATTACCTGGTGTGCGTTCCAATAAATTACATATTGTTGATACCGCCACCGACCCGCGCGCGCCGAGATTACACAAAGTTATTGATGGCGCTGAAATTAAGGCTAAGGCAGATCTGTCTGGGCCCCATACCGTTCACTGTCTAGGTTCTGAGATCATTATTTCCTTTCTTGGTAATGCTAAGGGGGAGGCACCTGGCGGCTATCTTCATTTAAATAAAGATTTTGAGATTGTCGGGCGCTGGGAAAATTCTATGGGCGATATCAAGTTTGGCTATGATTTTTGGTATCAGCCACGCCATAACGTGATGGTCAGCTCTGAATGGGCAGCCCCTAACACCTTTATGCCCGGGTTCGACCTAGAAGAAGTAGGGCATCTTAAATATGGAAGAGAGCTGCATTTCTGGGATTTTGAAAAGCGTGAGCCTATCGAGAGCAAATATCTAGGCGAAGATGGGTTGCTGCCGCTGGAGGTAAAGTTTCACCATAATCCAGACAGCACACATGGGTTTTGCGGGGCTGCATTATCTACCAATGTTATTCACTGGTGGAAGGATGAGGGCGGCAAATGGCAGTGGGAAAAAATCATTGATGTTGCAAACGAAATGCACCCTGACTGGCCTATTCCTCTGCCCGGTGTGATGTCCGCTATCCTGATTTCGATGGATGATAAATATCTCTATCTGAATAACTGGTTGCATGGGGATATGCGCCAATATGATATTTCAGACCCGCATTCCCCAAAGTTAACGGGGCAGGTTTATATGGGCGGGCTGCTTGGAAAGGCACCGGTGGTAAACGGGGTTGAGGTAGCTGGTGGGCCGCAAATGTTTCAGCTCAGCCTTGATGGGCGCCGGCTCTATGTTACTACCTCACTATTTTCCACATGGGATAACCAATTCTATCCGGAAATTCGGGAAAAGGGTGGGGTAATGGTGCAAATAGATTGCGACCCAATTAATGGCGGCATGAAAATAAACCCAGACTTTATTGTTGATTTTGGCAAAGAGCCAAACGGGCCTAGCCGCTGCCATGAAGCACGCTATCCGGGCGGGGATTGTACAAGCGATATCTGGCTGTGATGACGGATAGGGCGATGTATCAGGTCACGCTGGCCAACCGCGATAAGGCACGCTATCAGGTGGATGGTCGGCGCACATTGCTAGCGAGTTTGCGCGATGCGGGTGTTGATCTGCCCTATGGGTGCAAATATGGCGGCTGTATTACCTGCGCCGCTAAATTGATTTCTGGTGAGGTGGATCAGCGCACACAAGTGGCCTTAAATAATCGGCAAATTAACAATGGCTATGTCATTTTATGTGTGGCGCGCCCTCAATCTGATATTACGCTGGAAATTGGTGTTGAAAGTCATGATAAGCTTTATCGAAATCCTTTTCTTGATCCGTTAAAGCCGCATGAGCTGAAAGCAGATATTGCCGCGAAGAAGGAGAGCTAAATGCCACAAGCTAATATCGACCATTTATATGATTATGATCCAAAATATCTGGCCGATATACTGAAGTCGGTTAAAACCATTGCTATGGTCGGGGCAAGTGCGGATAAGACTAAATTCAGCTATGGCGTTTTGCGACAATTAAACGAAATTGGCTATGATATTCTGCCTGTAAATCCAAACCCTAAGGTAACGGAAATCAGGGGACTGAAGGTTTATAATGCGCTTGAGGAAATCGAAAAGCCGGTCGATATGGTAGATGTCTTTCGCCCAAAAGAAGAGCTATATGGCATTGCTGAAAAGGCGATAGCG
The DNA here is from genome assembly GCA_022425485.1 of Alphaproteobacteria bacterium. Classification (GTDB taxonomy): domain Bacteria; phylum Pseudomonadota; class Alphaproteobacteria; order Puniceispirillales; family Puniceispirillaceae; genus JADHLI01. The sequence continues at coordinate 45,746 of JAKMFL010000034.1, read as the reverse complement.
ATAAAAGCTAAAGTGCTGTGGGGGCAAATTGGTGTTTATGATGATGCGGCAGCAAAGCTGGCTGAGGCAGCAGGTTTGCAAGTGGTTATGAACCGCTGTCCAAAGATCGAGTTATTCCGCCCATTTTGGAAACCGCGGCTAGACTTGAAAATTTGAACGATGCAGCCCAAGCCAGCGTGAGGGCTTGGTAAGCATGGTAGCCCTATTTGGCCGGGGGATAGGATGGCGCTAACCTCGCAATCAGCAAAAATATGTGGGTGTTTAACCGAGTAATTGTTCGACCTCTTCACGCGATGGCATGGCAGGTGCGGTGCCGGGGCGGGTAACCGACAGGGCCGCTGTAGCACATCCAAAACGAACCGCTGCTAGCGGCGATTTTCCTTCCGCAAGGGCGGTAGCTAGCGCCCCATTAAACGCATCGCCCGCGCCAGTAGTTTCGACAACGGGGCCAGCATTAATGGCAGGTACCATTCCGTGCCCATAAAGATATGCGCCCTGCTCCCCCATCGTGATAATGGGGGTTTTGACGCCTTTTTTTGCCAGCGCTTCTGCGGCAATTTCTGCGTCTTTTTCGGTGCGGACTGGAAAGCCGGTTATCGCTTCTGTCTCTGTCTCATTAGGGGTCAGATAATCACAAAGGGCAAAGATATCTTCGGGCAGTTCCGCAGCAGGGGCGGGGTTTAAGATGGTAATATTGCCGTGCTCCCTCGCAAGTTTCAGCCCTGCATAGGCAGCGTCAATAGGCTGTTCTAGCTGCGTGATAAAAACATCTGCTGAGGCAATAAGGGCGTGATTTTCAGTTATGATGCTAGGCGTAATCTCTGCGGCTACACCGGGGGAGACAATAATTGCATTATCACCGCTTTTTGCATCCACAAAAATAAACGCGGCGCCTGTATACGCATTTTTGGTTTGAATAATTACAGGCTTCACATTTGCATCTTGCCATGTTTGCAACGCCATTTGGCCGAAATCATCATCCCCAAGACAGCTGATAATAGAGACATCTGCGCCCAGCTTGCCAGCGGCAACCGCTTGGTTAGACCCTTTCCCGCCTGGCCCCAGCGCAAAACTATCGCCAAAAATGGTTTCCCCCATCTTTGGCATGCGCGATGCCCGAAATGAGGTGTCGGCAACAAAGACCCCTAAAACAACAAGGCTTCCCATCTTTAGGCTCCTTAAATGTGCAACTCTGTTTTGGTTGCACCATCTCAAACTTTAGATAAAATATCGTCTGATGAAAGCCTAACAGGTAAAGCAGAAGAAATATAGATTTAGGCAAGGCACCGCATCTGGTGGCTTTTGCGGGGCAATAAGCTTGGCGCAGACGCGGTTAATAAAAGGGGGGATAAATGTCTTACGGTAAAATGTTTTCTTTAATGAAAATGGCGGCAGATCAGGAATGGCAGGCCTATACCAAACATGAATTTATATCCCAGCTCTCTAGTGGCAAATTGCCAGAAGAGAAGTTTTTTAATTATCTCATCCAAGATTATCTTTTTCTTATTCAATTTTCTAAGGCGTGGGCACTGGCGGTAGCCAAGGCGGATAATCTAGAGGAAATGAAGCTTTGTGCGGGTACCTTAAATGGCCTTATAAATTTTGAAATAGATAGTCATATAAAATTATGTGCATCTTATGGGATACCGCAAAGCCAGATCGAAAATGCGGATGAGAAGCATAATAATATCGCTTATACAAGATATGTTCTGGAAAGTGGCTATTCTGGTGATTTTCTAGATTTGATCACGCCGCTTATTCCATGTGTACTTGGCTATGCTGAAATTGGCAAAAATATCGCCCATTGCAAGCCAGAAAACCAGATGTATCAGGCATGGATAGATACCTATTCTGGTACTGAATACCAATCCCTGTCTAGAGATGTCGGCGCGTTGTTTGATAATTCTGTTGATTTGCGCTTAGGCGTGCATTTTGAGGATAGCTACAAATGGGCAAGTCTGAAAAAGAAATTTAGTAAGGCAACGGCGCTGGAAATTGATTTCTGGGAGATGGCGCTGCGCTAGACCGCTTCGGCCATAAAAGCGCTACTAGTAAAATCTGTTACAGCGAAATTTGACATGCGCATAAAAGAGGCAGCCCGATAACACGGCTTGCAGGCATCCGCGCATTGGGTCATACTTTTGGCTCTGTTATGTAAATAGGCTTGTTATGTCTCTTCGCCGAATGATCAAAACGCAAGGCGTGCATCGTTTTCTTAAAATGGGAATAGCGCTTGCAAAGTCACGTAAAGTGCCTGTTGCTGAGCCTCCCGCTAATGAGGAAAAACGCGCTGAAAAGGTGGCATGGACAGGGTTAATAGGCGTTGATAAATCTGATCAATTCGAGGTGTATAACGACGTTGTGCGCTTAATTCTGGGGTGTGATGAGAGTGCAACAAACATGCTGACCGAGGACAGCATGTATGCGATCAGTGGCTCAAACCACATCTTTGACCCAGAGGTGGGTCTTCCCCGGCAAATGTCTATATGTCAGCATGCGATTTTGACGCCAACGCCAACCATCATTAATGATTTTAGCAAAGACACGCGTTTTGCCGGCACTTTTTTCACAAAGGCCCCTATGAATATGCAGTTCTATGGCGGCTTTCCAATTATCACTTCAGAAGGGTTTGCTATCGGCACTTTATGCGCTTATCACTCTCAGCCCCTCTATCCAGATGCGGAGCAGATCAGGTTGATGTGCAATCTTGCCACGACCCTTGGCGGACATATTGTGCGCATGGCAGAACAGGCTAATTTTACCGCATCGCGGCTTAGTATTATCTTGGGCAAGTTTCGCGCAGCCGCCCCTGAGGGCACCCTAGAAGAATTTGCTGGATTTCTGGATTTTTGTGCGCGGGGCACCGCCGATAAAGAGGCGTTAGATAGGCTGAAAGCAGATGCAATTATCGAAGCAGCAGGGACAGGGCATCAGCTAACACAAAGCGGAAGAGACTTAAAAGAGGCGATTGGCTTGGCACCAGAAACCTTTAAGGGTGTCTCCGTTGGCAGCCCAGCCGAGGGACATTCTCTGGATGATCTGCTTGGGAAATTAGGGTAGGATTTCATGTTTGCAACGTTGCTACAACTAAAATTTCCGAGTGTTGCTGAAGCTAAATTGGCCTCGCAAAACCTGTCGGACACTTTGGGTGCCCGCATTTCAAAATTTGACTTTCATGGCCTGCATGTCACGGTTGGTAAAGAGGGTGAAATTGCCGTCAATATCCGATTTGAAAATCCAGAAAGGATGTTGGCTTTTGAAAAAGAAATACCCACATTGCTAGAAGATATAAAGGCTGCCTTCGCGTTTAAACAAAGTAAATTTTCAGGCGTGTGTGTCTATAGTTTTGAGCGCGAAGCCATGGCAACAACGCTGACTGCAGAATAAGATAGCCCGATAGTATAAGCTGGTGGCATAAGCTGGTAAGCCAATCATTTAGAGGATGGCGCGTAATGTTTGCAGATTATCTCAATCGTTTTTTAGCACAGCGCGGCATCCATTATGGCTGGGTGATGGGCATTATCGCCTTTATAATGACCGTGTGTTCATCGGCTGTTTCCAGCGTTCCACAAATCATAATCCTGCCGATTACTTCTGAATTTGGCTGGCAGATATCGGATGTATCAAACGCTATTGGCGTCATGTTTGTTGTGCTGGGATGTTGCGCGCCTTTTGCAGGGGCGCTGATGCTGAAAATTGGTTTGCGCAATGTGGGCATATTGGCAATGGGGCTCAGTGTTAGCGGACTCTTCCTGACGATGCTAGCTTTTAGAGAATGGCATTTGCTGGTCACGATTGGCGTTTTTTTCGGTGCCGCCGCTGGCATTATAGGTCTGGGGCTAGCGGCCACGGTTGCGACGAGGTGGTTTGTAGCGCGGCGCGGGCTGGTGGTGGGTGTTTTGGCCTCTGCCTTTGCTGCTGGTCAGCTATTATTTGTTCCGGTAATGGCATGGATTACCACGGTTGCAGATTGGCGTGTAGCTTTGCTGATACCGATAGGTGGCGGTATTCTTTCCGCTATATTATTTTTGCTCTTCTCACGCAATTGGCCGTCTGATTTGGGTTTGCCCCCTTTTGGGGAGAAAGAAATTTTCCTCCCGCCAGAAAATCAGGAAATGAATATCTTTTCTACCAGCTTTCAGGTGCTGTTTGATGCGCTAAAGCACCCTGCTTTTTGGATTTTATCTGCCACATTTATGATTTGCGGGCTATCCTCTACAGGCATTGTTGGCCAGCATTTTATTCCTTTTTGCGCGGATAATAATGTTGGCATTGTGGCGGCATCCTCTTTCCTTGCGGTGATGGGTGTTTTCAATTTTCTGGGTACTATCGGGTCTGGTTGGCTATCTGACCGTTTTGATAATTTTAAATTATTGATGTGGTATTACGGGTTGCGAGCACTCTCGCTATTCTATCTTCCCTTTAGCGGATTTGAGTTTTATACACTTATTTTATGGGCTGTATTTTTTGGCCTTGATTATATCTCAACGGTGCCGCCTACGGTGAAGTTAACCGGGCGATATTTTGGACAGGTTAAGGGGCCAATATTATTTGGCTGGATATTTGCTGTGCATCAGTTTGGCTCTGCCATTGCGGCCTCTTCTGCTGGTTGGTCGCGCGATACCTTGCTAAGCTATGTGCCTGCTTTTATTGCTGCGGGTTTATTTAGCGGTCTTGCGGTGCTGTTAATTATTCTATTCAAATTCTTGGATATGCGTGCCGGCGGTCTGCGCCCGCAAGGTTAATAATGGCCTAGCTAGCCAGACTGAATTCCAGCTCTTTATTATCTTCCTCAACGGCTTTGCGTAGCCGATACCCAATATCTGGAACCGCTGATAGAACCCGTGACCATGACGGGATAAAAGGTGTTTCCATCGGGGCATAACTAAACGCATCACCAGCCCGCATGATGTTTTCCGCAAATAGCTCAATGGCGCGTTCTTCTTTATCAATGTCATATTCAAGGCCGTTAAGCTCTGCATCTTTTTGATAGAATCCAGCCATATCTAGGGCAATCCGATAATAGCTTGCCTTGATGGTGCGTAACGTTTCTGCACCAAAACAATGCCCCTGTGTGGCTAATTTACGGATTAACACCTTGGTTATGTCACTAGACATGCGTGACAATCCTTTGGAGGCATCATCTATCGATAAGTCTTGATGTTTGTGATCATAGGTATCTGCAAGGTCTATCTGGCAGATACGGCTGGTGGCCTGACTGCGCTGCATTTCTGATAGAATGCCGACCTCTAAGCCCCAGTCAGACGGAATGCGAAGCTCTGGGATGAGGGTTTTGCGGAAAGAAAATTCACCTGCCAGCGGATAGCGAAACCCTTTCATGAAATTCAAATAATCATTGCCTCCTAGCACTTGTTCCATGGCAAGCAAGAGGGGCGTAACCAGCAAGCGGGAGACCCGTCCATTCATTTTCCCGTTGGCCACACGCGCATAAAAGCCTTTGCAAAATTCGAAATGAAAATTTGGGTTGGCGATGGGATAAAATAGCCGTGCCAACAAATTACGATCATAGGTGGTGATGTCACAATCATGCAATCCAACCGCCTCTGCTTTGGCGCGCGCATTTACATAGCCGATGCAATACCAGACATTACGCCCCTTGCCTAATTCGGTTGGGGCCAGATTTTTGGCATGCAACTCATCATGAATAGCGCGTAGCCGTGGCCCGTCATTCCAGAGGATAGAAAAGGGCTGACGCATTTGCTTAAAGAAATGATAAGCCTGCTCAAACTCTGCGCGATTGGCCTTATCAAGGCCTATGACGATATGATTCAGATAGTTAACTTGGCTAATTTCCTGCACAATTTTGGGCAGGGCTTCGCCAGAAAGCTCTGAGAACAAGCTTGGCAGAATAAGTTCCATAGGCCGATAGCCTGAAAATAACTTCAAGTCCGCTTCCATTTCTTCTAGGCTTTTGGTGTTGAAATTATGCAATGTAGGTATCGGGCTGTTTTGTGCAAAATCACCCATAATGAATATCTCCTATATCTGAGAAGTATGTTAGCGCGGCCTCTGCTGTCTCTATCCAGCCAAGGGGGGCAGGTTGGCTCGCAATAATTTTTTTAGGGGTTATTTTATCCGGGGGTAGATGCTCGCCATTTGGCCGCGGGATGATGCAGGCAAAATCAGCCGCGTTCAGCATCGGGATATCATTATTTCCATCGCCAAAAGCGATAATAATATGGGCTGACCCATTAGCTATTTTATGGTCAGAGGTTTTATGGCGAAACTTCTCGATGAAGGAAGCTTTATTATGCAAGCCTGAGAGACAGAAAATACGGCCGCCTTTCTGCAGGGTAAGCCCAGCACGCTCAAGATAGATATTCAAAAGGGTGAGCGCGGTCTTATCCCCGTTAAATTTCAGCAAGGCGGTATGGGAACGCGCCAAAGCCAGATCAAGGGGCGCACCGCTTAGCCCTAATAACGCGCTACATTCCTCTCTTTCCATCTCAGACAGGAACTTGCAATCCGCCTTTAATTCCACAGGAATATTGGCGTCCCAGATCTGCATTAGCGCCTCTTTGGACATGCCAACAATGACATCATTCTGGTTGCTGGTCTTAGCATCCTTACAAAACCCTGCCCCATTTTCATATATGAAGGGCAAATTTACACCAAGGGCAGTGCAAAATTCTATCATCTCTGGCCGTGTCTTGCTTGAAACTGGGATAATATCAATCCCGTCTTTGATAAACTCAAGAATATCGGAACGGATGGTATCGAAACTGAAATCATTAAAATTCAGCAATGTACCATCAAGATCAGTTAAAAAGATTATTTTCAAAATAGCCTCACCTTCCGCCGGTTCTCTATAAAGCAGCAAAAGGGTGCAATGTGTAAGTGTTAAATAATTGCCCCTGCGGTGCAAAAAACGCATCAGGCAAGGAGGGGCTGAATATTAGCGCCCTTTGAAAACAGGTTATTCAGTGCCAACAGACAGCACATCCCAGCAGGCGCCCATCGTGTGATAGTCAACCTTGCCAGCGGGTGATTTCCATGGCTCTATCCATTGGCCTTCGCGCGAAACAATGCGGTACCAACCGCCATTTTTATGGTCGATAAGATGATCCCATGACCATTGCCACAGACGGTGATAATGCTCGCGATAGATAGGCTTATTGGTGCGCTTCCATAGACGCCATGCAGCGGCGAGGGCTTCTGCCTGTACCCAGAAATATTTATGCGCATCCGCAAATTGCCCATCAGGGCCATAGCCATAAACAAGGCCGCCATAAAGGGGATCCCAGCCCTTTTCCATCGCCGTGTCAAAAAGAGTGCATGCGGCGGGCAGATACCAATTTTGCGGGGCAAGTGCATCAAGCTGGAGCAGTAATTTTGCCCATTCTACCTGATGGCCGGGCTGGAATCCCCATGGCTTAAACAAATCATCAGGCTTATCGATGTTATAGTTCCAGTCTGGCTGCCAATTCTCGGTATAATGCTCCCAAATCTGGCCAGCTGCCTGCCCAGCTAGAGTGATACAAAAGTTTTTGGCGAGCTCTTCTGCGCGGTCAAGATAGCGTGCATCGCCGCTGGTTTCATAGGCAGCTATCAACGCTTCGAGCGAATGCATATTGGCGTTCTGGCCGCGATAATTGGATAAAACAGACAAGCTTTCATCCCGTTCATCAGCATAGGCATGATGTTCTGCCTCCCAGAAATACGCCTCCATAAAATCCCAAATGGAGGAGAGGGTTTGCGCGGCCCCATCAATGTTTAGGCGTGCTGCATAAGAAGCGGCTAGCATGACGAAAGCATGACCATAGGCCATCGCCCTGCCATCTTCGATAACACCCTTTTTATGTTGCCAAATATAATGCCCGTTCGGGTGCAGATGATGGCTCTTAAGATAGTTAAATCCATGTGCCGCCCAGTCGCGGTAATGCGGCCTGCCTGTCTGCTGGTATGCATTTACATAATTGAAAACAAAACGGGTGCTGCTAACCAAGTGACGGGTGTCTGTGTCATAAATTGTCCCATCATCTTTAAAATGATGAAAAAAGCCGCCCTTGGGATCGCGCACATTCGGCTCATAAAAGGCAAGTATCGTCTCGATATGGCCGGTCAGGAAATCTGCGCTTTCAAAGTTGGGATAAGCCATTTTAAATATGCCTTCACGGGTGCAATTTATGCGGGGTTTGAGTGAACTCTAATCTGTTTTTTTCCGATTATAATACAATTATTATTGATTCCGAAAGCGCTTTCGGTCTAGCGTTAACAAGAGGGGAAACTCAGGATATATAAGATGCAGCGTGTTAGCCTGAAATTTTTGGCCAAAGAGCTTGGTATTGCCGAAGGTACAGTTTCGCGCGCGCTGAATGACTATCCTGATATCAGCGAAGCCACCCGCGAGCGGGTAAAAGAAGTTGCCAAGAAATTTAACTATAAGGCCAATCAGAATGCCCGCCGCCTCGCCACCGGGGTTGCCGAAGCGGTTGCCTATCTCATGCCGCCTAATACCCATGCAATATCAGAGCCGTTTGTATCCCAGCTTTTAGAGGGGCTCGGCTCTTCGCTTGCTAAGCGGGGATGGGATTTGCTGGTCGTGCAGGCGAGTTCACCAGAAACCGAGGCAGAGACTGTCGAAAAGCTCTCCTCCAGTGGCAAGGTAAGCGGCGTGGTTATCTCCCGCCCCTATAAAGAAGATAGACGCATTGAATTACTGAAAAAATATAACGTGCCCTTTATTGTGCATGGACGTTCTGTGAATTCAGAAGATTATGCATGGTATGATGTGGATGGTGAAAAAGCCTTTCATGACGGCGTAGGGATTCTAGCAGAGCTAGGCCATCAAAATATTGCCTTTATTGGCGCACCAACAGACTATAATTTTGGCCAAATGCGCCTTGATGGATATCGGCGCGGGCTAGCTTCAAATAACCTGACACTTGATGAGGCTATTATCAAAATTGTAGATATGAGCGATGATGCTGGCGCTGCGGCTACAGCCAAAATGCTGGGTTTGCCGCATCCGCCTACAGCTATTTTATGTGCGACGGACACCCAAGCCTTTGGCGCGCTAGCGGCTATCCGGGAGGCCGGCCTGACCCCCGGTATAGAGGTTAGTGTGCTCGGCTATGACGGTCTTGATTTTGGCAAACATACGAATCCACCGCTAACAACAATGGCGCAGCCGCAGTCCCATTCGGGCGAAGAGATTTGCGACATGTTGCTCGCCATAATTGATGGGGGGAACCCTGTTGATTACCAAGAACTCCGAAGCGCGATATTAGTGCGCCGAATGAGTGTCGGCCCCGTTAGGCCACAGTGAAGTAGAAACTCTCTTTAGGAGGAAAGAATGAAAAAGCTAACGAGTGTTGGGGCAGGACTACTGCTCTCAGCCACTATGATATCTTCAGCGATGGCTGCAGAGATCACCATGTGGACAATGGAAGAACAGCCTGACCGCATGGCAAAACAACAACAGATTGCCGATAACTTCAAAGCGGCAACAGGTCATACCGTAAATATCGTTGCGGTTACAGAAAAAGATATCGCAACACGCGCAACAGCCGCGTTTGCTGCTGGCGATTTGCCAGATATCCTGAACCACACCGTTCAGCATTTGCTTCCGTTTGCTGAGGCAGGCATGTTGGATGCGGGTGCAGCAACCGAAGTTATCGATGATTTAGGCCCAAACACTTTTGCTGCTGGCCCGCTGAATATGGCGATGTCTGAAGGGGAAATTGTATCGGTTCCAACAGATGGCTGGACACAGCTGGTTGTGTATCGCTCAGACCTGTTTGAAGCTGCTGGCTTGAACCCACCAAAGTCGTTTGCTGATATTGAAGCCGCGATCGCTGCTTTGCATAATCCGCCATCAATCTATGGGTTTGTTGCGGCAACCAAAATTGATGAAACCTACATGATGCAGCTTATCGAGCATATCTCGCTGGCAGCAGGTTATTCACCTGTAAATGCGGATGGTACGGTAAACGAAGATACAGAAGCCCTAAAGAACGTGCTGTCTTTTTATAAGACTATTGCGGATGCGTCACCAGATGGCGATCTGTATTGGAAGCAAAGCCGCGAGCTTTATTTAGGCGGACAGGCTGCTATGATTATCTGGTCACCATCTCTCTTGGATGAGCTGGGTGGTCTACGCGATAGCGCCCCTGTCACCATCAATGATGACCCGACTTCAAAAGCGCTGGCTCAAGATACAGGCTTTGTGACTGTATTTGCAGGGCCAGGTAATGACGCCGGTGCAGCGTATGCAGATGTACGCTATCTGGGTATTACCGCAGATGCTGACACAGCTGTTGCTTCTGACTTTGTGAAGTTTGTTGTTTCTGGCGGTTATGGCGAATGGCTGAGCATGGCACCTGAAGGCAAGTTTCCTGTTCGTAAGGGCCAGTTTGGCGGCAACAAAGACTATGAAAAATTGTGGGCGAGCCTAGATGTGGGTGTTGATCGCAAAGAGCCTTTGGCAAATATCTATCCACAGAAAGTCATTGACGATATCGTTGCTGGTCTTTCAGTTGGTGACCGTTGGGGCGTGGCTGATGGCCAGCTGGCAACGGCATCAAAGATGGTTAATGCCAGAATTATGTCACAGGTTATCCGCAAATATATCGATGGTGAAATTTCACTAGACGATGCGGCTGCCGAGATTGTGGCAAAGCATAAGGCGCTTTAATCTATCATCATTAAAATTGAGGAGAGCAGCGATATTTTTGCTGCTCTCTGTTATCTCCTCCGCGCGAAGAGATTGATTTTTTAATCCATAAATAGACTGAACATAATTTTGTAAAGCGGGTTTTAGACGGTGCATTCACATCCACCAAAAACTGTTGGCGCCTTAGCCAAGCGAGAACGCTTTCTGGCTTACCGAATGCTATTGCCTACTTTTCTGATGGTGTTGAGCATTGTTCTGCTGCCATTATTGGCTAATTTCTGGATCAGTTTCAAAGCCGTTGAGCTAGGCGATTTGCGTGCGGCCAGACCGATGTTTAACGAGCAATTGAAACCGCGTCCAAAGACAGCTGATCAAGAAATCATACTCCGCTATCGGGTTCGTAATTCGTCAAAAAAAGAAGCGCTTAGTGAGGTGGTTTTCACGGACGAGCTACCACAAGGGCTCACCCTTCTCAGCGTGCCAGAGACCTGTTCGTTAAACGATATCACGCTTATTTGCGATATTGGCGACATGGAAGGCGGCAAGCGTCTAGATATTGAAATACCGGCACGGGCAAGCCAGCTCTATCTAGATAACGGGGTTCGGGTACGGGCATCCAAACCGGTTGCGAGCTACCAGACGGTAAATGTGCTGACCAGCTTTTCTTTTACCCTTAGCAATTTTAAAAAGGTCTTTTCAGCAGATGAGTTTTGGTCTGTCTTGCGTGTGTCTTTCTATTACACGATATTCGGCACGCTAGGGGCGTTGGTGCTTGGCCTGTTTGCCGCGCAAATTCTGAACACTTCTTTTTTTGGCAGGCCGGTATTACGCGGGCTGTTTTTATTCCCCTATGTGGCGCCAGTAATAGCGGTAGCTTTTGCGTGGGTGCTGTTACTTGATGCCGGGCCGGGGGGCACGTTTAATGCCATGCTCCGCCAGATGGGAGTAACCGAAGGGCCGATAAATTTTCTTGGTCAGAAGTACCTTACCTTTGAGATATTCGGGTTTAGCTGGAAGTTTCCAATGGCGCTTACCACGGTTATTGCCTTTGAAGCTTGGCGATATTTTCCGCTTTCCTTTTTGTTTATCCTAGCGCGCATGCAATCTATCTCGGCAGACATGTATGAAGCGGCGGAGATGGACGGGGCTACGCCCCTGCAGCAATTCTGGTATTTATCTTTGCCGCAATTACTAGGCATTTTATCGGTTCTGTTTTTGCTACGCTTTATTTGGACATTCAATAAATTTGACGATATTTTTCTGCTTACGGGCGGGGCGGCAGGTACGCGAACCTTAACAGTGGATGTCTATGAGCAGGCTTTCGCGGTCTCAAATTTAGGGGCTGGAGCGGCTGTGGCTGTGGTGGTTTTTGTCGTACTGCTCAGCTTTGCTTTGCTGTTTTTTAAATTCTCACCTCAGGATGATGGCTGATGCGGTTAGGTAATGTCACCTTTATGGCTATCGCGATGGGTCTTATCTGGGGCGGGATCTGGATGGTTTTAACCAGTCTTATGATGATGCTGGTAACCGGGCTAATTGTGGTGCCTAATATCGGCATAGCGGCGCTGGTAGGTGCAGGCGCAGCCCTTGGGCTGTTGGTTTTAGCGCCAGAGATGCGTGGGCGAAAGGGTCTGGCCAGCATCACTGGTGTTGCGGCAGTGGCGGTTGTTATCTTAACTGGCGGCCAGCCTTTTTCACTGCCGCTAGATAAGGCGCTTATCACGCAAATTATTGCCCTTATCATATGGTCTATTTTGTCTGTTGCGTCGCTAGCTTTATGTCTGCAAGGGTATGTGGCGGGCAGTGCCAAACGATACCGGGTGGAGGTTTTGGCGATACGCAACCTGAAGGGTTTGGGTTTGCTATTATTTTCTGTGTTTGTTGCCCTACCTTTCTATGTCATGGTGATGACCAGCCTGAAAAGCCAGCAATCCCTGCTTGCCAATCCCTTAGATTTTTCTATTGATCTTTCCAAAGGGATGGGCACGCTTTTCCGTTCCTATATTGAGTTATTTACGGATTTTCATTTTGCAACCTTCTTGATGAACTCGGCTATCGTCTCGGTCATCACGGTTATTTTAACGCTGTTATTTGCTATTCCCGGCGCTTATGCGGTGGCGCGGTTGCGCTTTCCGGGGCAGCTATTTTTATCGCGTTCCATTTTGCTGATTTACATGGTGCCAGCGATTGTCCTTGTTATTCCGTTATATGCAATTTTCAGCCAGCTTGGCTTGCGCGATAGCTTGCTAGGTTTGGTGGTGGTTTATCCAGCTACCACTATCCCGGTCGCGCTATATATGTTGCAGGGCTATTTTCGTGGATTGCCAGCAGAGCTTGAAGAAGCTGGGTTAATGGATGGTCTGTCACGCTGGCAGGTCATACAGAAAATCACACTGCCTTTGGCGCTTCCTGCGTTGGCATCGGTATCGTTATATGTATTTATGATCGCCTGGAATGAATTTTTATTTGCCTTTATGTTTTTAGATGATTTCCAGATGTTTACGTTATCGCGCGGAGTGGTATCGCTAAATTCATCAGAAGTACCGCGTCAACATCTGATGGCAGGGTCTGTTGTCGCAACGGTGCCTGTGTTGGTTATTTTCTTGTGGTTTGAAAAATATCTTGTCTCCGGTCTAACCGCAGGCAGTGTGAAAGGGTGAGGGATGTTAGCTAGTCTTGATGAACAGGCAAGGGCTATTTTGGCCAAGAATGACCGTGGCGGTTTTACTATTCCAACAGCGCGGCTCTATCCGTTTCAGTGGAACTGGGATTCGGTGTTTATTGCGCTGGGTCTGGCAACGATGGATGATGACCGGGCATGGCGTGAACTTGAAATGCTCACCGAGGGGCAAGCGCATGATGGCATGATCCCTTCTATTATTTTTCGAAAAGATGATGCAGATTATTTTCCCGGCCCAAATGTCTGGCAAACTAGAAACGGCGCCATAAAGGGTACCGGCATTTCCCAGCCTCCAGTTTTGGCAAGCACGGTTGCGCATTTTGTCAAAGCTCAAGGCGATAATGGACTAGAACGGGCAAAGGCATTATTTCCAAAAATGCTGGAATGGCACAGATGGTGGCATGATTATCGCACGCCTGAAGGGGTGGGCGTGGTCTGTACTGTGCATCCGTGGGAGACTGGCCGGGATAATTGTCCGGACTGGAAAATTGGCCTCCGCAATATGGAAATCGACCCCAATCTGGAAGCCTATCAACGCAAGGATATTGAACATGCAGACCCTGCTGAACGTCCCTCTCAAGAGGAATATGACAAATATATCTCCATTGTAAAATTTGGTCGGGATAATGGCTGGGACCAGCGGCTATTGACCGAAAAAGGCCCTTTCTTAATGGCAGATCCCGGTATTTTCTTTATTCTGTTTCGGGCCGATCGAGACCTGCTTTGGCTGGCACAAAAACTAGGTGCAGATGAGGCGGAAGCAGAGATTGCAGCATGGATTAAACATGCCGAAGCGGGGGTGGATTATTTCTGGAATGACGAGCTTGGCGCGTTTTGCGCAAGAGATGTGCGCAGCGGTGTTTTCTCTGACGGTTTTTCTAATGCAAGTGCGTTGTGTTTTTACGCTGACGTCGGCAGTGCTGAGCAACGCCGCAAAACCCTTGCCCATATGAGCCGTATTTCCACAAAAACCCAATATGGACAATCTAGCTGGGACCCGGACGCGCCATTATTTGAGAGCCAGCGTTATTGGTGCGGCCCGTTATGGTGCCAGATGAACTACATGATCGCGCAAGGGTTACGCGAGCAAGGCGAAGCCGAATTCGCAGAGAAAATGCGTCAGGATTTGCGCAAGGTTATTGAGCTATCTGGATTTTATGAATGTTTTGACCCGATCAGTGGCGCCGGATGTATTGGCCGTGATTTTTCTTGGACGGCGGCCTTGTGGCTAGCGTGGGCGGGGCCATCATCTGTGCAGAGTTCAGCGGCATAATAGCTGGGGGCATAATATCCCGAACGTAAGGAGAGCGACTATGGGCGCGATTAAGCTTGAAAAGATCGAAAAATGGTTTGGTGATGTACAGGTCATCAAAGGTATTGATCTGGAAATAAATGATGGCGAGATGGTCGTTTTTGTAGGCCCTTCGGGATGCGGTAAATCTACATTATTGCGCATGATAGCAGGGCTAGAAGAAACCAGCTATGGCGAGATTTATTTAGATGGTGAGAAGGTCACGGATAAAGTGCCGTCAGAGCGCGCGCTATCAATGGTGTTCCAGTCTTATGCGCTCTACCCGCATATGAATGTTGAAGAAAATGTAGGCTTTGGGCTGAAAACAGCAGGTATGCCAAAGGATGAGATAGCGCAAAAGGTGCGGCAGGCTTCGACGGTGCTTGAGCTAGATGCCTATCTTAAACGCCGCCCGAAAGAGCTGTCTGGTGGCCAACGCCAGCGTGTGGCTATTGGGCGTGCTATTGTCCGTGAGCCAAAGGGTTTTTTGTTTGATGAGCCGCTTTCGAATTTGGATGCGGCGCTGCGTGTACAGATGCGCTTTGAAATTGCCAAGCTCCATGAAAAGCTAAAAGCGACGATGATTTATGTCACGCATGATCAGGTCGAAGCAATGACACTGGCAGATAAGATTGTTGTTCTCAGGGACGGCATTGTTGAGCAGGTTGGAAGCCCAAAAGCGCTTTATGAGCGCCCACAAACCCTGTTTGTTGCCCAGTTTATTGGCAGCCCAAAGATGAATATTCTGGATGGGGAGAATACATCCAAAGGCTTTAGCTTGAAGGGGCATGGCGTGCTGCCGCATGAAATTACAAACAAGTCGAGCTTGGTGAAATGCGGTATTCGCCCCGAACATATCACCGTCAGCAACAGCCCAGCAGATGTATCTGGCGAGGTAGTGCTATATGAATATCTTGGCTCAGATTGTTACATTTATGTCGATTGCGAAAATTTAGGCGTTTTGACGGTGCGGGTAGATGATAAAATCGCCTATCAAACGGGTCAGAACGTGCATCTAAGTTTTGCGCGTGAACGCCTGCATTTCTTTGATGCGGCAGGCCAAGCGGGCAAATAGGGGGCTGGCTTTCTTTTTCATAAAATTTAAGATTTGACCTTAATTTTTTCACTGCGTTTTAAAATAAAGAAGGAGGCACCAACTAAAATAGCGGTGCCGACGAAAAAAGAAGAGGTCAGCTTTTCATTAAAAAATATCACACTTGCACCCACACCAAACGGTACAGACAGATAGCGTAACGGGGCGAGCACACTTGCTGGGGCCAGCTTGTAGCTATGGGCAAGGAAAAATTGCTGAAAGCTAGACATCACGCCGATAATGCACAAAATCAGCACTATATTCTCAGAATTAGGCATCGGGATATCAAGGCTTAAACAAACGCCAAAAAATACTGCTGCGCCAATAATATTATACCAGAGCGCGGTTGTAGAGGGATGGTCAGTCTGGCCAAGACGGCGCAAGGTTAACAGCATTAGCGCGCCAAAAAACGGTGAGGCAATGCCAAGCAAAACGCCCTGATTAAACCAATCCGCATGAGTGGGATCGACAATCAAGACAGCCCCAACAAACCCTATCAGCACCGCCATGCGGCGACGCCAGCCGACCGTTTCGCCCAGTAAAATAGGCGCAAGAAGCGTTACAAAAATAGGGATGGTTTGCAGAAGCGCGGTCATTTTTGAAAGCTCAATGGTTTGCAAGGCAGCAAACAAACACCCAAAACTGCCAAGCCCCATAGCAGAGCGCAAGGCAAGTTTCGCTTTAGCTTGAACGCGGAAGGCAGCCGCACCTCGCTGGAAAGTGGCGGTCAGCAGCAATAGAGGAATACAAAGCAGATAGCGGAAAAATAAAATCATAAAAACAGAGATGTCATTGGCGATGAGCTTAACCATCGCAGCAATAGCAACCGTGAACAGCACCTCACCAATAGATAAGGTGACCCCTAGCGGCAGGTTCAAGGCCAGATCGCTGTCATTATTTTGTTTGGCCATGCAGACACCTGCTACTTTCTGGATAAATTTTCTTATAAGACATAGCTTATAGACAAGTTGCCCTATTGGACAGTCATGGGCCGAAATATGTAAGGATAGTTTTGAAGCGATAGGCGCACTGAACTTGGCAGGGCAGGTTCTATCTGCTAATTCTACGGCGACAATTTATCTGTCTAAAAGAGAAAGTATTTAAAAAAATGCCAGAATTCAAAATCGCATCTATTCCCGCAGATGGTATCGGCCCAGAAGTTATTGCTGCTGGCATTAAAGCGCTAGAGGCCGTGGTGGCGCGCAATCCTGAAAACCAATTTTCATTTACCCATTTCAACTGGGGTTCAGATTATTACAAGCAGCATGGCAAAATGATGCCCGAAGATGGCCTAGAGACCTTAAAAGGCTTTGATGCTATTTATTTTGGCGCGGTTGGCGCCCCAGATGTTCCTGACCATATCACATTATGGGGTCTGCGTTTGCCGATTTGTCAGGGGTTTGACCAATATGCCAATGTGCGCCCAACAAAAATTCTACCGGGTATTTCCTCCCCTTTGCGCGGGGTTGGCGTGGGCGATCTGGACTGGGTAATTGTCCGTGAAAACTCAGAAGGGGAATATTCTGGCCATGGCGGGCGGGCGCATAAAGGTATGCCAGAAGAGGTCGGCACAGAGGTGGCTATCTTTACCCGCACTGGGGTCACCCGTATTATGCGTTATGCGTTTCAAATCGCTGCCTCTCGGCCACGCAAGCAGCTAACCGTGGTAACAAAGTCAAATGCACAGCGTCATGGTATGGTGATGTGGGATGAAATTGCCGAAGAGGTAGCCGCAGAATTTCCAGATGTTACATGGGATAAAATGCTGGTAGATGCGATGACCGTGCGGATGACGCTGCAGCCAGAAAGTCTGGATACTATTGTTGCTACCAATTTGCATGCGGATATTTTATCTGATCTAGCTGGTGCGCTTGCGGGAAGTATTGGGGTTGCGCCAACCGCTAATATAGACCCTGAAGGCCGCTTCCCATCTATGTTTGAGCCTATTCATGGCTCCGCCTTTGACATTACGGGCAAGGGTATTGCCAATCCTGTTGCAACCTTCTGGACAGGGGCGCAGATGTTGGAACATCTTGGCTTGCCAGATGAGGCAGCCCGGTTAATGGACGCTGTCGAAGAAGTCTGCCGCGAGGGCATCATGACACCAGATGTTGGCGGCGATGCAAATACCGAACAAGTAACAGATGCGGTATGCGAAGCGATACGCGCAAAAAATAGCTAGCACGCCCTTCTTTAAAAGAATCTCTTATCTGTGGATTGCCATCTGCATTTCTGCGCCTAGTTTTTATAAAAGGTGGATGTTTTAGATCAGCAAGATGCAGATAAGAGGCGGTAGTGAAAACAAACCCAGCAGATGCGCTAGATGATGCCGCGATAAGCGAGATTATTGAAATGGCTCTATCTGACCATACCAGCTTTACCCAGATCAGAAGCTTGTATGGTTTGCGTGAAAAAGAGGTGAAAAAGCTGATGCGTAGCCGCCTGAAATCAGGCAGCTATAAGGTTTGGCGCACGCGCGTACGCAGCTTTTCAGACCGCCGCGCTACCTATAAATAGGCCAGTTAATGGCCGCTAAGACACTCTCTATCCTCTGGTTTAAGCGAGATTTGCGTGCGGCAGATCACGCCCCGTTACAGGCTGCATTGGCTAGCGGTCATCCTATCTTACCGCTTTATATCATGGAGCCGAATTATTGGGCGCAAGACAGCTCGTCCTCACGGCACTGGCAGTTTATTCGTGATTGCCTGATAGAGTTGGATAGCACGCTTACTGCGCTTGGCCAGCCGCTGATCTTTCGCATTGGTGAGGCTATAGAAATATTCACTGACCTGTCAAAAACTTATCAAATTTCTGGTATTTATGCGCATCAGGAAACCGGGACAGGCTGGACCTATGAACGCGATAAGCAAATTATCACCAGCTGCCGTAATGCAGCTATTCCTTTCCATGAATTTCCAAGCAATGGCGTTGTGCGCCGCCTTAACGACCGTGATAAATGGGGCGCCATTCGGGCAAAACGAATGCAAGAACCGCTTGTCGCCGCCCCTCAATCGCTTCAATCTATCGGGCCTTGCCCGTCAGACCGATTGCCTGAACCAAGCAATGCGTTAATTCGCAATCAGATCTCCGGTAGAACTCAGAAAGGGGGGCGCAAATCAGCAAAGCGTCTGCTAGCCGCCTTCTTATCCGATAAAGCACAAGGGTATTTGCCGCATATTTCCAAGCCCGGGCAGGCGGGCGCATTTAGCTCGCGCCTATCTCCGCATTTGGCGTTTGGCAGCCTATCCGAGCGGGAAGTTTTTCACGGTGTATCTGATTATTTAAATACCGGCAAAGACAGGCTTTCGCGTGCCGCTCTAAAAGGGGGACGGTCTGTCCTAACTAGGCTTTCTTGGCGCAGCCATTTTATTCAAAAGCTGGAAGATCAGCCAGAAATTGAGATACGCTGCATGCATCCAATGTTCGAAGAGATGCGCCCGAAAACCCCAGATGAGGGGCGGCTTATCGCATGGTCAGAAGGCCAGACAGGATATCCTATAATTGATAGCTGTATGCGCTGTGTGAAAGAAACAGGCTGGCTGCCATTTCGGATGCGGGCCATGCTGGTTAGTTTCGCAAGCTATCATCTATGGCTAGATTGGCGGGCAACCGCGCCTGTATTAGCACGCTATTTCACTGATTTTGAGCCCGGAATTCATTATAGCCAATTTCAGATGCAATCAGGGGTGACAGGCATCAATACTATTCGGATCTATAATCCGGTAAAACAATCTTACGATCATGATAAACAAGGCGCGTTTATTAAAAAATATGTGCCTGAATTAACGGGCCTGCCAGAACAATGGGTGCATGAGCCGCATCGCATGTCAGCAGAACTAAGCCAGCGATTTGGGGTAGAGATAGGAACGGACTATCCCTATCCGATTGTGGATAATGCGGCGAGTATTCGGGAGGCTAAAAATAAGATGGCTGAGCATAAACGCCATCCCGAATTTGGCGCTATTTCTGCTGCTATTTTCCAAAAGCTTGGCAGTCGCAACCGCCCGCCCACTTCGCGCAAGCCAAAGCCTGTTCAAGCGCGCCAGCAATTATCCCTATTTTAATTTCACCTTTTTTAAAATAAAAAAAGCGGTGCTGGCGGGGGCTTAATATCGCCCCCCTGCCAGCCTGTCGCGCAGCCGGTAATAGGACATCGCCAGTGGCATAAACCAAGGCTTGCCAGAATAAAAAGGCAGGGTGCGCATCGGCATTTCTGCAAAATTGGAAGCAGGTGCTTGCGGGTTATCAGCTGCCTCGTTAGCGTTATTGATTTCTGGATTGGCGAGGATCATAAGGGCTGCTTTGCGCCCTAGCCAATGCGCCCATACCGTGCCTGAGCCGCAAAATCCGGTTGGATAGATAATGCCATCATGCACAGCTAGCTTTGGCATCTGGTCAAAGGGAAAGACGACATTTCCTGCCCAATAATGCTCAATTTTAGAGCCTTCAAGTTCGGGGAAAATACCCGCAAGTCCCTGATGGAGCCTTGCTTGTGCCACCGCATCTTGTTTATGCATGCGCCGCCCACCCAACAAAATACGCTGTCCATCTGGTGTAGGGCGATAGTAAAATCCCACTTCCTTATCCTCACCAAACATAGAACGCTTTGGCATCAGGGATTTGACAAAATTACTGCCCAGCTTTTCGGTAACAATAATCTCGGATATCACCGGAACTAATCTCTTTCGCAGCCAAGGTTGGGCTTTGTCTGTATAGCCATTGGTGGCCGATATCAAATGCTCTGCATGAATGCGCCCCTTGCTGGTTTCGATATCAAAGCCAGCCCCTTTTCGGGTAATGTTTTTCACGGCGCAATGGGAATGAATAGTAACGCCGGCCGCCAGTGCAAGGCGGCGTTTTTCATGCAGGAGTTTGGCTGGATGAATGCCGCCAATATCTGGACGGAACAGGCCAGCACGATATGCAGATGAGCCGATATAGCTTTGCAATTCCTCTGTTTCAATCAGGCGTGGGGCAATATTATACCGCGTTGCAAATGCAATGTTTTCTGCCTCAATAGCGGCTTTTTCAAAGGGCTTACTCATGCCTACAAGACGGCCATGAAGCTGAAAATCACAGGCTATTTTTTCGCGCTTAATAAACTGATATAGCGTGGCTCTGGCCGCAACCGCTTCATCGATAAAGCTATCTGCTTTTGCATGGCCAAAACGCTGTGCTAGCTGGGCGCGGTTATAGCGAATATTGCCGCTGGTGATACCGCCATTTCGGGTTGAGGCACCAAATCCTATCGCCTCTTTTTCAAAAATAGTAACCTGCCGCCCTGCTCTAGCAAGGGTGATCGCGGCAGATAAGCCAGCAAAGCCGCAACCAATAATGGCGATATCTGCTTGGCTAGACCAGCGCCCATCCTCACTTGTTTGAGGCGGGGCTTCGGCCCACCAATAACACCCTGCTTCTTTTGCTTCTGTCATGCCCAGCCTCACAGGCAATTTTTTCGTTTATATAACCTTATCGCGCATCGGTGGCTGCGTATAGGTGATGGACAGATATTCAGCGGGTTAATTTACGGTGATGCTGGTATCGGTAGCCTCTGCTTCATAGGCATAGACAAACACACCGACATAGTGATTTTCAGAATAGGCAAGCGAGTCTTTCAACTCCCCTAATGTAATTTTTGCCCGCTCTTCAAATTTACGCACATCCTCACTACTAAGGAACTTGGTTTGAATGGTTACGCTGCCGCATTGACCAAGCGAGATATTTAGTGCCTGCATATTGCAGGTGACAATCAGCTTGCCAAAGCTATCAGAAAAATAAGAAGCTGCAATTTTGGCTTCTGCAACCGAAGGGAATTTCAAATTATAGACTTTTGCATACATGGCTAATTCAACTGTGAGAGCATATCGTCAAGCATCGAGGCGGCATCCTCACCCGTAACTTTGACGCGGTTAAAGGTGCGTGGCTGGATTTTCATTTTTTCCTGCAAATGTCGACCTTCATCTGTAAGCAAGGGCTGGCTATCAACAAGCTGCACAAGCCCCAGCTTTATCAGCGCATCTAGGTGAATAGTGTCTGCTGGCAATTCCGCAGATAGAGATAAAAAATATTTGAAATCATCAATTTTTAGATCTGGGCAATGCTGCTGGAAAGCCTGCAAGGCTTCTAGCATTTTAGCAGAGGTAAGCTGTTTCTGCTCGGTTTGCAAATCCAGTAAAAAAGCAATATTCTTCGTGATTTTTTGGATGAGTGGGATCACGTCTTTCGGGATAGCACGCGGCGATTTATGAAGCATGCATAAGGTGCCAAGCGCATAGTTATCGCGGTTCACAACGGGGAAACCTGCATAGCCTATCCAAACGGCGCTACCGTCCAGAATTTTCGGGTGGTTTTTCCAATGCGAATCCTCTCGCAAGTCTGGCATCAATAAGGGGTCTGGGCTTAATAGGACATAAGAGCAGATATTATTAGCATCGCGCATGCCTTTATTGCCAGCCACGAAATCATCTCTGCCAGAGGCCGCCATAGCGCATTGCATCTCGCCGTCAAACAGAGAAAAAGAAGCGCTATCAAAGCCAGTAATATCCTTGGCAAGATCGCAATAAATTTGGAATAATTCAGGCTTGGGGTTTGCCACTAGCCCGGTGCGAACAACCGCCTGTGCGCGGCGTGCCTCATTAGCTGGTCTGGGTGCAAGTGCTCCGGTCATCTGTAAAACCTCTACATTTCCTGTGAAAAGCTTACGTTAACTAGGCTAAATCAACAACAGACTTATCTTTATTAGCAAATACTATAGGCGGAAAGTTTGGCCGATTGAGTAGGTAAGTCTCGAAAAAATAAGCAGATTTTTGAAGCGACCTATCTAAAAGATTTTTGCTGATCTGGCCATCTTTTAGGCAAATCATGCATGGCCCCCCTATCTTGCCAGTTTGATTCTCAGCAAGGAAGTTAGGGGCAAACAACAATATTGCCGATATGTTTCTTGGTCATGAAGGCGCGTTGGGCTGCATGTAATTCAGCTAACGGATAGGTGGCGGCAAGCAATGGTTTGACCACGCCAGCTTCAATATAGCTGACCAGCCGCGGCATAATTTCCAGCCCAATTACTGTAGAGCCGGTGAAGGTCAGGTCGCGCAAATAAAGGGTGCGCAGATCTAATTCTGCCATTGGCCCCGCTATTGCCCCAGAGCAGGTGTAGCGCCCGCCCCGCTGCAGATAATCTAGCAAATATGGCCAAGCAGGCCCGCCCACCACGTCGGCTAGAACGGTGATTTTTTCTGTCGCCAGCGCTTCTTTTAGGGATGTTTCCAGGCCCGCCCCCCCAGGATGATTATCAGAATGATTATCCGAACCATTATGAGCATCATTAGGGGACAATGTAGCACGCGGCAAAACGCGGTCTGCCCCTAGGGCTAAAAGCGCCGCTTCTTTATCAGGGCTGGTCATGGCAAGTACCCGTGCGCCGCGATGTTTTGCCAGCTGTACCAATGCACTGCCCACGCCGCCAGATGCGCCGGGGATTAAAATAGTATCTGTCTTGGATAATTCTGCGCGGCTTAGCATGCCCTCTGCTGTAGAATAGGAACAGGAAAAGGTTGCCAATTCCGCATCTGAAAGGGCGCTATTAACCGCTATCGCATTCTGCTCTGGCATCACGGTATATTGCGCAAAACCCCCATCACATTCAGATCCCATATAGCCAGTTTTGTTTTTATCAGCTGGCGCATCAGGGTCGCGCAGCCAGCAGTCAGACAAAATGCGCTGGCCAATACGCGCCCTGTCAACACCGGCCCCTACCGCTACAATATTGCCGCATATATCGGCGCCCTGAATGCGCGGAAACGAAATGGGTGCCCCGCCCCAAGACGGGTCTGCATCATCAATTTTATCATGACCGCCAGCTTTAGTAGCGGTACTAACGGCCTTTGAATACCAGCCAGCGCGTGTATTCACATCTGTATTATTCAGCCCGCATGCCCCGACCTTCACCAACACTTGCCCTGCCGCAGGGGTGGGGCAAGGCCAATCTGTATGAAATACCATCTGATCCATATCGCCATGCCCCATTGTCACCATGGCTTGCATAGTTGTGGGGGGCGTGATGCTCGGCGTATCGCTCATAGCTTTGATGTCCTTGCTGTTCGTATTTTTAAAAGATTCGGCGTGCGGTTTTAGTTGCCGAAACACCCTATCAGCCTTGCAGATGCTGCGCAATTCACCGCTTTCTATGCTCAAAGGATAGATGCGGTGAAGAGTTAATCTTGGCTTTATTCTTCCTTCTTGCCTTTTAGATAGTCTGGCTGCGGGGTGTTCGCAGAATAGCCTGCCATTGTATCGGCATGTTCTGATGCGGTTATATCGCCAAGATAAGGGGCTTTGGTGCGGGTAAATACTTCGCGGTTTAGATCAAACCAGAAGCTAGGCGGATCAAACGTGCCCGCACATATGGCCGTTAGCCCCGCACGGCGCTCTAAATGACAGAAAACCGTAGTCCCGCAGGTTCCGCAAAACCGCGTCTGCCATGCATATCCGCTTTCGGAAGTGAAATGGAAATCTTTCAATTCACCTGCAACTATCTCAATTTGGTCATCTGCAAAATAGACCAGATTGCCAAACGCACTGCCAGAGCGAAGCTGGCAATAGCGGCAATGACAAACAGCCGCTCTGTCTGGTGCCCCTTTGGTGATATAGCGTAACTGGCCGCACAAGCAGCCGCCCTGATGCTCTTCCATATCTCCCGCCTCCTTGTTAGGTAATAGGACCACTGCCTCCCGCTTCTATTATTATTATTATTGAAGGGATAGGGTATTATTGAAGGGATAGGGCTTGCTCTCAACCAAAAACGCAAACATCTTGTAATTTAGGCCTATCACAAAGGCTAATATTGGCGCGTTTTTTGGGGAATTCATTTGCCCATATGGGGCGTTTCAGCTTAGACTGACCCAGTATATCTATTTTGGTATACATATTTTGGTATATCTATTCCTTATTTCTGCTTTCCTGCATATAGGCACTAAATCTGTTATCTCACCCCTTTTCCCAAAATAGAGGAGCGCCTGCCCAGATGGCAAAGATCAGCATACAATTTACCCTGTTTTCGGCCTTTTACTCGCCTCTGATTTCCACCATGACAGGCGGCTTTTTATCTGAAGAGGGGCTGGAATATGATTGGAGTGTTGCCGCCGCTGGCGTCAGCGCTATTGAAGCTTTGAGGACAGGCGAGGCAGATGTGGTGCAATCTACCATCTCGCAAGGCTTTACCAGCCTTAATCAGGGCAAAGAGCCGGGATGTGTCCATTTCGCACAAATCAACGGCACAGATGGCTTTTTTATCACTGGCCGCGATGCTGACGATGGCTTTAACTGGCATAAGCTAGAAGGTGCAGATGTGCTGGTTCATCATGGTGGCCAGCCAATGACCATGTTCCGCTATGCCTGTCATAAGGCGGGTATTGATATCGACAAGATTAATATTATTGACGCTGGTAATGGCGCGGAAATGGATAAGGCGTTCCGTGCTGGCAGGGGCGATTATATCCATCAGCAGGGCCCGGCGCCACAGCAACTACAAGCCGATGGGCAAGGGGTTGTTTTAGCGGCGCTTGGCACGCCTATTGGGGCATGTGCTTTTTCCAGCCTTGCCAGTACACAAGAATTTTTAGGCACGGATAAGGCCGCTGCGTTCACCCGGGCCTTTGCCCGCGCCAAAGCCTATCTTGGGGAAACACCCGCTACGGAAATTGCGGCGGCACAAAAACCCCTATTTCCAAATATTGATGAAGCTGTTTTGGCGGACTGTATCGCTAGCTATCAGAAAATTGGCTGCTGGCAGGGGCCTATTGACATCACTGCGCAAGGCTATGAAGCTATGCTCGATATTTTTGCCTTTGATGGTAAGCTGAAATCACGACATGCCTTTGATAAGATTTGCGTCGCTGCGCCAGCGCATTAGGTCCATTGTAGGGATATTTAGTCTGTAATACAGATTGCTAGTTTAACATTAGGGTTAAATTTGGTAGATATTTTTCGAAGTTTAAGGAGATAAATTCATGTATGAAAAATTAGAATTATTGATTAATGGCCAGTTCCGGCAGGGTTCTGAAGGCAAAAGTGAGCCTGTTTACAATCCTGCTACAGGTGAGGTTCTGGGCGCGTTGCCGCATGCCAGTAAGGCAGATTTAGATGAGGCGCTAGCGGCAAGCGAGAAAGCCTATAAGATTTGGCGCGGCCAGACGGCGCTTAGCCGCCAGAAAGTTTTGGAAAAAGCCTGCCGGATTTTAGAGGATCGCTTTGATGAAGTGGCAGAAAATCTAACTAAAGAGATGGGTAAGCCTTTGGCCGAATCCAAGCTTGAATTGGGCGTTGCTATTGATGTTATCCGCTGGTACGGCGAAGAAGGTAAGCGCATCTATGGTCGCACCGTGCTGCCACGCATGGCTGGCATTGCCCAGACCGTCCGCAAAGATCCCGTTGGCCCGGTTATCGCCTTTGTTGCTTGGAACTTCCCAGCGCTTAATGTTGTGCGCAAAGTAGCTGGCGCGTTGGCCGCTGGTTGTTCTGTTATCATCAAGCCTAGTGAAGAAACACCCGGTACCGCGATCGCCATTGCCAGAGCCTTAGTAGAAGCCGGTGTTCCAGATGGCGCGGTAAATATGGTGTTTGGTGTGCCAGCAGAAGTTTCTGAGCATTTATGTTCCTCCCCCATTCCGCGCAAGCTTTCCTTTACGGGCAGTGTGCCTGTAGGCATTCACCTTCAGAAACTGGCAGCTGAAAATATGATCAAATGCACCATGGAGTTAGGCGGGCATTCGCCTGTGATGGTGTTTGAAGATGGGGATATCGAAAAGGCCGCAAAGATTGCCGCTGCGGGTAAATACCGTAACGCTGGTCAGGTATGTGTATCGCCTACACGGTTTTTTGTGCAGAAATCTGTGCATGGAAAATTTGTGGATGCCTTTGTCTCTGAGGTTGATAATTTGAATATCGGGGATGGCATGGATGATGGCGTTACCATGGGCCCGCTTATTGCAGATAGACGCATTGATGTAATGGATGGTCTGGTTCAGGATGCGGTTGCGCAAGGGGCGAATTTGCTTCGCGGTGGTAGCCGATTAAACCGTCCGGGTAGTTTTTATGCGCCAACTGTTCTGGATAATGTCTCAGATGATGCGCGTATCATGAATGATGAGCCTTTTGGCCCGGTGGCGCCAATTGATAGCTTTGCATCAGTGGATGAGGTAATTGCCCGTGCTAACCGCCTGCCATTTGGTCTAGCGGCTTATGCCTTTACCGAAGACCCAGCCCTGATTGCCCGCCTGAAAGAAGATGTGGAAACAGGTTTGCTAGCGGTGAACTCAACAGTGGTAAGTGTGCCGGAAACACCATTTGGCGGTATCAAGCATAGCGGCTATGGCTCAGAAGGCGGTATTGAGGGGCTAGAAGCCTTTCTGACTACCCGTTTTGTAAGCGAAACATACTAGTCACGCGTTAAATTTAAAAAAAGGCCGCCTACCAGATCGCTGGATAGGCGGCTTTTTTGTCTGTTTTTTAAAGGGAGGCTAGCGCCCCATCCAGCCCCCATCGACGACCAGAATTTCCCCATTTACGTAAGATGAGGCGTCTGAGGCTAGGAATATGGCAGGGCCGCCAAAATCTTCAGGCGTGCCCCAACGTCCAGCCGGTATCCGCTCAAGGATAGCTTTATGCCGCACCGGATCATCTTGCAGGGCTTGTGTATTATCTGTTGCGATATAGCCCGGCGCAATCGCATTCACATTCACGCCTTTTCCTGCCCATTCATTAGCTAGCGCTTTTGTTAGCTGGCCAATGCCGCCCTTTGATGCGGCATAGCCGGGCACGGTAATACCGCCTTGGAAGGTTAGCAGGGAAGCTGTAAAAATAATTTTACCTGTTCCGCGTGCTATCATATGTTGGCCAATTTCCCGGCTGATAACAAATTGCGCGTTCAGGTTAACTTCTAGCACCTCATCCCATAAATCATCATCATGTTCTGCTGCGGGCTTGCGCTTAATAGTGCCAGCATTATTGACCAGAATATCTGGAATAATCCCATCTGCGCTAAGCTGGTCACAAAACCCCTTTACCGCTTTGCGGTCTGAAAAATCTACCGCATGGCCGCTGAATGTGCGTCCCTGCGCCGTGACGGCCTTTTCAATATCGCTTCCCGATGCCTCTAGTGAGGCACTAACCCCAATAATATTTGCACCTGCCCCAGCAAGAGCATCCGCAATGCCAAAGCCGATACCGCGCCGGCACCCCGTAACAAGGGCGGTTTTACCTGCAAGGCTAAATTTATCTAAAACACTCATACTTCATTTCCTACTCTGATAAGGCTTTTCATCGCGGTTGGGCTGCTATCAAGGGCTTCAAAGGCAGCTTGAATATCACTAAGCGGGCTGACATCTGTGATAATGGTATCTGCATCTACCCCACCAGAGGTAATGATATCTATCGCTTTATCATAATCTGCGGCTTCGTAGACACGCGCACCTAACAGCTGAAGCTCCCGCCAGAAAAATTGAAACAAATCAATTTGTGGCTTCTGGGCATGAATAGCAACCATCACAATACGCGCCCGTGTTGCGGCAATTTCTGTCATGGCGTCCACCCCTTTTTGGGTGCCAGACACTTCAAAGACAACATCTGCGCCTTTGCCAGCGGTTTTTTCATTTATCGCTTGTGCTAAATCCTGCTCAGCCGGGTTAACCGTATCAAAGCCCAGCTTGTAGGCTATTTCAATCCGGTTTGGATTGACCTCCGATATTGTGACCTTGCCGCCAGCATCGCGCGCCACCATCGCCACTAAAACCCCAATAGGCCCGCCGCCAATGACCACTACATCTTCACCAGCTTTTAAGGCAGATAGACGGACATCATGGCACGCCACCGCAACAGGTTCAATAAGTGCGGCATGATCTAGGCGCAGCGCATCTGGCAGATGATGCAGCGTATGGGCTGGCACACACCAGATTTCCTGCATGGCGCCATCGGTATCCAGACCAAGGAATTTTAGTTTATGACAAATATGGGTATGGCCAGCATTACACGCTGGACAATCCCCGCAATGGTCAAGGGGACGCACCACGACCTTTTGGCCAAGGGTGAACCCCTCTACCCCATCCCCAATTCCGGCGACCACACCAGACATCTCATGGCCAACAATCCGGTTATGACCAACACGCGCATCCATGTTGCCGTGATAGACATGCATGTCTGTGCCGCAAATACCACAAAAAGCGATACGCACCGCAATTTCGCCTGATGCTGGTTTAGCGGCTTCGGTCTGTTCTACGATAAAGGTTTTGTTGCCACGATAAAAGGCAGCGGAAATCATCTGTTCATTCATAATTAGATACTTCTCTATTTGGCCGAGTTTTATTTTGTTACACTGAGAGTTAGCGTTATACTGTTCTGGTTAGATGAGGATCAGATTACGCCAGATAGCATCAAAAGCATACTTGAAATTTTGGCTATCTGTTTGTTTTGCTGATCTGTCTTAGCAATGTGTTTTATCCTCGCTGTACTGCCCATAAGCGCCAGATAAAAGCGCTAAATAGGAAAAGGTTTTTTCATGACTAAAATCCAGCATATTACCGCCCAACGTTTTGCCCTTCCGCTAAGCGAAGTTTTAAGCGATGCGATGCATGGCGATCACACACATTTTGAATTGATTTGTGCGACTGTCACGCTGGAAAATGGCTTGTCTGGCACTGGCTATAGCTATACTGGCGGCAAGGGGGGGCATGCGATTATCGCAATGATAGAACATGACCTTGCCCCTTATCTAATTGGCCGCGATAGCGCCGATGTAGAGGCCCTTTATGAAGGGATGAATTTTCATATCCATTATGTTGGCCGTGGCGGGGTTGCCGCTTTTGCGATATCTGCGCTTGATATCGCGCTTTGGGATTTGCGCTGTAAAGCCGCGAATAAGCCTTTATATCAAATGCTGGGCGGCGCGTCTGATCGATGTAAAGCCTATCGCGGCGGCATTGATTTGAACTATCCATTGCAGAAATTGCTGGCCAGCATTGAGGGGTATTTGGATCAGGGATTTGATGCGGTAAAGATAAAGGTAGGAAAAGCTGAGCTTGCAGAAGATGTTGAGCGCGTGCGTGCCGTGCGTAAGCTTATAGGCGATGATATCGATTTTATGGTAGATGCGAATTACGCCCTTGATTATCCGCGTGCACTTGCAGCCGCCAACGCCTTTAATGACTATAATATCGTCTGGTTTGAAGAGCCGATGTTGCCAGACTTATATGCTGATTATGGCAAGTTGGCACGGGAAACAGGCTGTCCATTGGCGATGGGGGAGAATTTGCACACCCAGCATGAGTTTGAGCTGGCCATTGAGCATGCAGGATTATCTTATCTCCAGCCCGATAGCTCTAATTGTGGCGGCATTACAGGATGGATGCAGGCCGCGAAGCTGGCATCAAAAAATGGTATGCCGGTTTGCAGTCACGGCATGCAGGAGCTGCATGTTAGCATGGTATCTGCACAGCAGAATGCAGGCTGGATTGAGGTGCATAGCTTTCCGATAGATGAATATACAAATCGGCCTTTGGCGCTTGAAAATCACTTAGCGCTAGCCCCGCCCGAGCCAGGTGTTGGCGTAACCTTTAACTGGGAAAAATTGGCAACCGAACATGATCCCTCCATGTAACGCAAATCTGTTTGACGATGCTTTTTGAAAGCTTTTATAATTTATCGGGGATGATATGATGACACCAAATGATGTTCGGTTTAAAAATAGGGTAGGGGAGAGATAGATGAAAATCCCTGAGGTAGAGGCGTTTTTCGATAATGACAGTCATACAATCAGCTATGTCGTTAGCGACCCTGAAACCCGCCATGCAGCAATTATAGATTCTGTACTCGGCTTTGATTATGCTTCTGGTGCGCTATCCTATCAGCTGGCAGATGATATTCTGGCCTATATAGCGGAACAGGATTTCATTATTGATTGGCTGATTGAAACCCATGTGCATGCAGACCACCTTTCTGCTGCGCCTTATTTACAGCAAAAAATAGGCGGGAAAATCGCTATTTCTAAACATATTGTCGAGGTGCAAAAAATCTTTGGCAAAGTCTTTAATGCGGGTACCGCGTTTGAGCGCGATGGCAGGCAGTTTGACAGATTGCTCGAAGACCAAGATAGCTATGAGGTAGGCAGCCTTCAGGGACGGGCTATTCATACACCCGGTCATACCCCTGCATGTATGGCGCATATTATTGGTGATGCTATTTTTGCTGGTGATACGCTGTTTATGCCAGATGGCGGTACGGCGCGTGCTGACTTTCCGGGCGGAGATGCACGCACCCTTTATCAAAGCATTCACAAAATTCTAGCCCAGCCAGATGAAATGCGGATTTTCGTTTGCCATGATTATATGCCGGGTGGGCGCGATTTAGGCTATATGACCACTGTGGGGGCGCAAAGGGCGCATAATATTCATATTGGCGGCGGGATTTCAGAAGATGATTTTGTTAAGATGCGGGAAACGCGGGATGCGACTTTATCTATGCCAAAGCTGATTTTGCCCTCTATTCAGGTGAATATGCGTGGCGGGAACATGCCGCCCGCAGAGGATAATGATGAGATTTATTTGAAGGTACCAATATCCGGAATAAGAGGAAAATAGATGACGATAAATTGGGCTGAGTTTACACCGCTTATGTCTTTTAGTGGCGGTGCACTTATTGGGGCAGCTGCCCTTTTTTTAATGCTGACAAAGGGACGGATTATGGGGGTTAGCGGCATTCTTGCAGGCTTGTTGCCGCCCAATTCATCTTTTGAGCTTTTCTGGCGGCTTGCTTTTATTTTCGGCATAATAGCGGGCCCATTACTGCTAACGGGCTTTGGCCTCTACACGATAGAAGCGGTCACGGTTGCAAAAGACGGGGTCTTGTATCTGGCAGCTTTGCTGGTGGGGCTAGGCACAGCGATAGGGTCTGGTTGCACATCAGGGCATGGTATTTGCGGGCTATCACGGCTATCTCTGCGCTCGATGATGGCGGTCGCTACTTTCGTGTCAGCAGGTGTGCTGGCAGTTTTTGTAATGCGGCATTTATTCTAG
Organism: Alphaproteobacteria bacterium; assembly: GCA_022425485.1. Lineage (GTDB taxonomy): Bacteria > Pseudomonadota > Alphaproteobacteria > Puniceispirillales > Puniceispirillaceae > JADHLI01. The sequence continues at coordinate 13,985 of JAKMFL010000034.1, read as the reverse complement.
CGCTAATACAAGCATTTCAAAGGATTAAAAAAGATGGTTTTAGCTCTTTTATCAGCGGCTATTTCAGGAATAATTTTCGGTATTGGCCTTGCGCTAGCAGGTATGTTGAACCCAGCAAAGGTTGCAGGGTTTCTCGATATCTTTGGATTATGGGACCCCTCATTAATGCTGGTCATGGCCGGCGGCATTGCGGTTAACGCAGCGGGATATTTTTTGTTTGTGCGCGGCGGCAAACCTATTTTTGCCAGTAGCTTTAGCTTGCCTGAAGCCCGCCAGATTGACAAAAAACTTGTTATTGGCAGTGTCCTGTTTGGGATTGGCTGGGGATTGGCAGGGCTTTGTCCGGGCCCCGTTATCGCCAGTATAGGCCTTGATCCTGCGGGTATCTTCCCCTTCCTTGCGGTCATGCTGGTGGGGCTAAAGCTAGGCGTGATTATCCGCACCCGTATCTAAAGGCATCTATAAGGATATCGGGGGGGGCGCTAAAAAAACCTGCAAGATAAATAGGCAAGTTCAGACTTGCCAATCCGCCTATCAAACCGCCAGACTGATAAAAGGCGGCAAAAGCGCGGGAGGGGAGCAGATGATGGCAAAGTCAATATTAGAACATAAGACAGGTATTTTGCAGCAAAAAGCCCATAAGGGCTATCTGTCAGGCATGATGGTATTTGAGTTTTTTTCTACTGGCATGCCGGCGATCGCGGCTTCTGCAGGTGCTGATTTTCTGATGTATGATATGGAACATACAGGCATTGGGTTTGAGACCTTGAAAGCCCAGATGGCTGCTTGTCGCGGGCTAGATATTGCCCCACTTGTGCGGGTGCCAACCACTGAAGGCAATACAATTGGTCAAGCGCTGGATATTGGTGCGCATGGGGTAATGGTGCCGATGGTGGAAACCGCCCAGCAAGCCCGCGATCTGGTGCGCCGCGCCTATTACCCGCCGCAAGGTGCGCGCGGCACGGCCTTTGGGATTGCCCATGACGATTACAGCCAAGATGCACCCGCTCAGATAATGAAACAGGCCAATCAGCGCACCCTTGTTATCGCGATGATAGAGACCGCAACCGGCCTTGCAAATGTTGAAGAGATTGCTGCTGTTGACGGCATAGACGTGCTGTGGCTTGGTCATTTTGATTTGACCAGCTCTATGGGGATTGCAGGGCAGCTTGAAAATCCAGAGTACCTTGCGGCGATTGCGCGGATTGTCGCTGCTGCTAAGGCACAGAATAAGATGGCTGGCTATATGGCAATGAATGATAAATTCGCACGCGAATATTGGGCGCATGGCTTTCGTATGCTGGCCTATGGGCTAGACCATGTGTTGTTGAGATCGGCACTACAAGAGGGCATGACGCTGATAGATACACTTTCTAAAAGAGATACAGGAGAGGTTCAATGAGCCGGTTTCAGCTAGGCTTATCTGCCGCTTTATTTGGCGCAGATGATACCCCCTGTTTTGACCCTGACATTCTTGCCCAAATATTAAACCATAGCGACATAGAAACCACTATCATGGAGGCAGGCAAAACGCATATCACAGCTGAAGATGCTGCTCGTTTTGATGCTATTTATGTCATGCTGGAGCAGGTGCAAGCAGATAATATTGCCCCAGATGAGGGCTCTTATGATGGGCGGTTGCGGTTGGTGGCGCGTCACGGTGTCGGCTTTGATTCTGTGGATGTTGCGGGGATGACTCGGCTTGGCATTATGGTAACAAACACCCCTGATGCGGTGCGCAGACCAGTGGCAACAATGGCTATCACGATGATGTTGGCGGTAAATCACAGGCTCATAGAAAAGCATAATTTAACCCGCGCGGGGCGCTGGAAAGAAAATGCTGATTTTATGGGAACAGGTCTAACTGGCAAGGTGCTGGGTGTGTTGGGGGCAGGCAGTATCGGGATGGAAATATTGCGTATGGCAGCCCCCTTTGATTTTCAGCTAAAGGCGTGCGATCCCTATCGTTCTGCAGACGAGCTGGCCGCTATAGGTGCAGAGAAGCTTGAGATAGAAGCGCTATTTAGTCAGAGCGATATTATCATTGTGGCCACCGCGCTAAATGACGAGACCTATCATCTGGTGGATGGGCATAAGCTGGGTCTAATGAAGGCGGATGCGGCGCTGGTTAATGTTGCAAGAGGGCCGGTAGTACATGAAGCTGACCTGATTAACGCTTTGCAAAATGGCCAAATTCGTGCGGCCGGGCTAGATGTGTTTGAACAAGAGCCCGTGCAGATGGATAATCCGCTATTAAAGATGGATAATGTGATTACCACGTCGCATTCCTTATGCTGGACAGATGAATGTTTTGATAATATCGCGCGAGACGGGCTGGGCAGTGTAGTTTCTTTTGCTGGCCGTGAGTTGCCACGCTATATTGTGAATAGAGCTGTGCTGGACACCAGCGCTCAGAAAAACTGGTTTGAGGGATAGGAAATTATTTATGGTTAAAGTAGGGAGTGATGGGAATATCCTATCTGATGGGCTGGTGCGTGATACGCTGGGCGCGCGGATTTCCAAAGCCAGAGAGCAGTCAGGCCTGAGCTTAACCACAGCCGCAAAGCTGGCTGGCATAAAACGCGATACGTTAAAATCGTGGGAGGTGGATGCGAGTGAGCCGCGTGCCTCAAAGGTAAATATGCTGGCTGGTATTTTAGGGGTTAGCGTCACGTATTTTTTGGCTGATGAAGGGCATAAGGGCGAATTGGAAACAGATGTTGCATCAAAAGAAGAGATGCTCAGCGCCTTGCAAGAACAATTCCACGCCTTGCAGGAAAGCCAGAAGCAGATAAGCGATGCCTTGAATAAAATTGGCCAGACCCTTGCCAAGCTGGGATAATTTTTAAGCCTATTTTTGGCGATAAACGCGGTGACAGGATTTGCAACTGGCACCGACCTGTTTGATGCTGGCAAAAACAGCCTCTTTATTCCTCGCCGCGCTCGCCGCTGCTAACTGATTAGCGGCATCTGCAAACTGTGTTGCGGCGCGTTTAAATCCCACCATGTCTGACCAAATAGTCGGCGCGGCTTCAGATGGCATGATATCACTGCCCACCGGAAAAAAATCTGGCATCTTCGTGCCCCAATCGGCAAGCAGACGCGCCAGCTTTTGCGTTTCATCAAAATTATCAGCCTTTGCCGCTTTTACAGCAGATTTCAGATGCGTTTGGCTGGCTTTAAACGCATCCATGCGTTCTTTGACAATGCCTGTTGCCCCTTGGTGCGCTAGAACTTGTGCAGCTACGAAAAAGCTGGCCGCTAAAAAGCTTAGGGGAAAGATTTTTCGCATAATAATTCCTGAAAAAAAACGATTAATGACAGGCTTTTCCAAGGGCTTTCAGCCGCCAATAATTATAGGGAAGCGGCGTTATAAATCCGGCAAATAACATAAAAGGTATCACCCACCAGGTTAGCATAGCCCCGCCGGTTAGCATAACATCTGTGATATTCATTGCCGCTTCCATCGAAATCATGGAAATCAGCGACATACCAATAGCGGTCTTAAAAGCGAGTTTTAAGGTCATTTGGCGGGCAAGAATTATTGTCTCTAGCAAGATGGAAGTAAGCAGCCCATTGACGATTGCCAGTGCCATAATCGCTAATACCGGCCAGCCAATTCCCGTGAACTGAAAAAAGGCGATGGTACCAAAATCCCCTATTGAGCAACCTATCAGGCACCACATTGTATTATAGCAAGCCCGCCCCCATGTAGGCTTGCACTGCCAATTAATCGATAGCGTTGAGGCGATTGCGGCCATAACGGGTCAAACTTCCTTTGATTGATTTTTTGATAGTTTAACTATAAACTCTCCCCTTACTGGAAAGTAAAGGAATATTTAATGAATATCGGCAAAGCAGCCTCTAAGGCAGGTTTAAGCGTTAAAACGGTGCGTTATTATGCCAATATTGGCATGGTTGCGGCTTATCAGGACCCGCAAACAGGTTATCGTGAATATAGTGATGATGATGTGGCAAAGCTGCAATTTATTGGCAAGGCGCGGCGATTTAATTTCAGTATAGAGGAATGCCGTGAATTACTATCGCTCTATCAGGATAAAAATCGCCCAAGCAAGGAAGTAAAAGCGCTAACCTTGGAAAAGATCGCAGAAATCGAAGAAAAGCTCGCAGAATTGCAGGGTTTGCGCGATCAACTCCATCATCTAGCCACCCATTGTCAGGGGGATGATAGGCCAGATTGCCCTATCTTGGAGGCGCTATCTGCCTCGCCTGATAGATAAAGGCGTAAAAATAAAACTAAAAATGTGCGGTATAATGCCGTTGCAATGGATAAGATAGAAAAGGATGGCACTACACCGCGCGCCGATTACGATGCAAAGCTTGTGCCTATCCCAAAGGTGTTAGAAAATAAAAGCCCTATTTTTTGCAAAATGGGGTTTTTATTTTGCCCAAAACCTCAAAAATGATTTGCTTACGTCCTTTTTGCGCCTTATTTGCGCTTTTAAGGATTGCTATTCCTGCAATTGAGATATCTGAATGGGGAGATATCTTTTTAAAAAAGAATTGAGGGCGCGCATCTTATGACAACAGAAAATACTGTAAGTTTCCAGAAATTCAGCTTTGGCACCCAAGTGCGCAAATCCCCTTTCAGTGATGCGGCGCTTCGCTGGGGGGCTAGGGGCTTTTCTGTATATAACCATATGTATATCCCGCGTGATTTTGGCGATCCGGTGCAAAATTTCTGGAATTTGGTTAATGAAGCGATCTTATGCGATGTAGCTGTTGAGCGTCAGGTCGAAATTACGGGCAAGGATGCCGCCCGTTTTGCCCAATATCTAAGCTGCCGCGATTTATCCAACTGTGCGGTCGGGCAATGTAAATATGTGCTGCTTACTGATCAGGATGGCGGGGTTATCAACGACCCTATTTTGTTGAAGCTGGCAGAGGATCATTTCTGGTTATCTATTGCCGATAGTGATGTTTTGCTATGGGCAAAAGGTGTGGCCGCCGCCTCTGATATGCAGGTTACGGTGCGCGAGCCAGATGTCTCGCCTTTGCAATTGCAAGGCCCGCGTTCGCGCGATATTTTACGCGCTGCCTTTGGCGATGCGCCAGCTGATCTAAAATATTACCGCTTTATGGAAGTTGATTGGAACGGGGTGCCTTTGATCATCTCGCGTACCGGCTGGTCTAGCGAATTGGGCTATGAGATTTTCTTGCGTGATGGCGCCTATGGTGACGATTTGTGGGAATATTTGATGCAGGTGGGCGGGCCGATGGGCTTGCATCCCGGCCATACCTCCAGCATCAGGCGTATTGAAGCTGCGATGCTGTCCTATCACGCGGATATGACCCTCGCCAATAACCCGTTTGAGCTAGGCATGGATAGGCTGGTTGATTTGGATATGGATGCTGATTTCATAAGCAAGGCAGCGTTGCAGAAAATTGCCCGTGAAGGGGTGAAACGGCGCCAAGTTGGTCTGACTTTTGATGGGGCGCCCATTCCCGGCTCCAACGATGATTTCTGGCCAATAAAGGTAGCGGGGCAGGAGGTTGGTTATGTCACTTCGGCTGTGTATTCGCCGCGCCTTGAGCAGAATATTGCGTTGGCACTTGTGAAGGCAAGCCATGCTGAAATTGGCACGCAAATCAGCCTTGAAACTGGTTTTGGTGTTCGCGCCGGGGTCATCACCCCCAAGCCTTTTTATGATCCCAAAAAGACGCTTGCCGCAAAGACCTGATCTCCAGTATTACCCTAGTGCCCAGTATTAGCCTAACGCTAGGTCAATTTCCTGACGGCTTGGTGGCTGGCAGCCCTGTTTCTGACAATTTAGGGCGGCGGCAATAGCCGCTCTTTGCAGGGCCTGTTTAATCTGCGCCTCTGAGTGGTTTTCCAGAGCTGAACGGCTGGTGATTTGATGGTGGTTACACCAGACCAAAAGGCTGGCCATAAAGGTATCGCCCGCACCAACACTATCCACCAGATTATCAATTTTATGGGCCGGTATTTCAAATGGCGTGCCGCTAGCCTGCGCGATAATCCCATCAGCGCCTTTGGTCAGCACAGTAAGCGCGGCCTTGCTATCGCGCATACAAGCCTCAAACCCCTCTTCCAGCGTGGCGGTGGGATAGAGCCAGTGCAAATCTTCATCACTAAGTTTCAGAATATCGGCATGTTGCATCATCCGTTTGACACGCGCCCGGTAGCTATCCGCATCCGCAACCAGCGAAGGCCGAATATTGGGGTCAAGGCTAGTCAATGCAGCGGCGCCTTCACGCCCGGCTTGGTGATGTTTAACAAATGCCGCCTCCCAAGCTTGTGCATCTTCGCCATCTATCAGGGCAGCTGATCCCAGATGCAGAATTTGCACCTCATCTGGCGTGATATGATTAAGAAAATCTGTGCTTACTTGGCGTTCTGCTGTATCGCGGCGGTAAAACCCATAAGAGGGGATACCATCTTCTATAGATACCACAGCAAGCGAGGAAGGTTTATCGCTTCTTCCGCCTGCCAGCATAACCCCTGCTGCCTCCAGCCTTGCTACCAAGAGATCGCCAAGCTTGTCAGAGGAGATGGGCGTAAGATAGCAGCTTTTTGCGCCTTGCTGCCCTGCTGCCATCGCCACATTAAAAGGAGAGCCGCCCGGATGCGCTATATAAACAGGCAGCCCCTCCTTAGAAGAGGTGCTAACAAGATCAATTAAGTTTTCGCCGCCAACTGCAATCATGCTGTAACAAGTCCCTAAAATACATATTGCGCTATGCGCTATATATCTACCACCCGCAGGGCGTTGGTTGTCCCCGATATGCCAAAGGGCATGCCAGAGACCATAACAATTGACTGGCCTGTTTTGGCAAGACCCTTTTGTTTGATGATATCTACAGCCGCATTGACCGCCTCTTCATATAGGGCTTCTTCTTGATGTGCGCTTATCGCGCCCCAGAGTAGGGTTAATCTGCGCTCTACATCAATATCAGGGCATAATACCATCAGTGGACGCCTTGGGCGTTCTCTGGCCAGCCGAACAGCGGTATTGCCAGACGCGGTAAAGGCAACAATTGCGGCCGCGTCAATGGTGTCGGCTAGTCTAACGGCCGCTTCGGCCACCGCATGATAAACAGATGGTTCAACCTCCATCTCTGCAGGGCCATCTTCGGGATGATTAAAAATATGGTTTTCGGCTGCACGGGCAATTCTATCCATCATGGTGACCGCTTCCACCGGATAGCTACCCGCAGCGGTTTCAGCTGAAAGCATAATGGCGTCTGTGCCCTCAAATACGGCGCCTGCAACGTCTGAGGCTTCGGCTCTTGTAGGGGTGCCAGAGGAAATCATGCTTTCCAGCATTTGTGTGGCGATAATAACGGGTTTGCCAACGCGCCGGCATTTAGCTATCAGTCTTTTCTGGATAGCGGGGACTTGTTCTGCTGGGCTTTCAACGCCCAAATCGCCGCGCGCTACCATAACCGCATCTGAGGCATGAATAATATCGTCAATTTCATCTAGTGCCGAGGGCTTTTCGATTTTGGCAACAATCTGTGCCCGTCCAGCTATTTTGCTTTTTGCCTCTAGAATATCACTTGCCTTCTGAACAAATGAAAGCGCGATATAATCTACCCCTTGCGATAGGGCAAAATCTAAATCAATTATATCTTTCGGTGTCAGTGGTGAGATATCCAGCTGTGCATCTGGAAGATTAACGCCTTTTTTGCTGGAAAGCATGCTGGCTTGCATCACCTCTGCAATCGCATATTCAGCGCTTAATTTCTTCACAGAAAGTCTGATTTTACCATCATCCATCAATATCAGGGAATTGGGAGCCAGCGCTTCAAAAATTTCGACATGCGGCAATGGTATGGCTGTCATGCCCGCGCTTGCATCGGGCAGTTTCGTGTCTGGCAGATATAAGCACAGCATTTGGCCCTTGGTCAGTTCAATCGGGGCTTCTAGGGCGCCAATACGGAATTTAGGGCCTTGTAAATCGGCTAGAATACCTATCCTGCGCCCCAGTTTTTTTTCTAGTGCGCGGATGGTTTTTACCCGCTCTGCATGGTCATCATGGCTGCCATGGCTAAAGTTTAGGCGAAATAGATTAGCCCCTGCTTTTGCTAACGCCTCAAGCACCTCTGCGGTTGCGGATGCTGGCCCTAAGGTAGCAATTATTTTTGTTGCGCGTTGCACCTGCAACCCCCCTAATTTTTTTTACGCCTTTAAAAGGCTTGCAATATCCAGCATACGGTTAGAAAAGCCCCATTCATTGTCATACCAGCCGAACAATCTGACCATACCATCTGGCATCACCTTTGTCTGGTCTAGATGCATAGTGACAGATGCTGGGCAATGATTAAAGTCGCTAGAAACCAGCGGTTTATCGGTGACATCCATGACGCCTTTCAGCACGCCAGTTGAGGCTTCTTTAAATAACGCGTTCAAGGCCTCTTCGCTGGTTTTCTGCATCGGCATAAAGACCAGATCTACAGCAGACACATTCGGGGTTGGTACACGTATCGCTACCCCATCTAGCTTGCCTTCTAATTCTGGCAGTACCAAACCAACCGCCTTGGCCGCGCCGGTAGTGGTTGGGATCATATTGCTGGCCGCCGCACGTGCACGATACATATCTTTATGCTCAGCATCCAATAGGCGCTGATCGCCAGTATAGGCATGGATAGTGGTCATAAAACCTTGCTGTAGGCCGCACGCCTCATGCACGAGCTTAGCCATGGGGGCTAGACAGTTTGTGGTACAGGATGCAGCTGAGATAATAATATCCTGTTCGGTGATATCTTCATGATTTATGCCATAAACAACGGTTCGGTCTGCCCCAGATGAGGGGGCAGAAACTAACACGCGCGCGGCCCCAGCGTTGATATGCGCCATTGCGTCTTTGGCAGCGGCAAAGCGGCCGGTGCATTCCATTACAATAGACGCGCCTAGCTCTTTCCAGTTTAGCTTGGCAGGGTCGGCTTCTTGGCAATAGCGGATAGGCGGCAGGTCATTGATATAAATCTCGTCCCCTTCATAGCGGATATCGGCCTTTAAATGGCCATGCACGCTATCATATTCCAGCAGGAATGCGGCATGCTCAATTGGCGCTAGGTCATTAATCGCCACAAGTTGCGATACGTTTTTTCCGCGCTCAATATAAGCGCGTAGCACATTACGTCCAATACGGCCGAATCCATTAATTGCGAATGTTAAGCTCATCTTTTTTGCCTTTCCAGCATCCTATTTTTTTGTGGCTTCACCTTTTTTAATGTGCCACTAGCCAGTGCGCTTGCTTCTGCGAGGGTGAAAACGGCTTGGTTCATTCTCAAAAAAGTTAAACCTATCTTGCACAAAACTTTACACGCGTTAATATTAGGTGCGATAGTTAAGGTGAAATTGTCAAGCAAATTTAAGTTTCTGCTAGGGACCTGCTCAGATATTATGCGGTATAATAAGATAAAAAATATGGCCGAATTTGCTGCGCTGATTGGTGTTTCAAGACCAACTGTCTCTAAATATTTTAACGACCCAGAAAGTGTGCGCCCTTCTACCCGTGACCGTATTGAAGCGGCCTTAAAGGAATATGACTATCGCCCAAATATCTATGCAATTAACCAAAATCGGCGATTAACCAAGACCATAGGTATTGTTGTGCCCTATCTGGCAGATCCGTTTTTTGCAGAAATTGCGCGGATGTTGGAACGTCGCTGTATCGCTGCAGGCTTTACGCCATCTTTATTCTCCTCGCATGGGGAGCAGGCTTTAGAAAATACTATTCTTGATAATTTGCGCTCGCTGAAACCAGCAGGGGTATTATTAGCACCGTTGGGACGTACCTCTGATCGCAAGCATATTGAAGCCTTCTGCCATGATGTGCCAACCATTTTGTTTGATAGTAATATCGAAGGGGTGGGGGCGGCTTTTGTCGGGTCAGATAATTTCAGCTTTGTGTCGCAAACGGTTGAGTATCTTAGCCGAACAGGCAATGTGCCTTGTTTTTTTGAGATGAAAGACCCAGCCAATCCGAATGCGAATAAACGGCGTCTGGCCTATCTTGAGATTATGAACAGATTAAACCTAGAGCCGCACATTATCAAAATTGATGGCAAAGGCTGGAGTTTTGAGGAAATTGGCCGGCAGGGCGCTTTGAAAATATTACAAGAAAAGGCTCTGCCAACTAACACTGTGCTTTGCAGTAATGACCGGCTGGCTATTGGTTTTCTATCCGCTTGCCATGAATTAGGGATATCGGTTGGCCGTGATGAAGGCTGCTCTATCCGGGTAGCCTCACATGATGACCATCCCTATGCACGCTATACCTGCCCGTCTTTGACGACGGCCGCACATGATTATGAATCCGTATCTGATTACGCCCTTTCAACGTTATTTCAGTTGATCGAATCTGGCGGTCGTCTCGAAAAGCGGCAAGAAACAGTGTTTGCTGCGCGGCTAATTATGCGCGATTCCGCTTAAATTTAAAAAAAACCATATTGATAAATAATCATTTATTTACGCGCGTTAAAAAAATATTGACGCGAGCAAAGGTTTTTGTTCCACTTGCGCTTCAACATAACGGAGGAACAAAATGCGTTTCAATAAACTTATTTCAGCCGCAGCTGCAGCGACGCTTATGGCGTCTGGTGTTGCTTATGCTGAAACATTGACTATCGCCACTGTTAACAATGGCGATATGATTCGGATGCAGGGTCTAACAGACGATTTTACGGCAAAGACCGGTCACAAAGTTGAATGGGTAACATTGGAAGAAAACGTGCTTCGTCAGCGCGTAACAACCGATATCACCACAAAAGGTGGTGCATTCGACATCATGACAATTGGCATGTATGAAACACCGATTTGGGGCAAAAACGGCTGGCTAGTGCCACTGGATGACCTGAGCGCTGAGTATAATGCTGCTGATATTCTGCCTGCAATGTCTGGTGGTCTAAGCTATAATGGTACCATGTTTGCTGCGCCTTTCTACGGTGAAAGCTCCATGATCATGTATCGTGCTGACCTGATGAAAAAAGCGGGTCTAACCATGCCAGACGCACCATCTTGGTCATTCATTGCTAAAGCTGCACGTGAAATGACAGATCGTGATAACGACATCAACGGTATCTGCCTGCGTGGTAAGGCTGGTTGGGGTGAAGGCGGCGCATTCATCACCGCTATGTCTAACTCATTCGGCGCACGTTGGTTCGACGAAAACTGGAATGCTCAGTTTGATTCAAGAGAGTGGTCAGACACACTGAACTTCTTTGTAAACATGATGACAGATGCCGGGCCGGCTGGTTATGCCACAAACGGCTTCAACGAAAATCTTTCTCTGTTCCAACAGGGCAAGTGCGGCATGTGGATTGATGCTACAGTAGCAGCTTCTTTCGTAACAAACCCGAAGGATTCAACTGTTGCAGACAAGGTTGGCTTTGCGCTAGCACCGGATAACGGCATGGGCGTTCGCTCTAACTGGCTATGGGCATGGGCATTGGCCATCCCAGCTGGCACACAAAAAGAAGCAGCTGCCAAGCAGTTCATCGAGTGGGCCACATCAAACGGCTATATTGAGCTGGTTGCATCAAAAGAAGGTTGGGCAAACGTACCTCCAGGTGCGCGTACATCATTGTATGAAAATGCGAACTACAAGAAAGTTCCTTTCGCACAGATGACATTGGACTCAATCTTGTCAGCTGATCCAAACAACTCAACAGTTGACCCAAGCCCATATGTGGGTGTTCAGTTCGCTGCTATCCCAGAATTTGCTGGTATCGCAACTGAAGTAAGCCAGGAATTCTCTGCTGCTTACGCAGGTCAGCAAACTGTTGCAGAAGCGCTTGCTAAAGCACAGGCTCTGACAAACGACGCAATGGAAGCTGCAGGCTACCGCTAGGCATTTCTTCCTCGAGGGGAAGGGGTTTTTATCCCTTCCCCTTATTTGTTTCTACATCCTCATTCTTTTATTTATTCTTCTGACGATACTGTCATAAGATTTATCTCTTGGACGCTTGGAGGCTTGGCCGTGGCTACGCAGCATTCCCGATCCATAGCCAGATTGATGATCGCACCAGCGACAATATTGCTTCTTGGCTGGATGCTAGTTCCCTTGACGATGACGCTATATTTTTCGTTCAGGAAATACCTGCCTCTTCGAGGGGGTGACCTTGGCTGGGTTGGCTTTGATAATTATGTCCGCTTTATTTCTTCTAGCTCTTTTTGGCCAGCGGTTGCCACAACGCTAATTATTGTTGGCGGGGTGCTGTTTATTACGGTGGTCATCGGTATTTTACTGGCGCTATTGCTGGATCAGCCGCTATGGGGGCAGGGGGTAGTCCGTATCCTTGTTATCGCGCCTTTCTTTGTGATGCCTACTGTTTCAGGACTGGTCTGGAAAAATATGTTTATGGATCCGGTGAATGGCTTTTTTGCGCATATGTGGCGTGCCTTTGGGGCAGAGCCGATACAATGGCTATCACAGGCCTCCTTGCCTTCCTTGGTGATGATTGTCAGCTGGCAATGGCTGCCTTTTGCAACGCTTATTTTACTCACCGCTATTCAGTCTCTGGATTCAGAACAGTTGGAAGCGGCTGAGATGGATGGGGCAAAGCCGTTGCGCCGGTTTTGGCACATTATTCTGCCCCATCTGGCCCGGGCCATTACCGTTGTGGTGCTTATTCAAACGATTTTCCTGTTATCTATTTTTGCAGAGATTTTTGTAACTACTGCAGGCGCGTTTGGAACCAAAACTCTGACCTATCTGATTTTTCAGCGGGTGCTGGAAAGCCAAAATGTTGGGCTTGGCTCAGCAGGCGGGGTGTATGCGATTATTTTAGCAAATATTGTGGCGATCTTCTTAATGCGGATTGTCGGCAAGAATCTGGATAAGTGAGGAGCGTGAATTATGGCTAGAGCTGTTACCCCTCGCCGGAAATTATTTAATACCCTGCTCGCATGGGCTGTGGGCATGGTCATCTTCTTTCCGATTTTCTGGATTTTTGTTCTGTCTTTTAAAACAGAAGGGGACGCCATTAGCACGCCTTTAGAAGTGCTAACCTCTGCATGGACGCTCGAAAGCTATGCGGTGGTACAAGATCGTTCGGACTATTTTAAACATTTCACCAACTCGGTTATTATCGCGGTGGGGTCTACATTGCTTGGTGTTTTGGTGGCAGTTCCGGCGGCATGGTCAATGGCCTTTGTGCCTTCCAAGCGAACCAGAGGCATATTGATGTGGATGCTCTCTACCAAGATGCTGCCAGCAGTTGGTGTGCTCTATCCGATTTACCTGCTTTTCATTGAGATGGGTTTGCTAGATAGCCGTACCGGGCTAGTGGTCGTGTTAATGCTGATAAACCTGCCGATTATCGTCTGGATGCTCTATACCTATTTTAGGGAAATTCCGGTTGAAATTTTAGAGGCAGCGCGAATGGACGGGGCTAGCCTGCGCTCAGAATTGTTATATGTGTTAACGCCAATGGCGATACCCGGCATTGCTTCTACTGTCTTATTAAATGTAATTCTAGCGTGGAATGAAGCGTTCTGGACGCTGAACCTGACTGCTGCAAAAGCAGCACCACTAACCGCTTTCATTGCCAGCTATTCCAGCCCAGAAGGGTTGTTCTATGCAAAGCTTAGCGCAGCTTCTGTGATGGCTATTACGCCTATCCTGATTATGGGCTGGTTCAGCCAAAAGCAACTTGTTCGTGGCCTAACCTTCGGCGCGGTTAAATAGGAAGATAGAGATGAAACAGATACAATTAAACCAAGTATCAAAACGTTTTGGTGATATTGAAGTTATTCCGCCTCTTGATCTCGAAATTGAGGAAGGCGAATTTGTTGTCTTTGTTGGCCCATCTGGGTGTGGTAAATCCACGCTTTTGCGGCTGATTGCGGGCCTAGAAGATGTTAGCGGCGGGCAAATCCTTATCAATGGTGAGGATACAACTACGATACCGCCTGCAAATCGTGGCCTTGCGATGGTGTTCCAGTCCTATGCGCTTTATCCGCATATGTCGGTGCGTAACAATATTGCTTTCCC
>JAKMFL010000068.1 GCA_022425485.1 Alphaproteobacteria bacterium | reverse complement strand
GTTCTATGCCCATCATGCAAATGCCCAACTGGCGAATGATCTAAAATCACCCATTCTACAATATGGTGATAACTATCATAGTGAATATTTGCCCAAATTAGCGCCGATAAGGCTCCCAAAATCAACAAAACTGAATATTCCTGAATGAAATTCCAGACCGGATTGTTACTAGCTGACATGATTTATTCCTGACTTTCTTTGTTTATACTGTCTTAGGCTTTTAAGGCAGAAAACAACTTTCCCCCTCGCGGTAACTTGCCCATAATGCCAAAAATTCAGGGGATTTCAATATATACTGGTCTTTTTTAGTTATTATTTTATAACCAGATTATGATGTTTCGTTTTTTTGGTTCAGATATTTTCAGAGGTTCGGTATATGGGCGTGGCCATCCATTGAATATTGCCCGCGTCTGGCCGGTTATCGACATTTGCCGGGCACTAGGCTGGCTGGCGGCAGATGAATATCAGCAAATTGCCCCAGCCACCCCCAAAGAATTACACCTTTTTCATACCCCTGATTATGTTGCCGCTTTATTGGAAGCTGAAAAACAACAGGAATTAAGCGCTGCGCAGATGCAACGCCACCGCATTGGCCTTGATAATAATCCCATATTTCCCCAAGTCTATAGCCGGCCAGCCACCGCAGCAGCAGCTAGTATGCGCGGGGCTAAAGCGCTGCTTTCAGGAGAGGCTCAGATTGTCTTTAACCCATCAGGGGGAACCCATCACGGGATGCCAGATAGGGCCAATGGGTTTTGTTTTGTAAATGATCCGGCACTAGCTATTCTATCGCTGTTGAGGGGCGGGGCTGGGCGTGTCGCTTATATAGATATTGATGCCCATCACGCAGATGGGGTAGAGGCGCATCTTTCGGGGTTGCCGCAGGTGCGCCTATGGTCGGTACATGAGGAAAATCGGTGGCCACGAACCGGCAAGGCTGGGGATGTTGGGCAGGGGAATGCACGCAATTATACGCTCGCCAGAGGGGCAGATGATACAGCATTGTTGAAGATTATTAATCAGCATATTGTGCCTGAAGTTTCAGAATTTGGGCCAGAATTTATAATCCTACAAGCAGGATGTGACGGCTTGGCTGACGATCCGCAATCTGGTCTTTGTTACAGTAATCGCGGTTATTGGCAGGCAGTTGAACAGATTCTAGCCTTAAAAACCCCATCAATGATTTTGGGCGGTGGCGGCTATAACCCGTATAGCACCGCGCGCGCTTGGGCGGGTATTTGGGGACTTATCAAGGGGAAAAACCCCTATCAAACAAAGGCAAATGCGGATGTTCAGAAAATTTTATCTAGTCTTGAATGGCAACATCGCCGCGCCCAAAACCGCCCCGCACGTTGGACAGAACAGCTTTTTGATGAAACAGGTTAAAGCGTACATAAAGCTGGGTCTTTATAGCTGTTTTGCAGGGATGGGGTTTTTGCTGCTCTGCTTGGGGATAGGCCTGTCTTATGCAGGGGCGTCCCAAGAATTGACAATTATCGAAGCCGAGGTGACCACAAAAGCAGGCGCAACGCATTTGTTTAAGCTGGAGCTTGCGGAAACCCCGACACGCCGCACAAAAGGGTTAATGAGGCGTAAAACGCTGGCAGATGATGGCGGCATGCTGTTTGTTTGGCCACAAAGTGCTGTGCGCCTGTTCTGGATGAAAGATACACCGCTTTCGCTTGATATTCTGTTTTTCGGTGAAAATGGCGAGCTGGTTTATCTTCATGAAGCTGCCAAGCCCTATTCTCTAAATACGATATCTTCAATAGAGCCGGCAAAATATGTGGTTGAAATTAAAGCTGGAACCGCTAAACGGCTGGGGATAGATAGGCACGCAAAGCTGATAATAAAGCAAACCCTGCCGCCAGCGCAGTAGTCCTGCCCTTTTATGGGGGTGAAATTTTTCCCCATAGGTGCAATTAGGGCTTGATATCGCCCCTGATGTGGGTGTAAACAGGCGCAGTCGGAGTGTAGCGCAGCCTGGTAGCGCATCTGGTTTGGGACCAGAGGGCCGGGAGTTCGAATCTCTCCACTCCGACCATTTCC
>JAKMFL010000030.1 GCA_022425485.1 Alphaproteobacteria bacterium | reverse complement strand
ACCTGGTACAGAGGGCTTTAGCATATTTTCCATTTTTGCTGTTTTGGGCATGATTGGTTTTGCTGGGAGAGATTTAGCTACTCGAATGAGCCCATTAAATATGTCTAATTTTCAGCTTGGCACTCTCGGATTTTCGATGGTTTTTATATCCGGGATACTAATCACACTTTTCAACCTTTTTATTTTTCCATCAAACACGGTTTGGATTACTATTTCAGCTAAAAATTGGGGGCTTATTATAGCCAACGGGGTAGCAGGTATAATAGCCTATCAATGTCTGACTATAGCAATGCGAAATGGAGATGTGTCTTTTGTAACTCCCTTTAGATACGTGCGTGTGCTCTTTGCTTTGTTTTTTGGAGTGATGTTGCTAGGTGAGGAACCAAATACACTTGTTCTATGTGGTAGTCTAATGGTGGTATTATCAGGTATTTACATAATTCTTAGACGGAGAAACGTTGATATTAACAACAGATAAACTGTTGGCACCATAACGCTTTAATTTCCAATTAACTTGTTGATAAATATATTCAATAATATCATTACTGAAATGAAAACAGCGCCAAAAGGCGCCGTATGCTTCAAAAATGATGGTGGAGCGTACTGGGATTGAACCAGTGACCCCCACGATGTCAACGTGGTGCTCTCCCGCTGAGCTAACGCTCCCCTAACCCATCTGCGGCATTGACTGACACATTACTGCCAACGCTGGGCAAGATTTAAGGCGAATTGCCTATCAAGTCAAGCTTATAGGCAGGTTAGGCTTCTCCATACTTTAATCCGAAGGTCGCAATAGCTTTATTCATTTGCCGTATCACCCGAAAACCACGTAGAGTTTGGGCCATGTTTAGAAAATTGGTTATGCAACAACCCTATCTTGATACCCATCTGCCACTCGCCAGCCCGGTTTTTGATGCCACGCAAGACAAGGCCGCATTGCATTATCTATCCCTAGATAGAGAGCGGCTCGCAAATAATTGCAGGGCCGTTAATTTTAACGCGCTACCCCAGCCCTTGCTGGTGGGGGGGCAGGCGTTAGGTAAAAGCATGATATCGGTGCCGCATGGCGGGCGATGCTATCCGCATGGCTGGTTTGATGATATCCACCAAGCCCGCGCCCGCACCTTAGAGGATACAGGTACCGATATTCTGGGCCTAATGCTGGCCGCCCGCAACCGCCCTGCTCTGATAGCACAAATAGGGCGCGCTTTATGCGATTTGAACCGCCCAGAAGACGCGGTGGATAAACAGCTTTGCCCAGAAGGGACATTTAAGCCAGCTGCCGTCTATAAGCCGTATATTGCCGCAGGCTACGGCGTTATTCCGCGCCTATCTGCTGCGCGTGAGCCGCTTTATTCAGCGCCCTTTAGCCCTGATGAGGTTGCCCAGATTATTACCCGCTATCACCGTCCCTATCACCTGATGCTAAAAGACAGATTACAGGCGAAGCTGGAGGCAAAATCGCATATATTGCTGATAGATTTGCATTCCATGCCAGACCCTGCGCGCCAATTTAATCAGAAAAAAACCCCTGCCCTGCGACGCGCTTTGCCAGATTTTATCTTTGGCAATCTGCATGGCGCAACCCTGCCTGCCAGTTTGGTTGAGGGTATAAACGCGGTGATGGGCACGCAAAATTACAGCTGGGGCTGGAATGCACCTTATGCAGGTGGCTATACAACGCGTCACTATGGGCTGAGCTATAAAAAAGCGGATGATAAACGCGTATCTGTTCTGCAAATAGAGGTCAATAGAACCCTGTTTTTGAGCCCTAAAGGCAAAGCTGGCGAGGAAGATAAGGCCAATGGTTACCTGGATAGCGCAGCCCTTATTTCTATCGCCTCTACACTGGATAGGCTGATAACCGAGTTAGAGAACGCATCCTAAAACAAGCTTTAAGATTTAGGCTTATATGGGTTATTGCCTTTACGCAGCATCATCCTTATTGGCACGCCCTCTAGCCCAAAATCATCTCGCAAGCCCCCTATTAAATAGCGCAGATAGCTCTCAGGAATATCAACCGGTCGGCTGGCAAACAGCGCAAATGTTGGTGGGCGGGTGCGAACTTGTGTCATATAGCGGATGCGCAAGCGTCTGCCTTGTGACATGGGCGGGGGATGGGCCTCTAGCATTGGCTCTAGCCAACGATTTAAACGACCTGTAGAAATGCGGGTATTCCATTTCTGATGAATGTCATGTGCGGCCTTCATCAGCTTATCCAATCCTTTAGCATACATGCCAGAAATCGGAACCACCGGCACGCCGCGCACCTGAGCTAGTGATGTTTGCAGACGGTCATTTATCTGCTGCATGGCTTTTTGCTTGTCCGCCACATCATCCCACATATTAGCTGCAATAATCAGCGCCCGCCCTTCATCGGTAACTTGACGGGCAATAACCATATCCTGTTTATGAGGCGGCTGGCGAGCATCCAGCATAAGCACGCAAATCTTGGCATATTGGATAGCCCGTTCGGCATCATTTACCATCAACCGCTCAATTCTGTCGGTTACCCGGGCTTGCCGGCGCATACCAGCGGTATCAACCAGTTCATACGCCGTGCCTTCCCAATCAAAGGGTAAGGTGATGCTATCGCGTGTTATCCCCGCTTCTGGGCCGGTTAACAGGCGCGTTTCGCCAAGCAACGTATTGGCAAGGGTTGATTTACCCATATTCGGGCGACCAATAATTGCCATCCGAATCGGGCTTTTATCACGGTCGTCAATCCAAACATCTGGCCCGTCTTCATCGTCTGATACAAATATCTCATCTTCTTTGTCATCGCTGGCATCTGCCGCCGCAAATAGCGCGTCCTCTAGCCCGATTTCCCGGGCCGTCTCTCGCAAAGCATCAAACAAATCTATCAGACCGTCACCATGCGCCGCTGATAGAGGCACAGGCGCGCCTAGGCCTAACTGCCATGCTTCGGCAAGTGTTTCCGACCCTGTTTTGCCTTCGCATTTATTCGCTAGCAGAATTACGCTGGTACCAGATTTACGAATTTGCCGCGCAAAATGAATATCATCTGGCAAAATGCCCGCGCGCGCATCAATCACAAGCAACGTGATATCAGCTTGTGCTACGGCCAGTTCCGTTTGCTCTCGCATTCTGTCTTGCAAGCTCCCCGCTTTGGCTTTTTCCAAGCCTGCCGTATCGATCAGGCGGAATTGCATACTTGCTAAATAAGCTTCCCCCTCACGGCGATCACGGGTCACGCCGGGCTGATCATCGACAATCGCATGATGGGTGCCCGTCAGACGATTATATAATGTGGATTTGCCAACATTTGGCCGCCCAACAATGGCAAGGGTAACACTCATCAGCTTTAGCGCATTACGGTTAACTGACCAGATTGTGTCAGATAAATGAAGCTAGACTGCGCAATTTGTGGTGAAACCCTAATCTTTCCACCTAAAGACTGACTGGAAATTTTTGCACCGGTATCGGCGTTGAGGCTAACCAGCTTACCTGCCTCTGATAAGACATGCACCATGCCAGAGGCAACAATAGGCCCGAAATAATCCGTAACGGTTCCAGGCTTAGCTGCGCCTAGCTCGCCGCTTCCCTCTAGGGCGGTCATCCATCTGACGGCGCCATCTGATTTGCGCAACGCGATGACATGCCCCTCTACTGACAGCACAAACAAGCTATCCCCAGCTATCCACGGCATCTGTAGACCAGCTAGCGGATGCTCCCAAATCTGAAAGCCTGTTTTGGAATCATAAGCACTTAATAAGCCAGATTGGCTTATCACATAAATATTTTCGCCATCATGTATGGGGTGGGCTAGAACGTCCCCTAGCTCTTGAAGCGGGGTGGTTGGCGATAAGGTGGCAAGGCTATCCGCCCATAGCAGTTGGCCATTATCAATATTGTGAATAGCAATTTCACCGCCCGCACCTGCTAGGACAAGTTCAGCCCCGCTGACCGCCGGCGATGGCGCCCCAAAGACAACAGTATCAACAGGCAAGCCAATAGACTGCCATGCTAGCTCGCCATCTGATAGACGATAGACAAAAACATACCCGTCAATATCGGTGACGACAACGCCCAGATTACCTATCAGGGTTGGGCCACCAGCCAGCGGGCTATCATGCTCAATGCGCCAGATCTCCGACCCATTCTTCACATCCAGCAAGCTAAGGCTGTTGCGGGCTGCATGCACGGCAACCACCTCATCATTTACCGCAATACCGCCTGCCTTGCCCGGAAATAGTCCACTATCAGGTGCATTTACCTGAAACTGCCAAAATACATCGCCGCTCTCTAAATCAAAGGCCGTAAGCAGCGCATCCGCCCCAAGCGCATAAATACGCCCGCCAGAAATCATCGGCTGTGGCAGGCTAACCACATCATCATCAGGGGCAGCAATTCTTGAACGCCAGACCTGTTTCAGCGGTGTCTCTAGGGTAAGATGCCCGCCAGCATGACCCGCAGAAAGCCCGGGATGTCCAGCATCTTGGTTTATTGTTGGCGAACCGATAGCACCAAATTCAGCTGCCGCGCCATCATCAATAACAAGACTAGATATTTCTGTTAAAACCGCTTCGCGCTCCCCTTTTAGGATAAGCTCTTTATCGGCGCATGCAGCGAGCAAACATAGCGCTGCCAGCAAGCCACCGCCAGCCCGCAAGCATGATCCTATCAATTGGATGTGCCAGAACGCGCTGCTCATTACCCAGATACCTTGCCGCCAACAATAGTCAGCAATTGCGAGGCACGTTGACGCAAGCTAGAAGGCACTTCGCTAAGGGTCGTAATTTTCTCAAGGAAGGCAGCGGCATCTTGTGCACGCCCCCCTTTGAGAGCTAGCCCAGCCGCCTGTTCTAGGGCCAGCCCTTGTAAAGGGCCAGCCATATCGGTCAGCACAGAAAGACGTGCGAGCAAATCATCACTATTCGCATTTTCAGGGGCATGCATCACCGACAACAACAATGCGGCATCACTGTAAAAACCCTCAACATCATCACGCTCGGCCAGCGTTAGAAAAGCAGCTTCGGCGTCGCTAGACCTGCCCTGTTCAGCTAATTTACGCGCAATAGTAAAATCAGCGAGCACGCGGTAGCCGGGGGTTAGCGTATCTTCAGCTGCTTGCAGCGCCTGCCCTGCATCTTCAATAGACGCTGCCTGATAATAGGCCGTAGCCGCCGCACCATCCCGCGCCTCTTTCCAATAAACATATCCCTGACGGGCACCAACAAGGGCGATAATCAGCACCGCAACACCAATGACATATTTGCCATAGCGTTGCCACAACATAGCTTGCCTGTCTTGTTTCAGCTCGTTGTTAATCTCGTCAAAAATATCTGCCATATGCACTCACCCTGAGATTTCAGGCCACCTAAATTAAACTTGCTCGTCTCTATATGTCTGCCCTTATACGTCTATTAGGTGTTTGTTTTCCAGTTTTTTTTGCGTTTAATCAGAATAGGGATATCTAGCAAATTTACAGCCCTCTATAAGGCTTGACCTTTAGCAGCGCTTTAGCCACTCTTTAGATGAGGATATAAAGCCGAAGAAGGTGATTTCAAAAGACCGCCCTCCAGTAAAACTTTGGGCAAAACAGTAGGTAAAATACTGAGTAAAATACTGGGTAAACATTAGGTAGACACTGGGCAAACGCGGGGCAAACGCTGGGCAGTAACCGCACTAATGAAAGAGCAGGTAGCAGAAATATATGTCATCTCATTCCCTTTCACGCAAAAAAGCGAAGACCCTTTATTTTTCACGGACAGAATTGTCCACTATCCTTTCAACCTATGCGGCGCGTGTTGCCAGCAGCGATTGGCGCGATTACGCCCTTGACCATATTGATAATTGTGCGATTTTTTCAATCTTTAAACATGCGCATGAACAGCCCCTTTTTATTATTGAAAAACAGCGCATTAAAGGGTCTGAGAAGCCTATATTCATCTTAAAAGATCGCAAAAAAACGCTATATCGCACGCGCAAATTACCTGAGCTGACAAGTTATTTGCACCGTTTACCTCGCCTTATTAGAGCGTAAATCCTCTTTTAAAAAACCAAAAACGAACACGCTATAATTTCACTAAATCCTGCCTTTCAAGGAATAGGATTTTACCTTGCCTATTTCCAAATGTTTAGATATATCTAAATTAGAACAAAACAAGAACACTTTTATCTAAACAACTATCGGCATCAGGTTATGGGCAGGTTTAAAGAACAGGAAATTCAAAAGACAGAACCGCATCAGCCTGTATGTTTACATCATCTGGCAGCGCAAAATCTTGGTGTGTTTTGCTGGTGTAATAGATGCAGCCATAATGCGGATCTGCCCGTAGATACGCTAATAGAAAGATTAGGCCCACTATTTCCTGTACCAGAATTGGGGATTTATCTGCGCTGTAGTAATTGTGGAGCCCATGATGTGGCAGCACGTCCAGCTTGGCCACATTATGGCGGACAAATCGCCCGTCATGGCTAGTCTATTTTCAAATTTCTAACCATCATAGGCTTATAAGTCGTATATCTGATCTAGACAAAAGGCAGCCGCTTACCTTAAGCTGGGCACGTTTCAAGCAATATTTATTTTTCACTTCTAAACCAATATGAGGCTTGCCGAATGACACCGACTGAAACCCAGAAACTGCAACGTTTTTTGCGCAAGCGTTTCGGCAATCATGATATCACGCTAATGGCCAGACCAGAGGCTAAGGATTCGGTAGAATTTCAGCTAGATGGGGAAACCTTTGGCGTTGTCTACCGCGATGATGATGAAGGCGAGCTTTGCTATCACATCCAACTAACTGTGCTAAGTGAAGATTTAGATTAGCACTATATCACCCGGTCACCCAGCTGATTTGCGCCAGTAAAGTTACCGCAAAAATAAACATTATCAATGCAGTGACAATATCAAGCATCCGCCATGCACGGGCCGAACGCATCAGCGGACTAAGGCGTTTTGCGCCAAATCCAATACTGGCAAAAAAGGCTAGGCTAGCCAGCGATGCACCACTTGCAAAAAGCAGCTTTTCTAGTCCCATATAGCCGATAGAAACCGCACCTAGCAAAACAACTGTATCCAGATAGACATGCGGGTTAGCAAAAGTTAGCACGGCAAGCAGGCTGAAAATACCGCGTAAATTTTTGATAGACTCCCCTGTATTATCTGCTGTGATGCTGCGGGGAACCTGATAGGCAGCGCGCAGCCGGCCAAGACCATAAAACCCCAACCAGAGCGCAGATATACCAAACAACAAGTCTGCGTAATCTTCAAAAATAGGCGCCATAACCGTACCGAGCCCAAGCACCCCCAAACAAATCAGCAAGGCATCTGCTATGCCGCAAAATAATACCACTGCCAACACATGCTGATTCAGTAAGCCTTGCCGAATAACAAAACTGTTTTGCGGGCCTATCGCCAAAATCAGGGACAGGCTAATAAAAAATCCAGAAACAAAGGCTGAAAACACAAAAACACCGTTTTAATTGATGCGGTGCAAGCTCGGGGCAGACATACCCAAATCAGCTTGCAAAAAATAGATCTAAAATTGTCAGAAGAATATGACAAATTAAGTTAATCAGTCTAGTTTTTTTAAAACTATGTAAAAGTTCAGATTATTGTTTTCAAAAAAAGAGGCGAGAATGGCAAAGACAAAGGTTGCGATGGAACTCGGCATGGGTACCTCCCTGCGCCGTCAAGATTATACCAAGGCTGCAATACGGGCTTTGCAAGATGCGCTCTGGCACAATTCCCTGACCATGGCAGATGCGTTTGGATTCTCGCGTGAGGATATGATTGTTGAGGTAGAAATTGGCGTGCAAAAGCCAGAGGCAGTAGATATTGAAGCTGTCAAAGCTATCCTGCCCTATGGCAAGGGTTCGGTGATGGTGGTTCATGGCGGGCTGGATATAGCCAAACCAACCGATAAGGCCTCTAGCAACCCGCCAGCAGATACAGATAAAACAGTTATTGCGAATGCAGCGGTGAACGTATTTTTCAATATGCAGCCTGCTAGTAACAAAGGGGCGCGCGCATGAAACGACTAATTTTGGAAATGGGCACAGGCAATGATTTATATGGCGAGGATTACACCAAGGCCGCTTGCCGGGCGGTTCAAGATGCCCTTCACCATAGCTCGTTAGTCCTCTTCCGCTCGCTAAAGCTAAGCCATGAAGATATGCAAGTGAATGTTACCATTGGCGTTCAAAAACCAGAGGCCGTCGATAACAAAATAGTTGCAGGCGAATTGCCGCGTGGAAACGCAGTTGTTACAGTTGTTAAAGGCGGCTTAGATGTCCATGACAAGGATAATGACACGCTTTCGGTTATCGCGACGGCTGCAATCGAAGCCTGTCTTGATATAAACCCAGATGATTGGGAAGTTGAGAAATAGCCCTTTTAAAGGAGGCTAATTTGACCAGCCTACTGCTTACAAATATTGATATTTTGGCGACGATGAATGATGGGCCTTCTGCGGGGCCTAGAGAATCACGAAATGCTGGGTGCGGCGAAGAATTGCAAGATGCAGCTATCCTCATTGAAAATGGCGTTATTAAAGAGGTTGGCAGTAATGCTAGCCTTGCCATGCATGCCGCGCATGTTGATGAAGTAATGAATTTATCGGGTCATATTGTTATACCCGGCCTTGTTAATACCCATCATCATCTGTTTCAGAATCTAACCCGCCTTATTCCCGAAGCGCAGAATGAAAGCTTGTTTGGCTGGCTAAAGACTCTCTACCCTATCTGGCAACAGCTGACCCCTGATGATATTTATATATCCGCGGCAATTGGTTTGTCTGAGCTTGCTTTAAGCGGCTGCACAACCTCATCAGACCATCTCTATCTCTATCCCAATGGCAGTCGTTTAGATGATAGTATTGAAGCAGCTCAAGATGTCGGTATTCGTTTTACGGCTACCAGAGGTTCGATGAGCATAGGGGAGAGCAAGGGCGGGCTTCCGCCAGACAGCTTAACCGAACAAGAAGACAAAATTTTAGAAGATTGCTTGCGCGTCATTGATACGTTTCATGATGATAGCCCCTATGCGATGACCCGCATAGCGCTTGCGCCTTGCTCCCCATTTTCTGTTAGTGTTGAGTTAATGCGCGACACGGCTTTGATGGCTGCAGATAAAGGCGTAGGGCTACATACACATCTAGCTGAAAATGTTGAAGATATTGATTACTCGCTTGCGCAGTTCGGCCAGCGTCCGGGCGATTATGCTGAAAATTTAGGTTGGACAGGGGCACATGTCTGGCATGCACATTGTGTTCAGCTAGATAGTCAGGAAATTGATTTATTTGCCCGCACAGGCACATCTATTGCCCATTGCCCATGCTCTAATATGCGTCTTGCTAGCGGTATTGCACCGGTACGCCAGATGCTAGATGCAGGCGTAAAAGTTGGCCTTGGCGTGGATGGCTCTTCATCAAGTGATAGCGGGCATCTCATGAACGAAGCCCGCCAGACCATGCTGTTACAACGGGTGCTAGGCGGGGCGGATAAAATGACCGCGAGAGAAGCGCTGCGTGTGGCGACCAGAGGCGGGGCAGAGACACTTAACCGCTATGATATTGGTCAAATTGCCCCCGGTTTTGGTGCCGATCTAGCCATTTTTGACCGAAATTGTATTGATTTTTCTGGCACCCAGTCTGATCCGCTTGCCGCCCTTGTTTTATGTGGGCCGGTCAAGCCTCGCCATGTGATGACAGCTGGCCGGATGGTGGTTACCGATGGGATGTTATCTCGCCTTGATCTGGGCGCCTTACTTACCCGCCATGATGCAGCCGCACGTGCCCTTCTTAATCGCGGACTTTAGCTTGCCTCTAGCCATGTTGCGATTTGCGCCGCAATAGACACGCCAATATGGGCAGGCGATTTGGAACGAATATCTGGCAGGCCAATTGGACAGATAAGTTGCGCAAGCATTGCCTCCTCAATACCTTGTTTTTTCAAGCTCGAATGAAAACGCTGGTATTTTGTGCGCGACCCAATCAGGCCCAGTTTCGCAAAATTCCCTTTGCTTAGAATAGTGTAAACCAGTGCTTCATCTAGTGCATGTGAATAGCTCATCACGATATGAATAGCACCGGGCGGGGCATGCCCAGCTATAATCGTCATATCCGCTGCCGGCGCTAGCGTAATAGCCGGGTCTGCGTGGACTGGAAAGCGGGTCTTATCTGTATCCACCCAAACCCTGTCTAGTGCCAAGCCCTTAACAGCCCCCATCACGGCACGCCCGACATGCCCCGCCCCATATAGATAAAACGCGGTATTGGGCGAAATAGGCGGCATAGATAGGCATTGGTTTTTGGCATCAAAAAATAGCTTGGATACCGGCTCTGACGATAATTGGGCACATTCAGGGCTACCTGCTTGATGGATAAAACCCCTATCAGGCACGTTAGGGATTGCCGTTAATGCGGCCAGACAATCAGGGGTAAACCCTTCAAACAATAAGGTTACATGGCCGCCGCAGCATTGCCCCAGATTAGGCCCTAGGGGAAAACTGCGAAACTGACGGGAAGACCTAGCCTTGGTATTTGCTAGCTCAGATAACATCTGGCGTGCTACCCGCATAGCTTCAAATTCAAGGGCGCCGCCGCCAATAGTGCCACAAATTTCAGCTTGAGAAACATACATATCTGCACCAGCCTCACGCGGGCAAGAGCCCTTAGCCTCCGCAACGATAATCCGGCAGACTAACTGGCCAGCGCCAAGATAGGCTTGTATCCTCTCTCGCCAATCTCGCATTAGCGAGCCATGCCTTTCAAGGTCATCAAGAGCTGTTCTGCTGTAGCAGGCGCATCCAGATTTGGCATGCCCTCTGTTATCAGCCCTTCAATGGCATGACGAAGGGCTGAATGCACACTTGTAGCAAGCATGAAGGGCGGCTCGCCTACGGCTTTTGATTTGTGGATGGTATCTGCTGGATTACCGCCGCTTTCAAATAAGGTAATATTCATAATGGCTGGCCTATCAGAGCAAGCTGGAATTTTATAGGTTGCAGGGGCATGCGTTTGCAGGCGCCCATCTTTGCCATAAACCAGTTCTTCTGTAGTTAGCCAACCAGCCCCTTGAATAAAGCCGCCTTCAATTTGACCTCTATCAAGGGCAGGGTTAATCGAGCGTCCAACATCATGCAAAATATCGACCCGCAACAGCCTATTCTCTCCGGTTAGTCTGTCCACCGCGACTTCTGTTACCGCCGCGCCATAGGCAAAATAATAAAAAGGCACGCCTTTAGCTTTATCTGGATCCCAGTGAATTTCGGGCGTTGCATAAAACCCAGTTGCGGAAAGCGATATACGCCCCTGCCAACACATCATCGCTGCCTTGGCAAAGCTTATCGCCTCATCGCCCACATAGACCTGTGCGTCTGCAAAGCGCACGCTTGCGACATCTGCCTGATATTGTGCTGCCAAATAAGTTGCCATTCGCGCCTTTAGAGTCTCTGCGGCGGCGGCGGTTGCCATGCCGTTCAAATCTGTACCAGAAGAAGCAGCGGTGGCAGAACTGTTTGGCACTTTTCCTGTATGGGTGGGGGTAATGGCGACTCTATCAATCGGCAGGCCAAACGCATCACCACAAATTTGGGCTATTTTTGTAAATAACCCCTGCCCCATCTCCGTACCCCCATGATTGAGATGTATCGTTCCATCTGTATAGATATGTACCAGCGCACCAGCCTGATTAAGCATTGTTTTATTGAAAGAAATTCCAAATTTTACTGGTGTTAACGCAATCCCGCGCCGCAAGACAGGGTTGTCTTTGTTCCATTTAATGATTTCGAGGCGGCGCGTCTGATAATGCGCATCACGGGAAAGCCTATCGACGAGCTGGCCAATGACGCAGTCTGTTACCGGCTGGCCATAAGGCGTGGGCTTGCCGCTCTCAGATGTACCCTTATCTGGATAGAAATTCCGCTGGCGAATAACCAACGGATCTAGCCCTAAGGTCGCGGCAATATCATCAATGATGCGCTCCATACCCATAATACCTTGCGGCCCGCCAAAGCCGCGAAAAGCGGTGTTAGAGGGCGTATGGGTTTTGCACAAACTAGCCGTGACACGCATATCCGGTATGAAATAGGCATTTTCAGCATGCATCATGGCCCTGTCAGCAATGGCTGCTGACAGATCAAAAGACATTCCGCAACGCAAGAATTGTTCTACATTCAGCGCTAGAATTTTTCCGTCATTCGTAAAGCCAACATCATACGAAATCTGAAAATCATGCCGCTTTCCTGTAACCCGCATATCTTCATCACGGTCATAAACCAACTTGGCAGGCTTGCCTGTTTTCACCGCCGCCAACGCAGCAATAATTGCAGGTAAATTAGCCTGACTTTCCTTGCCGCCAAAAGCCCCGCCCATGCGCCTCACCTGCACGCTTACCTGATGAAACCCAATCCCCAGTGCTTCAGCAACTTTATGCTGAATTTCAGTTGGGTGCTGCGTGGAAACATGCAGATGCAGCTCTGCTGCTTCTCCGGGAAAGGCAATAGCCGCCTGCCCTTCCAGATAGAAATGTTCTTGTCCGCCAATTTTTATCTGCCCTTGCAAGCGGTGCGGTGCACCCTCCAGCCCTTTATCTACAGACCCGGCCTCTATATGGTGGGGCGCCCGCAAAAGGTTATTTTGGGAAATCGCCTCTTCGATGGTCAGGATAGCTGGCAGTTCTTCATAAGTGATTTGTGCTTTTAATGCCGCTATGCGCGCCTGCTTAGCAGAGTGGGCAACCACAGCAAATACAGATTGCCCATGATAGCTGACCAAACCATCTGCAAAGACAGGGTCATCGCCAAAAACAGGGCTAGCGTCGTTCCTGCCCTTGATATCTTCTGCGGTGAGGCAGCAAACCACCCCTTCAGCCTTTAATACCTCTTGTAAATCCACATTTACCAATTTGCCATGAGCAACAGAAGATAGCCCTAGCGCGATATGCAAGCCATCATCTGGAAACAGAATATCATCTGTAAATTTTGCAGTGCCCGTGACATAGAGTGCGGCACTATCATGGGCAATGGGTTTGTTTAAGTCACTGCTCATCTGCGCCCGTCTCCTTTAACCTAAGCTTGTATTGTGGGGGTGAAATCTTCTGGGCTACGAAAATGCTGCGGCGTTGATAGGCGCGTATAGCCGGCTCGATATTCGATAAACATTTTTTGTACCAGCTGGGCAGCAGCAAGCAAACGGTAAGAGCGGCTAGCACGCATATCATCAATTGGGTCAAATTCTTCAGCCAAGCAAGCCGCAATATCGGTTGCAAACTTGGCTTCGCGCGCGCCTTCATCTTCCCCAATTACAGGCACATTCTGGCCTTTCAGATAAGCTTCTAAACGCAATGCACGTTTGGGAATAGCTGCCATACCGCCAAAACCAATTTTGATATCTGTTATTTTATCTGCTTGAATATCGAGATACCCCGCCATCAATACAGCCGAGATATCTTGGTCAAAACGTTTCGATAATTTATAGGCCAATAACTGCTGCCCTGCTTGCAGACGCGGCAGTATTATAGCTTCAACAAACTCCCCTGCCTCACGGTTTTGCTTGCCATAATCAATAAAGAAACTATCCAGCTTAATCTGGCGGCGCCTGCCAGCTTTATTCAGAACTATCTGGCTATCAAGAGCTAAAAAACAGGGGGATAAATCACCAATAGGTGAGGCGTTGGCAATATTACCACAGACCCTTGCTGATGCGCGAACCTGTGCGGAACCAAAGCGAGACCAGATCTCCTGCAACGCTGGGTAATCTTGTGCAAGCGCGTCCATTGCCTGTTGGTGGGTAACCCCTGCCCCGATGGTGATATGGCCATCTGTTTTCTTAATAGCCTCTAATTCTGCTATATTCCCGATATGGATAAGGTGCGGCAATTGGCGATGCTGCTTCGTCACCCACAACCCGATATCGGTTGCCCCAGACAATATTTGCGCAGATGGGTTTTCTGCATAAAGTGTCTGTAATTTATCTAGCGTAGCTGGCGCGCTATAGCGTTGCCCCTTATATTCTAGCTCCAGACCTTTTCGTGTGTCACCAGCCATCTGTGCCAGCGCTGAAATATCGCCCAGCAGCCTGTCAGTTGCCCATTGTGGACGTGCCCATCTTGCCAATGCTTCTCCAGCCTTCACAATCGGCCCATAGCCCGTACAGCGACATAAATTACCGCTAAGCAAGGTTTCTATTTCTGCTGTATTGGAAAAATCAATAGCTGCACACCAGCCAGCATATAAGGACATTATAAAACCGGGCGTGCAAAAACCGCATTGGGCGCCATGATGGGCTATCATCGCTTGCTGGACAGGATGCAACTCCCCATCAGCATTTGCTACCCCTTCAACGGTTGTGACCACACTGCCATGAAGCATCGGAAGAAACAAAATACAGGCATTTACCGCCTGCCAGCTAGGCGTATTATCGCTGGTAAGTCGGCCTATTACTACACTACAGGCCCCGCAATCCCCTTCTGCGCACCCTTCTTTAGTGCCAGTGAGCTTCCGGCGTTCCCGCAACCAATTCAGCAACGTGGTATCAGGGCGCAATCCGCTCCCTTCATTTAAATCAATTTCTATTTTTTCTTGGTTCAGGAAAAAGCAAATTGTTTTATTCATGAAACACCCCTCTGGTGTTCTTCATCGCCCCTCACCTAGCCTGATTTTTGACAGCGAGACGAAAGTGTCAAACGGGCGCATCTGAACCTATCAGAAACGCCCGTTAAAGTATTTTTTTCAGGCGTTCACCTTAGTTAGGAATGCGGCCTTCCACACCCTCAACATAATAGTTCATGCCCCACAAGCCGCCATCATCTAGCACCTTGCCAGCTTCCAGAACCATGTTGCCCTGATTATCTTTCATCGGCCCTTCAAAGATATTCAAAGTGCCTGACGCGATACCAGCGCGTGCTGCTTCGGCCTTTTTTGCTACACTAGCTGGCATGTTCTTAAATTCGGACAGCACCAGAAAATCATCGCCAATCCCCTTCCAGGTATTGCCTGCCCAATGGTCTGGGCCATCGCCTGTTGACCATTTGCCATCCAATACTTTTTGAACTTGCGCGATATAATAAGGGCCCCAGTTATTCACCGAAGAGAATAGCTGTGCCTTTGGCGCAAAATCATGCATATCCGATGATTGGCCAAAGCCCTTAACACCAGCTTTTTCAGCTGTTTGCAACATTGCAGGGCTGTCCGTATGCTGAGCGAGCACATCTGCACCTTCTGCGATAAGAACTTTTGCAGCATCTGATTCCTTCACCGGATCATACCAGCTATTGACCCAAACCACCTTGATGCTGGCATCTTTGTTCACAGAACGCAGACCCCGTGCAAATGCGTTAATACCCTGAATAACTTCTGGGATCGGGAAAGCCCCTAAATAGCCAATAGTATTGGACTTGGTTGTTAGACCAGCAACCACACCTTGTACATATCTGCCCTCATAGAAGCGGATATTACCAGTCGCCATATTTCCTGCACGCTTATAGCCTGTAATGTGATCAAACATTACATCAGGGTTTTCCTTTGCCACCTTCAAAGTTGGCTCCATATAGCCGAACGAGGTGGTAAAAATCACCTTATTGCCTTGTCCAACAAGCTCTCTTATTACACGCGCAGCATCTGGCCCTTCTGGTACATTTTCAACATAAGTAGTTTCAATCTTGCTTCCAAAATGGTCTTGCAACTGCTGACGCCCAACTTCGTGAGCGTAAGTCCAACCATGGTCACCGGGGTTGGTTAGATAAACAAACCCAACCTTTAACTTGTCTGCATGGGCAGCAGAAATGCTCATGGCGATACCAGCCAGCATTGCTCCCAAACTTGTTAACATTTTCCTCATTTTTCATCTCCTTTATCTTGTTAACGCGTCATAAAAAATCTTTTCCCTAAATGCGCTGGCGCCCCAAACACATTTCTACCTCTGCCCGAAATTGTTACCAAAACAACAATTGTCGCCAGATAGGGCATCATCGACAAAAATTGTGCTGGTATTGTCCAGCCTCTCGCTTGTCCGGCAAGCTGCATAATCGTCACGCCGCCAAATAAAACAGCACCTATTGTAACCCGCCAAGGCTGCCATGATGCAAACACCACTAACGCTAGGGCGATCCATCCCCTGCCTGCTGTCATGCCTTCTGCCCAATGCGGTGTCAGCACCAGTGGCAAATACGCGCCGCCCAGCCCTGCCATAAACCCGCCAAACAAAATGGCAAAGAATCGCACCTGCAAAACATTATAGCCTAGCGCATGGGCACTGTCATGATTTATCCCAACTGACCGCAAGATAAGACCAGCGCGGCTTCGCATTAAAAATAGTGAGGTTAGCGCCACAATTAAAATCGAAAGATAGGCCATAATATCAAGTTTGAAAAACGCCCCGATAAGCGGAATATCAGACAAAAGCGGCAGCGTCATAGATGGCAAACCATCAATAGCTTGGCCAACTAAAGGCGCACCAATCAGCCCTGAAAGACCGGTGCCAAAGATTGTCAAAGCAAGACCGGTCGCCACCTGATTGGTTGCTAGCCCTAACACAAAAAGCGCAAAGACAGCGGCAACAGCCATGCCAGCAAGCCCGCCACTAACAATGCCAATATACGGGCTGCCAGATAGGCTAGCTGCCCCAAAAGCGGCCACTGCCCCCATCAACATCATGCCTTCCACACCTAGGTTTAATACCCCGCTTCGTTCAACAACCAGCTCGCCTGTTGCGGCCAGAATCAGCGGCACAGAGGTCAGTAGAACCGTCAATAACAGCTCATCAAACATGCTAACTTCTCCCCTGCTGGTCTTGTGTATGATGTGCTTTTACACGCACCAACTCGTAGCGGGTCAGTGTTTCACCAGCCAGCAACATAAACAACAAAATGCCTTTGAAAATGCCCGTAACCACTTTTGGGATGCCCATAGAAATTTGCGCCGTATCCCCGCCAAGCTCTGCGAGCGCGACAACAAGTCCTGCAACAATTACAGCTAACGGGTTTAAGCGGGCCAAAAACGCCACAATGATAGCAGTAAATCCATAACCAAAAGATACATTTGGCTGTAGCTGGCCAATATTTGCTGAGACTTCTATCATTCCTGCAAGACCCGCTAATGCGCCAGAAATAACCAGCACAGCTATGGTATTGCGCGGCTGGCTAAAACCAGCGAAACGCCCTGCGCGCGGCGCATCTCCCATCAGTTTTATCTGATAACCAGACAGCATCTTCGATAGGTAAAACCAGCCACAAGCCGCGATAAGGAAAGCAAAAACCACCCCCCAATGCAGCTGTCCCAACCGGCCTATTCCCGGCAGGATCAGCGCTGGTATCAACCCCGCATCAGGATAGGTTTTTGTGAGCGGAAATCCAAACGACATAGGGTCACGCCAAGGGCCGCGCACAATCCAGTCTAGTAATAAGGCCGCTACATAGGTGAGCATCAAGGAAACAAGGATTTCGTTGGTGCGAAAGCGTATTTTAAGTAAGGCAGGGATTGCGCCCCATAATCCGCCTGCAACCATTGCCGCTGCGGCCATTGCCAGAATAAAAAGTGGGGATTGTGCATCTGGGAAAGACAGCGCCAGCCAACCCGCCCCCATAGCCCCTAGAACCAACTGCCCCTCAGCCCCGATATTCCAGACATTCGCGCGGTAACAAAATACCAAACCCGTTCCAATAATGATAAGTGGGCACGCTTTAACCAAAAGATTGCCGATCTGGTCTGGGCGCGAAAGCGGGGCAACAAAAAATTCATATAAAGCTTCAATGGGATTATAGCCTAAAAACCCGAAAATCACCCCGCCCATCATAAGGGTCAGGGCAATTGCGACTATCGGTACAAGCAAGGTTAGCGATAAGGGCACTGATTTGCGTGGCTTTAGAATAAACATTAGCTGGCTACCCTTTTGCGCTTTTTCTTGGGTTTAGGGGGGGTAGTTTTGCTGTCCTTATCGATAGGGATCCCGCCCATCAACAAACCAATATTTTGCGGATTCATTTCTGCTGCTGGATAAGCTTTGGACAAGCGCCCCTCATGCAAAACAGCAATCTTATGAGATATAGCAAAAATTTCTTCCAAGTCCTGAGAGATAACAATTACGCTTGCCCCGCCTGCTGCTAATTCGATCATAGCTTTGCGAATAAACTGCGCTGCGCCCACATCCACCCCCCAAGTTGGCTGAGAGACAATTAGGATTTCTGGCTCTTTAGCAATTTCGCGCCCAACCACAAATTTTTGCAAGTTTCCACCAGATAGCGAGGAGGCTTGCGGATCAGCTTCAGGGCGGCGCACATCAAACATTGCTGAAATCCTATCCGCAAATTGGGTGGCGTAACTTTGATTTACCACGCCCATTCGCACCGCACCGGCCCGCTCAAAACTCGTCAAAAGTGCGTTTTCGGACAGACGCATACTCGGCACAGCAGCATGGCCATTGCGCTCTTCAGGGACAAAGGCCAGCCCATTTAACCGGCGTTCAGCTGGGTTCATTCGGCTTATATCTTCTGTGCCTTTTTGAAAAATACCGGCTTGCGCACCGCGCCATTCCCCGGTTAGCGCGTCCATTAGCTCAGATTGTCCATTTCCGGCAATGCCCGCAATTCCTAGCACCTCACCAGCATGGGCCGTCAGGTTAATATCACATAAAGCGGTATCAAACGGGCCATCAGCAGGGCGGCTCAAGCCACTTACCGTCATAATAGCTGGCGCCTTCTTCTGCGCGACAGGCGGCTTTATAGCGGCAATTTTTACCCCCACCATTAATTCAGCGAGTTGTTTTGCGGATTTAGTTTGTGTATCCACCTCGGCAATTTTTTCCCCGCCCCTTAGTATAGTTGCTCGGCTGGTAAGTTGTTTAATCTCTTCTAGCTTGTGCGAAATAAACAAAACTGCACATCCCTGTTTGGCAAGCTTGCCCAAGACATCAAACAGCTGTTGGGTTTCCTGCGGGGTGAGTACAGATGTTGGCTCATCCATTATCAGCAAGGCAGGGTCTTGCAAAAGGCACCGCATAATCTCTACACGCTGCTGTTCCCCCACCGACAGATCCGCTACCAGAGAATGAGGGCGCAGCGGGATACCATATTCAGCTGATTTTTTCTCGATAAGCTCTGGCAGCCCTTCCTTTGAAAATTCAGGCGGCAGCGCTAAAGCGATATTTTCTACTATACTCATAGCTTCAAACAGAGAGAAATGCTGAAACACCATGCCAATACCGGCCGCCCGTGCTTCTTGTGGATTACTGAAATGGATAGGTTTGCCTTGCCATTCAAAATATCCACTATCTGGCTGCAACAGGCCATAAATCATCTTAACAAAAGTAGATTTACCAGCCCCATTTTCGCCTAAAAGCGCATGCAACTCGCCAGGATAAATAGTGAAATCAATATCGCGGTTGGCGGTGAAATCGCCAAAGGATTTTGTCAAGCCGAACCCAGCTAAAAGGGGCGGCGCCGCTGATGATTTTGACGATTTAGGGCTAACCATGAGGTGATTTTCATACCTTCAAGATAGGGTAACTAACACGGTATTCTAATGTGGTTTTCTAAACGGGTCTATGTCAAGTTGAGTCTATAAATGAAAGTAAAAAGCAGAAAAGACAATTAGAATGCTCTAAAATACGCTCTTTTTAGTCTCTTTTAGGCGCAAGCACATAATAAGGCCTAGAGTTGCACTCACCAGCACGAGAATAAAGGCGGTTCGATAATCAGAAGCGTTATAGACGGGGGCATTTCCCTGTAATTCGCCCTGTAAATTGCCCTGTAAATCGCCGCGCCATTGCAGATCCAACATCAACCCGACCAGAGGCTGCAAGACTGCCCCTGACGCCACCGTAAGCGAGTTAACAATCCCAGTTGCGCCGCCAATAATTTGGGCGGGAATCACTTCTCTGACAAGCGCAAAGCAGCAGGCCATAAAACCACCTGCAAGACCGATAAGGACAAATAAAGCCACCGATAGGGATAACGCCAGATCGGGAACAAAAATAAGCACAGCTAAAGAAAGGCATACCAATGCTGAGCCACAGATTAAAATAGGCCGCCTTTTACCGATTCGGTCAGATAGCCATCCGCCGAAAGGGGCACCAACCGCCCATCCTAAAAGCAATAATGACACCAGAAAGGCAGCTTCTGGCCTCGCCAAATCATAGGCCGCCATCATATAAGGCGTTCCCCATAATCCGCCCAATACCAGCATCGGCCCAGACATGGTCGCTGCCACCAGAGATATCTTCCATACCTCTATGGTTTGCGCCGCCTGTTTCAAGACCTGTAACAGCGGTAATCTATCTGCCTTTTTGGCTTTTTCATCCGCGCTACCAAATGGCGCATTACGCACCAGAACAAAGATAGCGGTTGCCAAAATAAATCCTGTTGCCCCAAGCATAAAAAGACTGGTACGCCAGCCATAAGATTCAACAAATAGTGCTAAAGGGCCTTGGGCAAGCATGCCACTGCCCATGCCTATAAACATGGTAAGACCAGCTAGAAGGCCAAACCGCGAGGGGGGAAACCAGCGTGACGCAAGCGCAAGCGACCCTAAAAACCCAACGCCGCACCCCACCCCTATTAAAACCCTGCCAAGATAGGCGATATATAAGCTCTCTGCGAGGCCAAAAATGATAGAACCAGCACCCGCACAACTTAAGGCCAGCGTAAGAAGTAGCCGCGCACCTACTGTTTCTAAAAGTGCCCCTAGCGGAATTTGTAATAACACATAAGGATAGAAATATAGGGCAGAAAGCATGCCCAGCATCGCCCCGCCTATGGCAAATTCAGTCATCAGATCGCTGACCATAACCGATGGCGCGACACGGTGAAAAAATGCGTAACCAAAGGAGAGTGCCGCTAACGACCAGATAAGCGCCGCATAGAACCCGCCTTTTTCTTGGTGGTCAAACCAGTCTTTTGGCATTTTTGAGCCCGCACCCCTTGTTTTCACTGCTTTGGCAGACATCGTTTTTAGCCACTTCATTTAGTAAAAAAAAAGAGGTTAGCTGATGGTAATCTGGCGATAGAACTTCAAGCGTACAATTTTTATAAACTCGCTACCTGCCACTTGCCATCTACCATCTGCCACTGGGCCTTATTATCATAACTGTTTCATTCATTGGCGCTATCATTAATTCAGTTTAGCAAGGTAGAAAGGAAAATCTACATGCCGAATATTTTAAAATTTGCTGTTATTATCTTCTGCCTCAGCCTGTTTAGCGCCTGTACTATGTTTCAAAAACCAGCGAGTGACGCGATGTTGAAATCTGAAAATTACAATCCTGAAACAGGCCGCTTCCATAATAGCGATGGTAGCGAGAATAAAAAAAGCCCCAGCCAGCTTTTTAAAATGGCGCGCGCGTTTTTTACCCGCGCTAAAGACCCTCTAGAAGATACAGGCTTTGATACGCTCAGCCCGGCTGAACAGCCTGACAGCCCCACTGGACGGCAAGTAACATGGATAGGCCATTCAACCTTGCTGGTTAGCATTAATGGCCAGCATATATTGACCGACCCGGTATTTATTGGCCGGGCTTCACCTTTCAGCTTTATGGGGCCAAAGCGGGCTGGTGAAACACCCCTTGCCATGGCCAATTTACCGGCTATTGATGCGGTAGTTATCTCTCACAACCATTATGACCATCTAAGTATCCCTACCCTCAAAATCTTACATGAACTGCAACCAGATATTCAGTATTTTGTTCCGCTTGGCCTTGCTGATTTACTAAAAAAGGCAGGCATTATGCAGGTTACGGAGTTGGATTGGTGGCAAAGCGCCAGCCATAAGGGGATAGAATTTACCGCAACAGCTGTGCAGCATTGGTCTTCGCGCCGAGGGTTTGATCGGAACGAAACCTTATGGTCAGGCTGGATGGTCAAATGGCCAAAATTTAGCTTTTATTTTGCTGGCGATACAGGCTATTCCCCTGATTTTCGCGAAACACGAAAACGTCTCGGTGCGCCTGATCTAGCCGCGATACCTATCGGCGCTTATAATCCGCGCCCCTTTATGAAAGCCTCGCATGTGAATCCAGAAGAAGCGGTGCAGATTTTTACCGATCTGACGCCTAAACAGGCCGTTGCTGTCCATTGGGGAACGTTCAAACTAACCTTAGAGCCATTAGATGAGCCGCCAGTGCGATTAGCTGCTGCCTTGCGCAAGGCAGAAATTGATACGGCTCGTTTCCTTGCCCTGCAACATGGCCAGAAATTACATCTAGACTAAGCTTGTATATGCCCTATAGATTTCCGCTATGGGGGCGTAAATCTGCTTGGCGGCGCCTGCGTGCAGACATCCGCAGGCCAGACCACAATTCTTCGCGTTCCATATAGCATCCACGAAGCCAGCGCCCGCCACTGCTAGGGTCAAAAGCGGTGCGCCCATGCAAGACACGGCGATTATCAAAACACATCATATCGCCGGGTTGCAGTTTAAACTTTGCTTTAAACATATCACTATTTCCCAGCTGATAGGCCAGCTTTTGTGCTTTATAAATCTGCGCCATTTCCTCTAGCTCACCGCGCAAAGGCGCACGCAGCCAACTTGTCCAGCGCACCTCATCTAGCTCACCAGAAGCATCACAATGAAAAAGCGGTACATGCATCCGGTAGTCTGAGGTTTTTGCCTTATTCACAAAATCAATAGGCCGGCTTGCCAACAGCTTATAGGCATCAGGATTAGTCTGTTTTATATGCTCAGCAATCGCAAAGCCATCCGCAAGGGTTGAGAGCCCGCCATCTGCGTCATTTTGCAAGCAGAACAGGAATTGCAAGCCGGGCATATATTCGCGCGTTGCAAGGTCTGTATGGGCAAGAAGCTCTTCGCCTGTATAAGCATTAGAATCTGCCTCTGGTTTAATTTTCACCTCAAAGACATGGCCAAAATTAGAAGTGCGAATAACCCCAATTTTCTGGGGCAATGTCTCTATCATCTCAGGCGTTTCTGGCAGGCCACGAACAATTACAGCCCCGGTGCGAATAAACTGGGCCAGAAAGGCGAGGAAAACTTCCTCATCTTCCAAAACCTTGCATCCATCCATTATTGGCATTTCGGCAAAATCATCTGCACGCCAAAGCTGGCGCGATAAATCCACACCGAAATCACTTTCCCCAGAAAGACCTGTTTGATAAAGCCAGCCCGGATGAAAGCTTGAAACCCCCTTATCATCTGCGCTTAATTTTTCAGACCAGTGCAAAACAACCATGCCATTATCATTCAGTTCGGCCTGCGTGATATGAAAATTTTCTGGTACATCAAGCGGCGAAAGCAAGGTCTCTCTGGTCACGGGATGCGTGGTATGTGCCTCTGGGCTATGTTCACGCAAATCAGCAGCTAGATGGCGGCTAACCGCCCCATCATCATAAAAAACAGACAACCCAAGCGGACTGACCTCAAGGCCAGTAATATGCCGCTTCGTATAAATATCAAAATCAGGCGTTAACATGGCCTAGCTCCTCCATCTTCTTTAGCCAAACAAAATTTCGTGCATCAAACGACCAGGTAGCAGGGTGAAAAAGCCTGTCACGATCAGAGCAAAAAAGTAGATAGAATTCATAATAATCTGATGGCGCTTTATCTGTTTTTTACGGGCGGCCTGCACGCCAAAAACAAGCCAGATTAGGGTGATAATAGAGAGTAGATGAATTGGACTAAAATTGCCTATCACCCTAATTTCATGAATAAAAAAACTAGATAGCGCGACAACTACCATCGCAAACACCCATATTTTACCCACTAGGCGGTGGGGGCGTGTTCCTTTGCGCATTACCATCTGCCCCGCACCCATAAAAAGTGCAAAAAATGCAGCTATAATATGCAATTTTATAATTGTGGAAGCATCAAAAAATGACGCAAAATTTAGGCTCATTTCCAGCGTTTCCTTTAATGCGCAGAGCTATAAAGATTAACCAAAATAACACCGAAAACGATTAGAAACAAACCAGCTATTGCCTGCCAGCTGAGGGTTTGTTTGAAAATCAACACCCCCAATAGGGCAATGGTGAAAACGCCCAGCCCGCTCCAAGTTGCATAGACAATAGAAATTGGAATAGTGCGAATAGCAAAAGTCAAAAGCCAAAACGCCGCCATATAGCAAATCGCCATAATGATAGTTGGGCCAATGCGGGTAAAGTTTGCGGTTACAGGCAGCAGCATTGTGCCCGTAACCTCCAGCAAAATCGCAACAAATAAATAGATGTAATTTATACTCAAAAACGCACTCCTCAACACTGGAAGCAGACCCGAAACCCTGTCCACATCACATCTTAAAAAAGGCGCGAGAGCAAGTTAAATGATGCGCTAAAGATTTGCAGCTAAAACCATCTGAACATGCCGATTAGCCCAGCTGCTGCGTAAAAGAATTGCAGTAGCAATATGCCTTTATGCCGGCCAGACCACGCCCAAAGCCCGATAGCGACGGCCGATATCAGTAATAGCGAGAAGCCTAGAAATTCTGAACCTGTGTTTGAGGCGACAAGCAAGGAATAGGCAATCGCCGTGCCGACCCCAAACCATTCTAGATATTTTGTATAAGCACGCATAAGTTTCAGCCGCCCCCTTTTTTAAAATTTCTGTTTCCTGCGGAGATGTAAAACACTACTCCCACTTAATCTTGCGCACGGTATATTTAATTGTTTTTTATTATCGCTAGTTAACTATTTTGTAAGTTTGATATCCGTATTACAAATCAGTTTTCACAATTTTTTTATAAAGTAAACGCGTTCAAAACCTTCAACATTTTTCCTTTTGAATTCTGAAAAACCAATTCGTTTATACCAATCAATGTTCTCATGCATTTTTACATTAGTGTATAATTGAATTGTTGATGCTGACTTAGAAACAAAATCTTCTACATATCGTATAAGGTGCGTTCCAAAACCTTGCTTTGTTTTAGTGGGATAAACAGCAATGTTTTCCAACCAATATTCATTATTTTTTACTACGAGAATAGCATACCCCATTATCTGACTATTATGGGTATCCTCTATAACAAAGACATCGTCTTCATTTAGGTGTTTCAAAAAATCAGCAACCATTGGTGCTGGCTTTTTTCCAATCAAATCAACATATTTTTTATAGGCTGTTGATGCGATATTCTCTATTTGAAACTTGTCTGAAGGTGTTCCTTTTCTAATTTGATACATCAACACCACCTTCATCAAAAATTATTGATTTATAATATTAATTTATTTACTCCCACTCAATAGTTTCAACGTTGTAAGTCATTGTTATTATTATTTATTTTTCAGACTTTCTAACAACTTTCTAAAATTGCTGTTTGAAAATACGCAAAGTTGAGCGCTGTGTGACTATTCAAAAGAAATAGAAACGTTGAAAAAGTGTAAGAAAATTTTAACAATTTATTTTTAGCAAAATATTTTTCGCATGATCTTAATTCTGGAATTCTGGGATAAAAACGTCGAATGATTAGTATGCAATATTAATCGTTATTATTGACTCCATGCTGCTTTATACAAATAGGGGAGATCCTTATTTCTTTTCTGATTACCAAAGCCATTTAGTTTGAGTTTCCAAACTATCTTTTCTGAATCGCGATTAAAAACTAACAGATTTCTTGTGTCAGTAAGTAGAATGTTCCCATCAGGTATGAGTTCATTAGTTCTAAGGAAAGCATAACCCTTATCAAGATACTTAAAGACGTTTTTTTGATCCGAATACTTAAAAACGTATTTGCTATCCGATGGTTTACGCTCTCTCTCTACTAGCCCTTGCCTTCTTGATATTGCAATAAGCTTATCACCTTTCAGTCGTGGATCATGAACTAAACGGATATGTCTATAACGCTCAACAACTTTCAGGTTTTTATCAATAAGTACCGCTTTATGAAGATTTCTAAGGCTTACTAGAAAGCTGCCATCTTCGAACTTTTGTACAGCATTGACGTGGGTGTAATCGTACTTCTTTCCCTCGCGCTTTCCCCAATTACAATTGGCTGATTTATGAGCACATGACACGCCACTATCTGATATCTTCCACTCAAACACAATATCACCTCTCGGTGTGATTTCGACAATCTGATTGTCACCCTCTTTGTCCCAAGCGTTCACAAAAATCGTATTACCATTCGGCAATCGATCTGCGTCATGAGAAACCAACTTAGTCTCGTATGACCAAACTATTTTTTTTTGTCGGTTAACCTCGTAAATCCCTACTAGAGGAACCACAAACAAGAAATTATCAGACTCCTTGAGCCATTCTATGTCGGCTCCCTTCCGCAGAGTTCTTTTATTATTAATCTTACTGGGAATTTTATACTTCCATGTGACAAACCCGTTTAAATCTACTTCATATATAATGCCTTCGATTGGGTCTATGTAAGAAATTCGGCCTTCTGGGATAGC
>JAKMFL010000005.1 GCA_022425485.1 Alphaproteobacteria bacterium | reverse complement strand
TGGCGGTTGGGAAGTTTAGCTGGCGCCCTCTTTTGTCCCCTTCCGCTACCAGCCCGGAAATGATATGAGGCCTGCCCAGTAACGCCTCAGCTGCCGAAAGATCTGGTTTTTGC
This sequence comes from Alphaproteobacteria bacterium, assembly GCA_022425485.1. Lineage (GTDB taxonomy): Bacteria > Pseudomonadota > Alphaproteobacteria > Puniceispirillales > Puniceispirillaceae > JADHLI01. Next base: position 4,645 of record JAKMFL010000005.1, on the reverse strand, counting down.
AAGGCATCACGTATAGCAGAAGAGCTAATCACTTGGGTGTCCGATACCGCAACCAGCGACACAGCCTCTACCACCATGCCAAGCGGGCGGCCGATCTCGGTTAAAGATTGAACTGTGCCAACACGTCCTTTGCCAAAGGCGAAATCAGCCCCAGCAAACAGCCGCGATACATCTAGAGCATCACATAGCACGTTCCGCACAAAATCTTCTGGAGACATGGTTTGCAGCTGTTCATCAAAACACACTTCGATCATAAAATCGACCTGCTCTGCTGCCAGCATCTTGGCTTTAGTGTAACTATCCATCAGCAAAAATGGCGGGTTATCGGGCTGAAAATAACGGCGCGGATGAGGCGAGAAACAGATCACAGCTAAAGGCAGGCCAATTTGTTGGGCGGTTTTACGCGCTGCCGCAATCAGTGCCTGATGGCCTTTATGCACGCCATCAAAATTACCAATAGCGCAACAAAGCTTTCCTAAACCAAGCCCTGCCTCTGCGACTGACCATTTATGTATTTCTGTCATTTAATGTGACACCCCATCTTACTGCGCCAGACTATAGATAGCCAAGGTATAAAACTCAATCCACAGTTTAAAATAAGCTTCTGTTTACTGGTCAATCCTTTTGGTTTTGCCTATAGTTAGGATAAGCGCGTATGGCTTATATTTTTGGGTGTGTCTGCCTTTGCGCTTTAACCGTAAATTTTTTTTATGAGAGCCAGCAATGGACGCTACAGCAAGTTTCTTATCCACTATTGATGGTCTACCTTTATTGCTAGAACAGGCACTGCCAGCGGTGGTGAATATTCTGGCTGGATTCGGCACGCTTATTCTAGGCTTCTGGCTATCTGGACGGGCGGCAAGCTTTATACGAAGCCAGACAGCAAAACTGAAACGCGTTGACCCAACACTGACCCCAATTTTGGCGTCTATTGCGCGTTATGCTGGTCTTATACTGACGTTCGTGGTGGCCCTTGGCCAGTTCGGCATTCAAACGACCTCTATCATCGCGGTATTAGGTGCAGCAGGTTTAGCTATTGGCCTTGCCTTGCAAGGCACGCTTTCGAATGTTGCTGCCGGAATTATGTTGTTGCTATTACGCCCTTTTGGCGTTGGTGATTGGATAGAAGCAAATGGTATTTCTGGTACCGTGCAAGAGATTGGCCTATTTTCCACCCAGATTGATACTTTTGAGAATGTGTATATCTCTGTGCCAAATTCTTCTATCTGGTCTTCTATTATCATAAACCATTCCCGCCATAAGGTGCGGCGCATGGATATTGATATTGGTATTGCCTATGAGGCAAATTTAGACGAAGCTGAGAAGGCATTAATGGCACTATGCGCTGATAAACGTGTGCATAAGGCGCCTGCACCGCAATTTTTAGTGGTAGCTTATGGGGATAGTGCGATAACGGTTCGGTTACGTTTATATGCTGATTATAGCCACTATTTCCAGCTGAACTGGGATTTGAATAGGCGGCTGAAAGAAACGCTTGAAATGCATAATATTGAAATTCCGTTTCCACAACTGGTTATATCGAAAAAATCTGATGATATGTCTTAAAGCTGAGTTTAATGTCTGATAGTTCTAACCCGCCTGATCAATTAAAACGGCTTAGCCGCGATATGCTTGCGGATGGTACGGTTTATAAGATGGCAACCGAACGAGATGGCGATGCTAGCACCGTCTTAACAATGGAAGAATTACAGGCCTCACGCCAGCAGTTTTTAGATGGCAGCTATGCTGGCGGCGATATTTGGATTTTTGGCTATGGCTCTCTTATTTGGAATCCGCTCATTGATTTTGAGGAGCGACGTTATGGCCAACTTTTTGGCTTTCACAAACGCTTTTGTCTTTGGACACGTATTGGTCGGGGCAGTCCAGATGCACCCGGGCTTGTGCTAGCACTGGATAGAGGCGGATCTGTAAAGGGATGCGTCTATCGTATCAAAGCGGAGATTGTAGCCGAAGAGTTGGATATTTTGTGGCGCCGGGAAATGTTAAATAACTCCTATGTACCGCGTTGGCTAAAGGTACGCACTGATGAAGGGGTTGTGCGCGCCCTCGCCTTTACCATCTGCCATAACAGCCCCAGCTTTGCGCCAAAGATGAGTGAAATAGAAACCGCACGCTATATCGCTAGTGCCGAAGGGTTTGTCGGGCCATGCAGAGATTATCTGTTTGAAACAACCGAAGCTTTACGCAAAGAGGGGATGGCTGATGCGATGATGGAAAGGCTAGCAACGCTCGTGGAATCAGAGCGCTAGTGTACTTAGAATGCCAGCCCAATCAAAGCGCTGGTCTAAACAAAAAGCTAGACATCCCCCTGAATGTTACAGGAGATGAGCCTAGCTCGGCCATGTACCGCCCAGAGCCCGGGTCATTTCTTTGGCTACGCGGTGAACCGCCCGGCCGTTTGCGACCATCTGGTTTTCATTTACCCGCACAGAAGGCCCGCTGATCGATAAAGCGCCCATAACCTCCCCAGAAGCGCCAAAAATCGGCGCTGCAACACATCTTAAACCATCTGAATGCTCTTCATCATCAAAGGCAAATTCACGCTTTTTGATGGTTTCAATATCTCGCCACAAGCTGTTCGCAGTCACATGACTTTTGCGGGTCATTTGCTGGATGCCGACTTTGGCAATCATCTGGTCAGCCTGTTTGCGAGGCATAAAGGCAAGGGCAACTTTACCCACAGCAGAGCAAGTCAGAGGCGCCTTTGCGCCCGGACGTGACAATGCCCGCATCAACTCAGGACATTCTGTCTGAGCCAAATATACTAGCTCGTCATCTTCAACCAACGCTAGATTTGAGGTTTCTCCCGTTTCCTGCATCAGCATCCGCAAATAAGGCCGCGCCATGTAACAGACATCGCGTGCCCGCATATAGGATGATCCAACATTGAAACATTGTACGCCTATAAGCCAACGCCCATCTTCAAACCTTACATACTGATCTAGCTGTAGGGTGGTAAGCAAACGGTGCGCTGTCGAAGGCGCCAATTTAACACGCCTTGCAAGCTCTGAAAGGTTCAACCCCTCAGGCTCTTCAGAAAGTTTTTTGAGCAAACTTAGCGCACGTGATACCGATTGGGTATGACCGCTTCGTTTATCTAGTAAGTCGTCTGGCATTAATGTGACCCCCACATTAATTGCCGTTCCCAGAGGATAAAATGCGCTTGTTGCCTTGGTTTGACAAGAGCTTAAGTGGTTTTTTATTTACTTTGCCTGAATAAGGGGCGTTTCGCGATAAGGCAAGACTCTGTCTTTGCTACGTAAAAACAGTAAATCCTTATATATAAGAAATTTGAATTATTTTTTAAAAATTCCATAAATTGGATTTTTACAGGACTTTTTATTGAAAATAGGCTGGACTTCAAATTTTTCTCTGCCAAGGATATTAAAGTCAAAATTACAGATATAGCGGGGGGCCTGAGCATGATTGATAGCGATATTAGAGCCGATAAAGAGCTGATGAAAAGCTGGCTAGAACGCACGCCAGACGCACCAAGTGTTTCTGGCTTCAAGGCCGGCCCCGGCATTCACAAATTAAATCTGCAGTTTGATATCGAGGCGTTAAAGGCAGCCTTAGAGGATATCCTTTTGACCCAAGAATTTTTTGGCGATCTGGATAGTGGCTTTGGCGCAATACCCTTAACGCGCATGCCAGACCGCAGCGATGTTTCAGCAAATGATTTATCGGGCCGCTATTGGCTGCGCCCAGACAATGACCTGCAAGAAGTCGCGCGTGAGGATTTTGTTGATGAGGCCGCTTTCACCGAATTGGTTCCTGAATGCAAAGATACCTATTTCGAGCTTGTGCATAAAGCGCTTATCGCGCGTTTCCCTATAGGGCGGATGCGTATTCTCTCTAAGGGGATTTACAACTGTAATTCTTGGCACCGTGATCCAGAGCCACGCTTGCATATCCCTATCATCACCAATCCGGGATCGCTATTTGTTGTGAACCATCATGTCACCCATTTACCCGCAGATGGCTCTGTATATTTTACCGATACCAGGGGATATCATACAGCCCTGAATGGCGGGGAGAGCACACGCGTTCATATCGTAGCAGCATTGCCAGATGGATTTCGCAGCAAATAGCATTAAATACGCTTTTTAGATGTCTTCTTGGCTGTCTTTTGGGCTGGCTTCTTAGTCGCCTTTTTAGATGTCTTTTGGGCTGCCTTTTTTGGTTTGGCGCTATTATCATTGGCTAGCGCAATAACGGGATCCATTTTAGCCAGAATATCTTCTGCCAAGTGACATTTAATCTGATGCCCGCCCTCTAAGGTGCGCACAGGCGGCACCTCTGTCTCACACAAACTAACACCAGCTTGCACCTTATACCCGCAACGGGTCTGGAACGGACAGCCCGGCGGCGGGTTCACAGCAGACGGGATATCCCCATCCAGCACAATACGCTTGCGCTTAATACGGGTATCCGCAATGGGAACCGCCGATAACAACGCCTCAGTATAGGGATGATAGGGCGGTGCAAACACTTCATCGGTTGTACCTGTTTCAACAATATGACCCAAATACATCACCACCACACGGTCAGACAAATAGCGCACTATTGATAAATCGTGACTGATAAACAGCAAAGTGGTGCGCGAGCGATGCTGAATTTCCAT
>JAKMFL010000020.1 GCA_022425485.1 Alphaproteobacteria bacterium | reverse complement strand
AAATTATTCACGACGATTAAAACTAGAGGCCAGCTAGCCGGATTATTTTTAGGGGCCTGCCTTGTTACCACGAACTGGACTGCTTTTTTATATGCCGTTGGAAAAGATCAGATTATCGAATCTGCCTTTGGCTATTTTATCTATCCCCTCATAGCCATTGCGCTAGGATTTGTGCTGTTTGGCGAAAAGTTGGATAGGCGCGGGTGGCTTGCTTTATCTGCGGCAACTATAGGCGTGCTGATTAAGGCCACACAGTTAGACAATGTTCCTTATGTCGCTTTGCTGATCGGTGCCAGCTTTGCGGTCTATGCAGTGGTGCGTAAGCGGATAAATATAGATGCTTTTACAGGGATGGCGATAGAGTTGTTAATGATCGCCCCCTTCATGCTTGGCTATCTACTTTATTTAACACTTATTCTAAAGGCTGGCAGCGCATCCTTCTTTTTAGATGGCAGTAGCTATGGCATTATCATGGCATTGGCGTCTGGAGTTGTAACCTCTGTGCCTTTGGTTCTCTTTCATATGGGAAACCGGTTTTTGGCGCTTAGCTTGACCGGTTTCTTGTTTTATATAAACCCCAGCCTGCAATTGCTGGTTGGGGTTTTTATGTTTAATGAGCCTTTTGGCTGGGTGGATTTACTTGCCTTTGGCTTTATTTGGGCAGCTTTGCTTTTTCAATTTGCGCGGCTGCCCAAACGCTAGGCTAGCTATTTGGTCAGGCTGGCTATTCGGCTAGGCTAGCGCTAACAATGCTATCTGGCTCTGCAGGTGGCTCGCCAGCGTTAATTTTATGGACTACATCCATACCTCTGGAAACCTGACCCCAAACAGTATATTGGCCTGTTAGATGACCACAGCCATCAAAGCAGATGAAAAACTGGCTATCACCACTATCCGGGTTCATAGACCGTGCCATACCAACTGTGCCTTCAACATATTGATAATCGGTGAATTCTGCGTCTAGCTTCTGACCAGAACCGCCCATGCCTGTACCTGTTGGGTCGCCTGTTTGCGCCATAAAGCCCGGAATGACACGGTGGAAGATAATCCCGTTATAAAACCCTTCGGCTGCAAGTTCTGTGATACGTGCAACGTGGTTTGGCGCTAAATCTGGCTTTAATTCGATTTCGATCTGGCCCTTGGTGGTATCCAGAATAAGGTGCGTAGTTTCTGCGTTAGTGGTTTGACTAGACATAATTAGAACCGTGACTCCAGTTAATAATAGGAAAAATGATCTTACTTTTTTGAGCATCTTTTTTTATATCCTTTTCTTGGCGCTAACAGCCTTAGCCGCCTTTAGCGATATCCATTTTCGACAAGCATATATGGGATAGATAGGGCGATTAAGTCAAAGCGTCAATCTGCTCATCTGTCATATTCCCGGGGACGATCACGATAGGGGTTCTGCATGAGGCTACGCCCCGCCCAGTTAGATAAGAGACAACAGGCCCAGCACTATCTGAGTTAGTGTCTGCACCTAAAACCAAAAGGCTGATATCAGTTTCATCATTGATAAGATTAATCACCTCATCTACAGCCTTGCCCTCTCTGATATGCATCAGTGGCGCTTTATCGGTCAGATTTTGAACATAATCTGCATGGCTGCGCATCTTTTCTTCGGCATATTCGCGGGCTTCTTGACGCATCAACTCGCCAACCCCTGCCCAATGGGCAAATTCAGCGGGCGCGATAACATATAAAAGCGCAATACGCATATCTGCCGCCACCGCGCGCTTGCAAGCATAATGCAAGGCCTGATGCAGCTCATCGCTGTCATCTACAAGAACCAGTAGGAATTTTGTGTCTTTTGAAGCCATATTCCTTATCCTTTAGCCCTAAATTTTACCAGATTGTAGAATAGGCCTGAAGACTACCTAAGTCTACGCACAAATGATTAGAGCCGTAAAAAATTCTGATGTGTAAAAAATAACCGAATTTGAATTTTATGTTTTTCTGAAGGCTGCTGCGGCTACCCATCCAGCTAGCACAGCAAAGGCAATAGCAAAAAGGCCATAAAATACTGAATAGTCATGCGCTACTCTGTAAATAAACGCGCCCGCGCCGCGCTTTGCAACTTGAATAGAGGTGCGATCCTCGGCAATCAATTGCCCGTTCCTGATATGCAACACCCGTACATCATAGTCACCTGGTAAAATATTAGCGGGCAGGGATACAGGCGCCCGAAAAAGCACGCCCCGATTTATGGAAACACCGCCATCATGCTGAAACCATAAGCCGCGCTCCACCATATTCCGGTTCAGCGCTTCTATCCAATTATTGAGCCCTTCTGCGGGTAGGCTGGCTGTTTGCGGCTCTAGCCCCAGATTGCGATAGCCGATAGCCAATTCGCGCTGCTGTTCTGGGCTAAGAAAATCACTGATCGCACGGGTCGAAAATAAGTGATAAAAGCTTGGGGCATTGCGCCAATTCACGGCTTGCCTATTAACCCAGATGCCGCTTATCTGTTCTTTTTTGCGGCTAGCAATCTTCAGAGTAGGCCCTTTAAACTCAACGATAATATCATCTTCTTGGGCATTATCAACGGCGCCAAACAGCAGCAGGCTCTCACCATTGAAATCGGTTGTAATCGCAACTTCCTCTAGCGATAGGTCAGCGACCAGCGTATTTGCAAATGTTGGCGCAAGAACAGCTATCCACAATAACGTCAGGCTGGAAAATAATGACGCAAGAAGCGCTTTCGATATCATTTCAGTATCTCCACCGAAAAGACATCTTCTGGTGTAACGATAAGGTCAAACCCAAGCTTGAGCGATACCATCAAAACAATAAGCGCAAGCAAGCCTCGTAATTGCTCGCCCCGAAGCTTGACCCCAACACGTGCGCCAAATTGGGCGCCGATTACCGCACCAAATAGCAGTAGTCCGGCCAGAACGAAATCAACGGTTTGGGTCTGCACTGACTGCAATAAGGTGATATTGGCAGTAACAAAAATGATCTGGAAAAGGGAGGTTCCGATGACCACATAAGTTGGCATTCCAAGTAAATAAATCATCGCTGGAACCAGAATAAACCCGCCGCCAACCCCCATAATAGCTGATAAAACACCAACAAAGGCAGCTAGGAAAAAAGGCAGAAGTGCGCTGATATATAGCTTGGATTTCCGAAACCGCATCTTCAGCGGCAGGCCATGCATCCAATTATGTTGATGCATTTTCGAGCGCCGCGCACCGGGCTGGCGGGTGCGCATAATGGCGCGGACACTTTCCATAAGCATCAGCGCACCAATGATCCCCAAAAACACCACATAGGATAATTTAATAACCAGATCAATCTGGCCAATATCGCGCAAAATAGAAAATAACAGCACGCCTAACGAGGAGCCAACAAGGCCGCCTGTCAGCAATACAGCGCCCATTTTAAAATCAACATTGCCGCGCCGCCAATGCGCCAAAACACCAGAGACGGAAGAGGCAACAATCTGGTTTGCTTCTGTGGATACCGCAACCGCAGGCGGTACCCCTAAAAAGATAAGCATCGGGGTCATCAAAAATCCGCCGCCGACACCAAACATTCCAGATAAAAAACCTATACCCCCGCCAAGGCCGATCACCACGGCGATATGCATCGAAACTTCAGCAATGGGAAGATAGATATACATAAAATTGTGTTACCTGAGACGCGTTTGCGCAAATATCGAGAAGCTCGAAACCTTAACTGCTTATCAGGGTTGCTTTGTGCCACTTTTGAACAGAAGAATCAAGCGGCCACCACAAAGTAGCTTACATGCTTAATGTTTGGTTTCCAGAACCAAAATAGCGTGAAAATGAGGGGGCTTTAATTTTGGGTTAAATGAAGTGCCGGATCTTCTGCATAGATATGTTTAAGCAATCGCAAAATTCGCACGACATTTTGGTCTATGATTGAATAAAAAATAGTTTGTGAGGCGCGTCGTGTTTTTACGATTTCTGCTTGGCGCAAGCGGCCCAAATGCTGGGATAATGCAGATTGGCTTAAATCGGGCAGAAATTTCTCAATTTCTGATACTGAACGCTCCGCACCATCTGCTAAATGATTCAAAATCTGCAGGCGTCGCTGATTGCTGATCGCCTTTAAAATAGCAGTGGAACGTGATGACGGGTCATCCAATTCGGGCGGTCTCGGCATGGCATTATCTATTTTCAGTTTTCTGATGAAGCGTTAATCTAAAATATAATATAAAGTAATAAATAAATTAAAAAAAGCAATTTAAGGTTGTTATAAATTATTAAATTTTCCTGAGTGTTTTTGCATCTTTTTTTCTGTGCCAGCTATAATGGCCAGCGATAATGGCCAGTGATAATGCTAAGGGTAGGAAAATATAAAGAGGGAGAAAATTAAAGAATATAGGCTTTTTGGTGAATAAGGTAAGTAATGGTAATCAGGTGGTAATTTTTGGGGCGTTCAGTTTCACTGGCTATCGGCAGCAGCAGTTTTACGAAAGGATGCATCCCAGTTTCGGGTCGGCCGCTAAGCTGTAGATGCCCAAACTGCCGCAGTGACTGACCGGTTGCGATGGCGATATGTCCAGCAATTTGCAACCACATGAAATAGGTGGCATCTGAAACAGCCTCATGCAGTGGGGAGAGTGACTCTTCTGCGATCGGCGGATGAACCATATTTTCTGGTAATTTTACAAGGGCCAGCTCTTGTTCTGCGGTAAATCGGTAAAAGGCAGCCTTAGCGGTTTCATTTTGTAAAAGTTGGGCAAGTGCGGTTGGCGTATCCAGATGGCCGATTTTTAATTTAGTTAAGTTTGTTATATCAAAGGGCAGTTGGTCCGCATCCTCTGCGATATCTTCCCAAAAATCTATATGACTCAGAAATTGGCCATCATGTTCCTTTTCATACAGCTCTAGACAGGCTTGTCCGAGTCGCAAAAAGCAAAAAATAGGTTTATCATAAAGTTCTGTCTTTAATGTTGGTAACTCAGAGACCAGCTCTATCGTACAATCCTTCATCATGCGGATATGATTGATTAGGGCAGCTAGCGGGCGTGTTGACGCCTTCTTTGAGACAAAAATGTGTAATTTTCGGTTTTTCTTTTCCACACAAATGGGGTAAGCGCGCGCAGGCGCACTGATATTGTTTGCTGGAATTACACGGCCTTTACTATCTATATAAATTGTCAGCCTCATCAAAAATCCTTGTTTATTAAGAGGTGAACCTCTTCAAGAAGCCAGTGTTGGAGAAGATTATTTCCAGTATTCACAGACTTATCGAAATTGCATTGTCTCAGAAAAAGGTTAGAAAACCGTTTACAAGATGCAGTTTTTTTCTGAAAAACGCTGTTTTTTGTCATAATCTGCAGGTTAGAATGGATTCTGAGCAGAAATATGGGGTGCAAAGAGGCATAATGGGCGCAGATAGAGCTAAGTTTGATGCTAAAAAAGGGGCAAATAGACCTGCACCTATCGAAAAAGATTTTCAGATGAGAATCGATAAAGATGGGCAATGGTTCCATGAAGGCAGCCTGATCAAGCGCCCTGCCCTAGTTGCCTTGTTCAGCTCGGTATTATCCTGTGATGAAGCTGGCCAGCACTGGCTGCGCACGCCTGTGGAATTTGGCAAAATAGAGGTAGAGGACGCTGCCTTTGTGATCACGGCCGCTGAAATAAAGGGCAAAGGTGAGGGCGCAGAAATTAACCTAACCGATAATGTGGCGCGTGTTCATTTGCTGTCTGGCGCGAATCCATTAATATTTTGTAAAAGCCCGCTTAACCCTTTGGTAATGCAACCCTACATCCAGCTTGAAAAAGGCTTGCTCGCAAAACTCAGCCGGCCTGTCTATTATCAGCTGGCGAGCTATATTGCTGAGGGGAATGGGGCAGGTTTGTATTCAGCTGGTACCTATTTTGCTTTTCCACTAGAGGAGGATGCGCAAGATTAATGGTTACCAGAAACAAAATCGCCAAGCTTGTCTCAGATACACCGCAGCCCTTTCGTGGGGAGCGGCCAGCCTATTTGGGCGATGCACCCTCGCGGCCAGCTTCTGTTTTGATGCTGTTCGCGGAAGGGGGGTCGGGTTTGGAAATTTTACTCACCAAGCGGGCTCAGCATTTACGCATCCATGCAGGGCAGGTCAGTTTTCCGGGCGGGAAGCCAGAAGCGAATGATGATAGTCCAGCTTTTACTGCTTTGCGCGAGGCCAAAGAAGAAACCGGCCTTCTGGCAGACTTGGTCACGGTGGAGGGGTATTTGCCGCCAGTCTTGACCAATACAAATTATATGGTCGATTTGACAGTTGGTTTTTGTCATGAGCCTGTTAACGTGCTGGATGAAATCCTCCGCCCCGCCCCTGAAGAGGTGGAAGAGGTGTGGTTTGCTCCTGCCAATCCGCTGGTGCAACTGGATAAGTTTGAGAAACACGCATTGATAAAAGATGGGCAGAGGCGTCAGTATTGGCAGGTAAAAGATAGTCAGCCGATGATTTGGGGCGCAACAGCGGCAATGCTGAGGCAGTTAGCAATTTTGCTAGAAGATGCTAAATAAGTAGCTGGTTTAAACGAGAATAAGCAGGAGGCAGTTTTGCGAAAATATCTGATTATCGCGGTGGCGATACTGGCTGGTTTGCTGGTTCTAGCATTACTGACCCGGATGGCTGGGCGGCATATGCGCGGTGAAGCCATTATGCCGTATCGATATGTGATTGCGGGCGCGGTATCTATTGCTGTTTTACTGGCTGGGGGGCTCTTGCTGGAAACGGGGTCTGGCGCGCCCGAAATGAGCTATCAGCCAGCTTATATCGAAGATGGCCAGATTAAGCCCGGAAAGTTTAAGGAAAATTAAACCGCTGACCTTTTGTGTGTTTTTATCAAATTGTGTGTTTTCATCAAACAGGGCAGGATAAAATGACGCCTTCCCCTACATGGCTTTCGGGCCGTTGCTTGGTTAAAGTTTTCCATCTTGCGCGTGTTTGCGGGGGAGAGGCGCGTGTGGTTGGCGGTGCTGTACGCGGCCTATATCTAGGGTCTACACCTGCTCATCACGCCCAACTTTCTATATCAGATACTCCTATATCAGATCCAGATATTGATGTTGCTATTTCTGTTCCGATTATAGAATTTGCAGAAGCGGCACGCACAGCCGGGCTAGCTGTTTATGAAACTGGACTTCGTCATGGCACTGTCACGGTTTGCGAGGCAGATAGTAAAATAGAGGTCACCCAGTTGCGCACTGACCATGACGAGGATGGCCGCCATGCGCGTATTGAGCCGACAAAAAGCTGGCAGGCAGATGCCGAACGCCGCGATTTCACGATGAATGCGCTTTATATGGATGAAGCAGGCAATCTCTATGATCCTGTAGGCGGATTAGCGGATGTAAAAGAAGGGCGTCTGCGCTTTATCGGAGAGGCGAGGAAAAGACTGGCTGAAGATTATTTGCGCTTGCTGCGGGCATTGCGGTTTCGTGCGCAATATCCAAATTTATGGATGGCTGATAGCGACCGTGAGGCGCTGGAGGCGGCTTTGGCGGGGCTTGCTTCCTTATCCGCTGAGCGTATCGCAGCAGAGCTGAGCAAATTATGTGATGGCGCGGGTGTTGAGGCAATGATAGCAGAAATGCGCACCCTCTCGGTAGATAAAGCTCTGTTTGGGACAGGCTTTATCTTGGCAGAGAAGCAGATGGCAAAAATTCGTCCTTTATGGCCATTTTTAAATTTTACTGAGCGTTTGGCTCTTCTGCTTGGCAGGGGACAGCGCACCAAAGCGGTAAAGCGCTTAAAGCTTAGTCGGCGCGATATCAAACAGGCCAAACGGCTAGAAGAGATATGGCCGGAGGGCCAGCTTTCCCTGCTGGGGGCAGATGCTTGGCAGCGGGCTGTCTATATTCTGTCTCCTGATGCGGTTTTTGCTTATACTGAGGCGGTGCTGGCTGGTCTTGTTAAGCCTGATGAAGCACGTCTGCGGCATATTGCCAGTTTTCAGTTGCCGCGCTGTCCTGTAAAGGGAGGGGATATCAAGGCAGCGTTTGGCCTTTCTGGGTCTGAAATTGGCGCAAAGCTTGCGGAACTGGAAGCGATGTGGGTTGCCAGCGATTTCAAGATGACAGGCAAGGAATTATTGGCAGCTGGAGGGGATAAATAATGGAACATGTCGACAGGCAAGGGCACCTAACAGGCGCTTTGGCTGAGAGATGTCTTGGCGCTGCAGATTGGTTTCAATCCCTGCGAGATTCTATTTGTGCTGGTTTTGAAGAGATTGAAGGCGAGGCAGATAACACCCAGATAGCCCGTGAAAAAAAACAGCAAGCAGGTAGCTTTGAGCGTCAGAACTGGCAACGCGATGACGGCGGTGGTGGCCAGATTTCTTTAATGAAGGGCCGCGTCTTTGAAAAGGTGGGCGTTAATATATCTGTTGTGCATGGCGCGTTTTCTGAATCTTTCCGCAGCCAAATACCGGGCGCTGAAGGGGATGGCCGTTTTTGGGCTGGCGGGATTTCACTGGTTGCCCATCCGCAAAACCCCTTTGTGCCAGCTGCCCATATGAATACGCGCTTTGTGGTGACGTCCAAAGCGTGGTTTGGCGGCGGCGGCGATCTAACGCCTATTATGCCAGCTGCGGCAGAAGCAAAAGCCTTTCACAAGGATTTGCAAGAATGTTGCACACGCCATGATGATGAATATTACGCAAAATATAAGAAATGGTGTGATGAATATTTTCACCTGAAACACCGCGATGAGCCGCGCGGGGCTGGCGGTATTTTCTATGACTATCTAGATAGTGGCGACTGGCAGGCGGATTTTGATTTCACCCGTGATGTGGGCAGAAGCTTTGCGCAAAGCTATAATCAGATTGTGCGCAACACGATGGAAAAAAGCTGGACAGAGGCAGATCGTCACCATCAGCTGGTACGGCGCGGGCGCTATGTAGAATTTAACCTACTTTATGATCGTGGAACGCTGTTTGGGCTAAAAACAGGCGGCAATATTGAGGCTATTTTAATGTCTCTTCCCCCCGAAGTTAGGTGGCCATAGGCTGCTTTGCAGGGTAAGACAATCTGTCACAGCTTTCCGGATAGAAAAAAACCTAAAAAAACCCTATTTTTTAGAGGTAAGGCCTGTAGGCTTTTTCGGCAAACTTTGCTATGACTAATCCCGAATCTGTCAGCTTTTTTGAATCGGTTATGGTTCAGCATCGTTGGGAGAAGGGAAGAGGGGAAAAATGGCTAAATCTAAATCGACAACAAACGCTACATCTGCGCCCGAAGGTCAAAAGTCGCGCAGAGACTTTATCGTTGTAGCTTCATATGCGATGGGTGCGGTAGGTGCTGGCGCTTTTGCGTGGCCTCTGGTTGACCAGATGAACCCTGCTGCAGACACGCTGGCATTGGCTTCTATCGAAGTGGATGTATCAAAAATCTCAGAAGGTCAGTCAATTACGCTGAAATGGCGCGGTAAGCCTATTTTTATTCGCCACCGCACAAAATCAGAGATTGCAGAGGCTGCTGAGGTTGCAACCGCTGACCTGCGCGACCCTGAAGATGATGGCTTGCGTGTGCAAAAGCCAGAATATTTGGTGGTGCTAGGGGTGTGTACCCATTTAGGGTGTGTGCCGCTTGGTCAGAAAGTCGGCGAGGTTCGCGGGGAATATGATGGCTGGTTCTGCCCATGTCATGGCTCGCACTATGATTCGTCGGGAAGAATTCGTAAAGGGCCGGCGCCAACTAATTTGGAAGTCCCGCCTTACACTTTCCTGTCTGATCAGGTTATTCGTATCGGCTAGAGACGCTGTTTCTTGGCGTCTAGCAGTTAGGCTCAGGCGCAAAGCTAAAAAAGAGGAAGTATCAGGTTATGTCTGAAAAACAATTCTCAAATCCGGCTGTTAGATGGATTGACCATCGCTTGCCGATCTTTTCATTTCTCAATCATGAGGCTAATGAATATCCAACACCAAAGAACCTAAATTACTTTTGGAATTTTGGTTCTCTTGCCGGCATTTCGCTGGTGGTGATGATCATCACAGGCATCGCATTATCCATGAGCTATACAGCGCATGTGGATTATGCGTTTGAATCTGTTGAACGGATTATGCGTGATGTAAATCATGGCTGGCTCTTGCGCTATATTCATATGAACGGCGCTAGTTTCTTCTTTATTGTGGTGTTTATTCATATTTTCAGGGGGCTTTATTATGGCTCTTACAAAGCGCCGCGTGAATTACTATGGATTTTGGGTGTCGTGATTCTGTTGCTGATGATGGCAACTGCCTTTATGGGCTATGTGCTTCCTTGGGGGCAGATGTCGTTCTGGGGTGCAACCGTTATTACTAATCTTTTCTCCGCTATTCCGGGCGTAGGCGAGGCGATTGTAACGTGGCTCTGGGGCGGGTTTTCCGTAGATAATCCTACCTTGAACCGCTTCTTCTCTCTGCATTTCCTATTGCCCTTTGTGATCGTCGGTGTGGTGGTCTTGCATCTGGTAGCTTTGCACCGGTTTGGCTCGAACAACCCATTGGGGATTGATACTAAGGGGCCGCAGGATACGTTGCCATTCCATCCTTACTACACTATCAAGGATTTCTTTGGCTTGTCCGTATTCTTGACATTCTTTGCAGCGGCTGTGTTCTTCTTCCCTAATTTTATGGGGCATCCAGATAACTATATTCCAGCAAATGCGTTGCAGACACCTGCCCATATCGTGCCTGAATGGTACTTCTTGCCATTTTATGCGATTTTGCGTGCGGTGCCAGATAAGCTAGGCGGCGTGCTGGCAATGTTTGGGGCTATTGCTGTTCTGTTCATCTTGCCATGGCTAGATCGCTCACCTGTACGTTCAGGGCGTTTTCGTCCAATCTTTAAGATCTTCTTCTGGCTGTTGCTAGCAGATTGCGTACTTCTGGGATATATCGGCGCGATGCCTGCTGAAGGCTTATATGTGTTGGTTGGCCGGTTAGCGACGGTTTGGTATTTTGTCCATTTCCTCGTTATTTTGCCTGTCCTATCGGTGATAGAAACACCTAGGCCCTTACCGCAATCCATATCCAAACCCATTTTTACGGGTGGCGGAGCTATGGCAGGCGCGGCAGCGGCACCAAAGGAGAAAGTGTAATGAAAAAGCTTCTTTGTGTAATTGCGGCTGTATTGTTTACTAGTCCTGTATTTGCGGCTGGTGGCGGCGGAGAGCTAAAGCATGCAGAATGGTCATTTGATGGGCCGTTGGGCACCTTTGATAAGGCAGCAATGCAGCGCGGCTTTCAAGCTTACCGTGAGGTATGTTCAGGCTGTCATTCGCTAAATTATATCGCTTTCCGTAATCTGGCTGATCTGGGCTATAATGCGGATGAGATCAAAGCGATTGCCTCTGAATATGAGGTCGAAGATGGCCCAAATGATGAGGGTGAAATGTTCATGCGGGCAGCGGTGCCGGCTGATCATTTCCCAGCGCCTTATCTAAATGAAAATGCGGCACGTGCAGCCAATAATGGGGCGTATCCTTTGGACCTTTCCCTGATTTTTAAGGCACGTCCAAACGGGGCAGACTATCTCTACAGCTTGCTGACCTCTTATGTAGAGGCACCATCACATATGAATGTACCAGAAGGCATGTATTACAATGCTGCTTATTCTGGAAACATGATTGCCATGCCTCAGCCACTTTATGGGGATGATATAGAATATGCTGATGGGTCAGATAGCTCTGCTGATGCGATCGCAAAGGATTTGGTAAACTTCTTTGCATGGACAGCAGAACCAGCGATGGAGACACGCAAGCGTACTGGTGTTGCTGTACTGATATTTCTAGTGTTGTTGTCAGGCCTGTCTTATGGCGCGATGCGCTTTATCTGGGCAGATGTGAAGAAGTAAACACCGCACCATATCAAAGATAAAAAGAAGAGAGCCAGAAGGTATACCGTCTGGCTCTTTTTTGTAGGACTCTTTTTTTATTGAATGTCTTTGATCAGCTGAGCTGGTGCGAAAAAAAATCAAACGTTAAATCGGAAATGGAAGATGTCGCCATCCTTTACTGGATAGTCAGCGCCTTCTATGCGCAGTTTGCCCGCATCTTTAGCCCCGCCTTCGCCGCCATGTTCAATATAATCTGCATAGGCCACCGTTTCCGCGCGGATGAAGCCACGCTGGAAATCTGTATGGATAACGCCAGCTGCCTCTGGAGCGCGCGCATCGCGCCGCACTGTCCATGCCCGTGTCTCCTTCGGCCCAGCGGTAAAGAATGTAAGCAAATCTAGCAATCCATATCCAGCGCGTATCATCCTATCTAGCCCAGCTTCAGAAAGTCCAAGCTCGCTTAGAAATTCAGCAGCATCCTCATCAGACAAGGTGGCTATTTCAGCCTCAATCGCCGCAGAGACCACCACATGAGCCGCGCCTTCTGCAGCCGCCATTTCAGCTACTGCCTGCGACAGGGCATTGCCTGTTGCGGCCTCTGCCTCGCCAACATTACAGACATATAAAACAGGCTTAGAGGTCAAAAGCTGTAATTGGGGCAAGCGGGCCTGTTCTGCCTCATCCAACCCTTCGCATGCACGGGCTGGACGATTATCGGATAGGCAGGCAAATATCTTTTCCATTAATGCCAGATCAGCTGCGGCCTGTTTATCCCCGCCGCGTGTCTTTTTGGTAAGTGCAGTCATACGCCGCTCTAGACTATCTAAATCAGCAAGCATAAGTTCTGTTTCAACCGTTGCCGCATCTCTTACCGGGTCAACACTTTCCTCAACATGGGTAATGTCCGTATCTTCGAAACAGCGCAATACATGCGCTATCGCGTCCACCTCACGGATATTGGCCAGAAATTGGTTGCCAAGCCCTTCGCCACTAGCGGCGCCACGGACTAGGCCTGCAATATCTACAAATTCAAGAAAGGTTGGCAGAATTTCAGCGGAATGGGCAAGCCCAGCAATCGTGTCTAGGCGGGGGTCTGGTACCGCCACCCTGCCCGTATTTGGCTCAATGGTGCAAAATGGATAATTGGCCGCATCTGCTGCGGCGGTTTTTGTCAGCGCATTAAACAAGGTGGATTTACCAACATTTGGCAAGCCAACAATTCCGCAATTAAAGCCCATTTTCATCTCCTTGCTTTGTTTCATTTTGCCCAGTTGGGGCAGGCGCACGCCACGCCACTTTTGAGGCAAATGTAGCCATATCCATTTCGGTTAAGCGCGGACATTCAGCTGATATGGCCTCTATCAGTGCAGATAGCCAGTCCGAACGCTCTTGCTTGCTAAAATCAGACAAGACCCATTTATCAACATCTTGGTTGATGTCTGGCCGGCCAACCCCTATGCGAACCCGCCAATAGTCTTTCCCCATATGCCTGTCAATATCGCGCAAGCCATTATGCCCGCCATGTCCGCCGCCCTGTTTGATACGCAATTTCCCTGCGCCCAAATCAATATCATCATGAAAGACAAGGATGTTATCCGGCGCGATATTATAATAATGTGCGCTTTGCGCAACAGGCAGACCAGAACGGTTCATATAGGCAAGTGGCTTTAGGAGGCGAATTTTCTTGCCGCCGATAAGGCCAGAGGCTTCGGCTGATGATTTGCCTAATTTCCAATCAGAAAAGCTATAATCAGTGGCTATCTGATCTAGCACCATAAACCCAACATTATGCCGGTTTTTTGCATAAGATGACCCCGGATTTCCAAGACCGACCCATAGCATGGCGCATGTTCCTTTTTGATTTAAGACGTTTAAGGGGCAGGCGCCCATAGTTAACTTGTTTTAAATGGCAGATGTAAAAAAGGGCTGGCAGGCTACATTTGCCCTGACAGCCCCTTTTTGCAATAATTCGATAAGGCCGCAGAGCTTATTCTTGTTCTGCTGCTTCGCCTTCAGCTGCTTCGCCTTCGCCTTCGCCGCCTTCTTCATCTTCGTTCTTGACCCCGCCACCTGGTGACTGCAAGGTCGCCACGGTAAAGTCACGGTCAGAGATTGTTGGCGTTGCCCCTTCTGGTAATTCGATCGCACTGATGTGGATTGAGTCGCCGATTTTTACACCGTCTAGGTCGCAGACGATTTTCTCAGGGATGTCACCTGCCGGGCAGTTCAGGTCAACTTCAAAGCGAACCACATTCAGCACACCGCCAATTTTTAAGCCGGGTGATTTTTCGTGGTTGATGAATTCAACAGGTACCGCAACCGCCACTTTTGAGGTGGCACCAACGCGCAGCATATCCATGTGCAACGGCTCTTCTGATACCGGATGCATTTGGATGTCACGGGTTAGAACAGTATTGTTTTTGCCATCGATTTTGATATTCAAAAGACGGCCAAAAATACCGGGTTCGTGAATAGTTTTGCGAACGACGCGCGCTTCCATTTCGATAGTAAGAGGGGGCTGTTTATCGCCATAAATGACGGCTGGGATCTTACCTGCGCGGCGTGCCGCACGGGCGGACCCCTTACCGACCCGAGAACGCAATGTTGCGTCAATCTGTGTTATGTCTGACATAAATGTCTCCATTTTTTGGGTTTGGAGCTGACAAATCATCGCCAGCGCTTGTGCCTCCAGGGGTGCACAAGGCTGGGTTTGTATAGGCGTTTAGTTGGAAAAGTTCAAGGAAAAAGGCGTATCTTTGGCCTATTGGAACAGGCTGGAGACGGATTTTTCCTCATTAATACGCAAAATAGCCTCACCAAGCAGTGGGGCTATCGAAATTTGCCTAGTATTACGTGCCACGCGCATCGCCTCGGTAGCCTGAATAGAATCAGTTGTGACAAGGGAGGTTAGCGGCGAGGAGGCGATACGTGATACAGCGCCGCCTGATAATACACCGTGCGTAACATAGGCGTCCACAGACAGCGCGCCAGCTTCCATTAGCGCCTTTGCGGCATTACATAACGTACCGCCAGAATCAACAATATCATCAACCATCACACAATGACGTTTCGATACATCACCTATAATATTCATTACTTCAGAAACACCAGCTTGCGGGCGTCTTTTATCGATAATCGCCAAATCTGCATCTAGTCTGCGGGCAAGCGCTCTTGCACGCACCACCCCGCCAACATCTGGCGAGACAATCATCAGATTACCATTTTTGTAACGATCCTCGATGTCTGCGGTAAATACGGGCGCAGCAAACAGATTATCTGTCGGGATATCAAAAAAGCCCTGTATCTGGCCAGCGTGTAAATCAATGGTTAATACCCGGTCAGCACCAGCTGTGGTAATCAGGTTAGCTAAAAGCTTGGCCGAAATAGGTGTGCGCGGGCCTGACTTTCTGTCCTGACGCGCATAGCCATAATAAGGCAGAACAGCTGTAATACGGCGTGCTGAACCCCGTTTTAGCGCATCTAAGGTAACCAGCAATTCCATCAAATTATCATTCGCTGGATAGGAAGTGGATTGCACAACAAATACATCTTCGCCGCGGACATTTTCATGGATTTCGACAAACACTTCCATATCCGCAAAGCGCCGGACATCAGCATTTGTTAGGGGGGTGTCTAGATAGGCAGCGATAGCTTCAGCCAGAGGACGGTTCGAATTGCCGGCAATAATTTTCATCAGATATCCGTATCGATTACCACTTAATCACACCTTTAAACGCATAGCTATGGACGGCCCCATATTCAGGCTATGAGCATAAGCACGCAATAAAACAAAAAATGACCGTTCCCACTACTAGTTTTTGATAGCAATCTGAGCATCACCCTGCAAGGCTAAATCGTGACTCTTTTGTTAAATCAGCACACAAGAGGCAATAAGCCCGAGCATTAGGAAGCCTAAAAATATCCAAAGATGGGGCATGTTTTTCCTAGCAATAGATTTAAAAAATAATAGCTTAAAAAGCTGTTTCTCTTTGATATATGCCTCTTCCATAGCAAAATAGGGGTTAAAAAATCTATCTATTTTAATAATCGCTGCCATCCTTAGGGGCAGCCTGAAAGCTGTTATCTGTTTTTTTGTTTCATGATGACGGAGATTAAGCGGCCAGAATCAGGCTCATTCTGATGCGTGGCACGGCGGTGCGAGTAAAATAGATTGGCATCAGCATAGCTATCATGCGGCATGCGATGGATATGGTTCACGCCAGCGCGCCGACCCGCCATCTGAGCAAACAAAGGAAGATCAAACAAATAATGGCTTGCGCCTTCGGCACTAACCTCGGCAGACGGATCAGGCATAAAACAAGCCGCCGCATCTGGTTTATTATTTAGGATATCGGTTACCATATCCGTGCTGACTTGATAACTCTTCTGGTGAATACCGGGCCCAATAACCATAGTAATATCGCTAAGGCTAGCGCCGAGCTTGCACATGGCATCAACGGTATTTTCAATGACACCCCCCGTTGCGCCGCGCCAGCCTGCATGGCATGCACCGATAACGCCAGCCGTCAAATCTGCAAATAATACAGGCAAACAATCCGCGCCCAATATAGCCAGCCCGACATTGTCCAGACGAGTTACCAGACCATCTGCATGTGGGCGCGAATCTGCACCTTGAAAGTGGCTGCCGGGATAGCTATCAATCACGAGACAATCCGGGCTATGTGTTTGATACAGCCCGGCTAGACGGTCTATTGGCAGGTTAAGGGCGCGGCAAACTCTGGCCCGATTTTCGGCCACGTTAGCTTGTATATCGGCAGAACCAAATCCGCAGTTCAGGCTGCTATATAGCCCGTCTGAAACACCCCCTTGACGGGTAAAAAAACCGTGTTTTATCCCGCTAGCCTCGGAGGTTAGCGCGTCGTGGCTGAAAAAGACAGGCCCGGCCGGGCTCTCATGCCTCTTTATGTCACTGGGAAAATTATCTATCACGGGAATCGTTTTAGTCCTTTATTTGATTCTGGGCCTATATCTAATTCTGGCTATTATAATCAGCCTTTATGCTGGTCTTGCTTTATGTCGCCTATCCCTCTTGCGCAGTAGCAAAACCGGGCGGAAAACCGGTGCCGTCTGGTACCAGAAGGGCTGTTTTGAAAATTTGCCCCATATGCTGGGGCGCACATAGCCTGTCCAACGCAGCCAATAACATCCGGTCTGTTTCTGGTTTTTCTGGGCGTCGCAATGCCTCCGCGCGGGCTTGAATGCCAAGCTCTGTCAAAAATGCGCCTTGCTCAACCGGGCCTATCAGACGCGCGTTTGCTTTTCTAGCTTGCCTTGCCAGTGCTGAAAAATCAACTAGATGGGTGATATCACACGCCCCCGGCTCAGCCAAAACCTCTGCTTTGCTGTGGGCTTTTACCGCCTGCAAACTGTCACCAGCCCCATCGGACTTGCCATAATCACAGATAAGAAATCCGCCGCCATATTGGGCGATATGCTGGCTAAGCGCCTGCATGAGGGTATCTGATAGAGGGCTTATTTCATAAATATCGCCCTGTTTGGGTGCAGGCGGCAGGCTAGCCGCTTGCAATTCACCTTTGTTCAGCGGAGTAGTCTGCGTAAACCTAAATTTGCCATCGCCGAAATCAATACAACGCCAGACCCACTGCTCCCCATCAAAGCAGGCTTGCCGAACACCTAATGCGTCAAAAAATTCATTAGCAATACCAAATAGAGGCTTTGGCGGCAGGTCTGCTAATGTTTCCAGAAACTGGGGGGCTATCGGGGCTATTTCAGTGGTAAGACGGGTGCGTAAATATTCGCTGGCTTCAAAGAAATATGCAGGCGCTTTGCTGAGCGAAGGCGCGATTTTCTGATAGGTCTTGTGCATATCCCGAAATAAGGTGCCGCGCCCCGGCCCAGCTTCAAAACGGATCATATCGCCAGCAGCAGGCTGACCAGAGGCGTTCCAAAGATAAGCCATAAAGCCTGCCATCATCTCGCCAAAAAGCTGGCTAATTTCAGGGGCGGTTGTAAAATCGCCGCCACGGCCAAACGGATCTCGGCTACCATAATAGCCAAAATCAGGGTGGGAGAGGCAAATTTGCATAAAGCGATCCGTCTGCATGGGGCCATCTGCTGCAATCTGCGCTTTTAGAAAATCATGGCAGTTCATGGCCGTCTGGCGCTCCTGCCTGAAGGGCGAGTTTTGATGGTCATCATCATGCCTGCAATGCCAATAAATATCATAGGCAGCGTTAATATCTGTCCCATGGTAATAGACAGAAAGCCCGTCTCGGCAATAAAGCCAATATGCCTGTCTGGTTCGCGCACAAATTCAATACAAAAACGGGCTAAGCCATACCCGGCTAGGAAGCCAGATAATATTACCCCGTCGCGCAGGCCGGTATGACGTTTGATGCGGGTAAGGATAAGAAGAAGAATAAATAAAACGGCGCCTTCGAGGACGGCTTCATAAAGCTGGCTGGGGTGGCGCGGATCTGGCCCACCGCGCGGAAATATAATTCCAAAAGGATGGCTTGTTACCCGCCCAAATAGCTCTCCATTTATGAAATTTGCTATCCGGCCAAAAAACAGCCCAATTGGCGCTATGACGCCAATCTCATCGCCAAGTGCAAGCGGTTTAAGGCCAAAGCGATGGGCACAATACAATATCGCGCCGATTACCCCGATCATGCCGCCGTGAAAAGACATACCGCCTTCCCAAACGCGCAAAATAGCCAGCGGCTCAGCAAGGTATAGGCTTGGATTATAGAAAATTACATAGCCTAGTCGCCCGCCAATAATGATTCCGAAAATGGAACTATTTAACAAGCTGTCAAGTTGAGGCACGCTTAGAACCGAGCGGCCTTGCTTAATCTGCCTGCGTAAAAAAAGCCAGCCAAGAAGGATGCCTGTAATATAGGAAAGCGCGTACCATCTAATGTCTAGCGGGCCAATAGAAAAGGCAACGGCGTCAATATTTGGAAATGTAAATAGCTGGCTTTGCATGCGCATTTAACCCTTTATCACCTAATCCTAATCTATATATAGCCCCTTTAAGGACTTCTCTCTACTGATAAACATCTATTATAGCAGGCAATAAAGGGCGGTAGAGTGGATTTTAACAGCGCATTGCTCTATATTTTTTTAAGTAAGAATAAATAATGTTGGTTGAAAAGGCGGCTATCATGAAACCACGCGGAAATATCATCTCTGATCTGGCACAAATGGCAAATGGCGCTGCTTCTGCGTTAGGGACGATGCGTGATGATGTTCAGATGATGCGCCAGAGCCGAACTGAGCGTTCTCAAGCCGCATCTGGTATGGTGACACAAGAAGATTTTGAAGCGTTAATGTCCCGCGTGGACGCGCTTGCGGCGCGAATCGCAAGCCTAGAGGCACAGGTAAAACAGCCTGCAAAGCCGAAACGTGCCGCGGCTAAGAAAAAGTAAAGGTAAACGGCAATAAAATTTACCCTCCATATCTAGGAGGGGAATCACCGAAAAACAGGCAAAAACTACTAGTGAATGTGGTTGTGCCCGAACTTATCCACAATATTTTGTGTTGTAGCTATTTCTTTTTTTGTCTAGATAGGAAAGAGAGAGGTATGGTTTTTTTGCTGTGCTTCCTTGTCCTAAAAACGTCCTTATTGGCTTCGAGACAGGTCTGACAGGACAGCGTAGGGGCAGAATTTGTTTCATCTCAAGCCCTTTTCTGGACAATATAGATGTCTTTACGGAACGCACATGAAGAAATGGTCCTAGAAGACCCGATAGAATTGGTGTCGCGGCTTGTCATAGCGCAAGACTGGTTTTTGAAGAAAACAAGTGCGCATGCGTTACTCGCCGATGTGCCCGGGCGTTGGGGGCATTATCAATTATTGGCGGACTGGCACGCTGATACCGAAGTCCTAAATGTCGAAGCACGTTTAGATGTTCTGGTAGACCGCAAGGATGAGCTGTCTGTACAGCGCCTGCTAGCAGAATTAAACACAGAGCTTTATTTAGGTCATTTCCAACTATCACCAGATCGCAGGCATATTATCTTACGATGTCGTTTGCCGCTTCGCGGTGCTGGCGGGGCCACACCTGAGCAAATTGAGGATGTGGTAGATGTGCTGCTTGGGCAGTGTGAGCAGGCGGCCCCAGTTTTATGTCAGCTTGTCTATGGGCGCATGCCTGAAGATATTGCTGCAACTAGCCTTGTGATGACACCGGCAATGGGCGAAGCGTGAGCGCGCCGAGGGCTGCCTTGACAACCCATAATAAGACTGGTGCGATAATGCGGGGCTATTCTTAGCCTGCAATCGCCGATAATATAGGTAAGATTAATGCGAAAAATTTGTTTAATCGGATGCGGCAAAATGGGCAGCGCGATGCTGGCTGGCTGGCAAAAAGATACCCAATTAACAGCCGAATTTCACGTGATTGAACCGATGCTAGACGCACCAGAACTAGCCAACTCTAACACCTATTTTTATAATAGCCTTTCCGAATTTCCAGATGGGTTTGTGCCTGAACTGGTTGTGCTTGCTGTAAAGCCACAAATGATGGCGGCGGTTTTAGAAGAGGCTAGGTTTTTAGGCGGGGCGGATACGAGCTGGCTGTCGATTGCTGCTGGCCTATCCACGCAGAAACTATCCGCAATGCTGGGCGGCGAGGCAAAAATCCTACGGGCGATGCCAAATACGCCGGCCGCTATCGGCATGGGGATTACCGCGCTTTTTGCTGGGCACCAAGTAGCAGCTGCGGTTTCAGCATTATCAGAACAATTGCTAGGCGCATGTGGCAGTGTGGTTAGGCTAGAAGATGAGAAACTGATGGATGCGGTAACCGCTTTGTCAGGTTCTGGCCCTGCTTACGTATTTTTGCTTGCAGAGACAATGGCGGCGGCAGGGCAGCGGCTGGGTCTTCCAGCTGATATGGCCATGCAATTAGCTATCGAAACCATAAAAGGGGCAGGCGCCTTAATGGCAGAAGATGCTGCTCCACCCGCAATCCTTAGGGAAAATGTTACCTCTAAAGGCGGCACGACCGCAGCAGCTTTATCTGTTTTGATGACAGATGATCGGATGGCAGATTTGCTAGATGACGCGCTAACAGCAGCGGCTAGACGGGCAGCTGAATTAGATGCGCAAGGCTAAATTGGAAGCGCGCCCAGCCTCGAAAAATGCTTGCCTTACCTGCGATATCGCCCCATATCAAATATAGCGAATATAAAAATCAGCAGGAATTGAGATGGCAGAGGCTTATGCACAAAAACATCAGGATGCTGCCGCTTTGCGCAAGGCATTGTGGCCTGCTTTGGCTGGGCGTGATTATCTGCAACTGACTTTACACGCACTTGCTGATGAGGCGGGCATTAGTCATACCCAAGCGGTGCTTGCTGCTGGGTCTATAGAGCGTGTTTTGTATTCGGCCTTGCAGGAAATAGATGATGGCGTCTTGGCACAATCTGCTGCTGATTTTGCAGATGATGAAAGCGCGTCTATGCATGAAAAGCTGCTAGAGGGGCTAACCCAAAGATTTGAAACTTATGCAGATAAACGACTTGCTCTTCAATCTGTTGCCAAAGCCTGTCTTCGCCAGCCCACATTAGGATTGATGCTCGCTACAAATTTAGAGAGTTTTGTTGACCGCCTATTAAGCTTGTGCGGGGATAATGTCTCTGGTTTTACGCGAACCGCGCGGCTGAAAGGCGTGTGCGGGGTATTTTTAAAGGCAAGTACCGCATGGCAACGCGATGATAGCCCGGACCTAGCAAAAACGCTAAAAACCCTAGATAGGGATCTGAAGACTGCAGCAGAATGGGCGATAAGTTTGCGTGTTTTACTGCCAGAGGAAGGGTCTGCGGGTGAGAGGGTATCAGATAACGGGATTGCTGGCGAAGATGGGGGCAGCCGCGATGATCAATTTTGATGACTTTTTAAAAGTAGACATCCGCGTGGGACGCATCATTGATGTTCAACCCTTTCCAGAGGCTAGAAAGCCTGCATGGAAGTTACAAATTGACTTTGGTAGCGAGATTGGCGTTAAAAAATCATCTGCACAAATTACAGATCTTTATGATGCAGATGCGCTAATGGGGCGACAAATATTGGCCGTCGTAAACTTTCCGCCGCGTCAAATTGGCCCCTTTATGTCTGAAGTTCTCACACTGGGAGTAAGCGATAGTGACGGGGCTATTATGCTGGTGCGCCCTGATGATGAGGTTGAGGAAGGCGCGCGCCTCCATTAACCTTATATCTTCTTAATTGCCCTTACTAGATAGGCAGTTGGACGGTCACCCGCAAACCGCCAAGCGGGGAGTCATCCAATGTCATCTCACCGCCATGACCTAAAATGATATCACTGGCGATGGCAAGTCCTAGCCCGGTGCCGCCCGTACTGCGGTTGCGTGAGCCCTCTAATCGCACAAAGGGACGTAAAGCATCCGCACGAAATTCTGGCTCAATGCCCGGCCCGTCATCATCAATAAAGATAAATATATTATCACTACGCGCTTTCACCCTAACCTCAGCCTTGTTTGCATAGCGCATCGCATTCCCAATTAGATTATCTAATGCGCGCCTTATGGCTTGTGGGCGCATGCTCAAATCTGGGATATCTGCATCTGTCTCATCAAATTGCAATTGCCCCGGATTACTGCGTTCATATTGCGAGATAAGCTGGCCCAGTAACGCTGGTATACTCGCTTTCTTGGCTGTTTCTTCACCCTCGCCTCTGGCAAAAGCCAAATAGCCATCGATCATTTGTTCTAGTTCTAGAATATCCTCTTCAAGGGCCTTTGTTTCTGTATTTCTATCCATCATGACCATTTGCAGGCGCATACGTGTGAGGGGGGTTCGCAAATCATGGCTGACCCCTGCCAGCATCGCGGTTCGCTCAGATATTTGCCGATTGATCCGATGGCGCATAGCCTGAAAAGCACGGCCTGCCAGCCTTACCTCCTTCGCACCAGAGAGCTGCCATGCATCAGTTTGTCTGCCTAGACCCAATTGCCGCGCTGCATAAGCAAGCTGGCGAATAGGCCGGACTTGCGCCCGCATAAAAATCAGCGCAATGGAAAATAAGATGATAGAGGTGCCAATTGTCCAGCCAAGAAATGTCCACCCCGTTGAGCTGATTATTCGTTTGCGGCCGGCCGAAATATGCAAGATGCCATTTGCAAGTTGTACATCTATCGCGATACGATCTTGGCTGCTGTTTAAATCCAATAAGAAAGGAAAGTCGATGCGCGTTTTCAGGCTGTTGGTTAGAGATTCCTCTGCATAGCTTTCAGGCGCTGTGTCTAAAGATTCTCCTGACAGGATTTCGGCTTCCCTGAAGGCAAGGCGAAAGCCAAAATATTGCCTTGCATCTTGTTGGAGAGCCGGCAGATCTGCTGTATTAAAGCTTGCGCCTGCCTGGGTTACCAGCAGCTGGATTTCACCTGCAAGACTATTGGCCATTTGCCGGGTGACAGAATCCCAGTGCCGTTCATAAAAAATGAACACGGTGACAATCTGCACAAGAATCATTGGCACCAAAATAATGCCCAACATTCGCCCAAAAAGCGTCTTTGGCATGTAATCGCGTAGCTGCATGTTGGTCTAAATATCCTGCTGTCTCATAGCTGTTATTAGCATAGCAATCTGGCGGCTTGCAGGCAAAAGTCTAATTATCTTCTAATTGGTTCGCAGCAACCAGCCTTTTCCTCTGGTAGTTTGCAGGTAAACTGGGAAACGCGGGTCTGCTTCTAGTTTGGTGCGGAGGCGGGCCACCGCAACATCGATTGAACGGCCTTTCATGCGGCCCTTTAGCTGGTCTGAGATATCGTCGCGCGAGCGCACCTGATTAGGGGCGCTGGCAAAACAGGTCAATAAATCCTGCTCTGCTGTTGTGATATGGATGCGCTGGCCTGCCTCGCTTAGCACGCGGCTTTCACAGTCAAAGCTGAAGGTGCCGAATTTCACCACACCTGCATTTGCGTGCACATTTTGCCTGTCTAGAATGCGTTGGATACGCAAAATCAGCTCTCGTGGCTCAAAAGGCTTGGCGATATAATCATCTGCCCCAACCTCTAGCCCATCTATGCGGTTTTCGGTTTCATTCATAGCCGTTAAAAATAGAGCTGGAATGCTGGAAGCTTTGCGGATTTCGGCAAGCAGTTCTAACCCGGTTTCACCGGGCATCATTACATCAATGACCAGCAAATCAAATTGCATATTTCTCATAATATTTCGGGCTTGTGCAGCACTTTCTGCGCCACTAACTAAAAAGCCGCTTTCTTGCAGAAAACGGCTCAGCAAATCACGAAGACGTTCGTCATCATCGATCACCAGAATATGAGGCGCCGTCTGTGTCATTATTCAAATAAATCCGGATAACGTTTACGCAAATCAGCACGCTCATCCTCATTAATTAAATTAGCCAAAACATCTTGAAAACCAGCTACAGCGTCACCGCCGCATGCACTAAAGGCGCTGGCAAATCGTTTGCATTGAACGTCTGTTAATTTCTCTTCAAGCACAAGACCTTTTTCGGTCAGGGATAGCAGGCGTTGGCGTTTGTCACGCGCCCCCTGTTCTTGATGAATATATCCCTCTGCAACGAGATGCGAGAGCACGCGTGATAAGCTCTGTTTGGTAATTTTCAGGATAGATAACAGGTCGCTTACCGTCATATTGGGCTGGCGACCAACAAAATAAATTACCCGGTGATGAGCGCGCCCCAATCCAAGACGCGAGAGAATATCATCGGCTTCACCTGTAAAATCACGATAGGCAAAAAACATCAATTCGATCCCACGCCGCAAATCCTGCTTGCGTAAATACAGGCTCTTTTGAGCGCGTGGTGAAGTTTTATGCATTTGATTTATGTCAGCCATGTTGACCAATAATAATGATACTGCTAAAAAAATAAAGAATTTTGATGAAAATTATGCATTTTGGGTGGTTTTCGACAGATTTAAACAATTTTAGCAGGCTATCCTAAAAGGCTGCTGGCAATAAAGAATAATAAAACCCTTGGGGAGAGCGCTATGAGCTTAATTCCGTTTGATGATCGAGACGGCTTTATCTGGATGGATGGAGAGATGATCTCATGGCGTGATGCCAAAACCCATACGCTAACCCACGCTCTGCATTATGCATCTCAGGTTTTTGAGGGGGAGCGGGCCTATGGCGGTAAAATTTTTAAATCGCGTGCTCATACTGAGCGACTGCGTGCCTCTTGCCAATATTTGGATTTCGATTTGCCGGTCAGCGATGAGGAGATGGATAGGCTAAAGGATGAGGTTTTAAAAGCGAATGAAATCATTGATGGCTATGTGCGCGCATTTTGCTGGCGTGGTTCGGAAATGATGGCAATTTCAGCCCAGCAAACAACCATCCATCTCGCTATTGCGGCTTGGCAATGGCCAAGCTATTTCGACCCTGAAACAAAGATGAAGGGTATTACGCTAGATATTTCTAGCTGGCGCCGGCCATCCCCAGAATCAGCCCCCGTTCATGCCAAAGCAGCTGGGCTATATACAATTTGCACCCTATCAAAGCATCACGCAGAGAAAAATGGTTTCCAAGATTCTCTGATGCTGGATTATCGCGGCTATATCGCTGAGGCTACGGGCGCGAATGTCTTTTTCCTGATGGAAGACGGTAAATTGCATACCCCGCTAGCGGATTGTTTTCTGAACGGGATTACCCGCCAGACGGTTATTGAAATGGCCGCAGAAAAAGGCGTGGAAGTGGTTGAGCGCCATATGGAACCAGAGGAGTTGGGAAAGGTTAAAGAATGTTTCCTTACCGGAACAGCTGCCGAGGTAACCCCGGTTTCGCAAATTGGGGAGTATCACTTTAAGCCTGATGTGCTGACACGTGAGTTTGTGCAAGGTTACGCAGATTTGGTGAATGGCCGCTAAGCAGGGATTTTAAGATTTGAAATGGGAAGCGCTGGCCTGAAAATAGGCAAGCCCGGTTTGCACGGTAAGCGCAGCTGAAACCCACAAAAGAATAAGGCCGGTCGTATCAAGCCACCTAAATTCTGGAAATACAGGCAGGGCAATCAAACAGCCTATAGCGGTCATCTGGATAGCGGTTTTCCATTTTGCGGCAAGGGATACAGGCACGCTTACCTTTGTGCCGGCCAGATATTCGCGCAACCCTGATACCAAAAATTCGCGGAAAATGATGACCAGAGCAGGTGCGAGGAACAACAGATCTGCACCGCGCTGCGCGGCAAAGGCAAGTAGGCAAGCCGCGATGAGCAACTTATCCGCGATGGGATCTAACATCCGGCCAACTGATGATACGGTATTTAACCGCCTTGCTAGCCACCCATCTAGCCAGTCACTAAATCCAGCAAAACAGAATAACGCAAGCCCGAGCGCCCCTAAATAGGCACTTTGCGGCTGCCACAGAATAAAGGCGATAACAGGCGCCAGAACAATGCGGATGAAGGTGATGACATTGGGTAGGTTTTTTAGCATCCCTTAGCGCTCATCTCTTTGTTGTTAATGCTTGGGTTAAATAAAACATACATTCATACCGCCCTAGTAGGCTGCTTCTTATGTCTGTTTTAATCAGGCTAAGCAGTTGCGTCCAGTATCCAAACTAACAAATAAGCGGTAAACCAATAATTAAAGACCGAAAATAGGTTTTTTAGCATAAATATCTTATCTGATAGCGGCAGGGGATGTTCACGCACCGGCTTGATGAAACCAGTCATAAATGCGGGTAGCAATCGCTTCTGATATGCCCTCTACCGCGGCAAGATCGCGTACACCAGCACGCGATACCGCCCGCGCAGAGCCAAAATGTGTAAGCAAAGCTTTTTTCCGTTTCGCACCAATGCCCGGCACATTATCCAGCGGCGAGGTCAGCGCCTGTTTCGTGCGTTTAGCGCGGTGTGTGCCAATAGCAAAACGGTGTGATTCGTCCCGAAGCCGTTGCAGAAAATGCATGGAAGGGCTGTCCATAGGCAGGGTAAAACTATTCTGGCCACGGATATGGAACTGCTCTTTGCCTGCATTTCTATCTGGGCCTTTGGAGATTGCCACAACGGCAATATCATCCAGCCCTAATGCATCCATTACCTCATGTACGGCACTTAATTGGCCTTTGCCACCATCAATAAGCAGTAAATCTGGCCAGCTGGTAAGCTGGCGATCGGGGTCTTCTTTGAGGGCGCGTTCAAACCGCCGATATATCATTTGGCGCATCATTGCAAAATCATCACCAGTAGTGGCCGCATGTGGGCCTTCTGATTTCATGTTAAATTTTCGGTAGGCAGATTTGATAAACCCCTCACGCCCAGCGACTACCATTGCGCCGATAGCATGCGCCCCTTGAATATGTGAGTTATCATAAATTTCGATACGCTCTGGAGGGGCGTCCAGACTAAAGGTATCGGCTAGCTCGCCTAATAGGCGTGTTTGTGAGGCTGAATCTGCTTGATGGCGGGCAAGCGCATCTTCGGCATTTTTAATAGCATTTGCCATTAATTGGCGGCGTGTGCCACGTTGTGGGGTGGTGATTTCAACTTTTCTGTCGGCCGTCTGCGAGAGGGCATCTGCGAGTAATTCAGCCTGCGCTGGTAAATCAGAGACCAGAATTTTGCTAGGCGGTATCCGCTCATCATAGAACTGGCCAATAAAGGCAGCTAAAACATCTTTGCTATCCGTATCAGCTTCATGTTTTGGAAAATAAGAGGCATTACCAAAATTCGTATCTGAGCGAATAAAGAAAATTTGCACACAAGACTGGCCGCCACTGCGATGTAAGGCGATGATATCAGCATCCCCTAGACCATGCATATTGATATCCTGATTAGCCTGAATAGCGGTAAGGGCGCGGATACGATTACGCCAAATAGCAGCGGTTTCGAAATCTAGCGTATCTGAGGCAGCCTGCATGGCTTTGGCATAATCACGTTGGACGGCAGGGGACTGGCCAGACAAGAAACTCTTTGCTGCGGTAACCTGCTGGGCATAATCTGCTTCGCTGACCATTCCCACACAAGGGGCGGTGCAGCGTTTAATCTGATATTGCAAGCAGGGGCGCGAGCGTGCGTCATAATAGCTATCGCTGCAATTCCGCAGTAAGAAGGCCCGCGACAGCGAAGAAAGCGTTCGGTTTACCGCGCCTGCGGAGGCAAAGGGGCCAAAATATTCCCCTTTGCGTTTTTGCGCACCGCGATGTTTCGTCATCTGCGGAAAAGGGTGGTCACCCGTTATCAAAATATGGGCAAAGCTTTTATCGTCTTTAAGCAGAATATTAAAGCGCGGGCGATGCTGCTTAATCAGATTTGATTCCAGCAATAACGCTTCTACTTCTGAATTGGTAACCGTGATTTCCAGCCGCCTAGTTGTTGCCACCATTTGCATTAATCGGTTCGAGAGCCGGTTAGGCTGGGTATAGCTGGTCACGCGCCGCGCCAGATGCCGTGCTTTGCCAACATACAGACAGTTATCTGCCGCATCAAACATCCGGTAAACGCCCGGTTGATGTGGCAATGTCTTTATTTTCGATTTC
This sequence comes from Alphaproteobacteria bacterium, assembly GCA_022425485.1. Lineage (GTDB taxonomy): Bacteria > Pseudomonadota > Alphaproteobacteria > Puniceispirillales > Puniceispirillaceae > JADHLI01. Next base: position 3,050 of record JAKMFL010000020.1, on the reverse strand, counting down.
AGAAAACCTAGCCCGGTTGCAAAGTCTGGCTCAATTAAGGGCGGACTAGGGGCTGTATTTTGCATATCTGATGTGCTCATAACTGATAATGTGGTATCATTCTGCCTAATGGGCAAGGGGGTATGTTTCTGCCGATGCGCCAAAGGTTGATTTCGTTTCTAGCCAAAAGGTTTAGTCTTTTGTAATAAGCAGGGAATCGGAAAAAATTACTGCGGAGTGTTCTGATTTTTTATCCCCTCAACCTGTGGATAACCTTGTGCATATTTTCCCCAGATAGGGTTGTGAGGCGCAGAATACGGTCGGTTTCACATTTTTGCCTAAGAATTAGGCAAATTATTAAAAATCAATAAAATCAATATTTTATATAAATGCAATCAGAAAATATCGCTTTTTTTTATCAATTTAAGGCCTGCCTTTCTCTAAATATGTTCCATTTGTGACAGATGTGTACAACTAAGCTGCGCTCATCATGCTTTCTAGCCCTAAGAAGCATAGATAAAATCCAATAAAAACAACTCCCCACCTAGCAGAAATTGGTTTTTCCCGATAGCTGAAAATAAGCAGCATCACGCTGACAAGCACCACCAACATCATGGGTAACACTACCAGCTCTATGTCGATAACAAGACTGCCAAACAGCCCGGCGCCGCCTAGGGCAATAAGCAAGTTGAAGAGGTTTGATCCCATCACATTGCCAAGTGCGATATCCCCGCGCTTGTGCAAGATGCTCGCCCCAACTGAAACAATTTCAGGCAAGGAGGTGCCGATAGCAATAATGGTAAGCCCGATAAACGCTTCGCTCCAACCAGAAAGCCTCGCTAGGGCAATCCCCCCATTAACAAACAGCTCCGCGCCAAAGATAAGCGCTGCAATGCCGCCAAAACTATAAAAAAGGGCTGTTTTCCATGAACGCTTTTCAGGTATTTCATCTATTTCCGGCTCGCCCTGTTGTACCCGCAGCATCCGCAGAAGATAGAGTAAATAGCTACCGATAAGAATAAGGCTGACCGCGATGCCAGCACTGCCCGCATAAATGCCAAGCGCCAATATTGCAAAAATAAATAAACTTATGAAAAGCAGGAATTTCAAATCCCATCTGGTCACGCTGTCGCTGGTGATAATAGGCGCGGCCAATGCGCCTAGCCCCAAAACCAACAGGCTATTAGCTAGGTTTGATCCCAGCACATTCCCCCACGCTATGCCGGGGCTATCCTGAAGCACCGCATTTACAGAGACAAGTAATTCTGGTGCTGAAGTGCCGCCAGCAACAATGACAAACGCAACAATTCGCGCTGGAATATTGAAACGCCTAGCAAGCCCGATAGTGCCGGGAATAAGAAGGGTGCCGCCGCCCAGGAGTAAAGCTAACCCGCAAAAAATAATAAATAGGTTGGTCAGCATCAAAGGCTGCTCTTTTTGACATGAAATTTGACATAAATTTGTTGGCAAAGATTAACGGGTTTACCCTAAAGGTTCAATGCACATTTTACCCAATTACAATGTAAAAAGGAGCAACCTTATGGAATATAATCCAGTCGTGTGGTTTGAAATTTATGTTGAGGATATGAAACGTGCAAAAGCATTCTATGAAGCGCTTTTAGCCATAGCGCTAGAACCTGCTAAAATGGAAGGCATGGATATGTGGATCTTCCCGATGGATGAGGATAAATCAGGCGCTACAGGCGCGCTTATTAAGCATGAGATGCGAAGCCCCCATCCACAAGGCACGCTTGTCTATTTTGAGGTGCAAGATTGCGGGGAGCGCACGAAATGGGCTGAGGCAAAAGATATGCCTGTTTACGTGCCTAAAACAGATATTGGCGAGCATGGGTTCATTGCCATAATTGGCGATACGGAGGGTAATTCTATCGGCTTGCATTCAATGGTCTAAGAGCCGAGTTAAGAACCGAATTAAGCCCCATATTGAGGCAGCCCCAAATTAAGGCGATTATTAAAGGGGGGGATGGACGCCTCTTTTAGCGCCGCGGACGCCTGCCGGAAGGCGGCTGGATAGGGGCGTCTATTTCTGCCTTGTTTGTTTTTTGGCGGGATTTAGCAATGGAAGCTGGCATGCCCGGGGCATCAAGGCCAAGTTCTTTTGCCTCAAGGCGTTTAATCTCATCTCGCAAGCGGGCAGCCTCTTCAAATTCCAGATTGGCAGCCGCCTCACGCATCTTGCCTTCAAATTCGGCAATGATGGTCTTAATATCCTTGCCGACTAAAATATCGCCAGTTCCCGCTTTAACATTCACATGGTCAGCCCGCTCATAGACAGAATCCAGAATATCGGCAATATCCTTTTTGATAGTCTGCGGCGTGATGCCATGCGCTTCGTTCCATTCTTGCTGCTTGGTACGTCTACGCTCTGTCTCATCCAGCGCATAGCGCATAGAATCGGTTATTCTATCCGCATAGAGAATAACCCGCCCTTCGGCATTTCGCGCCGCGCGGCCAATGGTCTGGACAAGCGAAGTGCGCGAGCGAAGATAGCCCTCTTTATCCGCATCCAAAATCCCCACTAAGGCGCATTCTGGGATATCTAGCCCCTCACGCAGAAGGTTAATACCGATCAGAACATCAAACACGCCAAGGCGCAAATCACGGATAATCTCAATCCGTTCCAACGTGTCCACATCTGAATGCACATAGCGCACTTTGATGCCGGCCTCATGCATATATTCCGTTAACGCTTCGGCCATTTTCTTGGTTAGGGTGGTGACCAAAACGCGGGTACCATTTTCTGCGGCGTCGCGGCATTCAGCAATAATATCATCTACTTGTGTTTCTGTAGGGCGAACAAGACAAACCGGGTCTATCAGGCCGGTCGGGCGCACAATCTGTTCGGTAAAGACGCCGCCAGTGCGCTCTAGCTCCCATGTGCCGGGCGTAGCGGATACATAGATAGTTTGCGGGCGAAACTGTTCCCACTCTTCAAATTTAAGCGGCCGATTATCGAGGCAAGAAGGCAGGCGAAATCCATAATCTGAAAGGGTAGATTTGCGCGCAAAGTCGCCTTTGTACATGGCCCCGATTTGCGGCACCGTAACATG
>JAKMFL010000089.1 GCA_022425485.1 Alphaproteobacteria bacterium | reverse complement strand
TACGGCTTCATTAAAAGCACCTTGCCGATAATATACCCAGCCTAGCGAATCGGCATAATAGCCAGAATGGGGTCGCAAGCGCACCGCTTTTTTAATCAGTGTAATGGCCTTTTGCAGGTGCCGGCCTTCATCGGCCCACCAATAACCCAGATAGTTTAGGGAAATCGCATCATTTGGATTAAGCTCTATGGCTCTTAGCAGTGCCTGTTCTGCCTGTGCATCATTTTCTGTCTGCTCAAAACAAATTCCCAAACTTCGATGCAGGCGGTAGCTATCCAAGCCATTATCCAAAGCGACTTGATAGAAAGGAAGGGCCTTTATACAGGCATTGTTGCGCCGCCACATATCTCCGCCAGCCTGCGCAAGAAGGCCCTTTTCTATTTTCATCGAGGTTGCCAGCGCATCTGCTGAAACATCTTCATTTGACGTCAATTCCATGTTCAGATTAGCCAGAGCCTCGGCTGTCTTGCCTGTTTCCTCTGCCAGAGCGAGCTGCAGAAGACGCCGCCGCAAGGCGAGAGGCGCGTCCTCATTTATGCTGTTCAAATGCGTTTCTGCACGGCTGATGTTGTTGGCATTCAGATACCATTTAGCTAGCGCCATATGCGCGGCATCTAAATCGGGGTTGATGGAAATGGCTAGATGGGCACGCGCGATAGTTAAATTTTTATGATAGCTATCCTTAGACAGCCAGCTTGTATCAAACAGGAACTGCGCGATAATTTTATCTAAGGTCGGGGCATGAGAGACGGTGCTCGTATGGTTGCGCATTTTGGCTATCAGCGTTAACGGGGCAGCATCTGCGGCAAGACCCGTTAGCCACAGATTTTCCGCTTGCAGGCTTTTGCCCTGCCGCCATAATCCAGCACCGGCACTAAGGGTAATATATTCATCCTGACTTTTGGCCAGCACTTGCCGAAAATAGCGTGTCGCTTCTTCCTTATTTTCCAAATATTCAAAAATATAACCACCTAAAAGCAATATCACTGTCTCTTGGGCTGTATCTGATACCGCAATAAACCCCTCTAATTCATGCAGAAGGCCAAGCGCTGTTTCTGGCTGATCTAGCCCAATATAGGCAAGCGCACGCAAGCCGCCAGCAAGCAGATAAAAATCATCGCTAACCTCAATTTTTTCAGATAACGCGATTAGCGCCTGCCAATCCCTGTTTTGGACTGCTTTTGCAATGGCTGGTTCTGCCGCCAGACCAAAATCAATACTTAGACGCTCAAACTCTCGTGCTAAGCTGATAGCTTCGCCTAAATTGCCATTCTGGTAATGATTAATGAAACTATATCGCAGCAGCACTTCATCTGTCTGGCCAATGCGCAGCGCGTTACTGAAAAAGCTGGAAGCAGCTGCATTATCCTGAATCTGTTGCGCATAACGGGCGGCTAAAAACTGACCAGCAAAGCTTGGCGGCGCGGGCGGCTCTTGGCGTGCTTGGCCAGATATAGGGGCCAGCAACACAGGGTTTACAGCGCCCCCCTGCTCTAGATTTTCTGCCTGACATGCGCCAAGAATATATAGCAGGCTAGCAAGAAAGGCGCTTGCGCGAACAGGTAAGGCTTTCTTCAATGACAGAAAAATAGATGATGCGTTCATGCTGAATTCCCGTGAAACCTTATGCACCATTTCATTTATTGCAGGCGGATTAATTTATTACAGTCGGGTCAATCTATTACAGGCGGGATTACCACCTGATCCAAAAAAGCTGTAACCTGAATAAGGCGGGGTTCGCGATTCTGATTCTGGCCCCGTTTATCCTGTGGCTTGCCTTCCAGAATAGCCCTACATATTCGGATAATTTGGCCCACCGCCCCCTTCAGGGGTTACCCAGCGAATATTCTGAGTTGGATCTTTAATATCACAAGTTTTGCAATGCACGCAATTTTGCGCATTTATTTGCAAGCGCGGGTTTGCCCCGTCATCCTCACGCACAATTTCATACACGCCTGCCGGACAATAGCGCTGCTCTGGGGAATCATAAATCGCAAGGTTATGCGCCACCGGCACAGTTGTATCTATAAGCTGCAAATGGGCAGGCTGATTTTCTTCATGGTTTGTGCCTGACAGATAAACAGATGAATTGCGGTCAAAGCTGACAATATTATCAGGTTTTGGATAGGTAATAACAGGCGCTTCGCTAGCAGGCTTCAAGGAGGTGTGATCGCTATGATGGTGGAAGGTCCAAGGTGCTTTGCCTCGAAACAGGTAGGTGTCCAGAGCCGCATACCCCATGCCTAGCCATAATCCCTTGGCAAAGGCTGGGCGAATATTGCGCACCTTATAAAGCTCTGCCCATAGCCATGAGGATTCTATCTTTTCTGCATAATTTTTCGGTTCTGCTGCAGGGGTTGCAGAGGCCAGCATATCAAATACCGCTTCGGCAGCTAGCATGCCGGATTTCATCGCGGTATGGGTACCTTTGATCTTTGGCACATTCAAAAATCCAGCTGTACATCCAACCAGACACCCGCCAGCAAAGGTTAATTTCGGAACAGACTGGAAGCCGCCTTCATTTAGCGCACGTGCACCATAAGAAACACGCCTTCCCCCTTCAAAGACATCTCGCACAGCTGGGTGGGTTTTAAAGCGCTGAAACTCTTCGAAAGGGGAGAGATGCGGGTTTGAATAATCTAACCCCACCACATAACCAACGGCCACCTGATTACCCTTTAAATGATATAAGAATGAGCCGCCATAAGTATCGGTACTAAGCGGCCAGCCAACAGAATGCCAGACAGTGCCCGGTTTTGATTTTTCAGGCTCAATATCCCATAGCTCTTTAATGCCGATAGCATAGGTTTGGGGATCTTTGCCCTCGCGCAGATCAAATTGCTCAAACAGGGTTTTAGTTAGATGACCGCGGCACCCTTCGGCAAAAATGGTTTGTTTTGCTAATAAATCCATGCCCGGCATAAAGCCATCTGTCTTCTCGCCATCCTTGCCAATGCCCATATCGCCAGTTGCCACCCCGCGCACAGAACCATCTTCATGGTATAAAACGCCAGCCGCTGGAAAACCTGGATAAATTTCTACCCCTAGCGCTTCTGCTTGTTCGCCAAGCCAGCGGCAGAAATTTCCAAGAGAAATAATGTAATTGCCTTTATTATGCATTTGCGGCGGTGTTGGCAGGCCAAAGCTGCCTTTCTCTGTCAGGAATATAAATTTATCCTGCGTCACCGCGGTATCCAGAGGCGCCCCTCTTTCTTTCCAATCTGGTAATAATTCGTTTAAGGCGCGCGGCTCTAATACGGCGCCAGATAGGATATGTGCGCCTATTTCACTGCCTTTTTCTATCAGACAGACGGAAATATCCTCACCCTTTTCTGTGGCGAGTTGTTTTAAGCGGATAGCTGCTGACAGCCCAGATGGGCCGCCGCCAACAATAACCACATCAAATTCCATCGATTCCCGTTCCATCATCACCCCCTTAAATTTCTTAAGCCTCTTTTTGCTCCCTCTTATTTCAGGCTAAGCTTACCCCGCCTGTAAAGAGACAACATAGATTTTTTTCAAAAATTCATGCCTTAATTTTGCCGAAGAATTATCAGATTAACCAAGACGCGACTAGCGAATTATGGCATTATTGATCGGCGTGAATTTTCTTATCAGGACAAAAAATGGAATGACAGCGTCTTATCAGTCCAAAGATGAATTGCTTTCAGCCTTAAAATGGCAGGCAGATATAGGGATAGATTGCGCCCTGAGCGATACGGCTATCGGGCTGTATGCTGCGGAAACGCCTAAGATACCCACCCCCTCTGCGGCATCAAATTCTGCGCATCTGCCCCAAAATAGGCCTCTCATTACATCTCAGGCAACGCCCCCAAAGACGCCTTCAGCAACACCTCATGCAACATTTCAGGCAACAGAGTATGCCGAAAATCCAGCATCGATATCTGATAGCCTTGATAGGGGGGGATCTGGGGGTCAGGAGGGATCAGGGGATCTCAGCGCGCTTACAACTTTAGAGGATCTAAAATCTGCTCTACAGGCGTTTGATGGCTGCGCTTTGAAAAAAACAGCTAGCAACCTTGTTTTCGCAGATGGAAATCCGGCAGCAGATATTATGCTTATTGGTGAGGCACCGGGCCGTGATGAAGACCGAATGGGCTTGCCCTTTGTGGGCGGCGCAGGCCAATTGCTAGACAAGATGTTAAAATCCATAGGGATGGATAGACAAAATGTTTATATCACTAATATTCTGCCATGGCGTCCCCCTGGAAATCGCACACCCTCTCCAGAAGAAACCCAACTTTTATGGCCATTTCTGCGCCGCCATATCCAGCTAACAGCGCCAAAGATTATTTTTGCGCTAGGCGGCAGTTCGGCAAAATTGCTGTTAAATACGCAAACGGGTATTTTAAAACTGCGCGGCCAGATGCAGGAAATTGATTTCAGTGACGCCGGGGATGGCAGCTTACTTATTCCCGTGTTACCTAGTTTGCACCCTGCGTATCTGTTGCGCGCGCCAAATATGAAAAAACAGGCCTTTTTAGACCTGTTGCAATTGCAAAAATATAATAAGTAAGCTCGTTTTAAGGAAAGTGAAGTTCATGAAGATACTGCGCCGCCTCTGCCCCCAGCTGTTGATTAAGCTGGTTTTTTTGCCAGTATCATTTATGGCAATATCATTTATGCCAATATCATTTATGACGGTATCTGCGGCTAGTGCCAGCGAATTACCGCGCCCCCTTTCCGCTAGTGATGCAGAACTTTATCAACAAATTTTTGCGCTGCAAGATGATGGGGAAATCAAAGGCGCTGCAAAGCTTATTAAACAGCTAGATAACCAGCTATTGATGGGGCATGTGCTTGCCCAAAAATACCTTCATCCCACAGCTTGGCGCTCAAGTTTTTCAGAGCTCTCAGAATGGCTCAAAAAATATAATGATCACGCTACGGCTAGCCGGATAAAATGGCTATCAGACAGAAGACGCCCAAAAGGGGCTAAAGCCGCGAGAAGCCCAAAAAAAGGATATTTGAACGGCGTTGGTTTATCGCGCCCGCAAAGCTTTCGAGCAGATATTCCAGAAAGCTGGTCAGGCAGAGCCTCGCCCCGAACAACCGCAAAAATTGCGCGTGATATTCGCCGTTCTATCCGTCGCGGCTATCCAACAGGGGCGGTTGAAATTTTAGATGAGCCATCTAATTTGCGTTATTTGACAGCCTCAGAGGAAGGGCATTTACGCGGTGAGATTGCCCATGCCTATTTTATTTTTGGTGTTGATGACAAAGCTGTTCGGGCGGCACGCCAAGCGATAGCCAAAGGGGGCGAGCGCGCCTATATGGGCTATTGGGCAGGCGGTCTGGCGGCTTGGCGTTCTGGGCGATATGAGTTGGCAACCAGCTTTTTTCGCACGCTAGCTGAAATTGAAAGCGCCCCAGATGTACTTCGTGCAGGGGCAGGGTTCTGGGCATATCGTGGGTTTATGTTGGCGGGTTCTCCGTTAGAGGCTGTTTTTTATCTAAATAAGGCAACGGCCTATCCAGAAACCTTTTATGGCGTGATGGCGATAGAAGCCTCTGGCCAGTCTATCCGCCTTGATTTCAAGCTTCCGCGTATCAAGGATGATTTTATGGATTGGCTGGTAGCCCAAAAGGGCGGTCAGCGTGCCCTAGGCTTGTTACAAATCGGGGATTGGACACGTGCAGCGCGGGAATTGCGCTATTTATTTGAAGAGATGCCCGCAAAGCATGTGCGCTCTCTTATTGCATTTACCGCGCTCCATAATATGCCCGGCCTGACCTTTCGGCTGGCAGATATCTATAAGACAGATACAGGTATTACCTATCTTGGCGCCCTTTATCCTTATTTAAAAACAGGGGCAGAAGTGCGCATTGACCAATCTCTTTTGCATGCCATTATTCGCAAAGAATCAGGTTTTTATCCGCTTGCACGTAGCCGTGCCAAAGCGGCGGGATTGATGCAGTTAATGCCGGCAACCGCGGCCTTTATCGCACGCGACAGACGCTATCGGCGCACGCATCGGCATAAATTGCATGACCCAGATTTGAATCTGACTCTGGCTCAGGA
>JAKMFL010000083.1 GCA_022425485.1 Alphaproteobacteria bacterium | reverse complement strand
AATATCGCGGTCTGCATCATTTCTTCCGGCAGAATTTCTCGCAAGTAACCAACCCGCCTATTGATAGTTTGCGGGAACGCCATGTGATGACCTTGCGGACACGTCTTGGCAATCTTGGTAATATTCTAGATGAAAGCCCAGAGCAATGCGAACATCTGGTTCTAGATAGCCCGGTCGTGACCAACGCTGAATGGCACGCGATCAAAGACCATCTAGGGGATAAAGCGGTAGAGATCGATTGTACCTTTGGCGTCGATGATGGGCCAGAGGGGATGAAAGCTGCCCTTGACCGTATCCGCAGCCACGCTGAACAGGCGGTGCGCGGGGGGTGTGAGCATGTGATGCTAAGCGACAGAAACAGCGCTAGTGACCGCGTGCCCTTGCCAATGGTTTTGGCGGCAGGCGCGGTGCATTCGCATCTGGTTCGCCAACAATTGCGTACCTTTACGTCTGTTAATGTCTCTTCAGGTGAGTGCTTGGATGTGCATCATTTTGCTGTTCTCATCGGGGTAGGTGCAACCACTGTAAACGCCTATGCTGCAGAATGGACGATTGTTGAACGCCAGCAAAAAGGCCTGCTTGAAGAGGTAAGCCTGTCTAAAGCGGTGGCAAATTATCGCAAAGCTATTGAAGATGGTCTGTTGAAGATCATGTCAAAGATGGGCATTTCGGTTATTGCGTCCTATCGCGGCGGGTATAATTTTGAAGCGCTCGGCCTTTCTCGCTCGCTAGTAGCAGAGTTTTTCCCGCCTATGTCTTCGCGTATTTCTGGCATTGGCCTGAACGGGATTCAGGCGCGGCTGATGGCGTTACATAAGCAGGCTTACGATGCCAATCTCAGTTATCTGCCAGTTGGCGGCTTTTTCCGCTTCCGTAAGTCAGGCGAGCGGCATGCGTTTGATGGCCAGATTATTCATGCCATGCAGCATGCTTGTGATACAGGCTCTTATCAAAGTTGGAAAAAATATACAGCGATGGTGGCTCGCCAAGGGCCCGTTAATTTGCGGGATCTAATGGATTTTGAACGTAAATATGAGTCTATCTCTGTAGAGACAGTTGAGAGTATTACGGATATCCGCAAAAGGCTGGTATCACCGGGCATTTCATTAGGGGCGTTAAGCCCAGAAGCGCATGAAACCCTATCTATTGCGATGAACCGTATTGGCGCAAAATCAGATTCAGGGGAAGGCGGGGAAGACCCTTCACGCTTTAAGCTGCGTGAAAATGGCGACAACCCGTCAAGCGCGATTAAGCAGGTAGCCTCTGGCCGTTTTGGTGTCACAGCAGAATATCTGAATAATTGTGAAGAGCTGGAAATTAAGGTAGCGCAAGGCGCAAAGCCCGGCGAAGGTGGCCAGCTGCCCGGCATCAAAGTGAATGGCCTGATTGCAAAGCTGCGCCATTCAACGCCGGGCGTTACCTTGATTTCGCCGCCGCCACATCATGATATTTATTCTATCGAAGACTTAGCGCAGCTTATCTATGATTTGAAACAGATTAACCCAACGGCGCGGGTTTGTGTAAAGCTCGTGGCTTCTACCGGTATTGGCACAATTGCCGCTGGTGTGGCCAAAGCTAAAGCAGATACGATTTTAATATCGGGGCATGGCGGCGGCACCGGTGCTAGTCCACAATCTTCTATTAAGCATGCGGGTATGCCGTGGGAGATGGGTCTGTCTGAAGTGCATCAGGTGCTGTCGATGAACGGTCTGCGGGATAAGGTTGTATTGCGTACAGACGGGGGTCTGAAAACAGGCCGTGATATCGTTATGGCAGCAATGCTAGGTGCGGATGAATATGGCATTGGCACCTCTGCTTTGGTTGCGATGGGCTGTATTATGGTACGCCAATGTCATTCAAACACCTGTCCGGTTGGAGTCTGCACCCAGCGTGATGATCTGCGGGCTAAATTTGAAGGTACACCTGAAAAAGTGGTGCAGCTATTTACCCATGTAGCGGAAGAGGTGCGGGAAATTCTGGCATCACTAGGCTTTAAGCGTTTGGACGAGGTTATTGGGCGCACCGATTTGCTGACCCAAGTATCACGCGGTGATGCGGCGCTGGACGATTTGGATTTAAACCCTGTTCTGGTTCAGGCTGTGGCTAATGGCGGGTCTGGCTATCGCGGCGGTAAAGGCCGTGTTGAAGTATCTGATACCTTGGATGCGCAGATGGTAAAGGATGCTGAAACCGCGCTTCAATCAGGTGGTAAAATGCAGCTTACCTATAATATTGAGAATACCGCCCGTGCTATCGGCACGCGTTTATCCTCGCATATTGTGCGCCGGTTTGGCATGGATGGCTTACGCGAAGGCCAAATAACTGCGTTGCTTCGCGGAACAGCCGGTCAGTCTCTAGGCGCTTTTGCGGTGCAAGGTCTGCGGCTGGATGTTATTGGTGACGGTAATGACTATGTTGGTAAGGGGCTTTCTGGCGGTATGATAACCATTCGCCCAAGCCCGTCTGCTAGCTATGTTGCAGAAAATAACACCATCATCGGCAATACGGTTCTATATGGTGCAACCTCTGGTTTGCTGCTGGCAAATGGTCAGGCTGGCGAACGCTTTTGTGTGCGCAATTCTGGTGCTTCGGCGATTGTTGAAGGATGCGGCTCTAATGGCTGTGAGTATATGACAGGTGGCGAGGTCATTATTCTGGGCAAAACCGGCTCAAACTTTGGGGCGGGTATGACTGGCGGTATGGCGTTTATCTATGACCGGGATAATAACTTCTTGCCAAAGGCGAACCCAGAAACCTTGCATATCTCTAAGTTATCTTCTGGTTATTGGAAGGATTACTTGGAAGAACGTATTGGCTTACATGCGTCTGAGACAGATTCTGCGTTGGCGAAAAGACTGCTTAATAACTGGGAAGTAGAAAGCGAATATTTCTGGCATGTGGTGCCAACCGAGGTCTTGGGTCTGCTGCCACAACCGGTTTCCGAAAATGAGGTGGCGGCACAGTCAGCCTAACTCTGTACAGACTTATTTGCCAGTGCTAGTCTGGCGAGCAAAAAGTCTAGGATGAGGGGCTGGAGAGGCTGTGGATATTCGTATTCAAAGTGAGTTAGATAAAGAACGGGTGGAAGCCCTTGTCTCTTTATCTTTCCCAGACGAGCATGCAGGGCGGGCCGTGTGGAAGCTTCGCCCGGGCAAACCCATTGATGAGCTTTGTCTGGTTGCTTCTGACTATCGTAATATTGTCGGCTCTTTGCGTTTCTGGGAAATTACAGTGGCGGGGCGTCCGCAATTACTGCTAGGGCCGCTGGCCATCCTGCCAGAAGTACAGGGGCGCGGCTTTGGGCGGGCATTGGTCAGTGATGGGCTGCGGCGTGCAGAACAAATGCGGCGGTGGTCCTTTGTTATCTTATCAGGCGATCCGGAATATTATAAACGGTTTGGGTTTGCAGAAGCCGAGACAGGCAGGTTTATCTGGCCGGGTCCACTTGCGCCGAATAAATTGCTAACGCGGCCCTTAAAGCGCAAACAAGAAGATACGCATCTGCCCGGGCCGATGGCCCTGATGCCTAATCTAAACAGGCAAAGCGAGATATAAGCATGGCCATTTTGCATCATTACCCGCTTGCCGCATCCAGCCGATTTATCCGTTTGCAATGTGGTGAATATAAAATGGAGCTTGAACTGGTAACCCAGTTGCCATGGCTTCGTGAGGAAAAGCTTCTTGCCCTAAACCCAGCTGGTGAATTGCCGGTATTTGAAGATGAAAATTATGGGGTGGTCTCTGGTGCACGGGTGATTTCAGAATGGCTAGAAGATATTGTCGAGGAAAATTTTCTGATGCCAGAAAAGGCAGGGGAGCGTGCAGAGGTGCGCCGCCTAATAGACTGGTTTGAAGGCAAATTCACCCTAGAGGTAACGCGCCCCTTGCTGCGGGAGCGTGTCATTAAACGCTTTCAATCTGGTGAAGCCGCTTCCTCGCAGATATTGCGGGCGGGTTTGGCAAATGCGCAAATCCACCTTGGTTATGTAGATTGGCTGGCTGGGCAATATAGCTGGCTAGCCGGGCCTGATATCAGCTTGGCTGACCTTGCGGCTGCTGCCCATATTTCGGTGTTGGATTATTTTGGCGATGTTGATTGGCGGCGTTATCCAGAAGCAAAGCTGTGGTATATGAAATTGAAAAGCCGTCCTAGTTTTCGCCCGCTTCTCTCAGACGTGCTGGTCGGTATGCCGCCAGCCAGTCATTATAGCAATCTAGATTTCTAGCGGTAGCTGGCTAAACCAGATGAAATTTTTTGATGCATAGCTATGACAGAGGCAATGAGAGTGTCTATCTGTGCAGCTTCTGAGTATCTATGCCCAGCATGCTTATCCAGAATTATTTGCACGTCTTTAGAAGTTAATTTTCCGGCTAGCTGAATGGCAGTTTGCCAAGGCACCTCGCCATCTTGCATGCCCTGATGCAAGATAACTGGAATATCTAAATCAATTTCATTTTTCAGTAGCAGATGCCGCTGCCCATCTTCAATAAGGTGATAGGGGTAGATAACATCCTCATCCGCATAGGGGTTGGGCAGGGCTATTTGTCCTTTTGTTTTCATCTGCTCTTGTTGGGTTGGCGTTAATGCATCCCAAATCAATGTTTCAGTGAAATCAGGGGCAGCCGCTATTCCAATCATACCTGCGATGCGGCTTTTGCGTTGCAGGGCGGTAAGCACCATTAGCCAGCCACCAAGCGAGGAGCCAACCAGTATTTGCGGCCCCTTGGTCAGCGCATCTAACATCGCTGTGCAATCCTCTAGCCAGCGCGATAAATTTCCATCTAGAAAGCGGCCATCAGAGCTGCCATGACCAAAATAATCAAATCGCAGAAATGGAATGTTCTGGCGATCTGCCATATTTTCTAGCGCAATCGCTTTACTGCCTTGCATATCTGAGCCATGCCCAGCTAGAAACATAATGCCCGGATTCTGCTCATTTGCGCGTTCTTGATGAATGGCATGATAGGCGCGTTTGCCGCCTTGTTTCAGATTATGGTAAGATGTAGGGGCGATATTTTCTTGATCCGGCATTTTTGCTATTTCTCTTATTCTTTAACCAGAGTATCACTTGTGCAACATGGTCTGTTATTCATAATTTTATAGAGTACCTCAATTTATGCCATCGGTAAAAAATATCGTCCAGCCTGTCATTGTTCAAATCGTGCCACAGATGAATAGGGGCGGGGTGGAACGTGGTACGGTTGAGATTGCAGAAGCGATTGTCAAAAATGGCTGGAAGGCTGTAGTGGTCTGTAATGGGGGCCGTATGGAAAATCAGCTTCGCCGGGCTGGTGCTGAGGTCTATATCCTGCCTGTTGATACTAAAAATCCGCTAAAATGGCCATCTGTTCGGCGCAAACTAAAAACTGTTTTGTTAAGTGTTGGCGCTGATATTGTGCATGTGCGCTCGCGGGCGCCAGCATGGATAGCACTGCCGCTAGCAAAATCGCTTGGTCTTAACAATGTTGCGACTATTCATTCTAAATTCGTGCCGCAGAATTTTCTGAAAAATATTTATAATCGCAAAATGTTGAGCGCAGATAAGACGATTGCCATTTCTGAATATGTCAAATCGGTTTTACGCGTCCATTATGCTGACGCGATAGCAGAAGAGGAAATCACGGTTATCCATCGCGGCGTTGATTTGGCGGTTTTTGACCCAGCGCAAGTGAGCCAGCACCGGATTGTGCGCCTGTCTGAGACCTTGAACTTGCCAGATGATGGGCCGGTTATCATGCTACCTGCCAGAGCAACAGAATGGAAAGGCCATATTCCGCTGATTGAGGCGGTTGCCCAGCTTGAGGCAAAGGATGTGACCTTGTTATTATTAGGGGCAGGTGATGGAAATAGCCGATTTGTTGAACGTTTGCGGGCGCTGGCAGTTAAAACAGGTTTAGATGGGCGCTTGCGCATCGCAGATGGAACAGATGATATGCCAGCTGCATTGATGCTAGCAGACGTGGTGGCGATGCCTTCTATTGTGCCAGAGCCTTTTGGCCGGGTTGCCGTAGAAGCGCAAGCCATGGGCAGGCCAGTTGTTGCCTTCAACCATGGCGGCGCTTGCGAGTCTATCATAGAAGGCGAGACAGGCTGGCTAGCACGTCCGGGCGATGTGAACGATTTAACTCGTTGCTTGCAGGCAGCGCTTAGCCTTGGCCCACGTCAGCGCACCATTTGGGCTAAACGTACGCGTGCGCATGTCGAAGCTTCTTTTTCAACGGCGCAAATGTGCGAAAAAACACTAGCAATCTATGCAGATTTCTTGCAGAAATGAAGCAGAATTGACCGTTGAGCGCGCTCTTAGGTCATTTTTTGGAAAAGTTAGTGGTTTTAGGAAAGATTAACGAATGCCCATTATTCAGCTGCCTGACGGGTCAAAAAGACAATATGATGAAGCGGTTACTGCCGCGACAATAGCCAGCGATATTGGCCCCGGCCTTGCCAAAGCTGCGCTGGCGGCAAAGGTAGATGGCCTTGATTGGGATCTAAACCGTCCGATAGAAACAGATTGTCTGCTGCAGCTTATCACGGCAAAGGATAGTGAGGCCGCGCTAGAGCTTGTGCGCCATGATTGCGCGCATATTATGGCTGAAGCCGTGTTAGAGCTGTATCCGGGTACGCAAGTAACCATTGGTCCTGCTATCGAAAATGGCTTCTATTATGACTTCCACCGTGAAGACCCCTTTAGCACCGAAGATTTAGCAAGCATTGAAGCCCGCATGCATGAAATTGTTGACCGTGATGAGCTAATTACGCGCGGCGTTTGGACACGTGATGAGGCGGTTGCTTTTTATAAAGAAAAGAATGAACCGTTCAAAGTTGAGCTGGTTGAGTCTATTCCAGCAGAGGAGACGGTAAGTTTCTATACGCAAGGCGATTTCATTGATCTCTGCCGGGGGCCGCATCTGGTTTCTACCGGAAAAGCAGGGCATGCCTTTAAGCTGATGAAGGTTGCAGGCGCCTATTGGCGCGGCGATTCTAACCGGCCGATGTTGCAACGCATTTATGGAACAGCTTGGCTATCTGAAAAGGAATTGAAAAACTATTTAACCATGCTGGAAGAGGCTGAAAAGCGCGACCACCGCAAATTGGGCCGCCAGCTAGATTTCTTTCATCTGCAAGAAGAAGCTGCAGGGTCTGTTTTTTGGCATCCGCGCGGCTGGACTCTTTACCGCGAAATTGAAGATTATATGCGCCGGCGTCTTGATAATGCGCATTATAGTGAGGTTAAAACACCGCAGCTGGTTGACCGCAGCCTGTGGGAAGCTTCTGGCCATTGGGATAAGTTTGGCGAGAATATGTTTACCGCCGAGACGAATGAAGATCGCACCCTAGCGCTTAAGCCAATGAATTGCCCGGGGCATGTGCAGATCTATCGCCAAGGCGTTAAATCCTATCGCGATCTGCCGCTACGCATGGCTGAATTTGGCTCTTGCCATCGTAATGAGCCATCAGGGGCTTTGCATGGTATTATGCGGGTGCGTGCCTTCACGCAGGATGATGCGCATATTTTCTGTACCGAAGATCAGATTAATTCAGAATCAGTTGCTTTTTGTCATTTACTGCAAGAAATTTATGCAGATTTTGGCTTTACCGATATTCGTGTGAAATTCTCCGACAGGCCGGAAGTACGCGCTGGTGATGATGAAACTTGGGATAAAGCTGAGAAAGCATTAGCAGATGCTACCAAAGCAGCTGAGTTAGAAACCACCTTGAACCCCGGTGAAGGGGCTTTTTATGGCCCAAAGCTGGAATTTGTTTTGCGGGATGCAATTGGCCGCGATTGGCAGTGCGGCACCTTGCAGGTGGATTTCGTGCTGCCTGAGCGCCTAGATGCGGAATATGTGGCAGAAGACGGTAATCGCCATCGCCCGGTAATGCTGCATCGCGCTATTTTAGGCTCTCTTGAGCGTTGGATAGGCATATTGATCGAGCAATATTCAGGGCGGATGCCTGTTTGGCTGTCACCCGTTCAGCTTGTTATAGCATCGATAACAGATAGCTCTAATGACTATGCTAAAGAAGTATATGAGGCGGCTCTGGCAGCGGGGTTGCGGGCTGAATTAGATACACGTAATGAGAAGATTGGCTATAAAATCAGAGAGCATTCGACCGCAAAAATACCCTTTATTCTGGCCGTTGGTGGACGTGAGGAAGAGGCCCGCACCGTAGCCATACGCCAGCTCGGTTCCGACGGCCAGCAAGTGCTAGGCGTAGAGGAAGCTGTCTCTATGCTGTGTGATGCGGCCACCCCCCCTGACTTAAAGCAAGACAGAGCTTGAAATTTAACGCTAACAGGACTAGACATTCTAATGTAGGCACTAAATTATTTTGGGTGCAGACATGAACGGTTTGTGCCGAAAATTGAGCTACATAAGTTTAACTATAGAAGGAGAGTGATTATAGCACGTCCACGCCAAGATGCGCCACCCGCGAGTGACGGTCCGCGCATCAATGAAGCCATTAGAGCTGCTTCTGTTCGTTGTATTGATTCCGAAGGCGAACAACTAGGAATTTTATCTTTGGATGAAGCGTTACGCAAAGCAGATGAGGCCGGCCTTGATCTGGTTGAATTGCAACCAAATGCAGTCCCACCTGTATGTAAAATCCTTGATTACGGAAAATATAAATACCAATCGCAAAAACGCGCTTCTGAAGCCCGTAAAAAGCAAAAAATCATTGAAGTTAAAGAAATAAAACTGCGCCCTAATATCGATAGTCATGATTATGATGTGAAGATGCGCGCGGTTCGTAAGTTTCTAGAAGCTGGTGATAAGGTTAAAGTCACCCTTCGCTTTAGAGGGCGCGAGATGGCGCATATAGAGCTTGGAAGCCAACTGCTAGAACGCGTGCGCACAGATATTGACGAAGAAGCAAAAATTGAGGCAATGCCAAAAATGGAAGGACGGCAGATGATTATGGTGTTAGCGCCGAAATAGGGGCTGAAAGTAACACCAAAACCATTCTGCCAAGCTAGGATTCAGCATAAAATACGATTTAGGTTGATTTCTGGGCGTTTTTTGGTATAACGCAAATCGTTGAAAATACCGCCGCGTCCAGGCCGAAAAAGGGCTGCCTGGCCGGTTATCAAAACAGATGCAAATATATCACGCATGTGTTTAACCCTAAATGAAGTGAGGTTAAAATGCCCAAATTGAAGACCAAGAGCGGTGCGAAAAAAAGATTTCGTGTGACCGCAAAAGGGAAAGTTCGCGGATCTGCAGCTTTTCTTAGCCACAATCTCCGTCGTCGTTCGCAGAAGATGAAGCGTCAAGCACGCGGCACCATGATCCTTCATGAGGCTGATGCAAAAATTGTACGCGGTTTTCTGCCCTACGCTTAAAATAACGCAAATTCATAGGAGAGTGAACGATGGCTAGAGTAAGCCGCGGGGTTACTGCCCACGCCCGTCATAATAAAGTTATCAAGGCCGCCAAAGGATATTATGGCCGCCGGAAGAATACCTTCAAAACAGCTAAACAAGCCGTGGATAAGGCGCGTCAATATGCCTATCGCGACAGACGTGTTCGCAAGCGTGAGTTCAGAGCATTGTGGATTCAGCGGATTAATGCGGCGGCCCGTTTGCATGGCATGACCTATTCAACGCTAATGGGCGGTCTGAATAAAGCGGGTATCGAAGTTGATCGCAAGATGCTGGCTGATATTGCTGTGCATGAGCCACAAGCTTTCGCGAGCCTTGTTGAGCAGTCTAAGCAGGCAAGCTAATAGCGATAAGAGTTTAAAAGGCCGCCTTCTGCTCCTCCCACTAGGTTTTATTGGGAAAGCGTTGGCAGCCTTTTTTCGTTATTGCCAAGGGGTTCAGGTGTTGGGCGAATTAGATAGCTGTTCGATTTAGATTACGGGGCGATTTAGGCAAAGACCGAAAAAGGCAGGTTTTCGATGACTGAGATTGAAACGCTGAAAGCAGATTTACTGCGCTCTGTTGAGGGGGCATCTGATCTGGCTGCGCTGGAAGCAGTGCGCCTTGATGCGCTTGGGAAAAAAGGGCGTATCTCCTTGCAGCTAAAGACGCTTGGCTCTCTAGAACCAGAACAGCGTAAAGAAACTGGCCAAGCCCTAAATCAGGTTAAGGACGAACTTGCAGAAGCTATCACCGCGCGTCAAAAACATCTGGAAGCTGAAGCTCTTTCTGCCCAGCTTGAAGCAGAACGTGTGGATATCAGCCTGCCTGTCCAACAGCCGCTAGCAGGGTGCATTCACCCGCTTAGCCGCACGGTTGAGGAAATCGCCGCAATTTTTGCTGATATGGGCTTTTCTATTGCAGAAGGCCCAGACATCGAAACGGATTTTTATAATTTTACGGCGCTAAATATTCCGCCAGAGCATCCTGCACGCCAAGAACATGACACCTTTTATCTGCGCCCTGATGCAGAAAATATACGCCCTGTTTTGCGGACCCACACCTCGCCTGTGCAAATCAGAACCATGCAAAAAGAAAAGCCGCCTATCCGGATCATTGTGCCGGGGCGCACCTATCGTTCTGATCATGATGCCACCCATTCGCCTATGTTCCATCAATGTGAAGGTCTCGTCATTGGGGAGAATATCCATATGGGGCATCTAAAGGGGTGTCTGATAGATTTTTGCCGCGCCTTTTTTGGGGTGGATGACCTGCCGGTGCGTTTCCGGCCAAGCTTTTTTCCGTTTACCGAACCTTCTGCGGAGGTTGATATTGGCTGCCGGCGTGTAGATGGTAAGTTGGAAATTGGGGCTGGTGATGACTGGCTAGAGATTTTAGGTTCTGGCATGGTGCATCCGAAAGTGATTGAGAATTGCGGAATGAACCCTGATGAAGTACAGGGGTTTGCTTTCGGTATGGGGGTTGAGAGGTTGGCGATGCTGAAATATGGCATTCCAGATTTGCGTACCTTCTATGACAGTGATTTGCGCTGGCTAAAGCATTACGGATTTCTGCCTATTGATGTACCTGCCTTGCATACGGGTCTGGATGAGGGGGTTTAGGCGATGAAATTTACCTTCTCTTGGTTAAAAGATCATTTAGATACCAAACATTCATTGACCGAAATTTGCGATGCGCTGCCCATGTTAGGGCTGGAAGTGGAAAGCCTTGCAGACCCGTTGCAGCATTTGAACGATTTTCTGGTAGCTGAAATTTTGACAGCCGAGCGCCATCCTGATGCAGACCGTTTGCAGGTGTGTGTAGTGGATAAAGGGGACGGCAATAATCTGCAAATCGTTTGTGGCGCGCCAAATGCCAGAGCTGGCTTAAAGACTGTTCTTGCCCCTGTGGGGTGCTGGATTCCAGGCAGTGATATGACCTTGAAAGAGGGGAAGATACGCGGGCAAGCCTCCCAAGGGATGCTATGCTCATACGCAGAGCTGGCGATAGGTCAGGATTCTGATGGTATTGCTGAGCTGCCCGCAGATGCACCTGTTGGCACAAGTTTCGCCTGCTTTGCGGCGGATGCACAACTACCAGCCAGTGACCCTGTTATCGAGATTGCCATCACCCCTAATCGCGGCGATTGTTTGGGGGTGCGCGGTGTTGCGCGTGACCTAGCTGCTGCTGGGTATGGCAGCCTGAAGCCGCTGGATTTCAGTGAAGAAGAAGGAAGTTTCGCCTCCCCCCTTATCTGGGAGATAGAAGAAGAGGCTAAGCCGCTGGTGCCGCTTATCTCTGGGCGAATGTTTGAGGGCGTGAAAAATGGTGATGCCCCTGCTTGGATGGCAGATAGGCTGACCGCGATTGGCCAGCGTCCTATTTCTGCGCTGGTAGATATCACAAATTACGTGATGATAGATCTGGGCCGGCCTTTGCATGCCTATGATGCAGATAAGGTTGAAGGCGGTAAACTTACCGTCCGTCTTGCAAAACAGGGTGAGCAAGTTGAAGCCCTGAATGAAAAGACCTACACGCTGGAAACAGGTGCATTGATAATTGGTGATGCGGCTGGGCCAGACGATTTAGCGGGCATTATGGGGGGGGAGCGCACCGGTGTGTCAGAGACAACCACGCGCATGTTCCTTGAAATTGCGGTGTTTGACCCTATTGCTGTTGCCATAACTGGACGGAAATTAAATCTGCATTCAGATGCGCGTTACCGTTTTGAACGCGGTTTGGATGCCTGCTCTCCCAGCGAAATGGCAGGCTATATCGCAAGGTTGGTGAACTCTATCTGTGGCGGAACTATCAGCCATTTGGTGGTAGAAGGTAATGCTGAACCTGCACGGCAAAACCTGTCTTTTGCCCCTGAAAAAACGCGCCAGCTAACAGGTGTTGACTGCCCATTAGACAAGCAGGCTGAAATTTTATCTATACTCGGTTTTGAGCTAGATACAAGCCAGCCTATTTGGCAGGTAGCCGTGCCGCATTGGCGCAATGATATTGATGGGGCGGCTGATCTGGTCGAAGAGATTATTCGGATTTACGGCTTTGATAAGCTGGAGATGGCAAGCTTGCCACGCGATGAAGTGGTTGCCCGCCCATCTTATGCGCCAGCCCAGAAACGTAGTCTTGTTCTGCGCCGAACACTGGCTTCGCGTGGGCTAACAGAAGCGGTAACTTTTTCCTTTTTAAAGCGTAGTGATGCAGAGCTATTTGGCGGGGATAACGATGCGCTGATGCTTGCAAATCCGATTAGTAATGATTTGAACATGATGCGGCCCTCGGTAGTGCCAAACCTGTTACAGGCGATGGGACGTAATCTGAATCGGGGCATTGAAGAGGTCTGTTTTTTTGAAATTGGCCCGATATTTTTAAGCCCAGATGCCGATGGGCAGCGCATGGCTGTAGGCGGTGTTCGTCAAGGAAGGCGCCAGCTTGGCGATTGGCAGCAAAAAGAACAGCGCTTTGATTTATTTGATGCTAAGGCCGATCTTCTGGCCGCGCTTTCTGTGCTGGGTGTGCGTGTGGATAATCTGGTTGCCAGCCGCGAGGTTCCTGCATGGCTCCATCCGGGGCGTTCTGGTGTTGTGCGGCTAGGTAAGGCTGAGATGGGCGTTTTTGGAGAGGTGCATCCTGCAATTTGCCGTGCCTTTGACCTGCCAGAAGGCATCGCTGCGTTTGAATTTTGGTTGGATAATATTGCCATGCCGCGCCGCAAAGGCCCGGCTAAAACCCCAATTGATCTATCCGCCCTGCAGCCAGTATCGCGCGATTTTGCTTTTATTGTTGCTGAAGAAGTGGACGCACAGAAGCTGATAGATGCGGTGCGCCGCGCCGCGCGTGATGTGGTAGAGGCGGTATCGGTGTTTGATGTGTATCAGGGAAAAGGCATTGAAGAAGGGCATAAATCTGTTGCCTTGAATGTACGACTTCAGCCCCGTGATGCCACCTTTAGTGAAGCTGACCTTGCCAAAATCGCAGACCAGATCGTTGCGACAGTCGCCAAGAATTGTGGCGGCGTTTTGCGTGGCTAGCTAAATTCACCTGAATGAAATAGGCCTATAAACGGTTAATGGCTGACATGAGCGCCAATATAGGGGCTTTGGTTATTGAGGTATCAATTCCGGCGCCAAATATCGACACACCTGCACTATTTTTAAGTTCAACATAGGCTGCCGCTTCTGCTTTAGAGGTAGATGAGCGGGTGTTCTGGCCAAAATCAGCTAGGGTGAAGCCAAGCTTAAAATGATCCCGTAGGGCTGTAACCATTGCGGATATCGGCCCGTTGCCTGTACCGGATATTTCATGCAAGGTGCCGTCATGGTTAACCCTTGCTGTAACGCGCTCTGTATCAGATGTGCGCGAAGCGGGCTCAGTCTCAAAGGATATCAATTCATAAGGGGTAGTGATGTTCAGATATTCATCCTCATATAGGGACCAGATCATATCTGCGGTCATCTCTCTGCCACTTGCGTCAGCTTCTTTTTGAACCAGCTGGCTAAATTCTACCTCCATTGGGCGCGGCAGTCTTACATGGTGTTCCGTTTCCAACAGCCATGCAGAACCGGCTTTACCTGACTGAGAGTTTACGCGGATAATGGCTTCATAGGTGGTACCAATATCAGCGGGGTCAATGGGCAGGTAGGGAACTTCCCATAATGTCTGGTTAGATTGGCGCATCGCATCCATACCTTTGCGGATAGCATCTTGGTGCGAGCCAGAAAAGGCAGTATGTACGAGTTGTCCAGCATAGGGATGGCGTTGATGTATCGGCAACTGGTTACAAAACTCAGCTGTTTCTACAAGAGATTTGATGTCTGAGATATCCAAATGCGGGTCTACACCTTGGGTAAACATATTCAGCCCAAGCGTGATAATATCAACATTGCCAGTGCGCTCACCATTACCAAATAGCGTACCTTCCACCCGGTCTGCGCCTGCCATCAGCCCAAGTTCTGTAGCTGCAACCCCGCAACCGCGGTCATTATGTGGGTGCAGAGACAAGATCATGGCATCCCGGCGAGAGAAGTTGCGATGCATCCATTCGATTTGATCCGCATAGATATTAGGGGTCGACATCTCTACGGTTGCGGGCAAATTAATAATGGTTTTGTTTTCCTGCGTAGGCTGCCAGACATCCATCACCGCTTCACATACTTCCAGCGCATAGCCAAGCTCAGTGCCGGTAAAGCTTTCGGGGGAGTATTGCAGACGAAGCGCTGTTTCAGACCCTAGCTTGCCAATCCGGTCAGCCACCATTTTAGCGCCATCTACCGCAATTGCCTTAACGCCCTTTTCATCTGAATTAAATACCACCCGCCTCTGCAAAGTTGAGGTAGAATTATAAAGATGCAAAATGGCGTGTGGTGCGCCTTCAAGGCTTTCGATAGTCCGGTCGATCAAATGCTCTCTTGCTTGTGTCAGTACCTGAATAGTCACATCATCTGGAACATGCCCGCCATCGATTAGCTCTCTCAGGAAATTAAAATCTGTCTCAGAGGCAGAAGGAAAGCCGACCTCAATCTCCTTAAAGCCCATTCCGACCAGCAGTTTGAACATCCGCATCTTGCGGGCGCTATCCATAGGCTCGATAAGCGCTTGATTGCCATCACGCAAATCAACCGAACACCAAGTAGGGGCGGTTTCAATAAGTTTATTTGGCCAGTTTCTGTCTGGCAAATCGATGGGCGGGTAAGCCTTGTATTTTGGAATGTTCATCTGGGCCATTTTAATTTCAGTCTGATGCGGGTTTTAGGCGAGCAAAAACCCTGATTTAGATGCAATTCGATGTTGTACCATGTTCGGTGTTAGGGTCAAGTCTGAGCGCAAAATGCTAATTTTGTCTGATAGGTGAAATTTTTGCCTCTAAGCCTATCTAATTTATAGTCGCCTGCTGGATTATGATATGAATTTAGGATAGATATATGGCCATGACAAAGCTCAGCCAAATTCGCAATTTTTCTATTGTTGCCCATATTGACCATGGTAAATCCACGCTCGCCGATCGCCTGATACAGGTTTGCGGCGGCCTAACGGCGCGTGAAATGTCCGAGCAGGTGCTGGATAATATGGATATTGAGCGAGAGCGCGGTATCACCATCAAAGCGCAGACGGTGCGATTAGATTATACCAGTAAATCTGGCGAGCATTTTGTTCTAAACCTGATGGATACACCCGGCCATGTGGATTTCGGCTATGAAGTATCGCGCTCCCTTTCAGCTTGTGAGGGCTCACTGCTTGTTGTGGATGCCTCACAAGGGGTAGAAGCACAGACACTCGCGAATGTGTATCAAGCCATAGACGCAGATCATGAGATGGTCGTCGTGCTGAATAAAATGGATCTGCCCGCAGCGGAGCCAGAGCGGGTACAGGCGCAAATCGAAGATGTTATTGGTCTGCCCGCAGATGACGCGATAGCGGTATCGGCTAAAACTGGCCTAGGCATTGACGAGGTACTGGAGGCTATTGTTGCAAAGCTTCCTGCGCCTGAAGGGGATAGTGAAGCCCCTTTGCAAGCGTTGCTCGTCGATAGCTGGTACGACCCTTATCTGGGGGTGATGACGCTGGTGCGGGTGCGTGATGGCGTTTTGAAAAAGGGTATGAAAATCCGGATGATGGCATCAGGCGCTGTTCATAATGTAGAGCGTGTGGGTATTTTCGGGCCCAAGCCAGAGGCTGTAGAACAATTAGGGCCGGGCGAAATTGGGTTCATTAACGCAGGCGTTAAAACGGTATCTGATGCGAAAGTTGGCGATACTATTACCGAAGATAGGCGGGTTTGTGCTGAAGCCTTGCCAGGCTTTAAGCCCTCTGTTCCAGTTGTATTTTGTGGATTGTTCCCTATTGATGCGGCTGATTTTTCTGGCTTGCGTGAGGCATTGGAAAAACTTTCCTTAAATGACAGCTCTTTTTCTTTTGAAGCAGAAACCTCTGCTGCTCTGGGATTTGGTTTTCGGTGTGGCTTTTTGGGCCTGTTGCATATGGAAGTTATTCGCGAGCGGCTGAGCCGTGAATTTGATTTGGATCTTATCTCTACCGCGCCTTCTGTTGTGTATAAGCTGAATATAACAGATGGTGCCGTGCTGGATATGCATAACCCTGCTGATATGCCCGAAGTTACCAAAATTGACAGCCTAGAAGAGCCATGGATCAAGGCTACGATCATGGCACCAGATGAATATCTGGGGCAGGTGTTAAGTTTATGTGTGGAGCGGCGCGGTGAGCAGATTGACCTTACCTATGCAGGAAGCAGGGCAATGGTTGTCTACCGCCTGCCCCTGAATGAGGTTGTATTTGATTTCTATGACCGGCTGAAATCGGTTACCAGAGGGTATGCTAGCTTTGACTATCAGATGGATGAATATCGAGGCGGCGATCTGGTTAAGGTTTCTATTCTCGTGAATGGCGATCCGGTAGATGCGCTTGCGATGATTGTTCACCGTGAGCAGGCGGAGTTTCGTGGCCGTGCTATTTGTGCGCGTTTAAAGGATTTGATCCCGCGCCAGATGTTTAAAATTGCCTTGCAAGCAGCGATTGGCGGTAAAGTTATCGCCAGAGAGACCATATCGGCTTTGCGCAAGGATGTGACAGCCAAATGTTATGGCGGCGATGTCAGCCGTAAGCGGAAATTGCTGGAAAAGCAGAAAGAGGGCAAAAAGCGGATGCGCCAGTTTGGCAAGGTAGATATCCCGCAAAATGCTTTTCTAGAGGCGCTGAAGATGAGCGATAATTAGGCCGATATCTGCGGGCTAAAAGCTATCGCGGTTGTAATTGCGTCTTCTGCCTTTAATCCGCGTAAATAGCCTGCCTATTAGGTTAAAAATCACCGCCAGCAGCGCAAAAAACAAAACCGCAGGCCATTGCAGTACAGAAGCAATAACCGGATGCCATAAAAAAGGCGAGCAACCAAGTGCTATGAACAGCCCACACGGATCTATATAGCGCTCAATAATCGCTTCGCTGACCTGCAAGGATTGCGGGGCTATCTCAAACCAAATCTGACCCAGCAGAACCGAAGGCTGGTCGCTGACAAAGTCCTGCCACATCAAGCCGACAGCAATGATGATAGCAAATAGCGCGAGAATATTTAGACATAATCGTACCATGTCGACAGTGTGAAGAAATATTGGCTGGCTGGCAATATATTTTAAATTTTGCCTCTTGAGCCCGGCTTTGCGCAAGCGAGATGAGGCTGCTTTCAGTTTAAGAGGATTGCAAGATGCAGGCAGAAAGGCTATTGTGCGGCCCATCGCTTGCGGATAAGAAGGGCTCAAGGTTGAAGCCCCCTATTTTTGAAAAGCTTGTTCTGCGAGCTAGCGTTGGAGAGATGGCCGAGCGGTTTAAGGCGCACGCCTGGAAAGCGTGTTGGGGTTAACGCCCCTCCGGGGTTCGAATCCCCGTCTCTCCGCCACACCCCCTTGAACAAATCGCCAAGCTGATTATCAAACAGCATCAGCAACCCCGAACCGAGGTTCAAGGAGCGCGATTGTTGGAACTTGAATACTATTAGGTATTTTGATTGGTGAAAAGGTTTGAGCCACAAAAGCCTTTAAAATGCTGAGCTTAATGCTAGAATCTACTGGTGGTTGAGATTTTTAGGGAGTATCCCCCTGAGGGTATGGGACCGGCTAGGAGTTACCGCCCAAGAGGATACATTATTAGTACGAACTGTTGTTTGTATTGGACTGAATCTCAACCACATCAATAACAAAATGCAGGTAGTTTTTAGAAAGAAAGCCTCACTGGAGGCCAGGTGAGGCTTCAAAATTTTCTAAGCTAATTTGCAAAAGCTGTTGCTAAAAATGCTTGATGTGCTGTAGGAGCAAATATCTTTGCCCTCCATCATCCAAGAAATTTTCACGCTAAACTAAAAATCACGCGTTCAGGTGCGATGGATGACTATTCAAAGTGGGGCTGTCATAAATTGATATTTCTTTCTAGGTCTTATAATCCAGACCCTTGAAAGTTTGTATAAGCTGATTATTAAATTACGCTTGCGAGAGCGTTGAACATGGGTCATTGCTTATTTCTTACAATTTGTATTTTCGATGTTGAGATAAAATGACAAGTATGAGCGACCCAGTCCAAGATGATGATTTCGTAATAGCTAACATTCTTGCAAAGACAAAAATTATTGCAATGGTTGGGGTGAGTGCTAATTGGAAACGTCCCTCTTATTTTGTCATGCGCTACCTTCTTAAACAGGGATATAAAGTTATTCCCATTAATCCAAAGGCTGCTGGAGAGGAAATCCTTGGCCAGCTCTGTTATTCAAACCTAGATGAGATACCTATCAAAGTGGATATGGTTGATATTTTCCGAAACTCCGAACATTGCCTGCCAATTGTTAAAGAGGCGATTGCAATCGGCGTAAAATATATTTGGATGCAAATTGGTATACAGAATGAGGAAGCCTATAATCTCGCGGAAGATTCTGGTTTGTCCGTTATCCAAAACAGATGCACGAAAATTGAACATTCACGATTGTCTGGCCTTCTCGGGCTTGGCGGTTTTTATAGCGGATTTATATCATCTCACCGCGCACCTGTTCCTCAGGCACCTCAACCAGCTCGAAACGGAGGTCTGTTTAAGACAACTAATTTGGATACGCTAGCCGTTCATGCAGGAACACGGCCAGACGGTGCAACTGGGTCACGGGTAAGTGCCATCCATCAAACAACAGCTTTTGTTTTTGACGACTCAGACCATGCAGCGGGTCTTTATAATCTTCAAGAGCCAGGTAATATTTATGGCCGCCTGTCTAACCCTACCACAGCGTCCCTTGAACAAAGACTTGCTGCATTAGATAATGCGATTGGCGCTTGCTGTGTTGCAAGTGGTCATGCTGCCCAACTGATTGCGCTGATGCCAATCATGGCTCCTGGTCGAAGGATTGTAGCGAGTAAAAAGTTGTATGGCGGCTCAATCACGCAATTTGGAACTACTTTCAAAAATTTTGGGTGGGATGCTGAATTCATTGATGTTCACGATCCAGCGATGGTGCGTAATGCCGTCAGTGATCAATCAGTTTATGCGCTATTTGCAGAAAGTCTTGCTAACCCGGATGGTAATGTCTGTGATATTGCCACATTAGCAAATATAGCGCATGAGTTTGGCATCCCCTTGATTATCGACAATACAATGGCAACACCAATTTTATGCCAGCCTGGAAAGTTTGGGGCTGATATTGTGATTTACTCAACAACAAAATTTCTTTCTGGTCATGGCAATGCTGTCGGGGGGGCTGTTGTAGATACTGGCAATTTTGATTGGTTGAGCGGTAAAGACTATCCTGCGCTTGCAACCCCTGACCCAGCTTATCATGACATTACTTTTGCGGAGACCTTTGGCAACCTTGGTTATATTACATATTGCCATGCCTCTGCATTACGTGACCTAGGGCCAACATTATCACCACAAAATGCTTATCTAACCTTGATGGGGTTGGAGACTTTGCCTTTACGTATGGAAAAGCATATGTCCAATGCAGAAAAAGTTGCTAATTTTCTTAAATCCCATAAAAAAGTGAAAGAGGTGTCTTGGGCAGGCGTGCCAACAAGCCCCTATCATTTACTTGCTAAAAAATACTTCAACTTTGGCTTTGGCTCCGTATTTACATTTACACTTAAAGGCAATTATCAGGAAGCAAAAGACATGGTTAACCGCTGTAATCTATTCTCGCATTTGGCAAATGTTGGTGATACTAGAAGCTTGATTGTTCATCCTGCGTCAACTACCCATCGTCAGTTAACAGAGGCCCAACGTAAACAAGCTAGTATCGAAGACGCAATGTTACGAGTTTCGATTGGGATTGAAAACCCCGATGACCTCATAGCCGATCTCGAAGCAGCTTTATAGAATATAATTTGTTCCTAGTGTCTTTAGTTTTTTAATGCTCAACCCTTCCATCAGACAACCAAAGCCGGCTCGCCGAACCAATCAAAAACTCTGAAATGAAATTACCGCGACCCTTAACGACCATAGTTCTTATAAGATTTTGTGGGGCAAAATGTGGGGCAAAAACTGCGGGAGACAAAAAATAAAGCACAATCAGTTGGTTATAGGTTGGTATGGCAGACCGTCTCTCCACCATTAATTCCAGCATTACAGTTTGTTTTTTAGACAGCTCCTGCCTTTGTTATTTATCTTTTTTGTTTTCATGCTCACATTCTTCGCAGTATTGGACTTGCTTCGAAGGCTGGGTGCAGGTAATTTGGGCTCTTTTTTCTTGATAAAAAGCAAAATTAATCATCATGTCTTTATTTGACAAAATAGAATAAAACCTGCATCTGTTTTGACCCTATGTTAGTTATCTCCAACCTTTCTTTTGCTATTGAGGGCAAGCCCTTATTTGAGGGGGCGTCTGTCACCATCCCTGCCGGCCATAAGGTTGGCATCGTTGGGCGTAATGGCACGGGCAAAACGACCTTGTTCAAGCTCATTAAGGGACAGCTAGCCCCTGATGGCGGTAGTATCGACGTACCGTCTTATTTTCGTATTGGCGGGGTGGAACAAGAAGCGCCTGCCTCCAATGATTCCTTGTTAGATACGGTGCTGGCCGCAGATACAGAACGTGCAGCATTGCTCCTCGAAGCAGAAGGCTGTGAAGATGCAAACCGTATTGGCGAGATTTACCAAAGGTTAGAAGATATTGATGCCTATACAGCAGAGCCGCGGGCTTCTTCTATTCTGGCAGGACTAGGCTTTAGCCAGCACGCACAATCCCGGCCCTGCCATGAGTTTTCAGGCGGCTGGCGGATGCGTGTAGCCTTGGGTGCGGTGTTATTTTCCCAGCCAGATTTGCTGTTGCTGGATGAGCCGACAAACTATCTTGACCTTGAGGGCGCTTATTGGTTGGAACAGTTTTTAGCCAATTACCAGAAAACGGCTCTTATAATTTCACATGATAAAGAATTATTAAACCGTTCGATTAACAGCATCTTAAATCTTAGCCATCATAACCTAACCTATTATACAGGCAATTATGATCAGATTGATGCTGAGCGTCGCGCAAAGCTGGAACAACAGCACTCTATGAAACGTAAGCAAGATGCTCAACGTGCCCATATTCAAAGCTTTGTTAATCGCTTCCGTGCCAAAGCATCCAAAGCGCGTCAGGCGCAAAGCCGCTTGAAACAGCTAGAACGTATGCAACCTATTGCCGCCTTGTCTGAAAATGCGGTGGCAGGTTTTTCTTTTCCCACCCCACAGGCTTTGCGCCCGCCGCTGGTTACTATTGAGGACGGTATTGTTGGCTATGATGAAAAGCCGGTTCTCTCGCGGTTAAATCTGCGTTTAGATAGTGATGACAGAATTGCGTTGCTAGGTGCCAATGGTGAGGGGAAATCAACCTTGTCCAAACTTATAGCGGATCGGCTACCGCTAATGGCTGGCAAGGCTTTTAAATCAGGTAAGTTGCGGGTAGGTTTTTTTGCCCAGCATCAGTTGGATGAGCTGGTAGAAGGCGAAAGCGCCCTTCAGCATATATTGCGTCTACGCCCTGATGATAGCGAAAAGAGCTTACGCACAAGGCTAGCAAGTGCTGGCTTTAATAATGATATTGTTGATATGCCTGTGGAGAAACTATCTGGTGGGCAAAAAGCTAGGTTGCTGATGCTGATCGCCACCATTGAAGCCCCCCATATCTTGATATTAGATGAGCCAACCAACCACCTAGATATTGAAAGCCGTGAAGCGCTGGTTTTGGCGTTAA
>JAKMFL010000060.1 GCA_022425485.1 Alphaproteobacteria bacterium | reverse complement strand
TGAGACCGCGCCCATGCGCGCGCTTCCGTAATTCGTGCAAATGTTTTCGTATAGCTTTTAGTGCCTACGCGCCTCACTTGAACCTGAAATTTGTTTCCTCTCTTTCGTATATTTGCCATGAAATACCCTTCCTTTTTGTGGCAAGGGTGTGGCAAGACGGCTTTGCGCCGGCTATCAACAAACAAAAATCTAGGAAAAACGTTGGTAGCGGAGGAGGGACTCGAACCCCCGACACGCGGATTATGATTCCGCTGCTCTAACCACCTGAGCTACTCCGCCAAAAAGAAATCAGGTGCGCTTTGATAAAACCAAATGGGGGTTGGGGTCAAGCCTAAAAGTAGGCTTAAGCAAGCGGATGCTTAAATAAGGCTATCTGCCTGTGTCGGTGCCTTGGAAATCCAGCCCCCGCCTAGCATCAGGCTTTCATCCTCGCCATCGTAAATCACCCCTGCCTGACCCGTGGCAATCCCAAACTCTGGCGCCTCTAGCTGCAGGCAAATTTCCCCCGTCTCGCCCGCCTTCGCTGTAAGCCGCGCCTTGGTAGCCGGAGCGGTATTGCGCAGCTTTACCAGCACCTTGCGCCCTTCCAGCGTGTTTGCGCCGCCCTGCCCATCACTTCGGCGCACCCAATTCATATCCTTTAAATACACTTCATGACAGGCGAGCGCTGTTTGCGGGCCAACAATAACTTCATGCGCGCTAGCATTAATGGCCACCACATAAAGCGGGGCATTATCTGCGTTCTCGCTGCCCATTTCGGATTTGCGTCCACCTATACCCAGACCGCGCCGCTGGCCGATTGTATAATCTATCACCCCTTTATGCGTGCCAAGTGTTGAGCCATCTATATGTTTAATCAGTCCGGGTGCAATCGCGCCCGGGCGCAATTTGCGAACCACATCTCCATAACGGCCATTGGGCACAAAACAGATATCTTGGCTATCTGGCTTATCACTGACAGAAAGTTCATATTTGCGGGCCAGCGCACGGGTAGCGTCTTTGGTCAGGCTGCCCAGCGGAAAGCGCACAAAATCTAGCTGGTCTGGCGTGGTCGCAAATAAAAAGTAAGACTGGTCTTTATCCCTATCAATTCCGCGCCGCAAAATCGGCTGACCCGCCAGCATATCGCGGCGCACATAATGCCCTGTGGCCAGACAATCTGCGCCCAGATCGCGTGCCATGCCCAATAAATCTTTGAATTTTACCGTCTGGTTACAGCGCACGCACGGGATAGGCGTATGCCCAGATAAATAACTATCCGCAAAATCATCCATCACCTGCTGTTTAAACAGGCTTTCATAATCCAGCACATAATGGGGAATGTCTAGCCGGCCTGCGACCTGCCGCGCATCATGAATATCCGCGCCTGCACAACACGCCCCTTTGGCCGCTATTGCCGCACCATGATCATATAGCTGCATGGTGATACCAATAACCTCATAGCCTTCTTCAACCAGCATCGCTGCGGTCACAGAGCTATCCACGCCGCCTGACATCGCCACCACCACGCGTGTTTGCGCGGGCGGCTTTGCTATGCCCAAACTATTTAGCTTTGTGGTATCTTCTGCCATAGTGGCATCACTCTTTTTACTGCGGTTTCGCGTCTAAATTAAGATTACTCTGGCCTGCATATATTTTGGCCTACATATATTTTGGCTTACATATCATCTGGCACCTGCACCGTCAGGCCATCTAGCGCATCGTTTATGCGTATTTGACAGCCAAGGCGCGAGGTTTCAGTAACCCCAAAGGCGAGATCCAGCATATCCATTTCATCATCAGATGGAGTGCCAACACGCGCATAATCAGCGTCACTGAAAATAACATGACAGGTCGCACAAGACAGGCTACCGCCGCAAGTGCCCTCTAGTCCCATATTATTATCACGGCCAGCTTCCATCAGGGTCGTACCTTCATCAACGGTAATTGCATGGCTGCTGCCATCTGGCTTTAGGAAATTAATTGTGGGCATTTGGCTCTCTTCTATTTTATATTGCCCTGTCTTTTTATAGGGCTGTTTATATCTTGTACCTATTAGGTCAATGTTGCGCTTTATATATCTCTATTATGGCCTTCGCAACCCCTGTCCATTCCGCCTTTGTGCTCTGCCAGCCTGCCGATATTCTTATGACATTTGCAGCCGCCTCGCCGCGTGCCATCGCGGTGATAACATGGCTATCCTTTACCTTGCCAGACGAACAGGCCGCGCCTGCACTAACCGCAAAGCCAGCTAAATCCAATAACATCACTGCCTTTTGTGCAGATAGGTACGGCAAATATAGGGCAGAAGTATTGGCAAGGCGCGGCGCATCTGCCCCCATCACCTCAATTTCTGGACAGGCCTTTTGAATATCCGCCTCCATCGCATCGCGCCAGCTTGCCTGAACATTGATATTCGCGATGTCATGGGCGGCAACCGCAGCCCCAAAGCCAATGATACCGGGAAGGTTTTCTGTACCAGCCCGCCTTCCCTGTTCCTGACCGCCCCCACGAAGCAAGCTCACCAGCTGTTGGCCAGCGCGGCAGTAAAGCGCGCCCACCCCAGAAGGACCGCCAAGCTTATGCGCTGAAAAACTGGCAAAATTAAGTTTCATCTGATTCAGGTCAATAGGCGCCTTGCCCAGATATTGGATCATATCCGAATGACAGGCTACATTATAAGCCCTGCATAGATCCGCAACCGCTTCGATAGGTTGGATGACACCTGTCTCATTATTCGCGGCCATTACCGAAACAAGTGTTTTTGCCCTATCTGCGTCTGGCAGGGCCTCTAGCGCTGCCTCCAGCTGGTCAAGGCGAATAAGGCCATCCTTATCCACCTCTATAATATGCGCATCTGGGCAGGCTGCTAGCACCGCATCATGCTCTATTGCACTGGTCAGAATATGACGATAATTGCCGAGCACCAGATTATTAGCCTCTGTGCCGCCACTGGTAAAAATAAGCTCATGTACCGATACCGCCAGCGCATCAGCTAGCTGGTGTCTAGCCCTATCCATCTGCGAACGCGCCGCGCGGCCAAATTGATGAATAGAGGACGGGTTAGCGGGCAAATTTGCAAGGCTTATCATTGCCTTTGCAGCCTCAGGCAAAAGCGGGGCAGTCGCGTTATAATCAAGATAAACAGGCGTCATGCCACTCACCTTACAGCCTAGCTTCGACTTAAAACAGATGCAGACTTATTTATTTGTTTAGTTATTAATATATTTATTTTGGGGGACGGTTTTGAATATCACTGCTGGCTGGCTCATCGCTAGTGCTAGGGTTATGTCGCGCCTCATTCTCAATAGCACCCTCACTGGCAACCGCATTTATCCGCGCCCGCAACGTCTCCAGCTCAGCAAACAGTGCCGCGATTGTCCGGCTCTGCGCATCATCAGCTGGCATATCATTCACGCCATAAGCTTCAAACTGGCTATCACGGCTGGCTTGTTTAATCGCTTTTGCTGGAATACCAACGACTGTCTGTCCCTCGCCTACATCTCTGGTAACAACGGAATTACCGCCAATACGCGCACTCTTCCCCACCGTCACAGGGCCCAATATCTGTGCCCCTGCGCCAATAATAACATCATCTGCAATTGTCGGGTGACGTTTGATGGTTTTTT
This sequence comes from Alphaproteobacteria bacterium, assembly GCA_022425485.1. Taxonomy (GTDB): domain Bacteria; phylum Pseudomonadota; class Alphaproteobacteria; order Puniceispirillales; family Puniceispirillaceae; genus JADHLI01. The sequence continues at coordinate 143,740 of JAKMFL010000060.1, read as the reverse complement.
GTGCTTTCGAATCTACCGCTGGCATTACCCCGCCAAGCGTTACATCATGGTACAGGGTGACATTTTTGCCCACTATGCTGGTTTCACCAATCACCACCCCCATGCCATGATCAGCAAAAAAACCAGCGCCGATTTGGGCAGCAGGGTGAATTTCAATGCCGGTAAACCATCTGGCAACTTGCATGATAAAGCGCGGCACAAAGCGCAAGCCTACACGCCATAAAGGATGGGCCATTCTATGGGCTAGCATCACATGGAAACTTGGATATAAAAATACCGCAGCTAGTCGGTGGCCAGCCGCTGGATCGCGTTCTATAATAGCATCGAGATCAGCTTTTAGCTTATCGAGCATGGCGTTTCCTTTTCTTGTCCACCAACGCATGATACCAAAAAATCAGGCGCCACTTCAATAGCCCTTTAACTTAACACATACATAACAGGCTTGGAATAGCTTGTCGTTTAAGATATAAGCCGTAATTACGATTCCACAAGGGAGATAGCTGTCAAAATGCCTGAAGTGATTATCAACGGCCCTGCAGGGCGTCTGGAATGCCGATATATGCCGGGTGCAACAAGTGATGCCCCAACCGCATTGGTTCTGCATCCTGAACCGCATAAAAATGGCACGATGAATAATCGGGTCACCTTTGCGACCTATAAGCTGTTTCAGGCGCGTGGTTATGCGGTTATGCGGTTTAACTTCCGCGGGGTTGGCCGCTCACAAGGCACATTTGAGCAAGGGGATGGTGAGTTAGCCGATGCCGCAACAGCAATGGATTGGCTACAAGCACAATTTCCGTCTTCAAATGTTTGCTGGATAGCTGGATTTTCTTTTGGCTCATGGATTGGCATGCAATTAATGATGCGCCGCCCTGAAATTACAGGATTTATTTCCTTATCACCGCCAGCTTCCACGCATGATTTTACCTTTCTTGCCCCCTGCCCTGCCAGCGGCCTTATCGTTCAGGGTAGCGAGAATGAACAAGTGCCAGCCCAACGTGTGCAAGCCCTTGTCGAAAAAATCTCAAAACAAAAAGGCGTGGTTATTGATGTCGATATGATAGACGGCGCAAACCATTTCTTTAGCACGCATCTAGATGAAGCGATGGTTGCTGTCACCCGCTATTTGGACCGCACGGATGATGGCCGAGATATGCCGAGTGACTTGCCAGACCCGAAGTAACGGATACCTAAAAATAATGGAAAATACCGCAACCCCGCCGAAATCAGACTTTTTAAAAACCCTGATCAGCAGAGGCTATATGCATCAAGCAACCAACCTTGAGGGGTTAGATGCGCTAGCTGAACAACAGCCTATTTCAGCCTATATCGGCTTTGATTGCACGGCTAACAGTCTGCATGTTGGCTCGCTTATCCAGATCATGATGCTGCGGCTATTGCAACGCACAGGCCATAAGCCAATTGTTTTGATGGGCGGCGGCACAACTAAAATTGGCGATCCCTCTGGCAAGGATGAAGCACGCCCGCTTTTATCTGATCAAGATATCGAAGAAAATAAACAGGGCATTAAAAAAATATTCGAAAAATATCTTGTCTTTGGCGATGGGCCAACCGATGCCCTGATGGTGGATAATGCGGAATGGTTAGATCAGCTGGCCTATATCCGTTTCTTGCGCGATTTTGGCGCCCATTTTTCTATTAATCGTATGATGGGTATGGAATCTGTAAAGCTTCGCCTAGACCGCGAACAAAACCTATCTTTTCTTGAGTTTAATTACGCTATTCTGCAAGCCTATGATTTTCTGGAATTGCGCCGCCGCTATGGTTGTAGCCTGCAAATGGGCGGCTCTGACCAATGGGGTAATATTGTCAGCGGTGTGGATTTAACACGCCGCGTGGACAGCCAAGAAATCTTTGGCCTAACCAGCCCGCTCATCACGACCGCATCTGGGGCAAAAATGGGCAAAAGCGCGGCAGGGGCTGTGTGGCTGAACGACGATCGCCTGCCTGTTTTTGATTTCTGGCAATTCTGGCGCAATACCGAAGACCAAGATGTTGGCCGCTTTCTGCGCCTATTCACCGAATTACCAGAGGCCGAAATTGCCCAGCTTGAAAGGCTGGATGGCGCAGAAATAAATCAGGCTAAAATTGTTCTCGCAAACGAAGTGACCAGTCTATGTCATGGCACAGAAGCTGCCAAACAGGCAGAGCAAACCGCGCAGCAAAGCTTTGCTGATGGGGTCATAGCAGAGGGGTTGCCGACCTTAGATATCCCTCGCGCAGAGATGACAAACCTTAGTGTTATTGATGCGTTTGTGCAGTCTGGCCTTACGGCTTCTAAAGGCGAAGTGCGCAGGCTTATGCGCGGTGGTGGGGCGCGGCTGAATAATGTTGCGCTCAGCGATGAGAACAGAATGCTAGCGGCAGAAGATTTTGATGCCGATGGGCGTGCCCAAATTGCAGCTGGTAAAAAGCGCCGCGCTATTTTGCAGCTCTCTTAAAAAAGACAGGTTGCTTTTATATTTAATTCTGGGCGTTTCAATTCTGGGCGTTTCAATTCTGGGCGTTTCAATTTTGGGCGTCTTTGCCGAAAATGCGTTCGCGCTCTGCGCCTAGCCAGTTAGGGCTGAAAATATCCCGCAACAGGCCGGGGGCTAACGCTAGCGCATTCACGCTTACATCTGGGTCATCAACACTGCCCTGCATTGAAAACTGTGTAGCAAACAACCCTGTTCTATCCACCCCTGTTAAAATTTCTGCTACCAGAGGCACGCTGCCAATGATAGTAGATACCAGATTAGCAGGCACCAGATTGCCGCTAACATCCAATGTTCGCTCGCCTCTATTAACTTGCCCCAAAAGGGAGATACCAAGGGCAGCCCCGCCAGCTTGCACCCGCTCAAGCTCATGCATTTCACCATCAGAATGAATTAAAGCCTCGCCTCTGGCAAAGGCTGTACCCTCCCCCTCAACAAGGCCATAAAGCCCCGCAAGAGAAAGAACAGAGAACATCCGCACCGCAGCTGGCGCCTCGATAACAACAAAATCATCAATTTCAAATTGGGTAGAGTAACGCTCAAAACTTGCATCCAAAAAGTTGGTCTGCATCTGCAATTTTCCGCGTCGCATCGCGTCTGTTATCCCTAGCCCCGCCAACACACACCCGGCTTTCTCAGAACGGATAATCAATGTTGCGCCTGCTTCCTTGCTTGGTTTGTAAGAAAGCTCTGCCTCGCCGCCACCAATGAGGCCAACACCCTGTAAATATTCCCCTTGCGGGCCAAAGCTTGTTTGCAAGCTTGCTTCACTCACCAGCAATTTGGCATTCACATATACAGCCCCCTGCAAGCTCGCCTCACCATTACCATCGGGCCGTGTTTGCCCTGTTAGCGCGCCAGAAAAGCTCAGCTTTGGCCCAACAATAATTCTATCCGCGGTAATATCAAAACGAATATCCTGCCCTTCTTTAATTTGATCATCGCGGCGCAAAGGCTGCAGATTTAGGGTTTTACCTTCTGCTGTAAAGGACAGGCTGGCATCCCCGCTTCGTTGGAATAAAACAGATTTAAGCTCGGTACCCGGAAAGACCAAATCTTCCAACAACCCAAAGCTAGGCACGCCTTTCGCGTCCATCGTCATGCGCCCTTTAGCACGCAAGCTTCCCGTTTCAATATCAATCGCTTCGATCGTGGTTAGCTGCCCATCTTCAAAGACAAGCTGTGCATTGATAAATCCGCTCTCACCTTGCAATTTTGCCCATTCAAAGCTGTCATGCTGAACGCCCAAATCAGTTACATCTGAGCGGATATTAACCTTTACGTCCCGGCTACCTGCTCGCCCCGTAATATTCAGGCGGGCGGCCGCACCACCGGTAAGTGGCCAGCCTATCCGCGCGGAAATGAATTTAGGTAACGCTTCTGAATTCGCTAGCTTTAATTGCAGTTCTGTTTTGTTATCCGGCAAGCGTCGATAATTAAAATCGCTGTCAATGCCAGACAGGCGGCCAGAGCCAGAGATTTGCGTCTCCCCTTTTTTGGCCGATATAACCAACGCACTATCTTGCAAATGCTGGTCAAGGGGCAGGCCGTCTATATCCGCATCAGATAGCGTGCCATCTACGCTAATATCAGCCAGTTTAAAACGTCCGCCAAGCGGCACCTCTCCCATAATCGCCAAGGTAAAGCGGCTTTGTCCCTTAATCTTAAAGGGGCGCAGTCCAAGCTTGTCGATTTGGTTAATGCGGGGATGGTCAAGAATTTCCAAAACATCTGTAACATCGCCAGCGGCTAGGGTCTTAAACTCTATTTCTCTTGACCCCTTAAAATTTAACAGCGGCCCATAGCTAATTTGGGCTTGCTCCACCCTAATGGTGTTTGCTTTGCCTGCCTCAAAATTACCAGACAGCATATTATCTGCAAAATTGATTTGGCCGCGCAATTCTTCCACTGGCATCATGCCTTTATGCAACTGATAGCTGAGCTGACTAAAGGGCAAGCTACCCTCTAGCTTGGTGGTACGCATTTTGCCCGCTTGCTCTGACAGCACAAAGGCAAGCTGGCCATCTGTTATCCGTCCGCCCTTCAAGTGACGGGACATCCAAGAGGTCGTTACTTTTGCAAATCTGGCCGGCCATAGATGACGGCTGAGTTCAAAATCCATTTCCGGCAGATTTAAATTAATTTCAGTTTCAAATATTCCATCCACTAAATAGCGCTTACCGCTGGCCAAGACCTGACCATACTGCTCAAAATCAACAAATAAATTTTGCAATATAGTTTCTTGTGGCTGATGCCGCCAAACCGCATCAAGGCGCGGTATCTTTACCGTTGGCGCAAAACCAGAAACACGCGCAAATCCATCCCGCAACGATAGCGAGCCTTTAGCTTCACTTATTTCCCCGCCAGCGCCCATTTCCATTTCAAACTGCCCGCCCAGAGTGCCAACAATAGATTGATATTGCGCATCTTTGTAGGACAGGCGGAGGTTAGAGACTTCACCGGACACCCCAAGAGAGGAGATATCCAGCTGCTGCTGCTGCCAGTCCAGACCGCCAGCAAGCTGCACCGCAATCGTACGAAGCCGCCCGCCAGCACTATTTTTAGAGATAAATTGGCGAAGCTCTGGGGCATATGTGCTTGGCCATTTTTTCAAAACATCCCGAACCGCGATATCCTCACCAAACAGCTGAGCAGTCAGCATCGCTCGCGCGCCCCGCACCCCATTTACCTTAGCAGATAGCGCAAAGGATTTTCCGTCTGCCATTTGCAAGCTGGCTTTAGATATTTTTAGAGCATTATCGGCCGCGCTATAGTCAAATTCGGTATCAAGCGCGTTATAGCTCTCGCCTAATTCAGAGAATACAGCAAAGCCTAGCTTGCCATCTCTTGCCCCAATAGACCCGCTTAAAATCTGCAGCCCTGCACTATCATAGGCACCCGAAAGGGACGCGGTAAGCATGCCAATATCTATGGGCAATTGCCCTGTATAGGGGGTCAGATGGCTAGCGAGGGCTGCCATCCTGAAAACCTGCATATCAAGGTTAAATTCTATCAAGCCAGAAAATAAATTTGCGGTTGCGGCAAAATTTAAATGCGGCACAATCTGACCTGCATCAGAATATTGGTTCAATCCTATCGTCAGGCTAACATTTCCATTGGCAAACACCCCGCCTTCGGGGGCTGCGATCAAACGAACATTCTGAAACCGGACAGGCGGCTCACCCTCATCGTCCCCAATTATGAATAACTCTTTTACGCGGATACGAAGCTGCAAAAGTCCATCTGGCCAGATTTCACCCATTTGCGAGAGAAAATTATAACCAAACCCTTCAAAAGCAGAGGACTGTCCGAATTGCCACCCTGCGGCAGTATGCGTGACCGACAAGCTGTCTGTGTCAATAATGACCGCGCTAGGCATTTGCTTGATAAGAGATACAGGCGTGAAAACAAGATCAATTGCTGGCACTTCCACAGATTGCTCATTGGCTTCAAGCTTCACCGTTTTGCCCGTGATAATAAGCGCAGGCTGGGCTGTATCTAGCGTCCAGTCAATTTCATTAAAGCCAATATTTACACTCTGAAAGCGTTCTTGCAGATAGCTGTTTACAGCGCTGTTCAGGCCGCCTTGATTATACAGCCACGCCGCCATACCCCCTGCTACTATGCCAGATAAGCCAATAATCACTATAAATGTGAGGGCAAAAAATTTAACCACTCGGCGCATTATCATAGTTTGTGAAGCCTATCTCTTCTAACATTACTTGCCTGCATTACTTGCCTGCGTTACTTGCTGGCGTTACTTGCCTGCAATTCCCCCCCTTTATTGCTAATAGCACCTATGCAAGTTTTGGGGGCAATCGCATACTTCTTGATAATCTGTTCTGAACTATATGTCTTTTTTTAATTCCATACTATATAATGTCGCATAACAGCTAACGTTATCATGCCTTTTTGGAGACAGTTTTATGATTGAAACCGGACAATTAGCGCCTTCAATATCCATCATGACTGACGAGGGTCATTTTACCTTGTCTGAACATATTGGCAAAAATGTGATTATCTTCTTTTTTCCAAAGGCAGATACATCTGGTTGTACCAAAGAAGCTGTCGCTTTTTCTGGTCTACAAGCAGAATTCGAAGCTGCGAATACCATTGTTATCGGCATTTCTAAAGATAAGGCTGAAAAACAAGCTAAATTCAGAGAAAAACATGGGCTAACCTGCCTATTAGGCGCAGATACAGAAGGCGAAGCTTGCGAAGCTTTTGGTGTTTGGGTCGAAAAATCAATGTATGGGCGCAAATATATGGGCATCCAGCGGGCGACCTTTATTATCAATGCCGATGGGCGGGTGGGGCGCATCTGGCCAAAGGTTAAAGTGCCCGGCCATGCAGAAGAAGTGCTGGAACATGTGCAGGCTGGCGGCTAGCAAAAGGCAACATGATGCGCGATATTAGCCCAGCTATTCTGGCAGCTTATACCTGCCCAGACCCGTTGGAAAAGGCCCAGCTAGCCCAAGAGATATATACAGATCTTTGCGCCCAAGCTTACGACCATGCCGCCCCTATCGATATTGGGTTGCGTCCGGGCCGGCCAGACAAGCCCGAATTATTGGCCCCGCGCTTTGTGCCAAGGCGGCGTATTACCAAGGCCAGCACAGGGCGTATCGCGTTGCTTCACGCTATCGCGCATATAGAGCTGAATGCCATAGATTTATCTCTTGATATAGCGGTGCGCTATGCGGATTATCGCCTGCCCTTTGATTTTGTCAGAGATTGGATGTCTGTTGCCAGTGATGAAGGACGGCATTTCACCTTATTGCATCATCGCCTAAAAGAGCTTGGCAGCCATTATGGGGCGCTACCTGCCCATGACGGATTATGGGAGGCGGCAGTTAAAACCGCACCTGACCTAGCTGGCAGACTGGCGATTGCCCCGCTTGTTCTGGAGGCACGCGGCCTTGATGTCACCCCGCAGCTGATCACAAAGATGCGGGAAGTTGAAGACCATGCTTCTGCTGAAATTCTGGAAGTTATTATGCATGATGAGGTTGGTCATGTGGGCACTGGCAAGAGATGGTTTGATTATGTTTGCGGATGCGAGCGGCGCGATCCCATTTCCAGCTGGCAGAGCCTTGTGAAGCAATATTTTAACGGCGCGTTAAAACCGCCCTTCAATGTACCTGCGCGCACGGCGGCTAAATTCTCATCGGCCTTTTACGGGCCCTTGGCCGCGGAGCAAGCAAGGAAAGAGGCCGCAAACCGGCAATCCTAGAGACACAGAGCTATCTGAACTCACTGACTAGTTTAGCTGCGTGTAGACCCAACCCGCGCGGCAAGGCTTGCTTCGACAAACGCATCTAACTCGCCATCTAAAACCGCTTGCGAATTGCCTGTTTCTACATTGGTGCGTAAGTCCTTGACCATCTGATAGGGGTGCAAGACGTAAGAGCGGATTTGCGATCCCCAGCCAATTTCAGATTTGCTAGCATTCCCTTCGGTTGCTGCTTCCTCACGCTTTTGTAATTCCTGCTCATACAAACGCGCTTTCAGCATATTCATGGCCGTTGCGCGGTTGCGATGCTGGCTTCTATCTGACTGGCACTGCACAACGATATTAGTAGGAACATGGGTGATGCGGATAGCTGAGTCAGTGGTATTCACATGCTGCCCACCTGCACCAGATGCGCGGTAGGTATCAATGCGCAAATCTTTCTCTTCAATAGTGATATCGATATTTTCATCAACCTCTGGATAAATCCAAACAGAGGCAAAGCTGGTATGGCGACGCGCCGAGCTGTCATAAGGCGATATCCGCACCAAACGATGCACTCCAGATTCTGTTTTCATCCAGCCATAGGCGTTAACACCCATCACCCGCAAAGTAGCAGATTTGATGCCGGCCTCTTCCCCATCACTTTCCTCGATAGTTTCTAGCTTGAAGCCTCGTGCTTCTGCCCATCTGGAATACATGCGCAATAACATCGCTGCCCAATCCTGCGCCTCTGTGCCGCCAGCCCCGGGATGAATTTCGATAAAGCAATTATTACCATCTGCTTCCCCAGAGAGCAGTGACTCCAACTGTTTCTTGCCGGCAATTTGGGCAAGGTTTTGCAAAGCTGATACCGCTTCTGCAATCATTTCAGCATCGCCCTCTTCCTCGGCAAGCTCCATTAACTCGGTATGTTCCAAAAGCCCTGTTTCCAGCACTCTTATGCCATCAATCTGCTGGTCTAGATGATTTTTCTCCCGCATAATTTTTTGTGCTTGCGCCTGATCATCCCAGAAATCTGCTTGGGCAATCTGTCCTTCTAATGCACTTTGACGCGTTAACGCCTCTTCCCAGTTAATATGCCGGCGCAGCAATTCTATTGCAGATTGAATGGTGTCAATATCGGGCTGCGATTCGGTTTGCATCTTTAAAACCTTGGCTAAACAACATCAATGAAGGGGCGCATTCCTGCCTTGATAGAATACGCAATGACATGGAGTTATCAATACAAGGCCGGTGCGTCAACTGCAGAAGCAGATGAACCTGCCCCGTCATCAGGCAAGTCAATCAAGATACCTGACTTGGGGCGCTGGCCGGGCTTGAACACTTCCAAGACGGCCATCTTATCATCATGGCGCACCCGCTCACCTGTTTCGGCATGAACAGGCACCAGCGAAATCCCGCCCGGACGCCGAAAGGGGATAGCCGGCGCATCTACCAAGGCATCCATCATAAAATCTTTGAAAATAGGCAGCGCCGCCGTAGAGCCGCCTTCTATCTTGCCCAAAGCGCGCGGCACGTCATAGCCAACATATACACCTGCCACCAAATCAGGCGAAAAGCCGATAAACCAAGCATTAGTATTATCATTTGTGGTGCCTGTCTTTCCAGCTAGTACTAACCCGCTATCGGCAATGCGCCGGCCTGTGCCGCGGCTAATAACCCCCTCTAGCATGGATACCATCTGATAGGCAGAGGCAGGGTCGGTTAATTGCTCGCGGGTTTCTGCTAGCTCTGGAATAGGCTGTGCTTGCCAACCCTCGTCTGTGACACAAGCGGTGCACTCACGCTTATCATGGCGTAATATGGTGCGGCCATATCGGTCTTGAATACGATCTATCAAGCTGACATCAATCTTTCGCCCGCCATTTACAAGCTGGCCATAAGCAGCCGTCAGCCTAAGCAAAGTTGTCTCCCCTGCCCCCAGTGACATAGACAGGAAAGGGGGCAAATCTGCATCAATACCAAATTTAGCGGCATAATCTTGAACCGCTGGCATACCGATAGCCATCGCCAATCTCGCGGTCATCAAATTACGCGATTTCTCGATGCCCACCCGCATAATAGATGGGCCATAAAATTTCCGCGTATAGTTAGCTGGTTTCCATTTTGGTTTGCCTTGGCCTTGATCAAGGGCAAGGGGCGCGTCAAGGATTTGTGTAGTTGGCGAATAGCCCTTATCCAGCGCGGCCAGATAAACAAAGGGCTTGAAAGCAGAGCCGGGTTGACGACGGGCTTGTGTCGCCCGATTAAATTCAGAAGTGCGGTAATCATACCCGCCTACCAGCGCCAGCATCCGCCCTGTATGGGGGTCAAGAACCACAATAGCGCCATTAACATCTGGGCGCTGGCCAAGCGCGAAATCACTTGCTTGCGGCTGGTAATCTTCGCTAAGCAGATCTTTTGCCTCAGATGGCGGCTGAACAATAACAATATCATCCACATCAAGCGCTTGTGTAAGCGCGGTTATAGGCTGTGGGCGAACCCCATCTTTATCGCGCGGCGGATAGGCCCATTTTGCCAACGCAAAAGGAATAGTGGCCGTCTGGCCATTTACATAAATCTGCGCCTTTGTCGTTTCAACGGCGGTCACCAGCGCGGCATATCGCAAATCTGGAAGGGTTTTGGTATATTCTGCAAGCTGGACATCAATATCTGCGGCTTGGTCAATGCGCCCCAATGGCCCGCGCCAACCTTGCCGCCTATCGAGAGCCTCCAGCCCTTCTCGCAAGGCACGCTCCGCTTTTTGCTGAAGCGAGGGGTCAAGGGTGGAGCGCACGGACAAACCGCCCTCATATAAGGTATCAGAGCCAAAATCTTTTACCAGTAGCCTGCGTATCTCTTCGGTAAAATAAGGTGCGCTGGTCTCATCAAATCCAGAAGGCGGGCGTATACCTAAGGGCCGCGCTTGGGCATCTGCTGCGGCTGAAGCTGTGATATAGCCATTTTCCTGCATCTGTTTTAGCACCCAATTCCGGCGCCCAATTGCCGCTTTTGTCCGGCGTTGCGGATGATAGTTCGAGGGGGCTTTTGGCAGTGCGGCCAAATAAGCCACCTCATGCAAATCCAGCTTATCCAGCGCCTTATCAAAGTAATTTAACGCCGCCGCCGCGACACCATAGCTTCCATAGCCTAGATAAATCTCATTCAAATAGAGCGCCAATATCTGTTCTTTGGAAAAGGCCCGCTCCATACGAATAGCTAAAATCGCTTCCTTTATTTTACGGTCAAAAGATAGCTCATTTGTCAGCAGGAAGTTTTTTGCAACCTGCTGGGTAATGGTAGAGGCACCAATTGGCCGCTTGCCCGTACCCATCGCTGCAATATTGGTGACCACCGCTCTGGCTAGCGCAACTGGATCAACGCCCGGATGCTGGAAAAAAGCTTTATCCTCTGCAGATAAAAATGCATGTACTAGCTGGGGCGGCATCGCTTTTACAGGAACAAATAATCGTTTTTGGGTAGCAAATTCCGCCAGCAACGCCCCATCACCTGCATGCACACGGCTAGCTACAGGCGGCTCATAGCGGGATAATTGGTGATAAGGCGGCAAATCCTGCCCCCACTTCCAAAATACCCACAAAACACCTGTAAAGGCGAGCAGCCCAAGGAATAAAGTTACAAAAAACAGCCTGAAAAGTATTTTCACCATAAATATTCACTTAACCAGTAATTACGGCAGACATATGGCCAATTACCGTCCAGACCCCTCTAGCCAAACCACTAATGCCTTGGCAATTTGCTTTGTTAGTTTATCTCGGTAACGGCTGGAATTCAGGTTTTTTTCATCCTCAACATTACTTAAAAAACCCATTTCAACCAGCACAGACGGCACATCTGGCGATTTCAGCACAGCAAATCCAGCAAACCGATGTCCGCGCTTATCCCCGCCCGGAAAGCCTTTTATCTCATTCAAAATGGCACGTGCAAGATGCGCAGATTCATTCATCGTTTCCCGCTGAAACATCCCCAGCAAAGCATTTGCGGCCAGCGGATCTTCTGCGCCTAAATCAGGCCCACCGATAAGATCGGCTTTATTCTCCCGTGCGGCCAGATAGGCAGCTTCCTTATCTGATGCCTTGTCGGAGAGAGAAAACACCGAAATGCCGCGTGCTGATGAACGCTGCGCTGAGTCTGCATGTAACGAGATAAAGGCATCCGCACCCATATCGCGAGCTACCTGAATACGCTGTCGCAATTTTAAATAACGATCACCAGAGCGCACCAACCTCGCCTTAACCTTGCCTGTCGCATTTAGATGGGCGGCGAGCTGCCTGGCCGCCGCGAGCGTGATTTTTTTCTCATGCGTACCGCGTCTGCCGATTGCGCCCGGGTCCTTGCCGCCATGCCCCGCATCAATTGCCACTACCCATCTTTTAGGCCGGCTCTGCGGCACAGCTAGGGTTACGGCACGCCCCGATATTGTTGCATTTTTTGTTTCTGTGCCTGCAGATGCCGGTTTGGCAGGGGCGGGCACTACCACCGGTACGCTGTTCTGTATGGTGCTGCCAGAGGTTGCTTGAAACGCGCCATTTGCTAGGGCTTTTTGCGCAAGTTTGAAAGAAATCTCGCCCCTATCCATCAGGTCAATAACCAGACGATGCCCCTTATTCTTTGGCGGCAGGGTAAAAGCACGTTCTGGCGATGCGGGGCGGACAAACTCTATCACCAGACGACCAGAGCCCGGCTTGGGATGACCAAAGCGGTACCCTATAGCTGGTAATAAGGAAAGCTGGCCTGAGCTAGGCAAACCAGCAACCGCCCATTCCATATTGTCATAATCCAAAACCAAACGCCACGGATCAGACAAAAGCAGCATTTTAGCTTGCTGCGGGACAGCGGTTTCAATAACCAAACGCAACGCCATCTGGCCATCTATATCCACATTACCAAGACGCATGGCGGTCAGGCTGTTCTGCGCAGACGCTGTTACGCTAGATAAAGCGCTTGTAAAAAGTGCTATCAAACACACAGAAACGCGTGCGCATAGCCCTATTTTACAGCCAATTTTCAGCAGATATTGCGTGATAATACTAAAAGTCATTTTTAAAAAATATTTCAAAGCCAGCGCCGCAATCAGATAGCTTTTACTATTCTATAGCAGCTTCATTCCAGACGTTGCGAGAATAAACCAGCCATGCCAACCTGACCAGCCCGAATTAGCAAAGAAAAATAGACAAGATTATGAAATGATTTTGAAAAGCGCGTTTTTGCTGTATAGTGAAGTCAGGATTTTGAACTCGGGCTCTTAGCCGCCTTCAGTAGTCGCGCAAAACTGCCGAAAATCACTGAGGCATCTTAACCAAGAGCCTGGTAGAAATGACGCTCAAACGGGCAGAAATTACAGAGAAGTTTGGCTTTTCAATAGTTAAGCTACCTGTAAAAACGAAATGCCTGAGAGAAATTTTGAGAGAATTATGGCAAAAATGATGTTTGTTTCCAATTTAGACACACCATCAATACATATCATCAGCACAACAGACGCGCTAGCAACGCCTATCGCTGAGGGTATCCCTATTGCCACAAACACAAAGACTGCCTCGCATACGCGGCAGTCAACACAGCTTTCTTGCGTAGATGCGTCGCACCGCAAGAACATAGAAAGTCAAGTTTATGAACAAGAAATTACTGATAGATGCACATCAGCCCGAAGAAACACGGGTTGTGTTGCTGAATGGCAACAAAATCGAAGAGTTCGATTACGAGAATACCAGCTTTAAGCAACTCAAAGGAAATGTCTATCTTGCCCGCGTAACTCGGGTTGAGCCATCCTTGCAGGCCGCATTTGTTGAATATGGCGGCAATCGGCAGGGCTTCCTAGCTTTTAGCGAAATTCATCCAGATTATTACCGCATCCCAATTGAAGATAGAGAAGCGCTGGTTGAAGAAACCAAGCAGGTCGCTGATGAAGAAAATGGCGATGAAGCCATTGAGGATAGCGCCTCTGAGGCTAGCAATGCTGCCCCAGAAACCTTGGGCGGGGAAGACGAAGATAATGACAGCCCAAAGCCAAGCGCCGCTGTCCTGCACCGTTATAAAATTCAAGAAGTTATCTCTCGCAAACAAATCCTGCTTGTGCAGGTTGTCAAAGAAGAGCGCGGCAATAAAGGGGCAGCGCTAACGACCTATCTTTCTCTGGCAGGGCGCTATTGCGTGCTGATGCCTAATAGCAGCCGTTCTGGCGGGGTATCACGGAAAATCACCAATGTAGCAGATCGCAAGCGGCTAAAGACGATTGTAAGTGACCTAGATGTTGCTGATGGAATGGCGGTTATTGTTCGAACCGCAGGGGCAAAACGCACCAAAACAGAAATTAAACGTGATTACGCGTATTTATCTAAATTATGGGATGAAATTAGAACCAATACCCTGCAATCAGAAGCACCCGCCCTTATCCATGAGGAAGGCTCGCTAGTAAAACGTGCCATTCGCGATATTTACACCAACGATGTCGAAGAGGTGCTGGTGGAGGGTGAGGAAGCCTATAAAACGGCAAAAGCACAGATGAAGATGCTTATCCCAAGCCACGCAAAGCGGGTGGTGAAATATGAGGATCAAACCCATTTGTTCCAGCATAATAATGTGGAGCCACAGTTAGATACCATCCATCAGAATGAAGTGACGCTAAAATCTGGTGGCTATCTTGTTTTGAATCAGACCGAAGCGCTGGTCGCTATTGATGTGAACTCTGGCAAAGCCACGCGCGAGCGCAATATCGAAGAAACGGCCTTGAAAACAAACCTCGAAGCCGCAGAAGAAGTTGGCCGGCAATTAAAGCTACGGGATCTATCTGGTCTGATTGTTATTGATTTCATCGATATGGATGAAAATCGCAATCAAAATGCGGTAGAACGCCGCCTGAAAGACGCTTTACGCCATGACCGTGCCCGCATTCAGGTTGGCTCTATTTCCCATTTTGGGTTGCTAGAAATGTCGCGGCAACGTCTGCGTCCTTCTTTGGTGGAATCAGTATCCCAGTCCTGCCCACATTGCTTGGGCACTGGCCGCGTACGTTCGGTTAATTCCTCAGCCTTGCACATTCTGCGTATTGTTGAAGAAGAAGCACAGCGGGTACCAGATAAGGATATCACTATCTTTGTGAATGGTGAGGTTGCGTTATATATTTTGAACCAAAAACGCGCCTCGCTTGCCCAGCTCGAAAGCCAGTTTGGTATTTCTATCTTAATCGAAGCTGATGCTAGCCTGTTGCCTGCTGATCACAGGTTTGAAGGCCAAAGAGATGACCGGCGAGATAATCAGCGAGATGATCGGCGAAATGAACGACGTGGTGACCAGCGCAATGGTCGGCGTGGTGATAGGCGCGGTGATCAGCAAGAGCGCACTCAAAATCAAAACCAAGAACGAAACCAAGAACGAAACGGGCCACCTGTGGATGAGGACGGGGATGAGGATCAGCCAAAACGTCGCCGCCGAGGTAAACGCGGTGGGCGCAGGCGGAAGAGACGCGGCGGTGAGGACGAGAACATCACCAATGAAAATCAGGTAGCTGTTGAAACTGGCAATCCAAATGAAGGCGAGGCTGCACCCACGCCAGACGCCGCTGAGGAAAACCCAAACACAGAACCGAAGAAACCGCGCCGTTCCCGCAGGCGTCGTCGCCCGTCTGGTGATAATGAGGCAGCTGCGCATACAGAACAGGTTGCAGAGCAAAACAACACCTCAAAGAGTAATGATGGTGCAGCAGCCGCCACTAGTGAACAAAATACTGGTGCACAAAATACTGGTTCACAAAATACTGGGACTGCCGATAGCGGTGAAAATGCCGCGCCAAAGGCGCAGAAAGCTAGCAAGAAGGCCGCTAAAAAACCTGCTAAAAAGGCGGCAAAGGCGAAAACAAAGAAAGCTGCCACCTCTGATGAGGGGGATACAGCCTCTGCTAAGACTAAAACGCCTAAAACGCCAAAGTCAAAGGCTAAAGCACCAAAGAAAGGCGCAAAAGCTGCAAAGGCAAAAACCGCCCCAGCAGCAGATAGTGGCGCCAATTCTGATAAAGATAGTGGTGCTGAGCGTGCGCCCGCAAGCTCGGTTGAAATCAAAGTCGTCAATATTGATGAAAGTGATGTTCCAAAGACCAAAAAGGGCGGCTGGTGGTCACGCTAAGGCAATATTTACAATCATAAAAACTAAAAAAGCCAGAATTTTTCTGGCTTTTTTCTTTATCTATTTCCAGACCTATTTTTGGGCTGACCAGAATTTTTAGGCCTCCCAGAATTTATAGGCCTCTGGGAAATTCACTTAAAATTTGTCAGCTTAACCGCAGCATCGCCTCTCAAATCATCAACGAACCGGTGCATGCGTTTGCACGCTTCATGCATATCGCGCGTACGGCCAGCAAAAGACAATCTTACATAGTGGTGTCCATTATCCGGGTCAAAATCAATGCCCGGGGTAACGGCCACCCCTTCACGCGCCAATAAGCTGTCTGCAAATGCCAGCGCGTTATCGCTAAAGTGAGAGATATCAGCATAGAGATAAAAGGCGCCATCGCATGGGGCTGCCCCTTCTATCATTTCACGCGGCAGACCAGTCATCAGAATTTCCCGGTTTTGCGCGTAACGCTGGCAATGTGCCTCCAACTCATTGGTGCAATCAAAGGCCGCTATGGCCGCAATTTGGTTAGGTGTTGGCGCTGAAATGAACAGGTTTTGTGCCAGCTTTTCAACCGCACCCACTAGGTCATCGGGAAGGATCATCCAGCCAATTCGCCAGCCTGTCATAGAAAAATATTTTGACATGCTGTTAATCACAATCGCGTTTTTTGTGTAATTCAGCGCGGTCTCTGCGCGGCAACCATAAACCAGACCATGATAAATCTCGTCCGAGATAAGGCGCACGCCCCTCGCATCACACCAGCGGCAAATCTCCGCCAGTTCACTATCTGACAACACCACGCCAGTTGGATTAGAAGGGCTCGCAATCATCAGCCCATCTGGCAATGTCTCCCAGCTTTCCATTTCTGCTAGCATTGGCCGCCAGCCTTGGTCGGGGCCTGCAGTAAGCGGCACCGCTTGCAAGCCAAGCCCCTCCATCAAGTTACGATAAGCAGGGTAGCCAGGTGTCGGCAGGGCAATTCTGTCCCCTTCATCAAACGCCGCCATAAATGCCAGTGCAAAGGCAGTGGAGGAGCCTACGGTAACAGCGATATTATCGGTATGGGGGCGCACATCATACCATTCATGATAATGCTGGGCTAATCGTGCGCGCAAACCCATCACGCCAAAAGCAACTGAATAGCCATGGGTTGGCGTCTCCTCTAGGGCTGCGATCAAGGCATGGCTAGCTGCTTTTGGGGCGGCAGAAGAAGGCTGACCAACTTCAAGATGGACGATATCTTCGCCAGCTTGGGAAAGCTCCCCTGCTTTGCGCATCACATCAAGCGCTAAGAAAGGCGGCAAAGCGCTTCGCTTGGAAACCTTCAATGCCTTTCTTGGCTGACCGCGCCCTTCCCCCATTTGTGCTAACATTCCCATAATTTTCTCACTTTTTCGACTTTTCATTCGTAAATGGCATAATAATGCCATAAAAATAAATAGACTTTAAATTAACCTTTATTGTGCAGGCCTTCATGCATGCGCAACGTACAACATCATTTGTTGCCTGCAATGTCAATTTACCTAAACGCAATTTAATTTTGTTTTTTTAATTTTTTTAGAATTTTATGCAATAATAAGAGAATAAAACCAGAAAATGACAAGAATACGGCAAATTCGCGCCTATTTTGTGCTTTTTTTCTTGCTGCTATCAAGTTTTTCAACGCCAAGCTTGGCAGGGGGCATGATACGCGACAGTGAGCTAGAGGCAGGGTTTGAAGCCCTATCCGCACCAATGGCGCACGCAGCTGGCATGCAAGATGGCATAATCATCAGAATTATTATCGATCCCAGCTATAATGCGTTTGTGGCTGGCGGACGCACTATCTACCTACATTCAGGATTATTGCTGAAAGCACGCTCAGCTGAAGAGATTTTGGGGGTTATCGCCCATGAGATTGGCCATCTTGCTGCTGGACATGTACCGCTGCGGAGTGAAGCGGTACAAGAGGCCGGACTTGCAACCGCACTGGCAACGGTGGCAGCGGCCGCCGCCGCCGCCGCGGGCTCGCCAGATGCGGCGCTTGGCCTTGCTATTGGCGGGGTGGATACGGGTAAGCGTAACTACCTTAAAACCTCTAGGCGGGACGAATCTATAGCTGATGAATGGGCTTTACAATTGCTGGATAAAACAGGGATATCCAGTTTTGGCCTAGCTGAGGTGATGCGCAGGCTTTCTGCACAAAGCGCCCTGCCCACAAGCCGCCAATCTAGCTATTACAGCTCGCACCCCGGGGCTGGCGAGAGGCTGGCGACCTTTAATGACCATCTCTCGCGCCATAAAGACAGTAAGAGAGAGATAAGTGAGAAGGACATGCGCTTATTGCAACGGCTAGTAGCAAAGCTTGCTGCCTATGTGCATCCGCCGCGTCAGACCCTGAACAAACCCCTGAACATCATATGGCCGCGCTCCGAGATTGATCAGACGCCGCTAGCATTAGAGGCAGATACAGCGCTTTATGCGAAAACGATTGCCTATTATCGATATGGTGAGATGGGGGCTGCCCGCGATACCATAAGAAGGCTATTGGAAAGCTATCCAGACGACCCATGGTTTCTGGAATTTGCAGGTGACATTCACCTATCTAGCGGCATGGCAGACAAAGCCGAAAGCTATTATCGTTCTGCACTGGTGAAGCGCCAAACAGACCCCCTTATCTTGCTTAGTCTAGGGCGTGCCTTAATTTCTACAAACCAACCCGCCCAGCTAGCAGATGCTGTTACGGCTTTAGAGGCGGCTATAAACGAAGAGCCTGATTGGGGATTTGTTAAGCGTCAGCTTGCCATTGCTTATGGCCGCTTGGGAAAATTATCCTATGCCGACATCCTGCTGGCAGAAGAAGCGGTTATAAATGGGGATAAGCCGCGTGCTGTATTGCTGGCTAGGCGTGTCTTAGAACGCCCAGAAATTCCTGTTAGCCTGCGGAGCCGAGCAAGCGATATCTTGCTTAGTCTTGATGTTCCATTGATTGTTGAATAGATAATGACACTATGTGCGCTGTTGCGACTATCTGGCGGCGCGTCTTTTTTTGAGGAAATAAGATGAAAACCTATTTTAGCAAAGCTTCAGCTTTTCTCATGCGGACGTTCTTCGTCTTTTCATTGGCATTCTTTAGCTTGCCTGATCCGGTACAAGCTGAACTTGGCGCCACTGAAAAACAAGAGATTGAAAGCTTAATAGAAAAGTTTATCCAAAATAACCCAGAGATTTTGCGTGATGCCCTAACAAGGCTCGCACAAGCAGAAGCGCTAGCTGCCCAACAAGCCGCCATGGCAATGGTGCTAGATGATGCAGGGGATCCGTTTATAGGCGCTGAGGATGCCGCCCTCACCATTTATGAGTTTTCGGATTATAATTGCGGCTATTGCAAGCGCATTTTCCCAGATTTGATGGCTGTTTTGGAAAAAGAGCCCTCTGTACGTTTGGTTATAAAAGAATTTCCTATCCTAGCAGAGAGCTCTGTTTTGGGCGCCCGCGCCGCTATTGCGGCTCAACGTCAAGGAAAGTTTCCGGCCTTCCATGCGGAAATGATGAAATGGCGCGGAAAACTAGATGCCAGCGCCATTGACCGAATGGCAAAAAAAGTAGGGCTAGATAGGCAACAATTGCAGCGCGACATGACCGACCCCGCCACAGATTTTATCCTTAACCGCACCAGACGGGCCGCCTCTGCCTTTGATTTACAAGGCACCCCTGCGCTTATTATTGGCGATAATGTTATTCCGGGGGCAATAAGCCAGTCTGAAATTTTAAATTTGATAAAACAGGTGCAGGCGGATAAAAATTCTTAAGGTGACATAAGAGCCCAATATGCTCTATAACACGCGAAGGTAAAATGAAGCACAGCTATGATTAGCGCAAGTAAAGACACAGATATTAGAGGCAGATGCAAAAGATGAAAACCGATCTTCTGATAGTGAACGGCCCAAATCTGAATATGCTAGGCAGGCGTGCGCCGGAGATATATGGCGCTGACACACTGGATGATATTCAAGCTGCCTGTACCGCGCTTTGTGATGAGTTGGGGCTGTCAATGCGCTGGTTCCAGTCCAATATCGAAGGCGAAATGGTAACCGCCATTCAGGAAGCCGCCTTTGATAATAGCCCGCACCCTGCTGCTGGACTTATTATTAATGCTGCGGCTTACTCCCACACTTCGGTTGCGCTTTATGATGCCGTCGAACTGTTTGAGGGGCCAAGCATAGAAGTCCATCTGAGCAATACAATTGCCCGCGAAAATTTTCGCCACCACAGCTATATGTCATTAGTGTGTGATGGGATTATTCAGGGATTTAGCCGCGATTCCTATCTATTAGCTATTCGCGGTATTTCTAGCAAGCTGGCGGCAAAACGCTAGCGATTAATAACCACGTAACGGACAGGATGAAGAAACGCCATGGCCTCCTCTTCTAAAGGTAAAACATTCTCTGCAGAAACAAAGTTAGTCGAAGGGCTTACAGCCATTCTTGACGCAAGCAACCTTACGGAACTTGAGTTTGAAACAGAGGAAATTTCGATCAGGCTGTCACGCGGTAGCACCGCAGTTGCCCCGGCGATGATGCCAGCCCCAGCGGCGATGCCAGTTGCCCCTGCGGCGGCGGGTGCGCCAGCGGCCCCTGCTGCTGCCAGTGATGCAGATACCGATATTGCCAGTCATCCGGGCGCCCTTAAATCGCCTATGGTTGGCACTGTTTACCTAGCACCAGAGCCAGATGCACCGCTTTTTGCGAAGGAAGGCGAGCAGGTTAAAAAAGGGCAAACCTTGTTTATCGTAGAAGCGATGAAAGTCATGAACCCGATAACCGCGCCAGCAGACGGAAAATTAACGCGCGTGCTCGTGGACAATGCACAGCCTATCGAATTTGATCAGCCCCTTGCCATTATAGAGTAGTCATGTTCAAAAAAATCCTTATTGCCAATCGCGGAGATGTTGCTTTACGTGTTTTGCGCGCCTGCAAGGAAATGGGCATTCCAACAGTGGTTGTGCATTCCACAGCAGATGCTGAATCCATGCCTGTACGACTAGCAGATGAAAGCGTTTGTATTGGCCCACCTGCGGCCACTAATTCCTATCTGAATATTCCTAATCTGATTTCTGCAGCCGCTGTCACAGGATGTGATGCGGTACATCCGGGGGTCGGGTTTCTAGCCGAAAACGCAGATTTTGCAAAGATCGTACAAGCGCATGGCCTGACTTTTATCGGCCCAGAACCAGAACATATCCAGAAAATGGGTGATAAGGTGCAAGCAAAAATCACGGCTGCTGCAGGCGGACTGCCGCTAGTGCCGGGATCGCCAGGCGCAGTTGCTACCCTTGATGAAGCCGCCAAGCTTGCCGAAGATATCGGTTATCCGCTACTTGTTAAGGCGGCTTCGGGCGGCGGTGGTCGCGGTATGAAGGTTGCCGCAAGCGCAGATGATTTAGCAGAGGCTTTTTCTTCTGCCCGTTCCGAAGCCAAAGCTGCCTTTGGCGATGATACTGTCTATTTAGAACGCTATTTAGATAACCCGCGCCATATTGAAGTACAGGTAATCGCCGATAAATATGGTAATGCCGTGCATTTGGGTGAACGCGAATGTTCAGTTCAGCGCCGCCATCAAAAACTGTTTGAAGAAGCCCCCTCACCTGCCTTAAGCGAAGAAGAGCGGGCAAGCATTGGCGATATTGCGGCAAAAGCGACCGCGCAGATGGGCTATCTGGGCGTTGGCACGATGGAATTTTTATATCAAGATGGCGCGTTTTTCTTTATCGAGATGAACACACGCCTGCAGGTAGAACATCCGATTACCGAAGCCATTACGGGTGTCGATCTTGTACGCGAGCAGATCCTTATCGCTAGCGGTGAGAAATTAAGCTTCACACAAGAAGAGGTTCAGTTTAACGGGCATGCTATTGAATGCCGAATTAACGCAGAACACCCAGAGACTTTTGTGCCGACACCCGGCACCGTTGAGTTTTATCACGCGGCTGGCGGGTCAGGGGTGCGCGTCGACACTATTCTATATAGCGGCTATAAGATACCGCCATTTTATGACAGCCTTATCGCCAAGCTGATTGTGCATGGCAGAGACCGGGATCATGCGCTGGCACGCTTGCGCTTGGCTTTGGACGAATTTGTGGTTGAACCTATTCCTACGACATTGGATTTGCATAAACGCCTGCTAGATGCGCCAGCTATTCAAACGGGCGATTATTCTATAAAATGGTTGGAACAAAGCTTTTTTGACACAGACAAGTGATGTGCTGATGATAGGGCTATGAGCAACGCTTATATCTATGCCCCTGAAACCATTATCAAAGCCTATTCACTAGGCGTTTTTCCAATGGCTGAATCGCGTGAAGATGGGGCTATTCATTTTTATGAGCCACTCCTGCGCGGTATCCTGCCTATCGCGCCGCCACATATCCCGCGCCGCTTATTGCGCTTGGTGCGCCAAACCAGCTGGCGGGTGACCATAAATCAGGATTTTCGAGCGGTTATAGAAGGCTGTGCTGAGCCTACAGAGAACCGCGCGGATAGCTGGATAAATCCAGAGATAATCCGCCTTTATCTTGCGTTACATAAAATGGGATTTGCCCATTCCTTTGAAGTTTGGGAGGGCGATACGCTTATAGGCGGGCTTTATGGTATTCGCCTAGGCAGCGCTTTCTTTGGCGAATCTATGTTCTCGCGCCGGAGCAACGCTTCCAAAATTGCCCTCACCCATCTAATGGCAAGGCTTTATTTTGGGAAGTTTACCTTACTAGATGCACAATTTGCCAATGACCATTTACGCCAGTTTGGCTTACTAGAAATCCCTAAAAAGGATTTTCAAACGCGCCTACAAGCTGCGCTCGCCCAGCCTGCTGAATTACCCCTAGATATTGAGGATAAGGTTATTTTTGATCACTTAGCACAGGCTAAAACACTCACATCATAGACCGGATGCTCTAGCGCAGAAATCGCGGGACTAGAGGCGAACATCCAGCCAGAAAATACCATCTCATGCGTGGCTTCTGTGCTATCGATATAGCCAACATCTTTTATTTCAAGAAAGGCGACTGTTTCCGGCGGCGCTTCTGGCGGGCGGTAGGCACAATGATAGGCGGTAATCTCTAGCGTGCCAAAACGGGTTGGCTGGCGGAGCGCCATCTTCATGGTTGCGATACGGGCGGTAATCTTATCCAATGTCTGCAACCGAACGCTAGAGCCAGCAATCCAACCCTCTTGCTCAGGGGCTTGGTTTGATGATGGGTTTTGTGTTTGATTTTCTGGTAGGTTTTGTGTTTGGGCGTGTGCGCTATGATGCGGGAAACCAGCCCATAACAGCACCACAAGACTAAACGCGCACCAAGCTCGCCCGAAAGAAGCGCTAGCGCTAGCTATCATCATTGCCCTGAAAGATGAATTTGCCAAGCAGGTCAGATAGGCTGACCGGATCGCGCGTGTCATAAATTACCGCGCCAGCTTCCATGAGCGCATCCGAATTACCGGGCAGAATTTCTAGGAAATTGCCCCCCAAAAGGGACGCTGCAGTAATACGCGCAGTGCTATCTTCTGGCAGCTTGAAACGCTCATCTATCTGCATATTGATGCGGGCGGTATAGGTAACCGGGTCAAGAGACTGCGAGACAATACGCCCGACCTTAATACCAGATAGCCGTACATCATCGCCAACAACCAAGCCGCCAGTAGTACCAAAATCTGCGCTAATTTTATAGCCATCTGTGGTTTTGAGATCTGCTGCCTGATAGACAAGAGCCGTAAAGGCAATTGCCCCTGCCAATACCACCAAACCCATGACAATTTCTAATGTGCTGCGTCGCATATTTTTAGCCTCTATCCCGAACACCTATCTGCTGGAGGTCTGCATGCTGGAGATTTATCAGTTTGGTGTCCAAGGCTCATAATCACCTGTTGCTGGGGCGCGCTTCCCGCCCTTTAGCGCATGACCTGCTGGACGATACGCATGACGCGTACCCGTTAAATTTGGTAAATGCTGTTTTTGCCAGCTTTGTTTTGCATGCCCTTGCGCAGGCGGCGGTGTGTCTTCAGTGTAGTGTAACCAGCCATGCCAGTCTGAAGGCACTTTCGATGCTTCTACCCTGCCTTGATAAACAACATAGCGGCGTTGCCGGCCATTGCCGCGCCGACGCCGAGACAGGTAATAGCGATTACCAAATTCATCTCTGCCAACAAGCTGAGCAGACATTTTGATAAATATTTTAGAAAGAAACGTCATGTTACGGCTATTATCCTACTCAAGTTAATTGTCGGCCCCATTCCCCTCATCATTTATAGAACTCGCGGCATGGTTTTTCAAGCATCTTCCCAAGCCCTTATTTCCATGCTGGCGTCTAGGGCTTAAAGAGGAAGCGATTATCTTCTGTAAAAACACTTTATGGCCAGAATATGAAAAAAAACGAATGGCCGTATCCGCAGGTCAGAAAGTCAACCCCCGAACGCGGTAAAAAAAGTGTATAATTGGTTGATTTTCAGATTGCACCAACCCCCTACATCATGTAGCTTTTACCCTCCAGATCACTAGATGTAGTGATGGTAGGACGTAAAGACATTCCCGTAACATACGGTTTTTTATTTTTTTTAGACGATTTATCGAGGGTAGAACATGCAGTTTGAGCGCCGATTCACGATTCCAGAAACGGAAATTTTCGCACAATTATCTTATCGCAAAGCAAGCAGTGAGATTCGCAATCCTGATGGCACGATAGTGTTCTCAGCACAGGATATTGAGGTCCCTGAACAGTTTAGTCAGGTCGCAACTGATATTCTGGCGCAAAAATATTTCCGCAAGGCAGGGGTACCAGCCGCTTTGAAAAAAGTGGAAGAAAATGACGTGCCTTCGTGGCTGTGGCGTTCAGTGCCAGATGAAAAGGCTCTCGGCAAGCTAGCAGAAGATGCGCGCTATACCGGCGAGACATCTGCAAAGCAGGTGTTTAATCGGCTGGTCGGCACCTGGACATACTGGGCATGGAAAGGGGGGTATTTCACCACCGAAGACGATGCCAAAACCTATTATGATGAAATGGTGTTCATGCTGTCTTTGCAGATGGCCGCACCAAACTCACCACAATGGTTTAACACAGGCCTGCATTGGGCTTATGGAATAGATGGCCCGTCTCAAGGGCATTTTTATGTTGATTACCAGACAGGCAAGATGGTGCGCTCTAAGTCATCTTATGAGCATCCGCAGCCACATGCCTGTTTCATCCAGTCTGTGAATGATGATCTTGTCAATGAAGGCGGGATTATGGATCTGTGGGTGCGCGAAGCCAGATTGTTTAAGTATGGTTCTGGAACTGGCTCTAACTTCTCACGGCTTAGAGGGTCTGGCGAAAGCCTGTCAGGGGGCGGCAAGTCTTCTGGCCTTATGAGCTTTTTGAAAATTGGCGACCGGGCCGCTGGTGCAATTAAATCAGGCGGCACAACGCGCCGCGCCGCAAAGATGGTAACCGTAGATATCGACCATCCAGATATTGAAGAATATATCGATTGGAAAGTTGTTGAAGAACAAAAAGTTGCCGCGCTTGTAGCGGGCTCAAAACTGGCTCAGAAGCATATGTCAGAAGTGATGAAAGCTTGTGTTGAGGCAGCTGATTTAGATGAAGAAGCACGCTACAATCCAAAGCAAAATAAAGCGCTGAAAAAAGCTATTTTGGCCGCACGGGGCGCGATGATCCCCGAAAATTACGTCCAGCGTGTTATTCAGTTTGCACAGCAAGGCTTTACAGAAATTGCCTTTAAGACCTATGACACAGATTGGGATTCAGAGGCCTATCTAACCGTTGCTGGCCAGAACTCAAACAACTCTGTTCGGGTAACCAATGATTTTCTGAATGCGGTTCTAGAAGATGGCGATTGGGAGCTGATACGCCGCACCGATGGTAAAGTCGCCGAGAAAATCAGCGCTTCTGATCTCTGGGAAAAGATAGCCCATGCCGCATGGGCTTGTGCAGACCCCGGCTTGCAATATGATACGACCATTAATGAGTGGCATACCTGCCCTGCTGGTGGCCGCATTAATGCCTCTAACCCTTGTTCAGAATATATGTTCCTAGACGACACAGCCTGTAATCTGGCCTCTCTTAATTTGATGCAGTTCCGGCATGAAGATGGCAGCTTTGATATTGAAGCGTTTGAACATGCGGTTCGCCTTTGGACAATTACTCTAGAGACTTCGGTATTGATGGCACAATTCCCATCCCGTGAAATTGCACAAGGCTCCTATGACTACCGCACATTAGGCCTAGGCTTTGCCAATATTGGCGGACTTTTAATGGCAGCGGGTTATTCCTATGACAGCGATGAAGCCCGCGCATTATGCGGCGCGATTTCTGCTGTAATGACGGGGCGTTCTTACGCTACCTCTGCTGAGCTAGCAGGCGAAGTTGGCGCGTTCCCACGTTATAAGGAAAATGCCAAAACAATGCTGCAGGTGATGCGCAATCACAGGCGGGCTGCCTATGGAAGCGCAGAAGGGTATGAAGGCCTATCTGTTCTACCCGTGCCGCTAGATCACAAAAACTGCCCAGAAGCTGGCCTAATCGAACAGGCTAAAAAAGCGTGGGATGAAGCGCTAGAGCTTGGGGAAAAGCATGGCTACCGCAATGCACAGGCAAGTGTGATTGCCCCAACCGGCACTATCGGTTTGGTGATGGATTGTGATACCACAGGTATTGAGCCAGACTTTGCGATTGTGAAGTTCAAGAAGCTGGCTGGCGGTGGGTATTTCAAGATCATCAACCGGGTCGTTCCAGAAGCGTTAACACGGCTTGGTTATAGCGAGAGCCAGATACAAGATATCTCACGCTATGCGGTTGGACATGGTAGTTTAGAAAGCTGTCAGGCCATCTCAATGAACGCTTTGAAAGATAAAGGCTTCACAGATGCTCTTCTGGCACAGCTAGCAGGCTCATTGGAAAATGCCTTTGATATCAAATTTGCCTTTAACCGCTATACGCTCGGTGATGAATTCTGCAAAGATACTTTAGGCTTCACTGATGCCCAGCTTAATGATTTCAATTTCAACATGCTCGAAGCGATGGGCTTCAGCAAAGACGAAATAGAAGCGGCTAACCTTCATGTTTGCGGGGCAATGACACTAGAAGGCGCACCGCATCTGCAAGATGCGCATCTGCCTATCTTTGATTGTGCAAATGTATGTGGGCGCATTGGCAAGCGTTTCTTGTCTGTATCTAGCCATATCACTATGATGGCGGCTGCCCAGCCTTTTATCTCTGGGGCCATTTCAAAGACCATCAATATGCCAAACAACGCGGCCGTGAGTGAATGTGGTGAGGCTTATATGCAGAGCTGGAAATTGGGCCTTAAGGCAAATGCCCTTTACCGTGATGGCTCCAAGCTAAGCCAGCCTCTATCTTCTGCCCTTATTGAAGATGAAGAAGAGGAGCAGGAAGAGGTGCAAATGTCAGCCGCACCGCAGCTGGTAGAAAAAATCGTTGAGCGGATCATCCGTGAAAATGATAGGCAACGCCTGCCCGACAGACGCAAAGGCTATACGCAAAAAGCCAGTGTTGGCGGCCATAAAGTCTATCTGCGTACAGGTGAATATGAAGATGGCCGCTTGGGCGAAATATTTATTGATATGCATAAAGAAGGCGCAGCCTTTAGATCGCTGATGAATAATTTTGCTATCGCTGTGTCTATCGGCCTGCAATATGGTGTGCCCCTAGAAGAGTATGTAGAGGCCTTCACCTTCACCCGCTTTGAGCCGCAAGGTATTGTCACCGGCAATGATGCGATTAAGATGTCGACCTCTATCTTGGACTATACCTTCCGCGAGCTCGCTATCTCTTATCTTGACCGCCATGATTTAGGTCATGTAAGTGCAGATGATCTAGCGATGGATACAACAGGTACAGGCGAAGCGCAGTCTGAGCTGATGAACCGGGTGACAAGCCGCGGCTTTATCCGGAAACAAGGGCTGGTAGTCTACTCAAATGATGGTTCTGCAGCAGCCTCAGCCATTGCGGGCGAAGCCGTTGCCGAAACCAGCCTAAAGCCAGCAACTGGCGAGCAAGCAAGCTTGGCACAAGCTGCAAGTGTGGCCGAAACCATTGCCCGTCCAGAAGCGAGCATGGCCAATAAGGTAAAAGAAGCACGTATGCAGGGATATGAAGGCGAAAGCTGCCCTGAATGCCAAAACTTTACCCTAGTGCGCAATGGCACCTGCTTGAAATGTAATACATGCGGGTCAACAACTGGCTGTAGCTAAGCCGCTGGCTAGTGTATAGAAGCTAAAGGAAGAGCGCCCCTGCTGATGAAAATTCGCAGGGGCCTTTTTTATCTGTTGATGCTTGTTAAAAAAGGTGTTTGAGTAGCAACATCCAATATAGATAACCCGTAAATAACCCTGTACTTGCTTGAAGGAGAAATAAGGATGAGCGTTGCTGAAACTAATCTTAAAGCCCTTGGGATTACCCTGCCTGAAGCCCCTATGCCAGCGGCAAATTATGTTCCTTATGTCCTCTCAGGCGATCTTGTATATGTATCAGGGCAATTGCCGCTGATAGATGGCAAGCTTAGCATCACCGGCCATGTCGGCAAAGATGTAACCACTGAGCAGGCAGCAGACCAAGCGCGGATTTGCGCTATCAATCTCATTGCCCAGCTAAAAGCAGCCTGTGGCGGCGATTTGAGCCGTGTTGAACAGGTCGTAAAGCTTGGCGGGTTTGTATCCTGCACAAGTGATTTTACAAGCCAGCCTGAGGTCATAAATGGTGCCTCAGATTTGATGGTAGAAGTATTTGGTGAAGCTGGCCGGCATGCCCGTTTTGCTGTTGGGGCCAACACACTGCCGCGCGGCACTTGCGTGGAGGTTGAAGGGCTGTTTCGGATTGCCACCTAGAGCCAAATCTTTTTAAAACATCTGTTTTATATGAATAAATTAGGCCATGCTGATAAATGCCCACTTGTCAGCACCATGCCCTAGCGCCATATCACTGATATGACCCTTTTATCGGCAGATGATTTGTTTATAAATTTACATGAAACGCTAGCCAATATTTCGGCTAGTGAATGGGATGCGCTTAATATAGATGACTATCCTTTTGCATCCTACGCTTTTTTACATGCGCTGGAGATAAGCGGATGTGTTGGCGGTGATAGTGGCTGGCAGCCGGTTTTCATTTGCATCAGGGAGGGCAAGGATGGGCCCCTAAAGGCAGCGATGCCTGCTTATGTAAAATATCATTCTTATGGCGAATATGTCTTTGACCATAGCTGGGCACACGCATTTGAGCGGGCGGGCGGCAATTATTATCCAAAATTGTTAGGGGCTATACCGTTTACGCCTGTGCCGGGGCCACGCTTGCTACGTCGGCCAGAAGATAGTGCCTTAGATACGATGCTTATTGCGGCCTTTCAGCAGATTACCCGCAATCATAACCTTTCATCTGCACATATTAATTTTATCACAGAAGCAGATAAAAAGACCCTGTCTGACGCTGGCTGGATGATCCGCAAAGGGTTACAATTTCATTGGCACAATCAGGATTATACTGATTTTGATAGCTTCCTAGCTGGCCTATCGTCACGAAAACGCAAAAACATCCGCAAAGAGCGAAGCTCGCTTGCGGATGCAGGCGTGGTGTTTCAACAATTAACCGGCGCAAACATTCAGCCAAAACATTGGGATGATTTTTACCGCTTTTATCTCGCTACCATTGATAAAAAATGGGGCGGGGCCTATCTGACGCGTGAATTTTTCACCGAGATTGCAGCCAGCCTTGCAGATAAAATTCTGCTTGTGATGGCAAGCCGGGATGGCGAGATGATAGCGGGTGCGCTAAACTTCATTGGCAAGGATACACTTTACGGACGCAATTGGGGCTGTATAGATGCCCTACCAAATCTGCATTTTGAAACCTGTTACTATCAAGCCATAGATTTTGCTATTTCGCGTGGATTGCAAAAAGTAGAGGCAGGCGCACAAGGGTTTCATAAAGTCCAGCGCGGCTATCTGCCCGTTCATACCTATTCTGCACATTGGCTAGCTGATGAAGGCTTTTCTGAGGCTGTTCAGCTGTTCCTGCGTCAAGAGAGCATAGCTATAGAAGAGGAGCGGCAGCAGGTAATGGCCACAAGCCCCTATCGCCGCACCTAACATTTTTGACATCCAGCAGTAATAGCCGCCCAAAAATAGTAGCCGGCCAAAAGTAATAGCTGCCTAGCTTTTCTGTGATACAGGCGTCTTTTTCGGCTTTTTACCCACTTTGCGCTGTGGTGCACCAACAGACTTCAGGCTTAGCGCGTCTTTTTCAACGCTAACCTTCACCGTTCCGCCTTGCATAAGCTTGCCAAAGAGCAACTCATCAGCCAGAGGTTTTTTGATATGCTCTTGCACCAGCCGCGAGAGCGGACGCGCACCAAAAGTTGCATCATAGCCGCGAGCTGCCAGCCAATTACGGGCAGCTTCGTCTAGTTCTATTTCAACATCCTTATCGGTTAGCTGCGCTTCAAGCTGCATGATGAACTTATCCACCACCAGCCGCACAGTCTCTGTTTGAAGAGGGGCAAAGGGTATTACCGCATCTAAGCGATTTCTGAATTCTGGCGTGAAGGTTTTTTCAATGGCATCTGTATCTGCATCTGTTTTCTGACCCCGCCCAAAACCGATAAGCTGTTTGGTCATTTCCGATGCTCCTGCATTGGTGGTCATGATCAAAACAACATTGCGGAAATCTACACTTTTGCCATTGCTGTCTGTTAGACGGCCATGATCCATCACCTGCAACAAAATGTTAAACAGGTCTGGATGTGCCTTTTCAATTTCATCTAGCAGCAATACGGCGTGCGGCGTTTGATCTACCGCATCTGTCAGCAAACCGCCTTGATCAAACCCAACATAGCCCGGAGGCGCACCGATAAGGCGGCTAACGGTATGGCGTTCCATATATTCAGACATATCAAAGCGGATGAGCTTAACCCCAAGAATCTCTGATAGCTGTCTTGCCGCTTCTGTCTTACCCACCCCTGTAGGGCCAGAGAACAGATAGCTGCCAATCGGCTTTTCAGGCTCGCGCAACCCAGCCCGCGATAATTTAATCGCTGAGGAAAGCGCAGATAAAGCGGTATCTTGGCCAAATACCATACGCTTGAGATCGCCTTCCAGTGTTTGCAGGGCGGTTTTATCATCACTGCTAACATTCTTTGCTGGAATACGTGCCATCGAGGCAATAGTGGCCTCCACTTCTTTTTGGCCGATCACCTGACGCCGACGTGAAGGCGGTAACAGGTTCTGAGCCGCAGCCGCTTCGTCGATTACGTCAATCGCTTTATCGGGCAGTTTGCGGTCATTAATATAACGTGACGCAAGCTCAGCGGCTGTTTTCAGGGCTGCATGCGTAAACCGCACCCCATGATGACTTTCATAGCGCGATTTCAGCCCTTGCAGAATTTTAATTGTATCGGGCAGAGATGGCTCAGGAACATCCACTTTTTGAAAGCGCCTTGCAAGCGCACGATCTTTCTCAAAATAGGAACGAAACTCTTTATAGGTTGTGGAACCAATGCAGCGCAAATCCCCAGATTGCAGCGCAGGCTTTAACAAGTTCGAGGCATCCATTGCCCCGCCAGAGGTTGCCCCTGCGCCAATAATTGTATGAATCTCATCAATAAACAGGATAGCGTTTTCGTCGCCCTCAACCTTTTTCATAACCGCTTTTAGGCGTTCTTCAAAATCACCACGATAGCGCGTACCTGCCAGAAGCTGGCCCATATCAAGCGCATAAATCACCGCTGTTTTCAAAACATCTGGCACCTCGCCAGTGATGATACGCAGCGCAAGCCCCTCAGCGATAGCCGTCTTACCAACCCCTGGATCGCCGACATAAAGCGGATTGTTTTTTGTACGCCGACATAAGACCTGAATAGTGCGGTCAACTTCTTTATCGCGGCCAATAAGCGGGTCAATGCGCCCGTCTTCTGCCTTAGTATTTAAATTAACGGCATATTCTGACAACGCATCTGCTGATGCAGCGCTATCCTCGCCCTCTTTATCTGTCTGGTCATCGGCGCCGCGCACCGCCTCGCCATTGCCGTGGCTTACAAAGGAAACAGCGTCAAGACGGCCCATATTTAACGAGTTCAAAAACCAAACAGCATGGCTTTCGCGCTCTGAATACATAGCAATGAGGATGTTTGCGCCCGTTGCCGGCCCACGCCCAGAAGATTGGGTATGAATGATGGCACGCTGAACAACACGCTGAAAGCCAGAAGTAGGCTGCACTTCCAAATTTTCAGAAGGGTTCACAATAGCTGCAAATTCGTCATCAATATGGGTTCGCAACATTTCGCGCAATTGTTCGACATCTACCTTACACCCCGTTAATACGCTTAACGCATCTGGATCTTCGGTCATGGCAAGCAATAAATGCTCTAATGTGGCAAATTCGTGGGCATGATCTCCTGCAATAGCCAAGGCTCGGCGCAAGGTATCTTCAAGTTCCTCTGACAGCATCTGACTATTCCTTTTCCAACTGTAATTGCAAGGGATGCTCATTCTGACGTGCGAATGACATTACCTGACTAGCTTTTGCTTCGGCGACTTCATAGGTGTAAACGCCGCAAATCCCAACACCGCGCTGATGCACATGCAACATAATCTGCTGCGCGGCTTCATAATTATGACCAAAGAAGCGCTGCAAGACATGCACAACAAACTCCATCGGCGTGTAATCATCATTTAGCATGATAACCCGATATAAAGACGGTTTTTTGGTCTTTGGCTCTTTTTCAAGGAGCATTTGACCATCTTTATCATTATCCAAATTGTCTTTTTTGCTCATCGGTTAAAACACCTGCTCGTTTTGAGCGTAAACATTCTTATATATTATCAAACTTGGCACTTAATTTGAATATCCCAAGTGCGAAGCCTTAAAAAAATGATGAAAAGTGAAATTTTTCAGCATCTGGCGATATTCAATGCGTACACCAATCTTGTTTTCAAGGTTGGTTACACCTTTTAAATATAGTAAGTTCAAGGCAATAAAACATACCCTCTTACAAGAAATTAGGGGTAACTTAGCAGAAATATCACGGAAATAAGGTGAGATGGCAGATAAAGAGGGCTCAAAGCAGACAGAAGCACGCCTATCACAGCAGCGCACTGTCCTCTATATACGCCCAATGCGCGTTTTCCTAGCCTTGTTTGCCCTAGCCCTTGTGATAGGGATAGCGCCTCTAAACCCAGCATCTGCAAATCCTCGCTATGCCTCGCTAATTATGGAAGAAACAAGCGGCAAAATCCTGTATTCCAGAAATGCGGACAAAAAACTCTACCCTGCATCCTTAACGAAAATCATGACCTTATATTTGCTGTTCGAAGCGTTGCAGACGAAAAAGGTACGCAAAAATACCCGCATGAAAGTCAGTAAAGTCGCCGCTAGCCGCTCGCCATCAAAGCTATATTTAAAAGTTGGGCATAGTATCAGTGTGGAAAATGCTATCCTTGCCCTCGTAACAAAATCAGCAAATGATGTCGCGACGGTCATCTCTGAGCATTTAGGCGGAACAGAGCGCGAATTTGCGAAAAAAATGACTCGCAAGGCCA
The DNA here is from genome assembly GCA_022425485.1 of Alphaproteobacteria bacterium. Taxonomy (GTDB): domain Bacteria; phylum Pseudomonadota; class Alphaproteobacteria; order Puniceispirillales; family Puniceispirillaceae; genus JADHLI01. The sequence goes on along the minus strand of JAKMFL010000060.1, from coordinate 110,326 downwards.
AAGCGCTTGGAATGACGCGCACTACTTTCAAAAATGCCTCTGGCCTGCCAAATAGAGCGCAGGTTAGTACCGCACGCGATATGGCCAAGCTAGCTGTCGCAATACGCCGCGACTTCCCACAATATTTTCACTATTTCAGCAATACACATTTTGTCTGGAATGGCCGTAAATACAAGAACCATAACCGCTTGCTGTCCAGCTATTCTGGAACAGATGGGATTAAGACAGGCTACATAAACGCTTCTGGCTTTAACCTTGTTGCCACGGTTCAGCGTAATGGCGTGCGTCTGGTTGGGGTGGTGTTTGGCGGACGCACCGGGCGGACGCGCGATAAACATATGGTTAGCCTGCTCACCAGACAATTCAAAAAAATTAAACCAGTGCAAGTGCGCTCAGCCAGCCTGCCAGCGGCGCCAATACCCCGCCCAGACAGCCTCTTGGAACTTGCGCAGGCAAAATCACCGCCCCCCTTGCCGGTACGCGCACCTAGCCCAGCGCCAGCCAATATTATACCCACGACAACACGCCCCGCAGAGCTGGCTACAAAATCTGGGATTATAGCTGCCAGCCCGGCGCGTTGGGCTATACAAGTGGGCAGCTACACACGGCGTGTATCTGCACATAAAGCCGCCATTCGTGCACGGCAAACAGCAAATGATGTGTTAGAGTTGATGCCCGCAGAATTATCGCTTGTCTCTTCTGGCGGCTTGCCTTTATGGCGGGTACGTTTTGGCAAGCTAGAAGAAAAACAAGCGCGTTCTGCCTGTGCCGCCTTGCTAAGCAATGGTGCCGCCTGTATTGCCCTTCCGCCCTCTCTGGCAGATGCAGGCTAGCGCGGAATATCGCACCTCTTATCTGAAGTCCCGACTTTTTAGCCGCATCTCTGCCCCTTTTTTTGCAGACAGCGTATCGCTAGAATTTGCAGCTAGTTTATCTGGCCCTTGGCTAGGCGGCTCAGCCTGCAACAGACCTAAATAATGATCGCAAGCATGTAAAGCATCGGCAATAAAATGCATGACAATCCCTTGCTTTTGCACCCGCCCATATATGCCTAGCACATGCGCACCAAGCAAAGTGGCGCGGTCGCGTTCAGCAATATGTGGCCAGACAATTATATTCACCGATAATTCGCTATCTTCTATGGTCAAAAACATGGTGCCGTTAGCTGTACCCGGACGCTGGCGCGATGTAACGAGCCCGATAAGGCGCAAACGCTGGCCGTTTTGTGCGGTTGTAATCACCGAACAGCTTTGCCACCTATCGCGCGTAAAAGCAGGCGCCAGCAATTCCAGCGGATGCGCTTTTAGCGACAAGCCGGTTAGGGCGTAATCTTGTGCAACCGCTTCGCCTGCTTCTAATTTTGGCAAGGGGGCTGGGGCTAGCTCCTCTTCTATGGCGGACACCTCGTCGCTTGTGTTATCTGCAAAGGCAAAGAGAGGCAGATCTCTTTGTTTCATACGTCCCATCTTGCGAATTTGCCAATAGGCTTGGCGGCTATCCAGACCCAGTGATTGCAGACCATCTGCGGCCGCGATAACCTCTAGCGCTTTTACGGGCACATCTGCACGCCGCACTATTGCAACAAGGCTGTCATAACCGCTGCCGCGGCACGCAATAATCCGCGCTGCCTCTGCCTCTCGCAAGCCCTTAATCAGGCGCAACCCAAGCCGCAATGCATGCCGTCCATGGGTGCTTGGCTCTAAGCTGGCATCCCATTCAGAGGCATTAATATCAATAGCACGAACTTCGACACCCGATCGCTTCGCATCCGCTATTAGCTGGGCTGGGCGATAAAACCCCATTGGCTGGGCATTTAGTAATGCACATGTAAAAACCTCTGGATAATGGCATTTCAGCCAAGCTGAAGCATAGACCAATAAGGCAAAACTTGCCGCATGTGATTCAGGAAATCCATATGTGCCAAACCCTTCAATTTGGCGGAAACAGGCCGTAGCAAATTCAGCACTATAGCCCCGCGCCACCATACCATTTATCATCTTGTCATGAAATTTATGGATATCACCATTCTTACGGAAAGTGGCCATAGCGCGGCGCAGCCGATCCGCATCAGCACCGCTGAAACCAGCACCAACAATAGCAATTTTCATCGCCTGTTCCTGAAATAAAGGTACGCCCAAAGTGCGCTCCAACACAGCACGCAACGCCTCAGATGGATAGCTGACATGCTCTAGCCCGGCACGTCTGCGCAAATAGGGATGCACCATATCGCCTTGGATAGGACCGGGACGAACGATGGCTACCTGTATGACTAGGTCATGAAAAGAGCGGGGCTGCAAACGTGGCAACATAGCCATTTGGGCACGCGATTCCACCTGAAAGACCCCAACAGACTCGCCCCTGCATAACATATCATAGGTTTGTTTATCTTCTGGCGGGATACTGGCCAAGCTCAAACGGCGGTAATAATGCTGCTGCATCAATTGAAAAGCACCTGCAAGGCAGCTGAGCATACCCAAAGCCAACACATCAATTTTCAGCAAGCCTAGCGCGTCAATATCATCCTTGTCCCATTCAATAATACTGCGCCCCTGCATCGCTGCTGGCCGGATAACACAGATCTTATCCAAGCGGTCACGCACAATGACAAACCCACCAGAATGCTGCGAGAGATGACGCGGAAATCCATAGAGTTGGCGTGCCAGCAGCAATATTTGTTTCAAGCTGGGATCTTGTCTGTCTACCCCAGCTGCCTGAAGAGACTTATAATCAATGCCATTTTCATTGCCGCGCCATACTTGGGCGGATAGCGCACGCTGTACATCCCGGCTAAGGCCAAAGGCTTTAGCTGTTTCTACCAGAGCGCTGCGCCATCGATAGGTAATGACAGCGGATACGAGCCCAGCGCGGTGCCGGCCATAGCGGTGATAAATATATTGGATAACTTCTTCACGCCGATTATGTTCAAAATCCACATCAATATCAGGTGGCTCATCACGGGCTTCACTGATAAAACGCTCAAATAATGGCTCAGAGCGTTCTGGGTCAACTGACGTGATAAATAAACAATAGCAAATCGCCGAATTAGCTGCAGAGCCGCGTCCCTGACATAAGATATTGCGGCTTCTAGCAAAGCGTACAATCTCAAAAACAGTTAGAAAAAAAGGCGCATAATTTAGCTTTTTCACCAAAACTAATTCACGCTCTAGATAAGCTTTCACCTTTTCTGGCACGCCATCAGGATAGCGTTTATGGCTACCTTTTTCGGTTTGCCATGCCAGCTCTTCAAATGCAGTGCGCCCTCTTCGCCTGCCTTCTGATATAGCCTTTGAAGGACGGCTATTATCATGCTCTGGATAAGCATAGGAGATATGCTCCAAGCAAAACTCACAACTATCTGCCAGCGCATCTGCTGCCTGCAATGCCGCCTCAAACCCATGCCAGCGCCGCGCCATTTCTTCTCGGCTTAACAAATGGCGTTCTGCATTGGCCGAGATAGCACGCCCAGCTTCTGCTAGCGTTGTTTTCTGGCGAATACACTGCAACACATCTGCTAGTGGCCGGCGCGCGGGATCATGATACAGCACTTCGCCAAGAGCTATAAATTCAAGTGTGTCTGCTTCTGCCTGATGTTTAAGCTGATAGAGCCTTTCTTCATCACAACCATCACGCATCAGATAGCCACCAGCATAAACACGCCCCTTGGCAATTTGGGCAATGGCGCGGGCCTGCTCTTGCCATGCTGTATCTATGGCTATAGGCGGTATCGTGATAAGGCAGGTCTCAGCCGATAGACGTGAGAGATCGCTGATATATAAATCAGGTGTTTCACGCTGGTGATGGCCACTTCGCATCATCGCTGCACTTAGCCATTGGCACAGCGATTCATACCCATCAAGGCTACGTACAAAAATCATTACATCACCGCCATCGCGCAAAGATATTCTGGCCCCAGAAATAAGGCGCGGCGGGGCTAGGTTTTGTTTGTCATTACTAGCGTTTTCATAGCCAATATCTCTGGCAGCTGACCATGCACGCACCAGCCCACCAACACTAAATAGATCAGCAATTCCTATCGCCTGCCAGCCATAAACCGCAGCTGTTTGCATGACCTCTTCAGGGTGCGAGGCGCCCTGCAAAAAGCTGAAATTAGTCTGGCAGCCAAGCAGGCTTTGAGGCAGATATTGTGAAACTTTACCTGTCATGAAAAACATCCATGCACAAACCATTGAACAGCTTCACCACGTTCTGGCAAGCCTTCACGATACACCCATAACCGCATGCCAGAATTGGTCTCAACGCGGTAATAATCGCGTGTCTTAATCCCTTTATGCGCTGCATCCCACCAGCGCGGCCCGATGCGTTCTGGCCCCGTTGCGCGGCCTATCTGCCAGTTTTTTTTACGCCATCTAAGCATTGCTGGCGGGTGATCGGGAAGCAAGGCGACAACATGCACTGGCTCTGCTGGCTCAAACAATCTTATCGGGCGCGGCGGGGTTAGGCTGGCGGGGGCGGGGGCGGGCCAGCTATTGCTGTCGCGGGCAGGAACATCATAGGCATCTGCGAGCCGTTGATAGGCCATAGAATCGCTGACTTGCCAGCTGGAATTATAGGTAACACGCCGCACCTTATCTGCGCCCAGCTTAGCTGCCAATATATCCAGCACATGGTCGATATGCTGGCCTTGCAGATGGCATGGCTCTACACCTAAAAGCCCTGTTCGCGGAAGCTCTGCTGCCAGCTTATGTGCCTGTAACCAGCTATAATCAATACCAAATTCAGCCTCTATCCGTGTCGCTGCATCAGCGAGCAAGCGTTTCAGAATATCGCTGTTTCGCCCCGGGCGTGATAGGTTGAAATATAGCCGGCCAATCTGGCCGTCACTGCGTTGCCAGCCTAGCTCAAAACAACTTGCTGCCATTTCGGCTTCTAACAGCAAATTGGCTATTTCTTGTATAAGCTGTTCTATCATCTGCTGCAGGGCATCTGCCCCTGCTAGTGGTTCTGGCCAAGATAGGCTAACGCACAAAGCTGGCGGGGCTTTAATAGGGGCTGGCGCGAAATCACGATTGCCAGAAAGCACGGCCCATTTTTGCACAAATTCTGGGCCAAAGCGGATAGCAAGCTGCGCATAAGATAGAGGCTGCAGATGATGCAGGCGGCGCAGCCCAGCTTGCGAGAGGGCTTGTAGCATTTGATCCTCCAACAACAAAGCAGCAAGCGGCAAGTCTGATAGCATCTGCATCAAATGCGCGCGCGAAGAAAGCATAACCAGACCGTCTGCTGCCTGTGGGTGATATTGTGCGAGTGCACGTGCGCCTGCAAAATAAGGCGCCGCCGCGCAATATACTTGTATCTGGCTTGGCTCTAGGCGCTTTTTGATATCCGCGATAATAGCATCCATCCCGCCATGCAGATGGCTTGCCCCGCTTACATCTATCCAGATACCTATATTATCGGTGCCTATATTATCTGTGCCGGTGGTATCAATGCCTGTAGTATCAATGCCTGTAGTATCAATGCCTGTTCTGGGACTATAGCGCCATGCCCATCTAGCCAATTTTTCTAGCGTGTTGCGGGTTTGCTCTGGAGCAGATTCGCTTAGCAGAATATCCGGCACACGCGCACGCGCATCAGCCACCCCCATACCCGCTGATAACCCTGCTTTTCTAGCCGCATTAGAGAGATGGACAAGCCTGTCCGTATGCTGGCGGCGGCGATACAGCGCCACTGGCCTGTCCATATGCCAGCCTTTTTGGATACATATCTGGCGCACAGGTAAATCTGGCAGATAGATATATAGATATTCACGGCGCGGCGCACCCCGTCTATACGATTTTTCAATAGAGGCATTTCGACTATGATGGGCAAGAGGGTTTGTATCCATAACATCACCCTAGCTGGCAGCGTGATGCAGATAAGATGGCAACTGGTTATCGCCAGAAATAGTTCTAGAAGTAGCCCCAGAAACAGTCCCAGAAATAGGTTTATGAACCTGATGCGTAAAAGGCAGGCTGGCTTGCGGTGCGGCAGTAGTATCTTCGATAAGGCGCAGCTGGCCAGATACTGGGCAGTAGCAAATATCTGCGCTAGCTAGGCTACCTTTGCGGCTTTTTAGTAACGCAGCAGACCAGCGCGGTCGCCAATCCAAGCACTGGCTTTCATCTGCAGGCTTAGAGGTTATAGACCAGCCTGTTTCAAAGCCAGTACTAGGCGCAGCTGGGCCAAGCAAAAAACCCAAACTATCGCCTGCCCGTGCGGCGCGGCGCAAACGTTGTGCCCAGCGCAGCCACTGATCAGATTTGCCAGCAAGCAAGCCATATTCTGCTACTACCCCTGCTATCCCTGTAGTTTTCAATGCTTCTTCAAAAGCAGAAAGAAGGCGCGTTGGATGCGGATCATGGATGAAGATGATTTTGGCAGGATCAATCCCCATTGCCCACAGCCCTTCGGCGCATAAATGCCCATGATGGCCACTAAAACGCGGACTGCACCAGATAATCGGCGCCTGTCCTTTATTACCCGCCTCAGCAGATTGCTGTTGAGCGCGCAATAAACTTACCACAAATCCGCTAGCCGCCGCATCCCCATGCGGGGCCGTTATCAGATGTACATGGCGCTGTGCCAGACCACCAGATAAGGCCTTATCAAAACAAGGAATGTTTGTTGCGAGATAGCGCCTATCTGAACCTTGTTGGCTTGCTATCTTCTGGCGCAAACTGGCAAAGAGGTCTGCTTTTTCAGGCGTGGATATAGCCTCTTGCGCTGTAGCGGCGCTAGCCTTATCCAGACAGCTATCATATAGATAGCTATCGCCTTGATGTTTCGATGGTTTTTGCAAGCCTACTGGGTGCATTTACTATCTATCTGAGCCGAAAACACCTCTCTAGCTCAGCCTATCCTTATCTCTATTTGCGTTTATTTGTTCTTGTTTTGTTCTTTTTGAGAATATAAAAAAGACGCAGAATGAGTCAAGTTCTGAATCTGCTTGATTCAGGTAAAAAAACCGAAGAGGTTGATCTATTTGAATAAATCGCGGTGCTTTTCAGGATCTGTCCAGGCATCCTCATCATGTCCAGAACGGTTGGAATAAAAGCTAAGCGCCATCAGACCGCAGCCGAGTACAATGGTGCCTACCGCGCCGGCTATCAAGGCTACCCAGCCATGAAAACCTAACGCGACATGCCCCATCTTTTCCCAAACATAAACACTACCAATACAGGCTCCAGCCAGCGATACAGCCGCAATAATCAGGGCAATTATATTTACCTTATAGCCCTTTTTGGGCGGATGTGTTTTTTTCGTTGCCATCAGCTTGCAAGCTCGCTTTCGACCAGTTTCACCCAATAGCTTGTGCCAACGGGCAGGATAGAATCATTAAAATCATAGCCAGTATTATGCAACATCCGCCCTTCTTGTGCGGGGCCGGCACCTAGCCAAATATACGCGCCCTTGCGGGCTTCCAACATAAAGGCAAAATCTTCTGCTGCCATAGAAGGGGGCATATCCATATGCACCTTTTCTGCCCCCACAATATCGCTGGCAATCGCAGCCGCGCGATTTGCCTCTATTTTATGATTAATGGTTGGCGGATAGCCTGCACGCCAGTCAATCTCTGCCTCACAGCCATGTGCCGTCGCAAGCGCGTTAACAATTTTCCGTAAATTTTCTTCGGTTCGTTCGCGCGTTTCCGGCAGGATAGCACGTGCCGTTCCGCCGAGCTCTACACTATCTGGAATAACATTGAAAGCGCTGCCCCCATTTACCATCGTAATCGATACCACCGCACTATCAACTGGATTGGTTTGCCGCGCGACAATAGATTGTAAAGACTGGATAATCGCTGCAGAAGCTAGCACGGGATCAACAGATTGATGCGGCATCGCAGCATGGCTACCACAGCCCCGGATAGCGATATGGAAATGGTCAGCACTGGCCATACAAGCGCCGCTGGAAACCGCGATATGCCCTTCTTCTAGGCCCGGCCAATTATGCATACCCCAAACACTATCTGCATCAAATTTATCAAACAGCCCTTCATCCATCATCGTCTTAGCCCCTGCCCCACCTTCTTCGGCAGGTTGGAAATAAAAATAGACTGTACCGTCAAACTGGCGGGTTTCAGACAGATATCGTGCCGCACCCAACAGCATCGCCATATGTCCATCATGTCCACATGCATGCATCCGTCCTGCGCTGGTGGATTTGTAGTCAAATGCATTTGCTTCTGGCATTGGCAGCGCGTCCATATCTGCACGCAAGGCTATTTTCCTGCCCGTATCTTCACGCCCCTTTAACACACCAACTACCCCAGTTTTAGCAAGGCCGCGATGCACCTCGATACCAAAACTAGCGAGCTTTTCAGCAATAAAATCAGATGTCCAGACTTCCTCATAGCCTAATTCGGGATGCGCATGCAGCGTCTGCCGCCACGCCGTCATTTCCCCATGAAAATCAGCAATTCGGTTAATGATAGCCATCTTCATTCCTTTAACGCATAAAGCCTATATAACGGCCTGTTTACTTAAATCGTAAAAGGCCTCATCTAAGTATATCACCCTTGATAAGATAGGCCAGCAACAAGCAGATGTCGACCAAACACCAAGTGAAGTCGAAAGCAAGACAGGTTTTTTCACCCTATGAGGTGATGCTATCTTGGACAGAGTTTCGAAAATCGTTAGGTTAACATGTAGGAAACTGGCCCGTTATAAGCTAGCCCGTTATAGGCCAGCCCGTTATAGGATAGGGCTGGTGAAGTAGGATAGAGAGACGAAGATGGCAGAATCAAATATCGATAGAGGCGTGCGCGCCTTGCGTGATAGGAAAAAACACTATTCGATATTTTCACTGGCGCGTCAGGCTAGAAATTATCATCAAGGCTGGCAACAAGCATGGCGACATGCAGAACCTAAGGCAGAATATGATGCGATAATTATTGGTGGCGGCGGACATGGCCTTGCTACCGCCTATTATTTAGCCTCAGTGCATAATATGACCAATATAGCCGTTATTGAAAAAGGCTGGCTAGGCGGCGGTAATACGGGCCGGAACACCACGATTATTCGCTCTAACTATCTGTGGGATGAAAGTGCCTCTATCTATGAGCATGCAATGAAATTATGGGAGGGGTTGGCGCAAGACCTGAACTTTAACATCATGTTCAGCCAGCGCGGCGTTCTGACCATTGCCCATTCTGAACATGAGCTAAAAGAAATGTCGCGGCGGGTGCATGCTATCCGCCTGAACGGTATCGATTCCGATATTCTGTCCCCAGAAGAAATCAAAAAATTTGTTCCCATTATGAATATGGATCAAAATATCCGCTATCCGGTGATGGGCGGTTTTCTGCAAAAACGGGGCGGAACAGCGCGTCATGATGCGGTGGCATGGGGCTATGCCAGAGCCGCTGATGATATGGGCGTGGATATTATCCAAAATTGTGAAGTGACTGGCCTGCGCAGGCAAGGACGGCGCATTGTCGGTGTTGAAACCACAAAGGGGCTGATAAAAAGCCGCAAAGTTGGCTGTGTGGTTGCAGGGCATTCCTCGATACTTGCCGATATGGCTGGTATTCGAATGCCGATTGCCAGCCGCCCCTTACAGGCGCTGGTGTCAGAGCCTATAAAACCGATTTTGGATACGGTTATCATGTCTAACGCTGTGCATATGTATATCAGCCAATCTGACAAGGGCGAGATGGTGCTGGGGGCAGGCGTAGACAAATATAACTCTTATGCCCAGCGCGGCTCCTTTCCAGTGCCAGAACATATGCTAGCTGCTGCGGTAGAGCTATTCCCAGTTTTATCGCGTTTGCGTATGTTACGCCATTGGGGCGGCATTGTTGACACGTGCCCAGATGCCTCACCCATTATATCGCGCACCGATATTGATGGCTTATATTTCAATTGCGGTTGGGGGACTGGCGGCTTTAAAGCCACACCGGGTTCAGGCCATGTATTTGCTGACCTCATCGCCAATGACCGGCCTAATGACATTGCAGCCCCTTATGCATTGAGCCGTTTTGAGACAGGTTTACTGATTGATGAGCATGGTGCGGCAGGGGTAGCCCATTAACCCTCTATAGATGAGAGGCCGAATTTAGATTATTCTTTGAGAGTGTAAAAAAAGATGCTGGAAATTAAATGCCCCTATTGCGGGTTAAGAGATGAAGAAGAATTTGGCTGCGGCGGCGAGGCGCATATTGCAAGGCCGCTAGCCGATAATCCAATTAGCGACAAGGATTTCGCTGATTATTTGTTCTACCGCGATAATCCAAAAGGCCTGTTCCTAGAGCGCTGGCGCCATAGTGCCGGATGCCGCAGATGGTTTAATGTCGCACGCGATACGGTCAGCCACCAGATTCTGGAGGTGTATCCGATGGGCGCGAAACCCTCTACTAAGGCTGGACGGGCTGCCTATGAGGCAAGCTGGCGCCGCCAAAGCCCAGCCGAAGCAGCCGCCAGAAATATCCCGCAAAAGACACGCAAAACATCCACATCAAAAAGGTAAGTACGGGGATGGCAAGAAAGACAAATATCCGAGCAAACCGCAATAGCCACCAAGCGGTATCTATTGATAGCCATGCGCCTATAAGCTTTACCTTTGATGGCCGCACCTATCAGGGGTGCCGCGGCGATACGCTGGCCTCTGCCTTGCTGGCAAATAATGTGCATTTAACCGGACGGTCATTTAAATATCACCGTCCACGCGGCATTATGGCTGCTGGCGCTGAAGAGCCCAACGCGCTGGTGGGTATTGGCGTAGGCGGGCGCATTGAGCCAAACATCAAAGCTACACAAATAGAATTATATGATGGGTTGGTCGCGGTTTCACAAAATCGCTTTCCGTCTCTAAAGCTGGATATGGGTGAAATTAATTCTGTCTTTTCGCGCTTTTTCCCAGCTGGCTTTTATTACAAAACCTTTATGTGGCCAGCTAGCTTCTGGATGGGTTATGAGCATATCATTCGCCGCGCTGCCGGACTTGGCAAGGCTAGCGACACACATCAAGACCCCGACAGATATGAAAAACGCCATGCCCATTTCGATATTGTTGTGGTTGGTGGCGGCCTGGCTGGGCTGAACGCAGCCTTGCAAGCGGCCAATAGCGGCCAGCGGGTTTTGCTAGCGGAAGATCAGCACCAATGCGGTGGCTGGCTGCGCTCATGTGATGACATAGCTATCGATGGTATGGCGGGCCATGAATGGGCAGATAAAACCGCCCTGCATCTTGCCGAAATGGAAAATGTAACCTTACTGCCACGCACAACCTGTTTTGGCTATGGCGATCATAATTTTCTGACCCTTGCAGAGCGGGTAACAGATCACCTAGCCGAAAAACCTGCGCATCTGCCACGTATGCGCCTATGGAAGGTGCGCGCGCGCCAAGTAATATTAGCGACAGGGGCAATAGAACGGCCTCTGGTTTTTGCTGGTAATGACTTGCCGGGGGTGATGCTTGCATCTGCTGCACAAACCTATCTTAATCAATATGGCGTTCTTGCTGGCGGACGCGGGATATTAACAACCAATAATGATGCGGCATGGCATAGCGCGTTTGCCCTGCATGAAGCGGGGTGTCTTATTACAGCGATTGTGGATACACGGGAAAACCCCGCACCTGCTGTTTTAAAACAGGCTGCGGCACTTGGCATTCAAACCCGCCTTGGGGCTGGCATAATTGCTGCGCATGGGCGTTTGCATATTGCACGGGTGGAAATTGCGCCCTTGACAAAGACAGGGGATGCGCTGGCAGGTGAAGCAGAGCATTTCGATTGCGATCTGGTGCTGATGTCAGGCGGTATGAACCCGGTTGTGCATCTGCATTCACAAAGTCGCGGCAAGCTAAAATGGGATGAGCGCACCTATTGCTTCCGCCCCTCCACCTCTCATGAAGCTACGCAATCCGTTGGGGCCTGTAATGGCAGTTTTGAGCCATCGCGCGGCATCAAAGAGGCAAACGCTGCAGCCCTAAAGGCGGTTAAGGCAAATGGCGGCGCGGCAGAAGCGCTAGATTTGCCAGATATTATCGCCAGAAAAATTAACTACACGCCAATGCCGATTTGGCAAATTCCAAGCGGCCTACCTGCTGGTCAGGGCGGCAAGGCATTTGTTGATTTTCAGAATGACGTCACGGCTAGCGATATTCAGCTTGCGGTACGCGAGGGCTATCATTCGGTTGAGCATGTAAAACGCTATACGACAACGGGCATGGCCACCGATCAGGGCAAAACATCCAACATCAACGCGCTAGGCATTTTAGCACGCGAGCGCAATGCAGAAATCCCTGCCGTTGGCACAACTACTTTTCGTATGCCCTATACACCAACCTCTATTGGTATGATTGCTGGGCGCGACATTGGCGGATTATTTGACCCCGTGCGCGTCACGCCTATGGATAAATGGCACCGTGAGGCTGGCGCGAAGTTTGAGCATGTTGGCCAATGGATGCGGGCATGGTACTACCCACAAAAGGGGGAAAGCATGGAAGAGGCTGTGCACCGTGAGGTACGTGCTGCACGGCAAACAGCAGGGCTTCTAGATGCCTCAACCTTGGGCAAAATTGATATTAAAGGCCCAGATGCTGCTGAATTCCTAAACCGTATCTATACTAATAGCTGGCTAAAGCTTGGGGTAGGAAACTGCCGATATGGGCTGATGTGTAAAGATGATGGGATGGTCATGGATGATGGGGTGACCACCAGACTAGCTGACGATCATTTCCATATGACAACAACCACAGGCGGCGCGGCTGGTGTTTTAGATTGGCTGGAAGAATGGCAGCAAACTGAATGGCCAGAGCTAAAAGTCTATCTCACTTCCGTCACTGAACAATGGGCAGTAGCGACTTTATCTGGGCCAGCAGCACAGGAAATTCTGAACGCCGCAGGGACAGATATTCCTTTAAATAATGAAGGGTTCAGGTTTATGTCTATGCGCGAGGGTCATGTTTCTGGCCTGCCTGCACGGATTTACCGCATCTCATTCACGGGTGAGCTTTCCTATGAAATTAATGTGCCTGCCAGATATGGTATGGCGTTATGGACTACCTTGATGCGTGCGGGCAAAACATTTGGCATTACCCCTTATGGCACCGAAGCGATGCATGTGTTGCGGGGGGAAAAAGGCTTTATCATTGTAGGTCAGGAAACAGATGGCACCGTAACCCCGCACGACCTAGGCATGAGCTGGATAGTATCAGATAAAAAGCCTGACTTTATCGGCAAACGGGCGCTTGCACGTCAGGCTATGCAAGCAAGCGATCGAAAACAATTAGTTGGCCTTAAAACCAAAGATCCAAAACAGGTTATTCCAGAAGGTGCGCACGCAACGCTAGACCCGGACCAACCCCCACCTGTTGATATGCTGGGACATGTAACCTCCTCTTACTTCAGCCCTAACCTTGGTCATTCTGTTGCTATGGCATTATTACGCGCCGGGCATACACGGATGGGTCAAACAGTTTATTTCCCAATGCTGGATGGCAGCCCGCCAATTGAAGCCACTATCACGGATACCCGCTTTTATGATCCAAAAGGAGAGCGTCTGAATGGCTAGCTCTAATTCTGACAACACCTCGAACGGCGCGCCAGATGCGCAAACCCCGCAAGCCTCTGCCTTGCCAGAAATTCTGCCTAATCCCGAAGGGGGCGCCGCAGGGATAAGTATCGCAAAAGTCGCTGGCAGGACGCTTATTAATCTGCGGTGCGAAGATAATATCAAAGCTAAACTGGAAGCCTTGTTCGGCACGCCCCTGCCTGCCGAGCCTAACAAGGTTGCCTCGATGGGCACACGCCGCGCGATTTGGCTTGGCCCGGATGAAACCTTGTTAATGATCGAAGAAGAGCAGGAAGCAGAATTTATGCTTAACCTGAAAGCCCTGCTAGGGACGGCTCATTATGCGGCAACACCTGTTTCAGATGCGATAAAAATCTTTCGACTTGGCGGGACACGCCGGCTAGATGTACTGGCAAAAGGGTGCGCACTAGATTTACATCCCGCCAGCTTTAAACAAGGGGATTGCGCCCAATCTATGCTCGCACATGCCGCGATAACATTAGCGGCGGACACGCCAGATAGCCTGCTACTATTCTGCCGTACCAGCTATTCAGACTATGTTACCAGCTGGCTAAAAGATGCAGCTGTTGAATATGGCTATATTTTGCTGGATAACGCCTAATAATCGCTATCTGGCAGCACCGCCATACGGTTTTCGATATATTCACGCAAAGCAGCATCAATTTCTGGATCTAAATCGGGAGCTTGATATTCTGCCAGCATCTGGGTGGCACGGGCTCTGGCGCGTTGCTCACTATCTACCTGCCCTTCACTATCCCACTGCTCAAAGGTGGTGTTATCTGCTAGCGAAGAGCGCCAAAAAGCTGTTTCAAAATTTGCCTGTGTGTGGGCGCTGCCCAAGAAATGCTGACCGGGCCCAGTTTCACGCAAGGCCTCAAGCGCCAATCCATTTTCAGAGATATCAATGCCGGCTGCCATACTGTCCATCATGGTTAGCTGATCCGCATCTAGCAGTAATTTTGCGTAATCTGCAACCAGCCCGCCTTCCATCCATCCAGCAGAATGTAGGGCAAAGTTTACCCCGCCTAGCACGGTTGGCAACAGCGTATGGGCACTTTCGTAAGCCGCTTGCGCATCTGCTGTTTTAGAAGCGGTAAAGGAACCACCTGAGCGGAACGGCACATTTAACCGGCGTGCCAGTTTTGCCGCTGCATATAACACTTTCGCAGGTTCTGGTGTGCCAAAGGTGGGGGCACCTGTCTGCATAGAAATCGAGCTAGCAAAACTGCCAAATATTACCGGCGCACCCGGTTTTACAGCCTGCGAGAACGCAATTCCGCTCATCGCTTCTGCCAGCACTTGGGTAAGCGTGCCGGCAACAGAGACAGGAGACATCGCCCCAGATAAAATAAAGGGCGATAGGATACATGCTTGGCCAGCACGCGCATAAACCTTCAGCGCACCCAACATCGTATCGTCCCATGTCATCGGCGAGTTGGCATTAATCAGCGAAACCATTACACAATTCTGGTTCACGAAATCGTCACCAAACAGAATTTTTGACATTGCAACGCAGTCTTCAGCACGTTCTGGCGCCGTAACAGACCCCATATAGGGCTTGTCAGAATAGCGCATATGCGCATAAGTCATTTCCAAATGCCGCTTAGTAACGGGCAAATCAACAGGCTCGCACACTGTGCCGCCAGAATGATGCAGACCCGGCAGCATATAGATTAATTTCACAAAATTATTGAAGTCATTCATTTCAGCATAGCGGCGCTTACCCTCTAGATCGCGCACAAAAGGCGGGCCATAAACAGGGGCAAATACAGTATTATTGCCGCCTATTACGACCGAGCGATCGCGGTTGCGTGCATATTGCGTAAATTCAGAGGGCGCTGTCTTGCACAGCTCTCTTGCAAGGCCACGCGGGAAATGTACACGCTCGCCATCAATATCGCATCCCTTATCTTTTAGGATTGCCAGCGCTTCTGCATCATCCCGAAATTCGATACCAATTTCCTCAAGCACAGTCTCCGCATTATGTTCAATAAGCTCACAAGCTTCATCGCTCAGCATATCCACAGGCGCAATGCCGCGCACTAAATAGGGCGAAGACGCAGCTGAACTTGCTTCTCTGGCACTGCGCCGTGCATCACGTCCACCGCCTCGCCGACCTCGCTTTTGAGGATTAATATCATCCATCTTTTTCTTCCCTATCGGTAAGCACCTGCCAAATTGCAGGTCGTTAACAGCTAGCACCAAAAACCAAAATCAAAATTGTTTAGGCGCGGAGCTTTTCATTAGCCGGATCAAACGGGCTTTCTTCTATCACAACTGCATCATATCGCTGACCCAGAATATCTATCTCAAGACAAGTGCCAATGGCGGCCAAATCTGGCGCCAGCATGGCGAGTGCCAAGGATTTTTTGACGCGGTAGCCATAACCGCCAGAGGTTGCCCGCCCTACCAGCTTGCCATCACTGTAAATAGGATTGCCGCCAAGCGCATCTGCATCCTCTATGCCCTTCACCTCAAGGGTAACAAAGCTATTGCTAAAGCCTTTTTCCTGCCAAGCAGCCAACCCATCGCGCCCGATAAAATCTTCTTTTTGCATCTGCACAAACCGGTGCAAGCCAGATTCAAAGGCGGCATATTCAATGCTCATCTCTGTGCCGACCATGCGATAGGATTTTTCCAGCCGCATAGCATCCATAGCCCGAATTCCAAATGGCTTTAGCCCAAACTCTGCACCTGCCTTAAACAGCGCATCAAAAATATGGTTTTGATATTCAATGGGGTGATGTAGCTCCCAGCCTAACTCACCAACAAAATTAACACGCAAAGCCAAAGCTGGTGCTAAGCCGACATCAATTTGCTGGCCAGATAGCCAAGGGAAGGCCGCATTTGAGAGATCGGTTAAGGTTAATTTCTGCAACAAATCTCTGGATTTTGGCCCTGCCAGAACCAGAACCCCCATCGAATTGGTCAAATTGGTATAGGTTACGGAACGGTCATCTGGCATGTGTTTTTTTAACCAGTCATGGTCAAGGCGCTGGGCTGCCCCAGCAGAGACAATATAGAAACTGTCTTCAGCCTCACGCATAATGGTGAACTCTGAATGCACCCCTCCACGCGGGGCCAGCGCATGGGCTAATATCACGCGGCCCACCTTGCGCGGCAATTTATTGGCGATCAGATTTTCTAAAAACGCTTCTGCGCCCGGCCCTTCAATGCGGCATTTTGCAAAGGCAGACATATCTAATAGCCCGCAATTTTCAGTGACATTCTTCACTTCATTACCGACATGTTCAAACCAGTTAGAGCGCCTAAAAGACCAATGGTCTTCTGCATCCACCCCTTCGGGGGCAAACCAGTTTGCCCGTTCCCAGCCAAATTTATGACCAAAAACAGCGCCCATATCTTTTAGCCTGTCATAGCAAGGGGCGGTGCGTAGGGGGCGTGCAGCTTCTCTTTCCTCGTCTGGATAATGCACGGTAAAGACATTTGCATAAGCTTCTTCATTCTTTTCTTTTAAGTAACTTTTGGTGGCGTAATCGCCAAAGCGGCGCGGATCGACCCCGTTCATATCAATGGTGGGCTCGCCCTCAACCATCCATTCTGCCAACTGCCAGCCTGCACCACCAGCAGCCGTAATACCAAAACTATGCCCCTCATTCAGCCAAAAATTGGGCAAGTCCCAAGCAGGCCCTACAATTGGGCTACCATCTGGGGTATAGGCAATAGCGCCATTATAGACTTTCTTCACGCCAACCTCGCCAAAAGCAGGCACCCGTGCAATGGCAGATTCAATATGCGGCATCAACCGTTCTAGATCTTCTTGAAATAGCTCATATTCGCTATCATCATCTGGCCCATCAAAATAACAAACCGGCGCACCAACTTCGTAAGGGCCGAGAATAAGCCCGCCATTTTCCTCACGCATATACCAAGAGCCATCACTTTCACGCAAAACGCCCATTTCCGGCAATCCTTTCGCCTGACGTTCACGAATAGCGGGATGCGGTTCGGTAACAATATATTGATGCTCAACTGGAATGACAGGGATATCTAGCCCAACCATAGCCCCCGTACGGCGGGCAAAATTTCCAGTAGCTGACACTACATGCTCACAGCTAATCTCGCCCTTATCGGTTGTCACCTTCCATTCACCAGAGGGCGTGCGCGAAATCGCGCTAACAACTGTATTACGATAAATTTCAGCGCCTCTATCACGCGCACCTTTTGCCAGCGCTTGAGTCAAATCAGCGGGCTGTATATAGCCATCATCGGGATGGCGTATTGCCCCTACAAGCCCATCTTTGACCGCTAACGGCCAAATATCTATTACCTCATCAGGGGTTAAGCGTTCTACATGCACACCGATGGTTTCCGCCACACCGGCATATTGCATATATTCATCCATCCGATCCCTATGCGTTGCTAGCCGGATATTGGATACTTGAGATAACCCCGGATTAAGGCCTGTTTCCTCTTGCAAACTACGATAAAGATTGACCGAATATTTATGTATCTGGCCTACCGAATAGGACATATTGAATAAAGGCAGGAGGCCAGCTGCATGCCAAGTTGACCCGCTGGTTAGCTCTTTGCGTTCAATAAGAACCACATCTGACCAGCCTTTTTTCGCCAGATGGTACAACGTGCTGACGCCAACCGCGCCGCCACCAATAATTACAACTCTTGCATGGCTCTTCATCTTTTTGCCCTTCGCATCGCTTGTTACTGAAAACGATAGAATAGAAATCTTTCAAGACCCTATTCTGACATGATGGCAATAAGAAACCTGCTTCAAAACGACCCTGTTTTGACAAATTCAGGCAAACAAGCAAGACAGAGACGTATTTCGGCTTCCCAAAGGTCATCTACCACCAGCTAATACCCACTAATGGGCACATGCTTGCTGATGTTAAGAGAGGCTCTTTTTAAGGATATAGGCGCTGTGCCTGCCAAGTGCCGGCGGCTGATTTGGTAAAGCGAAAGCGATCATGTAACCTAAATTCGCCATCTGCCCAAAATTCAATCTCATCTGGCCGGATTAGAAACCCGCCCCAATGCGGCGGCCTTGGAATATCATCGCTATAACGCGCTTCAGTCGCCGCAACCGCCGCTTGCAACTCTTGGCGACTTGACAACGGCTTAGACTGATCAGATGCCCATGCCCCTATCCGGCTACCGCGTGGGCGGCTAGAAAAATAAGCATCGCTCTGCTCAGCTGGCACTTGCGCCACCTGCCCACATACCCGTACCTGCCGGCGCAAGGATTTCCAATGCATCACGAAAGAGGCCTTACCTGTAGCCAAGAGCTCAGCAGATTTACGACTATTATAATTGGTATAAAAAACAAAGCCTTCTGGAACAACTTCTTTTAACAGCACCATGCGCACAGACGGCATACCAGCGCTGTCAACAGAGGCTATCGCCATCGCATCAGGGTCATTTATCTCGGAAGCCTTTGCCTCAGCAAACCAGCTATCAAATAGCTCATAGGGATCTGCGTCCAGCTTATCTGCGTCTAAAACACCCATGCCGTTTCATCCTTTTATTTTCACGTTGTTTTCGTCACATTTTGAAGGCCCACATTCAACTAGTCTTATGCGCCGCTAGCTGACCTTAGCCTGATGTTTTAAATAGGGTTGAAAGAGGATAAAAACAACCATCCGGTGCCAGCTTTTGCCCTTCGCTCTTGCTGAACCTCAGAAAAACCCTAACCTTAAGAATAGGGCTATGCATTAGCGCTTTAAATAGTGCCTAAAATTTGCCATTTTTTATTAATATATTTTATAATGACTTTAAACCTGTTCGGCTCTGTTCGGCTCACATGATTTTGCTATGAAGGATCCTTAAAATGAAAACACTTCATTATTTTCAGGCTATCGCCCTTGCGCTGCCGATAATGGCACTGTCCGCAACCGCTAGCATCGCAGACACCCGCATAGAAAGTGTGCTTGGGACGGTTACGAGTGTAGATACGATGACCCAGTCTTATATTCGTAAAACCCCGCGTGATGAGCGTATTTGCGAGATAAAAGAAGTCCCTGTTTACGGAGAAGGTAAGCAAGGGGATGAAATTGGCTCAATGATCATTGGCGGACTGCTTGGTTCTGCTGTTGGTAATAAATTTAGTGATGCAAATGGCGGCGGCGCAGCAGGCGCAGTAGCCGGGGCATTACTAGGCCGTCATCACGCTAAAAATAGCACCCAGCAAGGTAATATTGTTGGGTATCGGCAGCAGGAAGAGTGTCAGACAAAGCGTGTGCTTCTAGAAGAAGAAGTTACCAAAATAACTGGCTATCGTCTGCAGGTAGAGGCTGATGGGCGTATCCTGAGCCTTGAAGATCCTAACCCTGCTAGCATTGGTGACCGCGTTGAAGTGCGCAAACAGGTTAGCTATTCTCTGAAATAGACCTCTCACTATATATCTGCCTGTAATAGGGTATTTACGCCTTATCGCCAGATTTAGCCAGATTTAGCCAGATTTTGATAATAGGAATTGCTCTCTGGCTGGATTTGTCTGGCCGAATTTGCTACATCTAACGCAAGGTTTTTGAAAGGCTTATAGTCTGGGCTGTCTATCTGTTTAGATAGGGGAGCACAGACAGGCGGATGAAAAGCCAGACATCGTGAACATAGAGGGTTAAATGTCTCAATCATCAGGGATTATGAACGGAAAACGCGGCCTTATTATGGGGGTTGCGAATGATAGATCTATCGCGTGGGGTATTGCTGCACAAGCTGCTGCCGCTGGGGCAGAACTGGCCTTCACCTATCAAGGGGATGCGTTGAAAAAGCGGGTAGGCCCTTTGGCAGCATCTGTAGGTAGTGACCTTGTTATGCCATGTGATGTAACCGATGAAGCCTCAATTGATAGCGTTTTTGACACCTTAAAGCAGAAATGGGGCAAGCTGGATTTTGTTCTGCACGCCATTGCCTATTCAGATAAGGAAGAGCTGAAAGGCGAATATGTAGATACGAGCCGCGATAATTTCACCCGCACTATGGATATTTCGGTTTACTCCTTTACCAGCATTGCTCGGCGTGCTGCGGCGATGATGCCTGATGGCGGCTCGTTATTGACGCTTACATATTACGGGGCAGAGCGGGTGATGCCACATTATAATGTAATGGGCGTGGCCAAAGCCGCGCTAGAAGCGTCTGTGCGCTATCTAGCCGTAGATTTAGGCGGGCGCAATATTCGTGTAAATGGTTTATCAGCAGGGCCAATGAAAACGCTGGCGGCTTCTGGCATTGGTGATTTTAGGTATATTCTGAAATGGAATGAATATAACTCGCCTCTAAAGCGTAATGTGACGCTAGATGATGTTGGTGGCTCTGGATTATACCTCTTGTCTGATTTGTCTTCTGGTGTGTCTGGGGAAACCCATCATGTTGATTGCGGCTATCATGTAGTGGGCATGAAGGCTGTTGATGCGCCCGATATTTCTGTAGTCTGATCTGATGGGTGATAATAGTTTCGGCACCTTATTTTCTTTTACCAGCTTTGGGGAAAGCCACGGCAAGGCTATTGGCTGTATCGTCGATGGTGTGCCGCCGGGCCTGCCGCTGAGTGAAGACGCTATTCAGCCCTATATGGACAGGCGCCGTCCGGGCCAAAACAGGTTTGTTACGCAGCGACGTGAAGCTGATAAGGTAGAGATTCTATCTGGTGTTTTTGAAGGAAAGACCACTGGCACACCAATTTCCCTCAACATTAAAAATACCGATCAGCGTTCAAAAGATTATGGTGATATCGCGAAACAATATCGCCCCGGTCACGCAGATTTTACCTATGATGCAAAATACGGCCATCGTGATTACCGCGGCGGCGGACGCTCATCAGCACGCGAAACTGCGGTTAGAGTTGCGGCTGGCGCCATTGCTGATTTAGCGCTAAAGGCTATTTTAGGCGAAGCTTATCTGCTGTATGGCTCAGTGGTGCAAATCGGCCCACATGAAATTAACCGAGATAATTTTGACGTTGCGCAAATAGATCAAAATCCTTTTTTCTGCGGCGATAAAGAAGCGGCTAAAAACTGGGAGGCGTATCTTGATGGCGTGCGCAAACAAGGCTCGTCTGCTGGCGCTGTTTTGGAAATTGTCGCAAGCGGCATTCCAGTAGGGCTAGGCCAGCCTATCTATGGAAAACTAGATGCAGAGATTGCCTCAGCCATGATGAGTATCAATGCCGCCAAAGGTGTGGAAATTGGCTCTGGTTTTGGCCTGTCTGCAATACCCGGCCATCTGGCAGGCGATGAGATGCGCATGGGGGATGACGGGACGCCTACTTTCCTGTCAAACCATAATGGCGGGGTCTTAGGCGGCATTTCTACAGGACAGGATATTGTTGCAAGAGTAGCGATTAAGCCCACCTCTTCTATCCTGACGCCGCGCAAATCCATTGCCAGCGATGGCACAGAAACAGACGTGGTTACCAAAGGACGGCATGACCCGTGTGTTGGCATAAGAGGGGTGCCTGTAGCTGAAGCAATGCTGGCGATTGTGCTTTTGGATCAGGTGATGCGCCATCATGCTCAAACAGCGGTGCTTCCCCGCTAAAACAGTGTTATCAGGGTTTTACCGCGTAGAACAGATATTCAATATTGCCATCTGACCCTGTTATGGGAGAAGAGGAAAGCCCCTTTTCCTGCCATCCGCACCTTGTACACACAAACTGCCTGACAAGCTCTATTGCGGCTTGCCTGTCTGCTTCTTGCCTAACCACACCGCCCTTACCAAGAGCGGCACGTCCAGCTTCAAATTGCGGCTTAATCAGACTTATCAGCCCTGCCCCGCTACGGGCCAATTCCATTGCCGGCGCCAGCGCTTTGGTAATGGAGATGAAGGACAAGTCACAGACAATAAAATCAATATCCTGAGGGACAAGTTGGCGGGATAGATCGCGGGCGTGGGTTTTTTCTAGATTGATGATGCGCGGATCAGAGGCTAGCTTTTTAGCGAGTTGGCCATGACCAACATCTACCGCGTAAATATGGCTCGCCCCACGGCTAAGCAATACATCACTGAAGCCGCCTGTACTTGCGCCGACATCCAGACATACTGCACCGGATAAGTCTGGCACATCAAACGCATTCAAAGCTGCTTCTAGCTTTAGACCGCCCCTGCTAACCCAGCGAATACTCGCCTGTTCAATATGAAATTTTCCGTCTGACGCAACGGTTTGCGATGGCTTCACAAGCAGCTCACCATTTAGCCTCACCGCCTTTTCGCGGATAAGGGCCCTTGCTTTTTCTCGGCTTGGCACCAGTCCGCGCTTGACCAAAATAAGGTCAGCTCGCCCTTTCTCAGAACCCGTCATCTAACTCTATTCTGGCCCACTAATAATAACTACGCTCATTCGGCCTTGTAATCTGATTTCTACTTAGGCGTTTGCTATCTTTCTAATCAGTTAAATTTTTCCTAGCCATCTTTTTACCAAAGTCTTTGCCAAGCGCTTTTTGCGGGCTCACAATCTCTTGTGCTAGCTGTGTAAGCGCGTTGGCATCAAGGCCAGATATCTCCAATTGGCGGGAACGCTCTGCGTGATCTAGATAGGTATCTGGCAGGCTGGCTGTGCGAATTTTTAACGCCCCATCAAGGCACCCTTCAGATGCAAGATATTGCAGAACATGCGCTGAAAAACCCCCGGGGCTGCTCTCTTCAACAATCAGTAAGGCAGGATGGTTTATCGCTAGCGCTTTGATAGATTCCTTATCAAACGGCTTAGCAAAACGCGCATCAACCAACGTTACCGATACACCAGAAGCGTGCAGATTATCTGCCACCGCCTCACAAGTTTGTAACATCGTGCCAAGGGATAGAATAGCAATATCCCTGCCTTGGCGTATCTGGCGAGCCTTCCCAATCTCAAGCTTCTGTGCGCCCCCATCAAGACTAACACCTGTACCTGAACCACGCGGATAGCGCAAAGCAGATGGCCCTTCATCATACCCTGCTGCGGTTGCCGTCATATGCATCAGCTCAGCTTCATCAGCAGGGCACATAATCATCATATTGGGCAAGCAGGATAAATAGGCTAGGTCAAACACACCGGCATGAGTAGCCCCATCTGCGCCAACTACGCCGGCCCGGTCAATAGCGAAACGAACTGGCAGGTTTTGTATCGCTACATCATGCACTAGCTGGTCATAGCCACGCTGCAAAAAGGTGGAATAAATCGCAGCAAACGGCTTCAGGCCTTCACTTGCAAGACCTGCAGCAAAGGTTACAGCATGTTGCTCTGCTATTCCCACATCAAAGACTTGCGAGGGGCAGGATGCTGCCATCTTATTAAGACCTGTCCCAGAGGGCATGGCAGCGGTAATGGCGACGATATCACGATCTTGCTTGGCAAGCTCGGTCAGGGTATCTGCAAAAACAGATGTGAAGCTAGGCTTATTACTCGCTGATTTTGAATGCTCGCCAGTAATGACATCAAATTTTGGCACCGCATGATATTTTTCAGCAGAAGGGCTAGAAAAGGGATGACCATGACCTTTTTCAGTGATGACATGCACCAGCACTGGCCCGCCAATCTGCCCTTCTTTCAAATTGCGTAATATGGGCAAAAGATGGTTTAGATCATGCCCATCAATGGGGCCAATGTGAAAAAAGCCAAGCTCGTTAAACAAGCTATGTCCGCTAACCAACTCACGTGCGAGGTTCTTTGCCCGTTTAGCGGTACGCTCAACTTCCGCTGGAAAGCGGCTGGCCACTTCCTTCACAATGCCTCTGATAGAATGGAAGGGCTGCGAAGATATAAGCTCGGACAAATAGGCTGACATCGCACCAACAGGCGGGGCAATAGACATATCATTATCATTCAAGATAACAATCAGATCGCTTTCAGAAGCCCCCGCATTATTTAGCCCTTCAAACGCCATGCCTGCGCTCATCGCGCCATCACCAATAACCGCGACAACCTTGTTATGACCGCCCTTAATATCTCTAGCTGTTGCCATACCTAGTGCGGCGGAAACAGAGGTAGAGGAATGCCCGGCCCCAAAGGGATCAAAGGCAGACTCAGATCGCTTGGTAAAGCCAGAAAGCCCGCCTTCTTGACGCAAGCTGGCCATCTGGCCGCGCCGTCCGGTTAAAATCTTATGTGGATAAGCCTGATGACCAACATCCCATATCAGGCGATCATGCGGCGTATCAAAAATATAATGCAAAGCTACGGTTAGTTCTACAACGCCTAGCCCAGCGCCTAAATGACCGCCAGTTTGGGATACAGCACGTATCATCTCATCACGCACTTCATCCGCTAGCTGCGGCAATTGCGCTTCTCCTAGCGCCCGCAAGCTTTCCATAGATGTCATTTTGTCTAGAAGTGGTGTTCTCGGCCCCGTCACTTCCCCCTCCTTTAACCCGTCTTTTTTATAATCTAGCTAGCCTAATTTTTTGCCTTATTATATCAGCGAGCCGATTATATTATAACTCTATACGATGGGTTTAATGATTCCGGTTTATAACAAATTGTGCCAGACCGCGTAACCCATCTGCAGCGTTGCCAAACATATCCAAAGATGCACAAGCCTCTGCTATCAGCCTATCGGCTTGCTGGCGCGCCTCTTCAAGCCCTAGCAGTTCAACAAAACTTGCTTTTCCCTGCTCTGAATCTCGTCCAGCAGGCTTGCCAAGCTGGTCTGCATCTGCCTGATAATCCAGCAAATCATCAGCAATTTGAAAAGCTAATCCTAAATGACTGGCAAATTTATCAACCGCATTTTGCATGTGCGCATCCCCGCCGCCAACAATGACGCCCATCACGGCTGATGCCCGTATCAGCGCCCCTGTTTTCAGCTCCTGCATTATTTTTGTCTCTGCGAGGTCTAAGGCAAAAGTTTCCGCTTGCAAATCCAGCATTTGCCCGCCCGCCATGCCGCCAACACCAGATGCCGCAGCCAAGACCGCACAAAGGTCTAGCTGCCGCCGAGCATCTGCCATTAACCCCGGCGCAGAAAGAAGGCTAAAGGCTTCTGTTTGCAAGGCATCCCCTGCCAAAATGGCTGTTGCTTCATCAAACGCTTTATGACAAGAAGCCACACCGCGCCGCAATTCCGCATCATCCATGGCTGGCAAATCATCATGAATAAGCGAATAAGCGTGCAACATTTCCACCGCACCCGCTACAGCCAGATGCGCTGGCTGATAGGCCTGCTGGCTGCTCGGCTGATCTGATGGCTGGCTGCTCGGCTGATCTGATTGCTGGCTACTCGCCAGGCGCGCGCCTGACAACACCAAACTTGCACGCACCCGTTTACCACCATTCATCGCAGAGTAGCGCATCGCGGCAAGAAGGTTCTGGGCAGATACCGTGTTTAAACTATCAAAATACCCATCAAGCCACGCGGATGTTTGCGCAGCATCCTGTTGCAAAAGTTGCGGAATATTGACCATTAGTTAGCGCGTATCAAAAGGCTTTGTGCTAACAGATCCGCCCTCTTCTGGCAGGTTGATTTGCTCTACTTTCAGACGCGCTTCTTCGAGACGTGCCTGACAATGCCCCTTCAATGCCATGCCACGGCTATACGCATCAATGGCTTTATCAAGGGATACGTCCCCGCGCTCTAGCTGATCAACAATAGCCTCTAATTGGCTTAAAGCTTCTTCAAAACTCAGCCTGTCCAAATTTTCACCAGAAGCCGGTGATTCAGCATTATGTTCTTCAGCGTTATCTGTTTCGGGGTTTTGTTCTTCTTGTGTCACCGAAAAATGCTCCCTACTGTTTTCAGCTTTTTTAAAAACCTACGCATTAGCGCTTTTCATTAATGGTTACCGCAATGGCTTTAACCATTTCAGCAATTCTTTTGCGGACTTTAGGTTTTTCGATAGAATAATAGGTGCGCACTAATTCTAATGTTTCCCGCCGCGCCATCGGGTCGCGACCAGTCTCATCATCTACTGCATGCTCTGATCCACGACTGATCCGCCGCGGAGAGGATTTCATTACATCATCGCTCATATCGTCAAAGAAATAGCTGATAGGCACATCAACAATCTGGGCAATATCCCATAGGCGTGACGCGCTGATACGGTTCGCGCCGCGTTCGTATTTTTGCACCTGCTGGAAGGTGATATTCAAAGACGCACCTAACTGCTCCTGTGACATGCCAAGCAATGTCCGGCGCAAACGCACCCGCTTGCCAACATGCATATCGACAGCATTGTTATTTGTTACTCTGAAATTCTTATCGCTGTTCTCAGCCATATTATTTCCCTTATATCTCTATAGACAAATATAACACTAAAGGTTGCATAACGTATAGGAAGTTTTTACACAATAGTTTTTAAGCTTTAACTAATGTGACTATGGCCCTATCTTTTCAGATAGGCTGTCAGCCTGTTTCAAGCTGACCATAGATTGCATCTAACCCACGCAACAGATGCGGCACAATACTGGATTCAAACGCGGAATGCCCAGCATTATCCATTAATTTCAATTTTGCATTTCTGCCCCAACCATCCGCCAGTTTCTTTGCTGAGAAAGGCGGGCAAATAACATCATACCGACCTTGCACAATATAGGCAGGCAAGTGGCTAATTTTTGGCAAATTATTTAACAGGTAATCTGCTGGCATAAAACAGTCTGACAGGAAATAATGCGCCTCTAATAACGCCAGCGTATATGCAGATGCACCGCCATCACGCAAAACTGCCCGCAAGGTAGCACAAGAATTTTCATAAGCGGCCCATTGATGCGCTGCCGCCATCGCAATCGATCGGCTTGGGCTGGTCAAGCGGCGATAATAGGCAGATAGAATATCGCTTCGTTCTGTTTGGCTTATATGGGATACGAATCGCTCATAGGCTTCGGGAAAAAATCGTCCCATATCATATAAGAACCAGTTTATCTCCTGCTCACCACCCAGAAAAATGCCACGCAAAATGAAGCCAAGACAATTTTCAGGGTAGGCCACACCATAGGCAAGCGACAAGGTGGAACCCCATGAACCGCCAAATAGGATAAATTTATCAATGCCTAGCTGGACACGCAGAGCCTCAATATCTTCTACCAGAGCCTGAGTGGTATTTTGTTTCAAACTTGCGTAAGGCTCAGAGCGACCACAGCCGCGCTGGTCAAACAAAACTGCGCGATATTTTTCAGGGTCAAATAGACGGCGATGGGTTGGTGCACATCCAGCGCCCGGGCCGCCATGCACAAATAATACAGCGACGCCATCGCGCTTTCCGCATTCTTCAAAATAAATAGAATGCTCGCCGCGTTTCATAAAGCCGGTATTAAAAGGTGTTACCGGCGCATATAGATTTGTTTCTGCATCAAGTGCATGCACGTGGTATGACCCCGCCTTTTACATAATTCTTTAAGATGCCAGATGACAGTCAAATTCATCTCAAGGGCGAACGGGTCTAACTTAGGGTAGTTGCGGCAACAAATCCAGCGGCATATCTGTATTCGCTTCCAGACTCACACGCAGTTTTTTAAGGGCACGATGCTCTAACTGACGCACACGCTCTTTGCTGACACCAAGCGTGCCGCCTAACTGCTCTAATGTTGCCCCCTCATCATTGAGGCGACGACGAAAGATGATAAGACGCTCGCGCGGGGTTAATTCATTTAACGCTTCATGCAAACGCTGCGACAGGACGTTGGTATCATGGATACTCGTTACCACCTGTTCTGGGTTAGGCCGGGTGTCCGCCAGAAAGTTTTGCGCTTCGCTATCACTTTCAGAAGAAACAGACATATTAAGAGAGGCATCAGGCCCTGACAGGCGTTGTTCCATCAACACCACATCATTAACATTCACACCGATTGTCTCTGCGATTTTCTGACGCCCTTCAACAGATAAAGGCCCGCCATCTGCTTCACCAATGCGCGCACGCAAGCGCTTTAAACGAAAGAACAGCGCCTTATGAGCAGCGGTTGTTCCGGTGCGCACAATCGACCAGTTACGCAAAATATGGTCTTGGATAGAGGCGCGTATCCACCACGCAGCATAGGTTGAAAAGCGAAAGCCCCGTTCTGGCTCAAACCGCCTAGCGGCCTGCATCAAACCGATATTCCCTTCTTGGATAAGGTCACCAAGCGACAAGCCGTAATGCCGATATTTGGAAGCAGCGCTGACAACCAAACGCCCATAAGCAAGCACTAATTCATGCATCGCACGGTGGTCATCATGGTCACGCCAACGCGTAGCTAATTCCAACTCATACTCGCGTTCAAGCAAGGGCTTTTTCATCACCTTGCGGATAAACTGGTTATCTGAGCTTCGTGTTTCCGACTGATTGACCTGCGTCATAATATCTCTCCGTATCTTCTATACGGAAGGCCACAGAGCAAAGATCAGACGACAAGGCAAAGATGCCCAACCATTCCAGATGGTGGAATGATGCAGATGTGAAAGAAGGGATGAAGCCGTAGCGGAAACACCCTTTAAGACGCACGTTTTATGCGGCGTCCATTAGGTCTTCTAGCCTGTCTGCCGCTGTGCCCTGATCAATATCTTCGATAGCCGCAAACTCACGCGCCAGCCTTTCAAGAGCCGCCTGATACATTTGCCGCTCTGAATAGGATTGCTCGGTATTCGGGTCGCGCTTGCGTAAATCGCGCACCACTTCTGCGATATTTACCGGGTCACCAGATTTGATTTTGGCTTCATATTCCTGTGCCCGACGAGACCACATAGCGCGCTTCACCTTCGCTTTTGATTTCAAAGTAGTGATCGCATCATCCATGTGTTTACGTGACGACAGGGTGCGCAATCCAAGTGTCATTGCCTTTTCAAGCGGCACACGCAACGTCATTCTGTCCTGCTCAAAACGAATCACAAGTAGGGTAATTTCGGTTCCAGCTATTTTCTGGTTCTCAGTGCCATTGATTTTGCCAACGCCATGGGTGGGGTAGACAACAAAGTCGCCATCCTGATAGGTAAGGTTCTGTTTTTTCGGCATATTCTCTCCACAAGACTGATGATTGATACATCAGCTTGTTCCGATATATTGAAAGCATTTTATCGTTTGCATTTGATTGAAGGTTCCGCGGGTCTCATCTACCCACAACTCCTAACTCCGAGAAATATTCTACCATAAAATCGGAGATTTATCAAATTAGCGGCCGGAGAATAGCCTTAATTGCCCTCGCCCGGCGCTTCGGTAAAGAAAGTTTCAAACTTATCCTTTTTATCCTGCATCGCATCTGCCTCATTCAGCGGGTCACGGCGCTGGGTAATATTTGGCCACACCTCAGACAAGCGGGCATTTAATTTAAGCCACGCTTCTGCGCCCGGCTCGCTGTCAGGCAAAATCGCTTCAGGCGGGCATTCCGGCTCACACACACCACAATCAATACATTCATCGGGATGGATCACCAGCATATTTTCGCCCTCATAAAAACAATCAACAGGACAGACTTCTACACAATCTGTGTATTTACACATGATACATTTATCATTGACGATATAGGTCATCGTGGCACTCGAAAAATAGGTTAGCTGGATAGGTTAAGGCAGATACTGTAATTCATATGATCAAGCAAGACCCAGATTTGATTTAGCCGTCTTTGCAGCTAATCCTGAATCTACGTCGGATACAAATAGCAACCCGGCCAGCCGCCGCATAAGTTGGGCTTCGATATGATCTAGCTTGCCATCTGCCAGCACTACCATCCATACCATTTCCATCACCCCAAGCCGTTCTTCATAATCAGAATTATCCCGCAGGCGGCGCAATAGGCTATGCAACTCAACCCGCTCTGCGCTCTTATCGACAGCAGCGTTCATCATTTCTGCTGCCTGCGCTTCGTCTAGCTCAAACTGGCGTGCAATCACCTCAATAATCAGCGTCTGTTCTGCTTTATCCAAACTGCCATCTGCGTTGCCAGCCTCTATCATCAGAGCCGTGACCAGACGCGCTAGCTCGTTTGCATCATTGCCTTCCGGCTTTGCATTTTTATCCTGTTTCAGCCATTCAGCTACAGTTTTAAACATCACAAAAAATCCTGTACTACCTTTGGGAAAGTTTCAAAGAAAATTATCTTTTAACTTTTGAGTTATACGTCTATCTTTTTTGGTTGGCCTGCCAGCCCCCGGGTTTCTTTTCTCAAAATCAGCCGATAGCGCTTTATCATCTTTACTTTTCTTTACATCAGGCGGGCTTAAATCCGTGTAAAGCTCTGCTGCCTCAGAAGCGGGGCCACGGCGTGTAGCCACCGCATCTATTTGTATCACTCTTATGTGGTTTGCCTGTGCAAAGGTCAATATCTGACCCGTTTGAATATGGCGATGCGGCTTTGACATCACCTCTCCGTTCAGGCGCAATTTGCCAGACGCAACCAGCTTTGTTGCCAGACTTCTGGTCTTGAAAAACCGCGCATACCACAGCCATTTGTCGATGCGCAGGCTGGTATCAGAAGAAGAAGAGCTCATCGCATACTACCCGCAGCTATACTGGCTCTAGCCTTTTTTCAAAGCCGCTAATACGGCAAAAGGAGAGTTGGGGTCAGGCTGTTTTGTATTATTCTGACGGTTTTGAGAAGAGGCACGCATTTGGCTGTTATTAGTGCTGCCGGCAGGCTGGCGACGCGCCCCCTTGCCAGGCTTTGCAGTGCGGGCTTTATCGCGGTGTGCTTTTTGGCCCTGTTGCGGTTTTGCATTTTTGCGTTTTTGCCGCTCAAATATAGCAATGCTTGGCTTTTCAGGTTCATCTGACGGACGCTCCGATACTTGCTTGCACCCTAAGTCAGACAGGATAAGCGCCATTTCCTCTCGCCCTACGCCAGCTAGCGATAGCATCTCATCACTTATTTCAAACTGGCCTTCACGGGCAGCCGCACGCACCAAAGCCGCCACACGCTCCACCATATCCACACGCATGATACGCGCCCCTAGGCGGCAATATCCTGCGGCCAGCCAATAGCTATCTTCAGGCATCTTCTCGCCAGCTTCTTCATCAAGGCTGAAAGATACCCGGCCCTCAGGTGGCGCCCCGCAGACAGGGAAATTCTGGTGATAGAGCGAGAATAGCAACACCCGCAATGCGATAGGCGCAGGCTTTAGCATGGCCGGCAGAAACAGGTTTTCAATCCCCATACGGATACCTGCCCGCGCCAATAAAGGCTTATCTGCCTCACTTAGCTCTTTTATCTGGTCAGCGACTAGGCGGCGCGGCATCGTGCCTAACCCTTCATAAAGCTGATATAACAGCCCCTTTGCCGCACCAGAAAGCGGTTTGGGCGCAGGCGCATCCCCCGCTACTTTTTCACTAGTCTCATCTGTGGCCGCTTCATCTGTGCTGGCTTCATGTGTATTTTCTGGCTTCTCTTCGGGCTTCTCTTCGGGGTTCAGCAAGCTTTCCGGCTTAGCAAGCAGCATTAAGGGCTGCAATACTTCCATAACATGATCCGTGATAAACTGGTTCAGCCTGTCTTGAATACGTGCGCGTTGGTCATGCGAGAGCAGGTCGCTATCGGCCACTTCCACACGCGGGGCATACAGCACCTCAGACTTTACCAGCCTTGCGATAATCGCCTCACGCCAGAAAAGCTGGCCTTTAGCATCTAGCTTAAAAGCGGGGTCAGCAGAAATGCCTAGCGCGGCTACCCTGCGCTCGATCTCATCTGGCAAGCCTTTGCGTGCGGCGGCCAGAATAACGGCCTTTTCTTCACTTTCTGCTAGAGACGGGACAAAGCTAAACCCATGCAGGCTGCCGACTTCTTCCCCCTCTACAAGGACGCTACCGTCCAACCTTACTGATGCCA
Organism: Alphaproteobacteria bacterium; assembly: GCA_022425485.1. Lineage (GTDB taxonomy): Bacteria > Pseudomonadota > Alphaproteobacteria > Puniceispirillales > Puniceispirillaceae > JADHLI01. Next base: position 78,115 of record JAKMFL010000060.1, on the reverse strand, counting down.
ACAATGTTGCCGATTCCTTTAATCTTCGTGACAAATGTGCCGCCCGCCTATCCACAAATCTTTGGGTTAAGCGGTTATGTAATTCATCTGATAGCCGATCTTCTATAGCTCTGGCAAGTTCTGGCCAGCCTTCTGCATCATCTGTCCAGCCCGTTTTATGGGTAATATAGGTCCAAGTGCGGATATGGGCAATGCGCGTCATCAGCGTGTCAATATCCCCATCCAGCCTGTCCAGATGTTGAAGCTGGCTTGCCACCCAGTCTTTTTTCAGCCGCCCATCGCGGGCAAGTTCGGTAAAAATACGCGTTAGCATCACCACATGGCTGTCGGTCATAGATTGCCGGAAATCGGGAATTTGCACCACATCCCATAACAGCCGCAATCGCCCCGGATTGTCGGCCAGGCTGCGCACCTCCTCACTATCGGCCAGCGCAGCCAGCGTTAGATGGTCATCAGCGTCCACCTTTTTCATCATTAGCGGGCTAGGCGGCGGCGCTTCCAGCGCGTTTAACAGCCCATCAAGGCTATTGAAATTCAGCTTGCGATTGCGCCAATAAAGCCCGCGCACAGGTGCAAAGCGATGCCCTTCAACCGCATCTATCAATTCCTGTTCAAACGCGCGGCACCCCTCGGTCGTGCCAAAGGTGCCATCGGTGGTATGCCGCCCTGCCCGCCCCGCAATTTGCGCAATTTCAGCAGGGTAGAGATGGCGCACAGACCGCCCGTCAAATTTGATATCATCTGCCAGCGCCACATGGCCGATATCCATATTCAGCCCCATCCCGATAGCGTCGGTGGCGATCATAAAATCCACATCCCCGTTCTGGAACAGCTCTACTTGGGCATTGCGGGTGCGCGGGGATAAGGCCCCCATAACCACGGCCGTGCCGCCGCGCTGGCGGCGCACTAATTCAGCCAAGCGATACACCTCAGAGGCGGAAAACGCCACAAGGGCAGAACGGCGCGGCAGACGGCTAGCCTTTTTATGCCCCGCATAAGATAGGCGCGATAGACGTTCACGGTAGATAAACTCTGCATCGGGGAATAGCTGCCGCAAGATAGGGCGCATGGTATCCGCGCCCAAAAACAACGTTTCCTGCCGCCCCCTAGCATGCAGCAGCCGATCGGTAAAAACATGGCCGCGCTCTTTATCGCCGCAAAGCTGAATCTCATCAACAATCAGGCAATCCACATCACGGGTAAGCGGCATCGCCTCTACCGTACAGCAAAAATAGCTGGCATTGGGGGGAATGATTTTCTCTTCGCCAGTTATCAGCGCAACCCGCGAAGCCCCAAGCTTGGCCACCATTTTATCGTAATTTTCGCGCGCCAAAAGCCGCAAGGGGAAACCCACCATACCAGACGCATAGCCCATCATCCGGTCAACCGCATAAAAGGTCTTGCCCGTGTTAGTGGGCCCAAGCACGAATTTCAATTGCGGGTCGGAAACAGACATAAGCGGTATAAGAGCCAGACAGAAAAAAGAGTAACAAATCCCCTAGGCTTTCAGATGTAGCAAAGCCGCCTCCCCCTGTCACGGACGAACTACGCAAAAGGGCCCGCATTAATGTTTTTAGGGCTTTGAGGAATTTTGGGCTTTGGTGAATTTGTGGGCATTGATGAATATTAGGGGGCAATTTCCCAGCTTAACGTTTTCTTAAGGTTTCTTTGCTAGGTGCGCAGCCTGATGAAGAATTACGCAAACAATATGCTGGCCAGATCATTGAACATCTGGATAAGCGCGGCACACCAGAAGTGTTGAATAAGCTATATCATCCCAAACAGGCGCACACCCAAGATAGCCAGCAGGATGGTGTCCTTAGGCGTCTTAAAAAGATGTTTGAAGAGCAGTCTGAGGAATCAAAATAACTATCAAAAAAATGTTTCTATGGAGCTACACCGATTATAACGAGTGGAACTGGAGGATTACCTCGTCCTTGTCTAATGATGTTGAATAAGTCGCGCTCAAAATAGGGTACACCTGAGGACATTTCAGCTTCTAGGCATTTCATCGGCAAGATTTCAACGCCAACATCTATCATGTCTCCAACATAGAATGCCATATGCTTCACAAACAAATCGTGTGCCACAAATGAGTATTTTCCAAACTGCACTTCAACAGCCACGCGTTCCTTAACAAAGTCTGTTTGGTTGTAGCTGTAATAAGGCGTAAGACCTGCCCTTTCAATTTCTAATTTTTGCTGTTCAGCAGACCAACCAATGATGCGCCTTGCAAGTTTTTCATCTTCAGCAACATACACATTATTTCGCTCTTCCGACCACCCCATATCATTAAAGACAGCAGCAAAAGCTTTATTCATTTCAATAGGAGAATAAAACAATTGTCCATGTTTTGTTTTTTCTCTTGAAACTTTTGTCTTGCACGCCTCCGCATCAACACTTTCAATGGCCATAAGAATTTCCTCAATTAATGAATTCTTATGTACTTGGAGGTACTCCATCCCATTGAGGTATGAATATATTTTCATGACCCTCAACGATGCCCGCCTTTGGGCAGGCTGGGGTCGTAAACAGGTTTGTTCATTGGCCGTGTCTTTAGTGTTCCAGATATTAATTTATTATAACGTTCCCAAGCAATGCGGATATACTCTGGATTCGTGTCACATCCCATCGCACCCCTGTTATGCATAAGTGCGCCTAACATTGTTGACCCGACACCTAGATATGGGTCTAAAACAATATCTCCCTTATTAGACAAGGACAAAACAAGCCGCTCTACAAGCTCAATCGGAAATTGGCAAGGGTGAATGGTTTTTTCTACATGATTTGATTTTACATTTGGAAATATCCATAGGTCACTTGGATTTTTGCCAAGTGGATTTCCAGATAATTTCCCTTTATTAGGACCTTTAAAATGCCTTTTATTTGGGTATTTTGATGGCACTCTCACTGGATCAAGATTAAAGGTATAATCATTATTTTTTGTGTACCAATTTATTGTTTCATATCGACCAGAGAAACGGTTTCTACAATGCAAACCATGCTCAAAATGCCAAATAATTCTATTTCGCATTTGCAAACCTAATTCACAAAAGATTGGATGCAACAAAATATCCAGAGGAATTATTTCACCACTTCGAACAAAGTTTCCAACTTGCCAGCAAATCGAACCTTGTGGATGGAGGACACGGACACACTCTTCGATTACTAGACGCTGTTTAGCAGGATAGGTGTCAATCGATCCCCTCTTCTCATAGTTTTTACCTATGTTATAGGGGGGAGAAGTAATTATGGTTTTAACGGTACTATCTGGAATATTCGAAAGAAATTTTAAATTATCGGAAACAGAGATTTGAGGAAATAGATAACACTTTTGGCTATCCAAATTACTTTCGTCGCTATTTTCCATAACACGCCCTTCAACATATTGAGCGTGGTTATCTAATATATTTTCCATCTAAACATGATGACACAAAAGGATTAATTTATAGTTAACAATGAACCTTTTGGGGCAGAAAAAATTAGCCCATAAAAAAGCGGGGTGTGTGCCCCGCTTCTTTTGCACCCAGCCACTGGCTTAAGAAGTGCTTAAAAGTGCATAGAATTGCCGCCCGTATCTTTGGAAATTGGCGGGGAGAATTTCGTTAAATCTATGCCCACCACGGCTTGTTTATATTCTTCTGCGGTTGGCGTTCTGCCCAAGATAGCCGATAACACCACCACCGGGGTTGAGGCAAGCAGGCTTTCGCCCTTTTTATCGTCCGCATCTTCGACCACGCGCCCCTTAAACAGGCGGGTGGAGGTTGCCATCACCGTATCGCCCTTTGCGGCTTTTTCCTGATTGCCCATACATAGATTACAGCCCGGGCGTTCCAGATATAAGATATTCTGATATTCTGTGCGAGAGGCTTGCTTTGGGTCGTTATCATCAAACTCAAAGCCAGAATATTTCTGTAATATCGCCCAGTCGCCTTCGGACTTAAGCTCATCAATGATGTTATAGGTTGGGGCGGCCACCACTAGCGGGGCTTTGAACTCTATCTTGGCGTCTGCCGCCTCTAGGTTGCGCAGCATTTGTGCCACGATTTTCACATCCCCCTTATGCACCATACAAGAGCCAACAAAGCCCAAATCGACCTTCTTCTCGCCCCCATAATAAGAGATAGGCCGGATGGTATCATGCGTATATCGCTTGGAGATATCGGCGTTATTCACATCTGGATCCGCGACCATAGGCTCATCAATCTGGTCTAGATCAACCACCACCTCAGCCGCATATTTAGCCGTAGCATCAGGGGCCAGTGCCGGCTTCTCGCCAGACTTTATCTGGGCAATACGCGCATTCGCGATATCGACCAGCCCTTGCAACATGGCAATGTGATTATCCATGCCCTTATCAATCATCACCTGAATACGATCACGCGCAATCTCTAGCGAGGAAATCAGCGTGCCATCCTCAGAAATACAGATAGAGGCCTTTGCCTTCATCTCTGCTGTCCAGTCGGTAAAGGTAAAGGCTTGGTCAGCCAATAATGTGCCGATATGCACCTCAATCACCCGCCCCTGAAAGATGTTGTCACCGAACTGCTGCAACATCTGGGACTGGGTAGCATGCACCACGTCGCGGAAATCCATATGCGGGGCCATGCTGCCTTTAAACACAACCTTTACCGATTCAGGGATAGGCATAGTCGCCTCCCCCGTCGCCAGCGCCAACGCAACTGTGCCTGAATCCGCGCCAAAGGCAACGCCCTTGGACATACGGGTATGCGAATCCCCGCCGATAATAATCGACCAGTCATCCACGGTGATATCGTTCAGCACTTTGTGAATAACATCTGTCATCGCATGATATTCGTCTTTTGGATCGCGCGCGGTGATCAGCCCGAACTTATGCATAAATTGCATCAGGCGCGGGGTGTTTTCCTGTGCCTTGAAATCCCATACAGACGCGGTATGACAGCCAGACTGATAGGCGCCATCAATGGTTGGGGAAATCACCGTGGCCGCCATCGCTTCTAGCTCTTGGGCGGTCATCAGGCCAGTGGTATCTTGCGAGCCCACAATATTCACCCGCACCCGCGCATCTGACCCTGCATGCATCACGCTGCCATCTTCTGCGCCCACCGCATTCGCATTGAAGATTTTTTCCACGGCGGTCAGGCCTTGATTGTCATGCGCGATAATCTTGGACGGCGCAAACACTGGCGTTGGGGTCACCCCTAGCGCCTCTGCTGCAAAGGTTTGCAGCTTTTTGCCGAACACAATCGCATAAGAGCCGCCAGCCTTCACAAATTCCAGCTTTTGCGGCGTAAATGAAGGGCTTAAATCGACCAGCTCTTCTGCCTCATCATCGCTAAACAGCTTTTTTGCCTTAGTATTAATGGTCAGCACGGTGCCTGTATCGACCGCATATTTCTGTTCTAACACAGGGTTACCATCATTATTTAAAATCGGCTCCCCCTTATCATCCAGCTTTTTCACCCAATTTTTCAGATCGATACCAATACCGCCGGTCACCCCGACCGTGGTCTGGAAAATAGGGGAAATGCCGTTTGTTCCCGCAACAATTGGCGCGATATTGACGAACGGGATATAGGGGCTAGCCTGTTTGCCTGTCCATAGCGCCACATTATTCACCCCAGACATACGCGACGAGCCAACGCCCATTGTGCCTTTTTCAGCAATCAGCATCACTTGCTTATCAGGATGTTGCAGTTTCAGCGCTTGAATTTCTTCTTGTGCGCGTTCAGAAATCAAGCATTTGCCATGCAATTCTCTGTCTGATCTGGAATGCGCCTGATTGCCCGGCGACAGCAAATCTGTAGAGATATCGCCTTCTGCCGCAACATAGGTCACGATTTTAATTTTCTCATCAATATCGGGCAGCTTGGTAAAGAACTCTGCCTTTGCATAACTCTCCAGAATTTCACTTGCCAGCGCATGCCCTTTTGCGTGGGCTTGGGCAAGACGGGCTGTATCTGCCTCATATAAAAAGACCTGACCCTTTAGCACTTCTGCTGCGGCAGTTGCAGTGCCTCCTGTCCCTTCCAGCGCTAGGTCTAGCAGCACTTCAATCGATGGCCCGCCCTTCATATGCGAGAGCTGCTCAAACGCTGCATCTGGCGTGATTTCAGCGATTTTGGCTTCTCCCAGAATAATATCTTTCAAGAATTGCGCTTTCACCCCTGCCGCACTGGTAGTGCCGGGCAGTGTGTTATAGATAAAGAAATCAAGACAGGCGCTGCGATAGGCACTAGCACTATCCTTGATATGGGCGATGCATTCCGCAACTAACGCGCCATTATCAATCGGCTTTGGTTTTAGATTCTGCTTTTTGCGCTCTTCAATTTCGGCCAGATAGTTGCCTAGATAATCGCCAAGTTTGTTCCCAAGTGATGTCACGTCTTCCCCCTTTAGATTTGCCCTTAATTTTGCGATGTGCGCGATTGCCCTGCCCAGCATAAAACCAGCTAGCGAGGCGCGTTTAACTCTGCACCAGCAAATTAAAACACGAAAATGTCGAAATTGGCCGCAAGAGGAGCGCCTGCAAACGGTCAGCAATATCATATCAAAACGCGCACGAAACTTCCAGACCCAGAGCGCACCCTTTCCACATTATTGAAACAGCTATAATGGCCTTGCCTGAAAGCGTTAAGACAAGATGAGGTGCGCTTCGGGTTTTCATTCCCTGATAGGGAAAAAAACTAGACCGGCTAGGCATTGCACCTTAAATATGGGGCATGACGATCGAATTACGTGCAATTGCGCTCAAACGCGGCTCAAGATGGCTGTATGAGGATATCCACCTGCAAATAAAGGCTGGCGAGGTTGTGGTCTTGCGTGGGCCCAATGGCTGCGGGAAATCCAGCCTGCTTCGCGCGGTTGCTGGCTTTCTGCCCCTAGAAGAAGGGGCTGTGCTTCTGGATGATGCGCCGCTTGACTTGCAGGATGCTGAATGCCGATTGCAAGCCAGCTGGTATAGCAGCAATGACGGGCTGAACGGGGAATTTACCGCGCGTCAAAATCTACAGATAATGGCAGGTCTGGTTGGGCAGCGAGCGGATTTAAGCCCGGCTCTGGAAAAGGATATTCTAGGCCTGTCTAGCTTTCTTGATATAGAGACACGCTTGCTTTCTACGGGCCAGCGCCAGAGGCTGGCTTTGAGCTGTCTGCACTTTAATTTAGGCGCGGAGGCGCTCTGGCTGCTAGATGAGCCGAATAGCGGATTAGATGCTGATGGCCGCGCCGCCTTTGAGGCCTTATTAGCGGCCCATCAGGCAGATGGAGGGTATGTGCTGATGGCTAGCCATATTGCCCTTGCAGATAGCCTGCCACACACGACATTTGAAATGGGCAGCTCTGATAGTAGTGGGAGGGGGGTATGAGCGGGTTCCTGCCTTTTTTGCTGCGTGAATATCGCTTGAGCCTTGTCCGGCTAGGCGACCACCTAACCCAAGCTGCTTTTTTTGTGATGATAGCCACTTTATTTCCGCTCGCGGTGGGGCCCTCACCTGATCTGCTGACAAGCCTAGGGGTTTCAATTATCTGGATTGCCGCACTGATGAGTGCGCTACCGTCTTTTGACCGATTATTTGCAGATGATTATCGCGGCGGCTGGCTAGAGCAAATCTGTCTTAGCCCACACGCGCTTCATGCTTATGTGCTGGCAAAAATTGTAAGCTGGTATTTGTTTGCCCTGCTGCCGCTTTTGGCCATTACCCCGCTTTTGATGCTGTTTTTTAATCTGCCTTGGATGTTGACCTTGCCGCTTATTACCAGCCTTGCGCTAGGGTTAGCGGCATTGATGCTATTAGGCGCAATTGCTAGTGCGCTCACCTTGGGGGCGCGGCGTACCGCGATGCTGGTTGCGCTGTTAATATTGCCGCTTGCCATCCCTATTGTGGTGTTTGGTGTAATGGCAACGCAGAGCGTATTGCAAGAACAAAGCCCATCTGCACATTTCAGCCTATTAAGTGCTTTAGTGCTTTTCCTTCTTGTGGTAAGCCCTGTTGCCAGTGTTGCTGGTCTGCGCTCTGCTCTAGAAGATGGGTAGGCGTCAGCCACCTCCCCACATCAGATAAGAATATTGATAGATAAGGATAGCGATAGATAAGAATAATGGCAGGCTTTTTTGATTTCATGGCGAATCCTACGCGCTTTCAAGCGATAGCAGAGCCCGTGCGTCCATTTTGCTTGGCGCTAGCGGGGGTATGTTTTGCATATGGGCTATATCTATCTTTATTTGCCTCGCCCGCAGATTATCAACAAGGCGAAGCGGTGCGCATTATGTATGTTCATGTGCCTGCGGCTTGGATAGGTCTATCTAGCTATCTGGGGCTTGGGGTATGCGCGTTATTTTATTTAGTTTGGCGACATCCCTTAGGCGATATTGCGGCGCGGGCTATCGCACCTATTGGTGCAGGGTTTGCTGGCATAACCCTCGTAACAGGCAGTTTATGGGGCTATCCAATTTGGGGAACATGGTGGGTATGGGATGCACGGCTTACCTCTATGCTGGTACTGTTCTTTTTCTTTATTGGCTATATTGCGTTGGCAAACGGGTTTGAACGGCGGGAGCGCGGTGCACGGATGGCGGCTATTTTGGCATTGGTAGGCTGCGTCAATTTACCGATTGTAAAATTTTCTGTGGATTGGTGGCACACCCTTCATCAGCCAGCCAGCATTCTGCGTTCTGGCGGGGTTGCCATTGATAGCTCTATGCTCTGGCCATTAATGATGATGTTTGCAGGATTTCAGGCCTTTTTTATCTGGATTGTGCTTCACCGTATGGCATGGATACTCGCCGAACGCAGGCTGGAGGCGCGGCAGCATCAAAGCAAACGCCCCCGCCTAAATCCAAGTAATGGGCAAAAAGGAAAGGCAGCGCCATGAACGAGCAGAGCTATGAGTTTTATATTTTTGCAAGCTATGCTGTTACCGCAGTTTTTGTAATTGCCGCTAGCTTGCATAGCTGGCTAAAAGCGAGAACTATCGCCAAGCGATCCCAGCAAGACTAATAAGCAAGCAGGGCTAACGAGCAAGCAGGACTAATTTGCAGGACTGGCAACTAGCCCCTTCGGCGCCCACCGCGTCGACGCCCCGGATTATCTGCTGAGGCTACATTATCACTTAAATCACGAGGCGGCAGCACAACAGCTGCACTAAGGCATGGATAGGGATCTGTCTTATGCGGAAAGGCCATTGCCCGCACAAAATGATTTTGAAAATCCGCTTCAACAGCTGTTTCAATCTTCTCAATTTGGCGGACTGTAGCCTCAATCATTTGGCGCTGGTCAATATTTAACAAGGCCATTCTGGCGCCAGCCCCTGCTGAATTACCAGCCGCAATGACCTTATCTAGCGGACAATCTGGCACCATCCCCAAAACCATCGCATATTTTGGATCAATATAGGAGCCAAAGGCGCCTGCCAAAATCACACGGTCAACGCGCTCTAGTGACATTTTATCCATCAGCAAACGAAAACCTGCATGCAAGGCTGCCTTGGCAAGTTGGATAGCACGTACATCATTTTGCAGAATGCTAACCGTGTCGGTTATCTGATATTTAAAGGTTCGCCCATCTTCGATAATGCGGTCAGTTCGGCTGGCAAGACTGCCATCTATCACACCTTCTGCCGTGATGATGCCAGATAAATACATCTCGCCCAACGCTTCGATAATGCCAGATCCACAAATCCCCGTAATGCCGCTATTGGCGACCGCATCATCAAAACCTGCCTCATCAGACCAAATATCACTGCCGATAACCGAATAGCGCGGCTCTAGCGTTTCTGGGTCAATCCGCAATCGCTCAATAGCGCCCGGTGCTGCGCGTTGCCCAGCACTGATTTGCGCACCTTCAAATGCAGGGCCGGTTGGGGAAGAAGCAGCCAGCAACCGATCTTTATTGCCTAGCACAATCTCAGCATTTGTGCCCACATCTATCAAAAGGCTAATATCATCGCGGGTCTGCGGGGCCTCGGCTAGCACAACACCAGCCGCGTCTGCGCCAACATGGCCAGCAATACATGGCAAAACATAAACCATGCTCCCTTCGTGCAAGTTAAGGCCAAGCTCAGAAGCACGCATTTCAACAGCCGTATCAATTGCCAGTGCAAAAGGCGCGCCGCCAAGCTCAATCGGGTCGATCCCTAGCAGCAGGTGATGCATAACAGGATTGCCCACCAGCACAATTTCCAACACATCTTCTGGCGTCATACCGGCCTGCTCTGCGCCGCCTATGATAAGCTGTTGCAAGCCTTCGCGCACCGCTTTCGTCATTTCACGAGCGCCGCCCTCATTCATCAAGCCGTAGGATACGCGGCTCATTAAATCTTCCCCAAAGCGGATTTGCGGGTTCATAATACCCGTGGCGGCCAGAACATCACCTGTATTCATATCGCATAGTTGGGCAGATATTGTGGTAGAACCAACATCGATTGCTGCCCCCAAAATCTGTGTCTTAAGACCCGGCCAAATAGCGATAATTTGACTGCCACCACGTAAAGCGACAGTAACCTGCCATTTGCCTTTGCGAAGGCATTGCTGCAATTCGCGCAATACATGTACACCACAAGACACCTCACCTGACACTCTGTCTGGCCACTGGTTTTGCAACGCCTCAACAACGCGGCGCAAATCCCCTGAAGGCTCATGCATATCTGGCTCACGCACATCAATAAAACATAGCCGGACAGGCGGATTTAGCGCTATTACTCGGTTATCTGCAGCTTTGCGCACAAGTTGGTTATGCACCTGACTGGTTGCTGGCACATCCACCACCAAATCAGCCTCAATCGAGCATTGACAGGCAAGACGCCGCCCCTCTGGCAGGCTGCGTTTTTCAGCATAGCGTGCCTCGGACGCAGAAGCTGTAGATAAAGACGCAGAGGAGGAGGTCAGGCCATGTTTAGCAAATTGTCCTTCGCCAACGTCAATTTGGCAGCGTCCACACATCGCGCGTCCACCGCAGACAGAATCAATATCCACCCCCAGCTGACGGGCGGCTTGCAACAGATTTGTGCCTCTCGCGACTTGCCCCTGCCGGCCAGAGGGGGTGAAAATAATTTTTACCTCTTCTAAGGCAGATGCGCCCTTCTCCTCTGACATGAGATCGCCAACTCCTACTTTGTTTTTTCTCAGGCTCTAGCGCGTCTTCTGGTTTGCCTCCGCTCGCGCTGGCCGCTCCCTTCTGCAGGAACTTCTCTGAATTTAGAAATCCATTTCCGGCATTCTGGATCAACACCGTTCATGACATTTGCGCCCATAATAGCGGTCATCTCTTCGCTATGAAGGGGGTTCATAATAGCAGAGGTCATACCCGCCCCTGCCGCCATCGACAAAAAGGCTGCATTCATACCATGTCGGTTTGGCAGACCAAAAGAGATGTTTGATGCCCCGCATGTAGTATTTACTTTCAGCTCGTTACGCAAACGGCTGATAAGGTCAAGCGCCGTACGCCCCGCCATGTTAATAGCGCCAACAGGCATTATCAATGGGTCAACGAGCACGTCTTCACGCGGAATGCCAAAATCAGCTGCCCGTTCTACAATCTTCCTAGCAACATCAAAGCGAACATTTGCATCTTCTGAAATACCTGTCTCATCATTAGAAATAGCCACAACCGCAGCGCCGTACTTCGCTACCAGAGGCAGCACCACCTCTAATCTTTCTTCCTCGCCAGTTACCGAATTAACCAGTGCTTTACCCTGATAAACAGACAAACCTGCTTCCAGCGCGGCAACGATAGAGCTGTCTATGGCCAGCGGCACATCCACTACCGATTGCACCAGCTTAATCGCCTCAGCCAAGATAGCTGGCTCATCTGCCATCGGGATACCAGCATTGACATCTAGCATCGTTGCCCCCGCTTCGACCTGCGCCACCGCATCCGCGATTACACGGCTATAATCCCCTTCGGCCATTTCAGCCGCCAGCAATTTTCTTCCCGTTGGATTAATCCGCTCCCCGATAACACAAAATGGCGCGTTAAAGCCGATAGTAATTTCTTTACTGTGTGAAGATACAATGGTGTTTGTCATATACTTGGCCTTTATTTATCATTTAATATGCCCTCTAGGGCTGGGAAAACTGCCTACAGAACCGCTATTCGGCTACCACTTCAAACCCGCCCTTTGACAATAATTTGATATTTCCTTGTGCAACCGCATCTGCATAAGCCGCTGTTTTGGCAAACCCGCCAAAGGGGTAGTAGTGAAAATGCTGCAACAAGCAATGCTCATCCGCCGCTATGCCAGCAGATAGGCCTGCCAGCAGCTCATGTGGTGCTTGCACGGTCATCAGCTTGGCCACATTACGCGCCTGCTTGGTAATAAACCGCATAGAAGGGCCAATACCCGATATTTGGGCAAACCGGAACAAGGTCTTGATAGTCGCAGGTCCAGGAATGCCGATACGGATGGGAAGCTGGCTACCAGCTAATCGAATGCGCCTCTCCCATGCCAGCACAGCATCAGCATCAAAGCAGAATTGTGTTTCCATATAGAGCGAGAGGCCTTCTTTACGTGCAAATTCATTTTTGTGCGCAATGGCGTCTGCCAGCTGGTCATCACTAATATCGGGGCTGCCTTCTGGATGGCCTGAAACGCCTATGGTGGTAATGCCATATTTCTGGATAAGACCGGTATTTAGCACCTGCATAGTACTGTCAAATTCGCCTACCGGCTTATCTACACCGCCGCCGATCACCAGCACTTCGCGGACATTGGCCTCAGCCGTCATCCGCTTCAACAAATCATCCAGCTGGGCCCTATCTTGTAGCGAGCGAGCCGCGATATGCGGCACTGCATTCATACCCTCATCTGCCAGCCGTTTGGAAATTGCAATAGTATCAAGCGGGTCAGAACCCGGCAGGAAGGTGACATTGACAGTGGTGTTTTCTGCCAAAACCTCAGCAAAACTATCAATTTTTGTTGCGCCTACTGGCGTTACTTCTATCGACCAATTTGCAGCTGACCGGGCAATATCTTCTATGGTTACGCTCATCTTCTGCCTGCTTCCTTTACCACTGCTAGACTTTGATAATCACTCTGAACTGATGCAGCATAAAGAGATCGCCAGCTATCGCCCCTCATCTGTCCGAACACGACATTGGGGAATTAGTCTTGTGTTGGATGATGTCCACCAGCAGCAACAAGTGCAGCTAGGGCCGAGTTATCAACTTCCGCTTCAATAGCTTTCGCTTTGGCTTCGGCTTCGGCTTGCAAATCATCTGAGCAGTCTTCTGATGGCGCGCGCCGCCAATCTGCCAGATAATCATCGGTGCTATCCGCACCATCGCGCATCGCAGCCTCATCAATAGCAAGGGCAAAGCGGCGATGCAGCTCGATTTTTGCCTGCGTCCGGTTTCGCCCGCGCCCTGTTTCTGCAACCACTTGCGCCGGGATATCCCGCCAATAAATCACCGTAAGGCTTGCCATCCCACCCTCATCTTGAAACATTCTAAAATGCTATATTATTCTGTTACGCTGCCTTTTGGCTAGGCGGCGCCAGCCTCGCGCCTTTTTGCGATAAGCGCTTTGGCGGTCTCCACCGCAACAGCGGCATCCCGGCAATAAGCATCGGCACCAACTGATTCGCCAAAGGCTTCATTAAGAGGCGCCCCGCCGACCAGAACGATATAATCATCGCGAATACCTTTTTCGACCATCGCATCTACAACGACTTTCATATAAGGCATTGTGGTCGTTAACAGCGCGGACATACCAAGGATATCTGGCTCATGCTCAGCAATTGCATCAAGATAATTTTCAACCGGATTGTTAATGCCGAGATCGATAACTTCAAAGCCTGCGCCTTCTAGCATCATGGAAACAAGGTTTTTGCCGATATCGTGGATATCGCCCTTTACCGTGCCAATAACCACTTTACCAACGCGCGGCGCTCCTGTTTCAGCAAGCAGTGGACGCAAAACACCCATTCCAGACTTCATCGCATTTGCAGCCATCAACACTTCGGGGACAAACAAAATACCATCACGGAAATCAATGCCGACAATCGTCATGCCTTCGACCAGCGCTTTGGTCAGCACATCATAGGGTGTCCATCCACGCCCCAACAGGATATTAACGCCCTCGACAACCTCTTCTTGCAGACCGTCATAAAGGTCATCATGCATCTGCTGAACAAGTTCATCATCATCTAGTTCAGATAAGATAATTTCATCTTCATCGGACATTTCAGACTCCCTTTACACCACCAACAAATATTCGGCTTTAATTTTAACGTCGCAGCCGAAGTTTCTATAAGCCTAAAAAAGAACACTATCCGAATCATTAAGGCGGGGAACCAATCTAGCGGTTTTTTACAACGACTTTAATTATAATAGTTGCGACATTTTAGAGTGATTTAAAGTTATTTCGCCAATTGATAAGAACTTCTTGAGCGCATTTTTTGTCGCAAGGCCTCATTACTAGGGTAGCGTGTTATTTTCCAGCTAAGACATTATTGTTTGCTTATGACAAGAAGGCAAAGCATCTGGGTGCTTTGGTATGCCAAGCAATTCCAATAATGTTTGCGTAGGCTGGGCTTTATTTAGGGTATAGATATGGTATCTATCTACCCCTTGTGCGCTCAATCGTAGCCATAAATCTAGCAAAACAGAAAGGCTGTGCGCTGCAGACAAGTCTGTTCGCGCGCTTTTCTCAAGCTCCGTTGTCAAAGCTGGAGGAATACACACCCCGCAATGCCCTGCAAAACCAAGCATTTTAGATATATCATCAAAGGCTAGAATGCCCGGTATAAGCCTGTCCGCGAGGCCGAATTTATCAAGCCTATCTCTCAACCGAAAAAAGCTTTCCGCATCAAAAAAGAATTGGGTTATCGCTTCGGATGCGCCAGCATCAAATTTGGCCAGCAACCAGTCAAAATCGGCATCAGCACTTTTCGCGTCCTTATGCATATCTGGATAGGCCGCAACCCGGATATTCTGCCATCCCCTATCCGCAAGACCTTTTATAAATTCAATCGAGCCGCCAAACGGCACAGAAATAGGCGTATCAGCCTTGCCAACATCATCTCCGCGAAGTGCCAATATTTGTTTAATGCCTATATCTTTTAATCGGTCGGCAACCGCCAGCACATCACCGCGCCCTTGATTTGAAAAAGTAAGATGCGCCATTACATCTGTTGAAAGTTCTTCTTGTATTGCTTTGGATGTCTGGATTGTGCCTTCACGCGCACTACCCCCTGCCCCGTAGGTGACTGAAATAAACTCTGGATTATAGACCGAAAGACAACGCAATTCTGCCAGCAGATCCGCAACGGCTTCTTGTGTTTTAGCGGGGAAAACTTCAAATGACAATTTTGCTTTTCTGCCCGGCTTTACCTGAACCTCACCGCCGTCATTTAGCGGATAAATGCCGTTTATTGAAACTCCATTTGGCTGAGATTGGCCGTGCATGTCGATTTCCTTTAAAAACCCTATTCCCTTTACTTAAAGAAATCGTTAATATGAATCTAATTCATAATTCACATATAGTTTATGAAAAATATTAATGAATATAGAACTTAAACATCTTCGCACCATCCTAGCTATTCACAAGACAGGCTCCTTACAACGTGCCACAGAACAGCTTAATATGACGCAATCAGCGATATCGCATCAATTACGCTATATCAGAGAGCAAATAGGGGTAGAGTTATTCGTCCCAGAAACCCGCCCGTTAAAACTATCGCCAGAGGGACTGGAATTGATAGAAGCGGCTGAACGCATTTTATCGGAAGTGGATAAGCTAAAATCCCGATTTGTTGATTTGCGGTCTGGCCAAACAGGCAGAATGTTTATCGCGATCGAATGTCATGCCTGTTTTGAATGGCTGTTCCCTGTTTTGAATCTGTTTCGCGACCATCACAGCAATGTTGATGTAGATATCAAGCCTGGCCTTGCTTTCAAAGCGATAGAAGCTTTACAAAATGAGGAGGTGGATTTGGTGATTTCAGCAGACCCTGAAGAACTAGCCGGCATTGAATTTCACGAACTATTCACCTATGAGCCCATTTTTATTGCTTCAAGAAACCACCTCTTATCAAAACGCCCCTATATTGATGCAGAGGATTTTGCCGACCAGAATATCATCACCTATCCAGTTCCAAAAGAACGCTTAGACTTATTTAATCTGCTATTATTACCTGCTGGTATCGAGCCGTTAAGTATCCGGCAAATTGAACTAACATCGGTCATTTTATTGCTGGTCAGTGCCAATAAGGGGGTAAGCGTTTTGCCAGACTGGGTATTGCAAAGCTCGCGCGAGACAGATCATCTAACCCAAAAGAGGCTTACGAAGAAAGGCACAAGCCGGAAGCTATATGCCGCTGTACGCCGCCGCGATAGTGAAAAATTATATATAAAAACTTTTCTGTCTCTGTCAAAAAACATCCTCTCTCGCTTATCAACTTAAATAAGGAGAGGTTTAGGCTAGCCTAGATTGCCATGTTTTTTCATAATCGGGATAGTCATCAGCGCAAATAGCATCGAAATTCCAGTTAGCCCAAACGCCTTAAAGGTAACCCAGCCATCATCTGAGAGGGTACGCCATGCAATCTCGTTTGCGCCCGCAGAAACAACGAACATCACCACCCAAATCCAAGTAACCTGCTGCCAACCAACAGAAGAAAGCTGCAACTGGCCAGAAAGCATTGCCTTTAAAGGGTTTCGCCCAATAAGCTGCCCCCCTGCCAAGACCGCAGCAATAAGCAGGCTGATAACGGTTGGCTTAATTTTAATAAATACCGGGTCATTGAAAAAGATGGTCAGACCGCCAAAGAAAGCTACCGCAATGCCGCCAAAAAGCGCCATCATGGGTATTTTACGATCCCAAAGCCAAGACAGGCTAAGCGCAATCACGGTTGCAATAACCAGAACGCCCGTCCCCCACATAATACCAGCAAAATAGTTGGTAATAAAAAACAGGATAAGCGGGCCATATTCCAAAATAGGGCGATTTTTTTTAGGCGATGGGTTCGGGCTATCAGAAGTCATAATGACGCTGTTAAGCAACCTTTCTGTTAGAATTTTCATCCTGCAAAGCAAGACAAGTTTGCGCCGTTTGCACGATAAGCGCTGCGGCTTTTGGATTATCACGTGCCTGCTCACCAAGGGTGCGCCGCCAAGTGCGCGCGCCTCTTAATCCGGTAAACAGACCCAGCATATGACGGGTTATATTGTGCAGGCGCACACCCTTTTCAATCTCTTTTTCTGCATAATCGCTCATCTGCTGGGCGATATCTAATAAAGGGCGCATATCATGGCCGAATAAGGCAGAGGATATCGTGCCTAATTGGCGCGGGGTTTTATAGGCTGACCTGCCTATCATGACCCCAGAAAACAGCCCTGCTGCTGCCGCGCTTTGGATGTCTTCCAATGTTTCCAACCCGCCATTTAAAATAATATCCAAATCTGGATAATCAGCAGCCAGCTTGCCAGCACGCCCGTAATCTAGGGGCGGCACTTCCCTATTTTCCTTTGGGCTAAGCCCGTTTAGCCACGCTTTTCTTGCATGCAGATAGATAATTTTAACCCCGGCCTCAGCTTGGGCATCCACAAACTGATTTAGCCCTTCCATCACATCCATATCATCAATGCCAATGCGGCATTTGACGGTAACTGGGCGGTCTGTCTCGCCCTGCATAGCCCGAACACATTCTGCAACCAGCTTTGGCTCCGCCATCAAGCTAGCACCGAAACACCCCGCCTTTACACGCGGCGAAGGGCAGCCAACATTCAAGTTTATTTCATCGAACCTAAAATCACGCACCGCCCTAGTTGCCGCCGCTAGCCTATCTGGCTCTGAGCCACCAAGTTGCAGGGCTAGCGGATGTTCAGATGGGTGGTAGGCACAAAACCTGTCTGCACCAGCATGCAATATTGCTTCTGCTGTGACCATTTCGGTAAAGAGCAGCGCATTTGGCGATAACAGCCTATGAAAATAACGGCAATGCCTGTCTGTCCAATCCATCATCGGCGCAACACAAAGACGCCGATCGAGCCCGTCTTCTTTAAAGGATGGAGTTTTGAACATCTTGTTTTTGCGCCTTCATCACAGCCAAAAAAACCAGCTATCTATCGGGAAGCAAGATATCAGCTTGGCTCAATTTCTGCAACCAGCGCTAACTGCACACTTGGCAAATGCGCATGCGGGGCGTTAGGGTTCTTAAGTTTCTAAGGGTTCTTAGGTTTCTGTAAAATACAGCGTTTTGTCAGATAAAAGAAGAGGTTGGCGTGCAAACTAAAAAACTGGGCTACTCATCGCTAGAGGTTAGCAAACTCTGTTTAGGTTCTATGACATGGGGAGAGCAGACCACGCCAGAAGAAGGCTGGCGCCAAATAGATACCGCCCTTGCCCATGGCATCAATCTTATCGACACGGCCGAGATGTATCCAACTAACCCGATGCGTGCAGAAACCTCTGGCGATACTGAGCGGGTGATAGGCAATTGGCCAGGCATTAAAAAACGCCGCGGCGAGATGGTTATCGCGACCAAAGTAACTGGCGAGGGTCATAAATTTGTGCGCGAAGGCGCGCCCATTACGCCAACAACCATCCGCACCGCATTAGATAATTCGCTTGCCTCTATGAATACCGACTATATCGATATTTATCAGCTACATTGGCCAAATCGCGGCTCTTATATGTTTCGCAAAAACTGGCATTATGACCCAACTGGACAGGACAGCACTGCCTTTCTTGAGCATGTTGAAGAAGTGTTGGATGAGATAGACAAGCAGGTAAAGGCAGGTAAAATTCGCTATTTTGGCCTATCGAATGAAAGCGCATGGGGAACATCTGTATGGCTGCAAGCTGCCAAGGCATCAAACCACCCACGCGTGCTGTGCATCCAGAATGAATATAGCTTGCTGTGCCGGCTGTTTGATTTAGACCTTGCTGAGCTTTGCCATCATGAACAAGTGGATTTGCTGGCCTTCTCACCGCTTGCGGCTGGCCTTCTGACCGGCAAATATAAGGGCGGGGAAGCCCTGCCGATAGGTGCGCGGATGAACGCCACCCCCGGGCTTGGTGGCCGCATCACGCCGCGTGTCTGGCCAGCCATTGACGCCTATCTTAATATTGCGAAAAAATATGGGATAGACCCTGTGCATATGGCCCTTTCGTGGGCAATGATGCGCCCCTTTATGGGATCGGTAATCTTTGGTGCTACCACCCAAGAACAGCTAGAACATATTATAGCAGGTGCTGATCTAACGCTAAGCAAAGAGGTGGTTGACGAGATTGACGCCGCCCATAAAGCCCATCCCATGCCCTATTAATATTGCGGAGGGGATTATTTATTATTATGCCCTTTAATGAGGGGCAAGCGCAGATCTGATACAGCATTTGCATGGGCGTCAAACCCTTCATAGCGGGCAAAAACCTCTGTTTTTGGTGCCATTTCTGCAAAGCCAACAGCATCTACGCGGCCAATAGATGCGGTGCGCATAAAATCATGCACGCCAAGCGGTGCATGCGCATGCGCTGCCCCAGATGTAGGCAGCACACAATTCGGGCCCATCATATAATTTGCAAGCGATCCAGCGGCATATTCCCCTAACAGGATTTCAGATGCTGTCTGGATATAAGGCAGGTGTCTATCTGCCTCGCGAGACAGAATTTGGCAATGTTCAGGCGCATATTCATTAATGAAATCATAAGCTTGCTGGTCATTTTCTGCCAGCACGATACCGCCATTCATACCTGACAATACTGCCAGTGCATAGGCCTGCCGTTCAGCAGACATTTGTGCCAAATATGCTGGCAAAGCGGCGGCTACCGCATGTGCAAATGTCTCTGAGCAAGTAACAAGGAAGCCGGAGGAATCTGCGCCATGTTCGCACTCTATCAGGATGTCTAGCGCCGCTAGGCGTGGGTCAACTGTCTCATCACTAAGAATAATCACCTCACTTGGGCCAGCGGGTAAGCGCGATCCGATCTTGCCAGCCAAAACTCTTTTTGCAGCAACAAAATACGGGCTGCCCGGCCCTTCAATCTTGCGGCATTTTGGGATAGATGCCGTACCAAAGGCGGCGGCGGCAACTGCCTGTGCACCGCCAGCTTTGGCTATTTTTTCAACCCCTGCAAGCCTTGCTGCTACGAGTGTTGCCGGGTCAATATCCCCATCAGCGCTTGGCGGCGTTAGAATCACTGGCTCCGGCACGCCGGCCACGACAGCTGGTATCGCTGTCATTAAGGTTACGGAGGGAAAACATCCTTTTCCGCGCGGCGAATAAAGCGCCACCTTATCTATTGGGTAGGCGCGCTCCCCTACCTCTATTCCTGGCCGGATTTCCATACGCCAATCTGCTTCTGGTTTTTGCTTTTCATGGAAGCGGCGAATATTATCAGCAGCATATTCCAACGCATCTACAAGCTTTGCATCCAGCTTATCAAAAGCAGCATCAATTTCTGCTTTGCTCGCCAATAGCGATTTATTATTCAGATCTGCATTATCAAAAGCTTTTGCATAATGAACCAGCGCGGCATCACCTTTGTCGCGCACCGCATCAATGACCGGCCTCACAGCATCCATATAGGGGCCTAGATCATCTTCGGTGCGGCTTTGCAAGGTGGCGATTTGCGCGGCGCTATAATCTTGCAGTTTATGAATAGCGATAGATTTAGTCATGGGTTTCAAATTTCAATTCGTCAGTTACAAAAAATCATCAAGGATAAAAAAATCATCAAAGATAAATAAGGGAAGGTGATTAAGGGCCCGACCCGAAACAGAAGCCCAAAGCAGTTCCCAGAACATAAGATAACATGGAAGCAGGGTGTTAACAGCCCTTATCTTTACGTTTTGCAAGAACGTTATTTGCCAGAAAGTTATGTGCCAGAACATCAGAGGGTGAAAATATTGCGCCCTTCGCTATCTTGCACAGAGACAATCCAACAATCTGGGTCATATTCTGTCTCGCGCGTAAGCCGTTCTTGAACTGTCCTGCTGCTCACCCATCCCTCACCGGTAATACAGACCCACTCATATTCATTATCATAGTTTAATTGACGCGCTAGCAAGCGTGCTTCGGTTGCGCTTTTTTCCACCTCAACAAAGAGTGCACCTGCACGCTCATCACCTTTCCGAAGAATGGCCGCAAAGATACCCATGCTGGCAGCTTGGCGCAGCCCAGCCGCAACAATGATATCGGTGGTCAGACGCGGCATTATTTTCTGCCTGCTTCAAACATCATTTTTCTCTCTTTTAAAAATCAGTACATCTGCCATTATTTTCCCAATCGCCAAAACGTGTTGGCTCTGGACCTTTTGGGCCGCCGCGCTCTATGGTCTTATCTGGCGAGCCCGCATCAGACATACTCGTATCAGAAGCAGGAGCAGGTGTTGCCTCTGCTAAATTGTCTTTTTCAGCGTCTTTTTTTTGTTTACTCATCGTCTTTGCCTTTCTCATACTGGCAAGCGCAGATGTTTTTTAAGCTACGATAACATATCCCTACATCTTATCAGATAAAAACCCCGCCCCCCAAAAACAATCCCCTAAAAGGGAAATTAAGACATTTGCCATTATATACACCAGCTTATTTACTGGCTTATTCACCAGCTTATTCACCGGCTTATTCACTGGCTTATTAATAGATGTTTTGCTATATCTGTTTTCATATGCGTTTCTTATAGACAAGAAACCATCGCTCTGGTCTATTGCCCGACATGGAAAAAGATACCAGACCTACATTGTCTCTAAAAGCAGGGGCCTTGAAAAAAGCCGGGGCTAAAAAGCGCAGAAAACAGCGTCCCAACCCAAATGCTGCCCCGAAGCAGAAACACCCCGAGAAATTTGGGGCAAAATCTGGTGCTAAATCTGGTCAAGAAATCCAAAATTCAGCAGATAGCCGCCTTATCGCCTTTAATATCCTAGAGGCGATAATAGGGCGTCAGCAAATGCTGGAAGCCGCCTTTGCCAATAGCGAGGGATTTAAGGGGCTAGAGGCGCGTGACAAAGGGCTGGTCAGGCTTATTGTGGCAACTTGTCTGCGCCGACATGGCCAGCTAACCGCCCTTTTGCAAAAGATGATTTCAGATCAGACAGCTGAGCCTGTTCAACTGGTTCTAAAAATTGGGCTAACCCAGCTTCTTTTCCTTGAATTGAGCCAGCATGCTGCCACTGATACGGCTGTAGAACTGGTTAAGAAAATCGGTTTTGAGCGGCAATCAGGGCTCGTGAATGCGGTGTTGCGACGCACTATTCGTGAGAAGGAAATAGTGCGCTCAAAAACCACCGCGATTGACAATCTGCCCGCCGCGTTACGAGCGAGTTGGCAAAAAAATTGGGGCACAGAGCAGACCGCAGCCATTGCCGAGCTTGCCGCGCAAACCCCGCCCCTAGATATCTCTGGCACTGGCGATGTTGCCGCCCTCGCAGAAAAGCTGGAAGGCAGCCCCCTTACCCAACAGACCATTAGATGCAGTTTTGATGGGGATATTCGCAATATGCCAGATTATGACGCTGGCAATTGGTGGGTTCAAGATGCGGCGGCTGCCCTGCCCGTTCATCTGATGGGAGATGTTGCGGGGAAAAATATCTGGGATTTATGCGCGGCACCCGGCGGTAAAACAGCCCAGCTTATTGCCAAAGGCGCAAAGGTGACAGCCGTGGATAAAGAGACACCGCGCATTGACCGGCTTCGTGCCAATTTGAAAAGGCTGAATATGCAAGCAGCTATTAAGACAGCTGACATTCTGGATGATGATTTTGGCCGCACCGCCCAGCATAATGATATTGATATGATTTTGCTAGATGCCCCCTGTTCTGCCACAGGCACGATACGGCGGCGCCCAGATATTCTAGTTCGCGCCGAACGCCCGGAGCTTGCCCGTCTTCAGGAAATACAAATCCAGATGCTGAAAAATTGCTTAAGCTGGTTAAAGCCAGAGGGAAGCGTGCTATATGCTACCTGCTCTTTAGAGCCAGAAGAGGGCGAGGAGGTCGTCGGCGCCATCATACAATATGGGCTTGGCAGAACCCTGCCCTTTACTGCGGCTGAACTCGGCCCGTTTGCAACCGCCTTAACACCAGAGGGCTGGGCACGCATATTGCCAAATTGTTTAGTGGAATCAGAACTGAACAAGGATACAACATGGCTAGGGAATGATGGATTTTTCATTGCCAGATTAGCGCCTTCTGCGGCATAAATAACTATTAGCCATTTTAACCCCTCCGTGTGATGACAGGAACCTGCTTTGATGGATGCCAAGGCAATGCACTCTGACCCATCTGAACAGAGCGTGCTAACAGAATCTGATATCTGGAAAATTGGCCGGCTCGAAATTTTATATCGCCAGTCACGCCTGTTTAGCTGGCAACTTCGCAGCAAACCGCCGCAACTCCCGCTGCCTGTTATTCCTGATTTATGGCGCGGGGATGCTAAAATAGGGGCCGCTATTTTGCAGGGAATGACGCCCTTTGCAGCTGATTCTGAGACGTTTGCCCGCTTCGATTGGGTGCGCGATTTGCGTGATTATGGCGGTGCAGATGCACGCATTACCGCCCGCAATATGATAGCTAGATGGATGCATGGCCACCGCCATTGGTCAGCAATGGCATGGCGGCCTGATATCTTGGGCGCAAGGCTGGCAAATCTCATCTTTACCTTTGGCTGGTTTGGCGCGTCCGCTGATGAAGCTTTCCAGACACAATTTGCCGCCGCAATCGCCCTGCAACAACGTTGTCTTGCACTCGACTGGCAACGCCTTTATGCCCCGCTTGATCAGCTAACAGCACTGAAAGGCTTGATCTTGAGCCAGCTTGTGCAGATCCCAGAAGCGGGTGATGTGCGCCGAAAGCGCGAAATCACCGCTCTGTTTGACTTAACAATATCAAAGGTTAGAGGCCAAATCAATCCAGATGGAGGGCATCGCTCTCGCCAAGCTGAAATTCACCTAGACCTTTTGAAATTGCTGATAGAATGCCGCAGTGTAACCAGTCCGCTTGGCATCACCGATATGCCTATTCTTGACGATCTCATTCAGAAAATGGCGGCAATGACAAAATTATGGCGTGATGGGTCTGGCCATTTTTCGCATTTCCATTTTGCTGGCCTGTCTTCTGCTGAAGATATTGACCAAGTTTTAAGCCGGTGCAATGCCAAAGGACGCATTGCCCAGCATGCCCCGGATACTGGTTTTGCCAGAATATCTGCAGCGCGAAGCACGCTTATAATTGATACAGGCAAGACAAGTGATGCCCCCACTTTCAAAGGGCGATATAAAGATAGCCTGCATCATGCAGCCAGCCGCCTTGCCTTTGAATTTAGTGTTGGCAATGCCCCTTTCATTGTGAATACAGGGCAAGGAGCCGCAGAGCCACGCTTGCGGACGGCCTTTAGTCAAACCGCCGCCCATACGGCTCTAACCCTTGATGGGCTGGATAATCAGCATAAAGAAACCCGCACGATAAATTTTGACATCGGCCCCGCAGATGGTGGCTTTTTGATGCAGGCTACGCATGATGGCTACCTCGAAAGTCACGGTATCTTGCACACAAGACAGCTATTTTTATCGCGGGATGGCAACAATCTACGCGGGTGCGATCAACTTCATTATTCTGGTGCGCCCGGACAAATACCAGTAGAGGTCATTATCCGTTTTCATTTGCATCCGCAAGTTAGCGCGGCGCGGGTAAAATCAAAACAAATCCTGCTGAAAGTCCATAACCAAAAAGCAGGCTGGCTGTTTAAATGCCGTGGCGCAGAGACCGCCCTAGACAGGTCTGTTTATCTCGACAAAAACAGGCGCAGCTCTTGCCAACAAATTGTCTTACGTGGCCCGGCCAATCAGATACAAACCAAAGGCAATTTGACTATTAATTGGGCGTTTACCCGCCATTCGTCCTAAGCGCGGAAATGGCAAGTGCAGGCTGACTTGTATTCTGGAGCAGGTTGCGCGATAAGAGGCGCGTTACACCTTCATAAAAACCAGCTTTAATTGCGCCCAGCATACATAAAAGAGGATAAATAGATTATGCCTAGCTCATCTCCAGTAGCGGTAAAAACAGCCCTTCTTTCCGTTTCAGATAAAAGCGGTTTAGCAGAATTTGCAACCCGCCTTGCTGGACTTGGCATTACCCTGCTTTCAACCGGAGGGACAGCAAAGGCACTGCGTGATGCAGGATTAGAGGTAATAGACGTATCTGAAGTTACCGGATTCCCAGAGATTATGGATGGGCGCGTGAAAACCCTGCATCCTAAAATTCACGGGGGCTTGCTGGCTAAGCGTGATGATAAAACACACGCAGATGCAGCTGCATTGCATGATATTTCTATGATCGATTTGGTCGTGATAAATCTCTATCCATTTGCAGAAACATTGCGCTCTGGCGCTGATTTCGAAAGCTGTATTGAGAATATTGATATTGGCGGACCAGCGATGGTCAGGGCATCTGCTAAAAACCATGCCTTTGTGAGTATTGTTAGCGACCCAGCAGATTATGAAACGGTAGCCACACAGCTAGAGACCGCACAAAGCATTCCAGCCGAACTGCGCCAAGAACTCGCCCGCAAAGCTTTTGCTATGACAGCTAGCTATGACCAGATGATAGCAGACTGGCTATTAAGCCAAAATACGCGCGAAGAAAGCGCCGAGATGCCAGAGATTCTATCTTTGTCTGTGCCGAAGATTTTAAGCCTGCGCTATGGCGAGAACCCGCACCAAGAGGCAGGCATTTATCAAACAGATGCAAATACCCCCTCGGTATTATCCGCGCAGCAGATACAAGGCAAAGCCCTATCCTATAATAATGTTAATGATACAGATGCTGCCTTGCGGCTGGTGTCTGAATTTGATGCGCCTGCCATTGCAATAATCAAACATGCTAACCCTTGCGGTGTCGCGGTGGCGGGTGACCCCCTTAGCGCATGGCAACGTGCCCTAGAGGCAGACCCGGTCAGTGCCTTTGGCGGAATTGTTGCCTGTAATCGCAGGCTTGATGGCAAGCTAGCCAGCGAAATAGCCTCTATTTTTACCGAAGTAGTGATAGCCCCTGATGCAGATGATGCAGCGCGTGAAGCTCTTGCTAGCAAGAGCAATTTGCGGCTATTGCTAACAGCAAACCTGCCAGACCCAGCCGCGTCTGAGCTAGCGGTGAAATCAGTTCTAGGCGGATATCTGGTACAGAGCCGAGATAATGGGCAAATTACCCGTGATGATTTGCAATTCGTAACCCAAATAAAGCCGAGCGATGCGCAAATTGAAGATATGCTCATCGCTTGGAAAATTGCTAAACATGTAAAATCTAACGCGATTGTATATGTAAGAGATGGCGTATCGGCAGGGATTGGCGCTGGCCAGATGAGCCGGGTTGATAGCTGCCGTATTGCCGCACAAAAAGCGCAAGATATGGCAGAAAAACATGGCTGGGAGACGGCGCGCACACAAGGCTCTGTAGTTGCATCAGACGCCTTCTTCCCCTTTGCAGACGGATTATTAACCGCTATTGAAGCTGGCGCAAAAGCGGTTATCCAGCCCGGTGGCTCGATGCGAGATGCCGAGGTTATCGCAGCAGCTGATGCGGCAGGTATTGCTATGGCCTTTACGGGCATGCGCCATTTCAACCACTAAACCTAAAAGCTAGCTAGGCTATATCTGAGCCGCCTGATAGCATTTTGCCATTAACGAAGGCAATTTATCTGGTGAACATAGCTGCCAGCTGTAGCCGTCTGGTACCTTTACGCCCGGCTCTATTTTGCCGTCATAAACAGTGATAATAGCCGTGAAATGGGTGAAAACATGGCGGATTTCAAACTGTTCTTTGCGCCAATGGAAGCCAGACATGCCATCAGCTAGCCATTCTGGACAGGCACTTCCATCCCAGCCATGCGAGGGGAAGGTCAGCATACCGCCCAATAGGCCTTTATCTGGCCGTTTGCCCAGCAGAACCTCGCCTCTTTGATTGCGGATTATATAGACAGCCCCCTGCCTTACCGGTTTAGCTTTTTTCTGTGGCCGAACAGGCAAACTTGCCGGGTCTTTAAGCGTCGCGGCCTTGCAGCCTGTGCGTAAGGGGCAATGCCCACAATTCGTGCGACGTGGCTGGCAAACACCAGCACCAACATCCATTAACGCTTGCGGAAAGTCTGGACGCCGCTTTTCTGGGCAAATATGTTGATAAATCTCTTTTAAAGCCGGCTTTACTGCCCGCACCTCTTCATCAATGCCAGCATAGCGAACCAGAATACGCTCTATATTCCCATCCAGAACAATCGCGGGCCGCGCAAAAGCAATGGCAGCAATCGCGCCTGCGGTATAAGGGCCAATACCGGGCAGTTTTTGCAAATCTTCTGGCGTTTCAGGAAAACTACCCGCATAGCTGGAGACAATCTGGCGAGCTGCCTTTAGCATGTTGCGCGCCCGCGCATAATATCCTAGCCCTGCCCATGCCGCCAATACCGCATCATCATCCGCACCCGCTAATGCATGAATATCCGGCCAGCGCGTAATAAACTGGTTGAAATAGGGAATGACCGTGGTCACACCCGTTTGTTGGAGCATCAATTCAGATAGAAATACATGATAGGCTGGGGCCATTTCAGGACTTATCGCCCGCCAAGGCAAGCTGCGCGCATGCGTGTCATACCAGCTAAATAAGGTTGATGCTGGAAAGCTATCAAATTGGGAAAGAAGTGAAATCTTAGTCATAAGCTTGCTGCCTGTTTAGCATTTTGCCCATTTAGTATTTTGCCCATTTAGCATTTTACCAGATATAAGCGGCAGTGCATGACATAATCCTCTATTCAGCAATTTCCAAGCTCTTTTGCCATTCCAAGCTCTTTTGCTATTCCAAGCTCTTTTGTTATTATGGTCAAATCTTGGCTGTCATGATAAAGATTTAAACATGAAAAACCCGAAATCACCTTATCGCAAAGGCCGGCATTTACGAAAATTATCTGGCCTAACCGAGGGGCTTATCGCCCCTGCAATGCGAAAACGCGGCCTAGTCCTGACAAAGATTATTGCAGGATGGCCAGATATCGCAGGTGACGCGCATCAATGGTGCTTGCCATCTGATATCACCTTTCCGGCAAATAGCCGTATTGATGCAACCCTTACCTTGTCTGTGGCAAGTGGCAGAGGCCCACAAATCCAGATGATGAGCCAAGAGATTTGCAAGCGCGTTAATAGCTTTTGCGGCTTTGCGGCTGTTAGCCGGCTAAGAATCAGGCAAGATTTGCAGAGCCCCAGAAGCTTGCCCGCCAGGCGTCAAGCGGCGCCCATGTTCGAAGAAAAAGGTAAAGCTGACAAGCTTGCCCTAGCCAGACTGGAAAAAGCGACGGCAAATATCAAGAACCCAGAATTACGTGCTGCCCTTATCCGGCTTGGTCGAACCATTAACTGATGTAAAAAATAAATCTGTAAAATAACCCGTATTGCATTTCTTTACTTGATATTGGCCTGCCCCCTTTGCCATATTGCAGCCATTGTTGTTTTGTTTATAGTGAAGATGTGGTCAGGCTGGCATGGCGGAGACAATCTGAAGCTGTTTTTCCTTCGTTCATAACAGAGATGTTCATAAAACAAATGTTGATAAAAGAGAGCCCATTTATGAAACCAGCCCCTAAAAAAAGAGATAGACGATTTTTTCTGCAAGCTACTGGCGGCATATTGGGCGGTGTATTGGTTAGTGCCAGCTTGCCCATTTCGGCGCAGGCAAAACTCGATATCTCGCCAGAGCGGGCACGCGAAACCCGCTTTTTAGGCAATGAGAATGCTGCGGTTACCGTTTCTGAATATTTTTCTATGACCTGCGGGCATTGCGGCAGCTTTCACCGCAACACCTTCCCAGAGGTGAAAGAAAAGCTGATTACCCCCGGTGTTATTCGCTTTGAAATGCAGCCTTTCCCCCTAGACCAGCTGGCGTTGCAGGCACATGCACTTTGCCGCGTATTGCCGAATGCCAGCTATTTTAAGATGGTTGATGTATTGCTTGACCAGCAAGAAAGATGGGTTAGAGACGCAGACCCCGTTGCCAAGCTGAAACAATATGCCAAATTCGCTGGTATTTCTTCGCAAGATTATGATGAAATAATGAATAGCAGAGACTATCTCGAAGCCATTGTCGAGCTTCGACAAGAGGCGGTTCGTGATCATCAAATTCAATCTACTCCAAGCTTTGTTATTAACGGTGAAAAGACTTTCAGCGGCGCTTTGTCCTATGATGAGTTTTTAGCTGAATTGAATGCCTTTGGCATCTGATAGCGATAATTCAGGACCGCGCCCTTTATGATTTTCCGCTCCCTTTCCATGGCAGGTTTCAAATCCTTTGCTGAAAAAGCAGAGATGGATATTGAAACTGGTTTGACCGGTGTTGTCGGGCCAAATGGGTGCGGTAAGTCAAATATTGTTGAAGGGCTGCGCTTTGTCATGGGAGAGAGCTCTGCTAGGCAAATGCGGGGCACTGAGCTTGATGACATCATCTTTGCCGGTACCGATAATCGCCCTTCACGCAATCTGGCTGAAATCACGCTATTTCTAGATAACCAGATGAAAAAAGCGCCTGCCGAATATAATCAGTTTGATGAGCTGGAGATAACCCGAAAAGTAGAGCGCGGCAAAGGGTCGAGCTTCCAGATTAATGGAAAGCCCGCCAGAGCCCGCGATGTCCAGCTTTTATTTGCTGATTCTGCCACAGGTGCTCGCTCGGCCGGTATCGTCTCGCAAGGGCGAATAGGGGCAATTGTTGGCGCGAAGCCTGAAGATAGACGCTCTCTTATCGAGGAAGCGGCAAACATCAAAGGTCTGCATCAAAGACGCCATGAGGCAGAATTACGCTTGCGCAATACGGAAAATAATCTAGAGCGCATCGAGGATATGGTTGCCCAGCTTGCCGAACAGCGTCAACAGCTTGCCAAACAGGCCCGCCAAGCGGCACGCTATCGCTCCGTTGCTGACCGGATACGTAAAGCCGAAGCCAAACTTGCGCTAGCGAGGTGGCAATCAGGAGAGGCCGAACGCGAAAAAGCAGCAGGTGATCTTGCACGCCAGCAGCAAAAGGTTGAGGAAGTTACAGGCTTATCTGCGCAGGCAGCTACCAAGCAGGCAGAGTTAGCCGCCACTTTACCGCCTTTGCGAAATGCAGAAGCAGAGCAAGCAGCAAAGGTTCAAAATCTGCGTATTGAGCTTGGCGAATGTGACCGCGAGGCGATGCGCATCACCGAAGCCCTCCAACGCCTAGACCGGCAAATAGCCCAAATTACAAGCGATGCTGAGCGCGAGACAAGTTTGCATGATGATGCCGCCACGGCCCTAAAAGGCCTCAGCGAAGAGCGCGATAAACTAGTTAACCAGCATACGCACGATACCCCCCGCCTAGAAGCTGCTGAAAAAGCAAAAGAAGAGAAGCGCCAAATAAGCCAGCAAGCAGAGCAAAAGGCGGCCGAATCGCATTCTAAATTGCAATCTGCTGAACAGACCAGAAACCAGCTAACCAAACGGCAGGCAGAGTTAGACCGCCGCCTAGAGGTCGCTACACTGGAACTGGGCAAACTAAATCTGGAAATGCTGGGGGCGCAAGCAAGCCAAGCAGAGATAGAAAAAAACACACAAGAGGAAGAAGCGGTAAAATTAGCCGCAAGCTTGAAAAATTGTGAAAATGAGCTGGCCGAAAAAACTTCCCTGCGGGATAGCTGCGCACTGAAGCGAAATGAGGCAGATGCTAGTCTTGCCAGAATAACAGCTGAAATTGACGCGCTGAGCTATCTGCTGCTTGAAAATGCACAAGCTAATGGCACGCCTGCTGGTGACAGTCTTAAGGTAGCAGAGGGAATGGAGCTCGCGCTATCTGTGATTTTAGGCGCAGATTTAGCCCTTCCTTTCGATAAAGGAGAGCAGGGTTATTGGCGCCGTGATTTGGAGGCAGGCGAGCGCCCTGCCACCCCGCACTTTGGAACCCCGATAGCGAATTTCGTTTCAGGGGCGCAGGCCCTAGAGCGCGCGCTAACAGGCGTTTCTGTGATAGCAGAAGCTGAAGGGAAGGCTGCTCAACCTAACCTTAAGCCCGGACAAGCGTTGGTCAGCAAAGAAGGCACATTATGGCGCTGGGATGGGCTTATTCGTAAAGGGGAAGCGAGCAGTGAAGCAGAACGGATTCGCCAGCGTCAGCGCTTAACCCATCTCAGCACAGAAGAAGATGGAGCTAAAGTCAGCTTTGCGGATAAACAACGCGCCTTGGATGAGGCGCATGAAGCGCATCAAGAATGCTTAGAGCGTTATCGCAGTCTGCAAGAGGATAGCCGGCAAGCTGGCAGCATGGCAGAGGCCGCGCGGCGCAAATATGATAGTGCTTCTATGGCGCTAACCACTGCCCGCACACGCGCAAGCGATCTAGAAGCTGCCCAGCAAAATGCGCAGACAGACTTAGACGCGCTAAAGGATAATGAATGGTTAGAGCTAGATATAGACGCCCTAACCGCAAGCGCTGAAGCCGCCCAACTTGCCGCCACGACAGCGCGTACTGAATTTGATGAAGCGCTGAGCATTGAGAGCGAACTTCGCCAGAATTTACGCAGCGCCCAGCAGCGCACACAAACTATCGAAAACCAAGTCGCAGACTGGCAAACGCGCCTCGCGGATACCGATAAGCGCAAACAGGAAATGGCGATGCGCGCTCAGCAAGCCAGAGAAGAGCGCGAGACGCTAGCTGAACGGCCAGCGACGCTAGAAGCACGAAAACATCAACTCGCCACGCAATTAGACGCAGAAGAAGCCTTGCGAGAAGAAAAAAGCGATGCGTTAAGATCCGCAGAGGCAGCCCTGTCTGAAGCAGATGCAAATGGGCGCGAGGCAGAGCGCCATTTATCGCAAACCCGTGAGAGCTTGATCCGGGCTGAGGCATTAGCAGAACGTCTGCAATCTGAGCAAGCCCTGCTAATAGAGCGAATAAAAGAAAAGCTAGATTGCCAGCCAGAGGCGCTATATGCGCTATCAGAAATCAGCGAAGGCGAGATACAGGCAGAGCCGCTGGAAAAACTGGAAATGGCGGTCAACCGGCTAAATAATGAGCGCGACCAAATTGGGCCTGTCAATTTACGCGCTGAGGTGGAGATGGCGGAGCTTGATGAGCGGGTAACCACGCTGCAAACAGAGCTTGATGATTTGGCCGAGGCAATTGCCAAACTTCGCAGTGCTATTGCCACGCTAAACCGTGAAGGCCGCGCCCGCTTGATGGAGAGCTTTGCCGCAGTAAATAAGCATTTCACCCAGCTATTTACCACTTTGTTTGGCGGCGGGCATGCAGAATTGCAACTGACCGGCTCTGATGACCCTTTGCAAGCTGGCCTTGATATCTTAGCCAGCCCACCGGGCAAAAAGATGCAATCCTTGTCTCTGCTTTCAGGCGGCGAGCAGGCATTGACCGCACTGGCTATCATTTTTGCGGTATTTTTAACGAATCCAGCGCCTATTTGTATTTTGGATGAAGTGGATGCGCCGCTAGATGATACGAATGTTGCACGATTCTGTGATCTATTGCGCAACATCGCTGAGCAGACACAAACGCGGTTTCTGGTCGTAACCCACCACCGGATGACCATGGCCAGAATGGACAGGCTTTTTGGCGTAACGATGGAACAAAAAGGGGTTTCGCGCCTAGTTTCTGTGGATTTACAAACAGCTGAAGAGCTGCGCGATAGCCTGATTGCCTGAGCAGATTAGCAAGCCAAATTTTACCCAGCTGCGACGCGGTGACACACCTGATAAAATGAATGCGTGTTTCGCACATCTATCCCTTGACAAAACAGCCCATACCAGCCTAGTTTGTGCGCGATCTTTGGGTCTGGGAAATTCCCCATTTTAGAGGGATTGAACAGCGCCCGCAAACAGACTTCTGGAATGTTCCGGCATGGCAAAGAAGGACACATCAGACAAGAAGGCAAAAGCTGCTAGCTTGTCTGAGCGGATCCGCCAGCTAGAAGAACGTCAGGAGCCAGCGCGGCTTAATAATAATCGAGCCGCGATGTCGTCAAACGGTCTAGCTATGGCTGGCCGCGTGACAACGGAACTGGTAGCAGGTCTGGTTGTGGGCACAGGGATTGGATGGGCGTTAGACCAGTGGCTGGACACAACACCGATTTTAATGGTGGTGATGTTTTTTCTAGGTGCAGCAGCTGGGATGATGAATGTCTGGAGGGCGCTTACCGGTCGCGGTATGGCTGCTGGATTTTTTGATGAGAAGCGGCAGGTCAGCTCTGAGGAGCAGGCACCTGACGAGAAAAGCAGGAGTGATTAGGTGCATTCACCTGTTGAACAATTTGCAATTAAAGTGCTGTTCGCGCTGAATCTGTTCGGATTTGACATCCAGTTCACTAACTCTTCTTTGTTTATGGTACTCGCTGTATTGGTTAGCTCGGCGTTTTTGTACTTTGCAATGGCACCTGCGGCAACGGTGCCCGGACGGATGCAAGGTTTAGCTGAAATGCTCTATGAATTTGTCTCAGACATGGTGCGTAGCAATGTTGGCAGTGAGGGTCGCCCTTATTTCCCGTTCGTTTTTACCCTGTTTGTATTTGTTCTATTCTCGAACCTGCTTGGCCTTATCCCTTATAGCTACACCACAACCTCACAAATTATCGTCACTTTTGCGATGGCGATGTTTATTTTCATTGGGGTTACCTTAATTGCACTATTTAAACATGGCTTGCATTTCTTTAGCTTTTTCGTGCCCGCTGGTGCGCCGAAAGTCTTAATCCCCTTTCTTGTTTTAATCGAGGTTATCTCTTACTTCGTGCGCCCGGTTAGCTTATCTGTCAGATTATTCGCGAATATGCTCGCAGGGCACACCATGCTGAAAGTATTTGGCGGGCTAGCCGTAATGATCGCCAGTGCTGGCGGAGTTTTTGTCGCTGGTTCCATCTTGCCACTCGTCGCCATTGTTGGGCTGACAGGGCTGGAAATTCTGGTAGCGGTGTTACAGGCTTATGTGTTCACGATTTTGACTTGTATGTATTTGAATGACGCGTTACATCTGCACTAGATTTTTCGCGTTTTAATAGGTTTCGGTCGTGCGGTCTTCAAAAGGCCAAACGGCCAAAAGTTAGCAACTTAGTTCTCTGAATCAAATGGAAGGAAAAAAAGATGGACGTCGAAGCTGCAAAGATGATTGGTGCTGGTCTAGCTGTTATTGCTCTGGCTGGGGTTGGTGTGGGTATCGGAAGTATCTTTTCTTCCCTTGTTAGCTCTATCGCTCGCAACCCTGCTGCGCGTGATACAGTTTTCGGTATTGGCATTCTAGGGTTTGCCCTTACAGAAGCGATTGCGCTGTTCGCACTGGTTGTTGCATTGCTGATGCTGTTTGCTCTTTAAGTTCAGCAGAGCACAGTAGAATTTAGATATCAGCATGCGTTTCAAGTGTGGCTCTTTAAGCTATGCTGGTCATGCTGATATCCCGTTAGCAAGACAATTAATCTGGATAACGCTGGTACAGGCAATGATGAATTTCAGAAATATCGTAACCAGAAAAATAATGGGCTCCGCGCTCCTCATGTCGCTATCAGGCAGCTTGCCTGTATTGGCGGCTGGCGACGCGAAAGGCTTGCCGCAACTTGACATCACCACATGGCCTAATCAGCTCTTTTGGCTGATTGTGACATTTGGGGTTGGTTATGTGATTATGTCTAGGCTGATTACCCCACGCATTGGCGGGGTTCTGGAGCAACGCGGCAAAACTATCCAGAATGATCTGGCCCGTGCCAAAGAGGCAGAGGCAGAAGCACAAGAGATGCGGTCTGCCTATGAAGCTTCGCTTGATGAAGCCCGCGCCAAGGGTGCAGAAGCCGCATCAAAGGCCATGTCAGAAGCAAAAGAGAGTGCTGAGGCTGCTGAGGCAGAACTCACCGCTAAGCTCGCTAAAAAGACAAAGACTGCGGAGACAAAACTTGCAAAAATCCGTGATGAAGCATTAGCAAGCATCAATGATGTGGCAAGTGAAGTTACCCAAGATGCGGTGCTGGCGGTAACGGGCATGAAAGTAACCAAAGCTGAGGCCACTAAGTCAGTTTCCAAGCTGACCAAAGCAGGCGCAGGGCAGGAGGCGTAAATGCATTTTGATGAAGGCGCTTGGGTTGCACTTGGTTTTGCTATCTTTGTCATTCTGGTCTGGAAAAAGGCTGGGGCGGCGTTGCGTGAAATGCTTGATGCACGAGCAGATAAAATTCGTGAAGAGCTAGAACAAGCAGACGCGCTTCGCAAAGAAGCCAAAGCCCAACTAGATAGCTTCAAAAGCTTGAAAAAAGAAGCAGAAGAAGAAGCTAAAACGATTATTGCAAATGCGAATTCAGCGGCAAAGCGGATACGTGAAAGCGCAGCCGCAAAAGCTGAGGAAAATATTGCCCGCCGTGAAGCGCAAGCAGCTGAAAAAATCAAGGCTTCTGAAACCGCAATGGTAAATGAGATT
This sequence comes from Alphaproteobacteria bacterium, assembly GCA_022425485.1. Taxonomy (GTDB): domain Bacteria; phylum Pseudomonadota; class Alphaproteobacteria; order Puniceispirillales; family Puniceispirillaceae; genus JADHLI01. The sequence goes on along the minus strand of JAKMFL010000060.1, from coordinate 42,750 downwards.
AAAGCGAAAACAGCACAGCTTGCCGCGCAAGCTGCTCGTGAAATTATCACCGATAAGCTGGATGAAAAAACCGCGCTTAACCTGATTGACCAATCTGTTGAGCAAATCGCTGCACATAAGTAAAATCATTAGCCAAAAGCTAAGAAAAAACCGCCCCCGATTATTTCAGTGGCGGTTTTATTTTGGCTTAATTTTACAATTTAAAAATCTTCTAATTTAGCTCTATAGCCTCTGGAACGAGAGATATAACCAATCGTCCATCTTTTGGCAGGCTGATATCTTGGCGGACTAAAGGATAGAGCACATCAATCTCATCACCAAATGCCATTCTGAAACTAAAGCTTTCATGCGCGGCAACTGTTTCCTGTCCATCAATAATGGCCGCAATGAAGGGTACCTCTAGCAGGGCTGCTTCCCCGCCCTCTTGCAAGCTGCGATTAACTTTCAGCCCAATAGCGAGTTCGATATCAACCATCTCTTCATCATCAACGCATATAGCGGTGACCCCATTTAGCCGCGCCGTTGCGGGCTGGCCTGTTTCGGTCGCCATGACAATACGCGCGCCAACTTCCGGTGCAGAAACTAGATTTGAGCAATCATATGTAACCGGGCTGAAGCTAGCACACGCGCTAAGCAATGCGATAACACCGGCCCCCATACCTGTACGCGATAAAGCTATGGCAGAGGATAATTTATTCATCTTAAAGCCCAATCCATCCTATTATTCAAACAACAAAAACCAGCAATGCTAGCCTATATGAAACTCTTATATAGCAGTGTAAACAAACTTCTGCTACTCATATAGGACAAAAGCGAGCCGTGCTAAACGCTCGCCAGCGTTAGTTATTTTCCTCGAAGTGCCAAAGACAATCTTTATGATGAGCAAAGATAATTCTAAAACCCTAATTCTAGCCTCTCCAAGGGGATTCTGCGCAGGCGTTGAGCGTGCGATTAAAATAGTAGAAGGTGCGTTGGAGAAGTTTGGGGCGCCTATCTATGTCAGACATGAAATTGTGCATAATAAACGGGTGGTAGATGACCTAGCACAAAAAGGCGCTGTTTTCGTAAAAGAGCTAGATGAAGTGCCAGAAGGTGGCCATGTTATCTTCTCTGCGCATGGGGTTGCACGCGCGGTACATAAGCGGGCTGATGAGCTGAATATGTTGGCCATTGATGCCACCTGCCCATTGGTTACAAAGGTGCATTTAGAGGCTGGAAAGCATGTGAAGCGTGGGCGCCATATCCTGCTTATTGGTCATGCTGGCCATCCAGAGGTTATCGGCACAATGGGTCAGGTCGAAAGCGGAGAGATGACGCTGATTGAAACCCCGGAAGATGCGCTAGCTTTTACCCCGCCAGAGAACACAGACCTTGCCTTTGCCACGCAAACAACCTTGTCTGCTGATGAAACAGCTGAAATTATAACGGTGCTGCAGCATCGCTTTCCAGAAATTTCAGGCCCCAAAGGGGAAGATATCTGCTATGCCACAACAAACCGCCAAAATGCGGTAAAGGCATTGGCCTCTGATATTGATTATCTGCTGGTTATTGGCGCACAAAACTCCTCTAATTCCAAACGGCTGGTAGAAACAGGCCTGAAAGCTGGCGTTGCGGCGGCTAAGCTTGTTGCGGATGCAACTAAGCTTGATTTCACTGCCTTAGACAAAGCTTCGATTATTGGTCTTTCTGCGGGCGCTTCTGCTCCTGAAATTCTGGTAGATGAAGTTATTGAAGCCTTGCAGGCACGCTATAATATAACCATCACCCATCAGAACTTTATTCAGGAAAATATGCATTTCAAGCTGCCCTCCATCCTCTCAAAGCAAGAGGTGGCATCATAGCAGTTTATACGCAAATAGATGATGAGGCGCTTGCCGCCTTTTTAGAGCTATATGATCTGGGCAATTTGCTAAGTTTTGCTGGCATTGCTGAGGGTGTTGAGAACTCTAATTACCTGCTGCGCACCGACCGGGCACATTTTATCCTCACCCTATATGAGAAGCGGGTAAATGCAGATGATTTACCTTTTTTCATCGGCCTGATGCAGCATCTCTCGCGTGGGGGGCTAAACTGCCCTGTTCCAGTTGCGGATAAGTCTGGACAGATATTACAAAATCTATGCGGACGCCCCGCAGCTATTGTCACTTTTCTTGACGGCACCTCCCAGCGTTTTCCAAACGCCGCAAAATGCAGGGCATTGGGACGCGCATTAGCAGAGTTTCACACCACTTCAGAAGGCTTTGATGGGGTGCGTAAAAACGCGCTTGGGCCAAAGGGTTGGTCACCGCTGCTGGCGTCCATTGACGGCGATTTGCCAGACATGCCTGATAACATCCTAGACCTAGCTGCCTCTAGTCTTGATAGTATTTTACAAAACTGGCCTTCAAACCTGCCAGCAGGTCATATTCATGCAGATATGTTTCCCAATAATGTTCTGTTTGTTGGCGATGCGCTAACCGGCATTATAGATTTCTATTTCGCTTGTCAGGATTTATATGCCTATGACATTGCGGTCTGTCTGAACAGCTGGTGTTTTGATGCAGATGGCAGCTTTAATGTTACCAAATCTGGCGCGTTATTACATGGCTATGAGCAGGTTAGAAGCCTGAAGCAAGCAGAAAAGAATGCGCTGCCTGTCCTGAATCAGGGCGCGGCCTTACGGTTTTTTCTAACCCGCCTTTATGATTGGATTAATACACCTGCTGATGCGCTAGTAAAGCCTTTAAACCCTATGGAATTTTGGTCACGCTTGCGTTTTCATCAACATGCAAAGGGCCCAGAATCTTATGGTTTGTGGCGTTAAGGGCGATAGAGGCGTTAGATGAGCCAAACACAAGCCAGTGTTTATCTATATACAGACGGCGCATGCTTAGGCAATCCGGGGCCCGGCGGATGGGGGGCTATCTTGCAATGGCAGGACGAAGTTAAGGAGCTATCTGGCGGCCAAGCTGATACCACAAACAACCAAATGGAGCTTATGGCTGTCATTAATGGACTTGCCGCATTGAAGCGCCCTGTGCGCATTCATATCGTCACGGACAGTAAATATGTGATGAACGGCATTCAGGACTGGTTGCCGAAATGGAAATTGAATAATTGGCGTACAGCCGCAAAAAAACCTGTTGCGAATAAAGAATTATGGGAACAGCTGGATAGCTTATGTCAGACGCATCACACCAGTTGGGAATGGGTCAAAGGCCATTCTGGACATCCCATGAATGAACGCTGTGATGCATTAGCCAGCATTGAAGCTGCCAAAATTGCGGCCTCATAAAAAACCCAATACACGCCCATTTGAAAAATTAGGCAATCGCTGCCAGCACATGCTCTGCGCTTGACACCTCAAACATACCCGGCTCTTCAATAAAGACATGGGTGATAGTGCCATCTTCTACCACAAAAGCACTTCGCTGGGTGCGTTCAGCCAGCACATCACCAAAATCTGCGGTAATCCCTAATGCACGCGAAAACGCAGCCCGCACATCCGCCAGCATATCAATTTTACCTGCCGCATCATTCATATCTGACCACGCTTTCATGACATGTGCATCATTGATAGACAAACACGCAATCGCATCAAAGCCTGCGGCTTTTAGACTATCAAGATGGTCTAGAAAATTTGGTAAATGTTTTGCAGAACAGGTTGGCGTAAACGCACCTGGCACCGCAAACATCACGATCTTACGACCCGCAAAATACGTCGCTGTCTCTAGCTCCTCCACACCTTCTTCGGACTTTGTGCGGATAGTAACAGCGGGGATTTTCATTCCAGCTTCAGGTAACATTTTTTTAGACCTTTATGGTTTTTCACTATGCCAAGCAATTGATTTTGCCTATCTATTCAGTCGAAATAGGCTTATTAGTTCAACTTGTCCAGTGCCCCGTTAATCTTTTCTGAACTTAGCAGCTCATCAAATATTACCGGCATACGTCCATCTGGATAATACAAGATGTTAAAAGGAATACCAAAGCGGCCAAAGCTAGCAAGGTAATCCGCGATATCTGGGTCTGGCAATGTCCAATCTGCTTGTAATAGCCTCACATTATGCACATCAAAACTCTGCATCATTTTATCGGTATTTAACACCAATGCCTTATTCACTTTACAGGTAATGCACCAGTCAGCGGTAACATCGACAAAAACAGGCTGACCAGCTTCTAGGCTGTCTTTTATAGCTTGTGGCTGCCATACCTGCCATCTAGCTGCCTGAGAGGCTGTCTGAGTAGAATTTGGCCCAATGATAGCCGAAGGGATACCTACCGCGCCGGCAAATAACCACCCTAGCCAGATGATGGTCGCTACTAACCCTGAGGCCAATACAGGCTTCACCCATTTCATCCAAGAACCGGGTCGGGGCAGAGAAGCGATAAACGCAGGAAATACGGCGAATACCAGCCAAGGCGCAGCTAATCCTAGCCCCATCACCAGCATAACTAAAAATAATTGCGGCGCCGATGCCGCTAGCGCAAAACTAATGGCTGTACCCACCAGCGGCGCAGAGCATGGGGTGGCTAATATCGTTGCCATAAAGCCACTAGCAAAATCGCCAAATAGCCCCTGCCCCTTAATGCGGCTAGCAAAAGCAGGCACAGGCAAGCGAACCCTATCCAAAAGGCTGAGGGTAAATATAGCCATAACCACAATCATAACACCCAGAAACCACGGATTTTGAAACTGTATTCCCCAGCCAAGACGGCCCCCTGCCAGCTTTAGCCCCACCAACATAAGCGCCAGCAAAGCAAAGCTTGTTAAGATACCGCCTGCCCCTGCCAGCAGCCTTAGGCGTATCTGTGCGGGGTTGGCCCCGCCCATCGACAGGATAGAAGCAAGTTTAAGAGATAAGACAGGCAAAACACATGGCATAATATTCAATATTAGCCCACCCGCAAAAGCGGCTAGCAAAATAAATAAGATAGAGGGTACAGCCATGTTGGCAGCGCTCTTTGCAAGCGCTAAAGCCGGGATATCTATCTGCCAGAATTGGGTAGCTGTTTTCAAGGTCAAACTTAGCGGCTGACCTAATAGGCCTGCACTATCACCCGTTCCAGAAACCGCAATCTGATATCGATTGGGAGCAATCTCTTGCGGGGCTGCAAAGCTAAGACCATTTACCGGCGCTTCGACAAACGCATCTTTAAGGCGCGGCACAGAGGCCCCTAAATCCAAAATAAGACGGTCAAGATCTTGGGCAAAAGATAGGCTGGCAATCTGGCCCTCCCCGCCACGGATTATTTTTGGCACAAGAGAGCTGAAACGCGCAATTTCAAGCGCATCAGAACTGGTGCGCAACGCCCCACTCGGCAGGGTAAGGCGAAGGGCGCCGCCAACAGGAATACAAATATCTGCACAAACAAGTGCATTTACATTTGCGCGCAAATCTAATGGGCTGCCAGCCTCATGGCCGCGCAAACGTACCGGAAAGATCACCTCATCACTATAGCCATAGGTGTCCAGACCAAATAGCGAAAAGCGCGTTGGCACTGGAAAATCCATCTGTAATTTCTGCGCCTCCGAGCTGTTCTGAGAGGCAAGCGTTAATTCTGGCGGTAAACCAGCGTCGCCGGGGCTGCGCCAATAAATTTTCCACCCCTCTTTTAACTGAACTTTCAGACCTAGGGGGATATCACGCATCGTGCCTGTCGTGGCTAGTGCGGAGACTAGCCTGAACTGCGCCTCTGGCGTTTCAACAACGACGCCGCGTTCTTGCGCAAATGATGGAACACTAAAAAAAAGCACAGCAAAGCATCCGGCAAAAAATCTGGTAAAAAATCTGGCAAGCCAAAATGCCAGCCCTGATTTTAGCCATAATTTTAGAGGTTTTAGCAAGGCTCTACACAAGAGGGTTTTCCAGACGTTTAAATTTAGCAATTTCTTCATGTTTTAGCGTAATTAAGGCTAATCTGCATTATAATATAGGCAGAATAGGGGCAATTAGATCCACATAGTTTGCAAAAATTATTGCCCTGCATATCATTAAAGCGCGTATGATCTGAATTATGTGTGTAAGGTTATTCCCTGCAGGAGCGCTTTATGGCGAAAGATTCTTTTGATTATTCAAAAACACTGGCTGGGCAGTTACTGGTGGCAACACCACAAATGACTGACCCGCGCTTTCGAAAGCGGGCGTTATTTATCTGTCAGCATGATGAGACTGCGGCGATGGGGTTTATTATCAATCAGCCAAGTGAAGAGGTCACAATTTCCACCCTTAGTGACCAGCTAAAACTTGACCAGCCACGTTTTGATCCAAATGCCCCTGTCTATATTGGTGGGCCTGTTGAGCCACAACGGGGCTATATCTTGCATACGGACGATCAGATGATGCCCAATTCTGTATTGGTGCGCGATAATATCTGTTTGTCCATGCATGTCGATATGATAACAGAAATCACACGCGGGTTAGGGCCCATGCATGCCAAAATCCTGCTTGGCTATGCTGGCTGGTCAGCAGGGCAGCTAGAAGAAGAAATGAAGCAAAGCATGTGGTTTCATCTGCCCGCATCTGCAGAAATGCTGTTTAGTACAGATGATGCGCATATTTGGGATAAAACCTTTATGGCAATGGGCATTAATGCTGGATCGCTCTCGCCGCAAAGCGGTTCTGCATAACTAAATTATAATTTACCAGCCAGAGCAATATCTGGGCTAAAATTTAGGCCAAAATCGCTTGCATATCCCTGATCTGCATCTCGCTAGCAGCAGGGCCAACAACAGAAAGCGACGGCGGGGGCCCAGCGATTATCATCTCTGCCAATTCTGCAACTTTGTTTCGGCTTACCTTATCAATAGCGGCCAGCATTTCATCGCGTTCAAACACGCGGCCATACAAAGCAAGATGTCGGGCGGTAACATCCATCATAGACGAAACAGAGTCCCGGCGCATCAAGACCGCTGCCCGTAATTGCTGTTTGGAACGGTCAATTTCTTCTTGGCTTAAATCATGCTGGCAGGCTTTTAGGGCCGTAAGCGATACTTCCATCATCTCGTCCACAGTTTTATCTGAGGTGCCTGCGTACACCCCAAACATTCCAGTATCGGTAAACATCTGCGCGAAAGAGAATATAGAGTAGCATAAACCACGCTCTTCTCTGACCTGCTGGAACAAGCGCGAGGACATTCCCCCGCCATATAGATTTGTCAGAACCATCAGCGGATAACGCCATTCAGAACAAGCATCAGGCGCTTGAAATCCAAACACTGTATGGCATTGTTCCAAATCACGGCTAGCAACATGGCGTGTGGATAAAAATTCTGGTGGGTGACGGGTTGGGTTGCTAGCCCTTCCAAGCGCACCAAAATAGCGGTTGGCAAGGGACGTAACCTGCGTATGGCTAACTGGCCCAGCCACAGAAATAATCATCTGCTCTGCCCCGTAATGACGTTGCATAAAGCCAGCGAGTTCTGGTGCTCTAAAGGACGATACACTATCGGTTGTGCCTAAAATAGAGTTCCCCAATGTATGTTGGCCGTAACAGCTGCGTGAAAAGCACTCAAAAACATGGTCATCAGGTGCATCTATACTCTGGCCAATCTCTTGTATGATAACGCCGCGCTCACGCTCAATCTCTTCAGAAGGCAAGATTGAGTTCAGCAAAATATCGCTCAGGATATCAAAGCCCATCTCAAGATGCTCTGGCAGAAGATTTATATAATAGGCTGTTTCTTCGCGTGCAGTATGCGCATTGATAAAACCGCCCACATCTTCAATATCCTTAGCAATGGAAAGTGCGCTCCGGCTCTTCGTGCCCTTAAAGGCCATATGCTCTAGGAAATGGGCAATACCGATTTCGTTTTCCTGCTCATCACGCGCCCCTACCCCTACCCAGACCCCAATCGAGATAGAGTGCGAAGAAGGCATACCAACGCTGGCTAGCGTTAATCCATTTGCTATCTGGCTTGTTTCGATAATTGCCATCAGCCGCGCCTATGTTCCAGAACCAGCTTTTGCACCGCAGCCATGTCATTTGGTACCTTCAGCATTTGTTCCTCACGGCTCATCAGGTCAGCCAGTCCAGCTGGCAAGGCAGGCATCTGGCCGCTTGCATGATGTACTGCATCAGGGAATTTTGCGGGATGCGCACAAGCAAGGCTTATGATAGGGGTATCTTTATCAACCAAATTTTCCGCGCGTGCATTTCGTGCAGCTGCCAGCCCCACCGCGCTATGCGGGTCAATCAAATAGTTATGCATATCAAAGCAGCGCTTTATCTCTGCCGTGGTGCCCGTATCATCCAAGCAATAGCCAGAAAAGACCTGTAAGGCTGATTGCAGCACCTTATCTTCTACTGAAAAGCGGCCCATTTCAGCAAAATTTTGCATCGCATCTGCTACTGCTTTTCCATCACGGCCCAGCAATTCAAAAAGCAACCGCTCAAAGTTAGAAGAGACTTGAATATCCATAGAAGGGCTAAGCGAGGGATGCACATCCCGCCGCTCCATCACACCATTTTCAAAAAACCGTGTTAGGATATCATTACGGTTTGATGAGACGATAAAGCGTTCCACAGGCAAGCCCATTTGCATGGCAACCCACCCTGCAAAAACATTCCCAAAATTTCCCGTAGGCACTGAAAACGCGACAGGCTTATCTGGTGCGCCAACGGCCAAAGCAGAGGTAAAGTAATAGACAATCTGAGGCATCAAACGCGCCCAGTTGATAGAATTTACAGCCGATAGTCCCACTTGATCGCGGAAAGCTGCATCATTAAAACAGGCCTTAACCAGCGCCTGACAATCATCAAAATCCCCCTTAACGGCGATAGCATGCACACCAGCGTCACGCACAGAGGTCATCTGTTTTTGCTGAACTGGCGATACGCGCCCCTCTGGGAATAGAATAAAAACATCTACCGCCTCACGCCCGCGAAAGGCTTCTAGCGCCGCAGAACCTGTATCACCACTGGTTGCACCCAGAATTACAGCCTGTCTATTCTGGCGGCTTAACGCGGCATCAAACGCCCGCGATAGAAACTGCATTGCATAATCTTTAAATGCGATTGTTGGCCCATAAAACAGCTCTAGAACGTGAATATCCTGCTCCATGGCTTTTAGGGGCGCAATTTCTTTATGCGTAAAGCTGCGATAGGCATCTGCTGCCATCTTTGTTATTTGATCTTCATGCAGCTCGCCATCGGTAAAGCGCGACATGATTTGGCCAGCGATTTCCACATAAGGCTTGCCGCGCATAGCCCGTATTTCAGACGCGCTAAAGGATGGCCAGCTGGTAGGCAGATACAGCCCGCCATCGCGCGCCAACCCGTTTAACAGGGCATTTTCAAAACTAAGCGGGCCATCTTTGCCTCTGGTACTAATATATTCCATCTTGCGTTGCCTCACTCATTTAGGGGCTTTTGCGAAAGCCAAACCTGCCAGCATTTATATGATAGGCAAAATAAACACCGATCAAGGACAAAGCGATTCCAAACCATGTTAGCGCATAATTTAAATGCGTGTTGCGTACCTCAATATGCATGGTTGCCGCAATCGGCAGTGTCAACACATCGCCTTCTCTTATCTGATCAGCATAATAGCTCGTAATAGCCTCGCTAAAGCCCAGATGGGTTGCGAGCTCATTTGGCTTCAAAGTGAACCAGAACCCTCTATCCGGCTCATTCTCTGGCACAAAATAGCCCTTTTGCTGTGGCAGCCGCAAAACAGCCCGAATAGAGACCTCTTTATCTTCGACCGAAAATGGCCGCTTATCCGGGTTGCGATAAGCTTCTGACACCCAGCCCCGATTAACAAATATCAGCTTTCCAGCATTTGTGCGAAACGGGGTAATCACATGAAAACCTGCATTGCCTTCATAGGTGCGCCCCGTCAGATACCGTTCCATATCATGAAGGTAGCGTCCAGTAAGCTGCAAATTATGAAACTCTATTGCCGCAAGAGAGGCATCATTTTCAGGCGGTAAAATAGCCGGAGCATTTGCACGGGCATTAAAATTATTTATGAGCTCTGTTTTCCATGCTAGCCGGTCTAATTGCCAAAGGCCGAGTGCCAGCAAAACCAACAATGCGGGGATGCTGAATAGCGTAAGCCATAAAAAAGGTCTGAAATACATCGGCAAAACCTGACAATTTAGGTGTGAGGGGATGTGCAATCGCAAGCGCACAATAAGAAAATCGGCCTGCAACTGCAAGTGCTGAGGCCGATTTATAAATTTTCTATGTCTTAGGCATCATAAGAGGCATCATAAGATGGTCTATCAACCACCCCACCAGTAAACAGCTACAAACAAGAATAGCCAGACAACATCAACGAAATGCCAGTACCAAGCTGCTGCTTCAAAACCAAAATGCTGCTCTGCGGTGAAATGCCCTCTCAGACCGCGGATCAAACAAACGGCTAAGAACAAGGTGCCTACTAAAACATGGAAGCCATGAAAGCCTGTGGCCATATAAAAGACAGATGGATAAATACCATCTGTAAAGCCAAAGGGTGCATGGCTATATTCCAAAGCCTGCAAGCCAGTAAATAACACGCCTAGAACCACTGTTAGAACAAGACCAGTGATAAAGTCACGGCGATTATTTTGAAGCAGCGCATGGTGCGACCATGTTACCGTGCAACCGCTAAGCAACAACACCAACGTATTAATTAAAGGCAGGTCAAACGGGTTAAAGGTCTCAATACCCTCAGGCGGCCAAACACCCCCAGCCGGATAGAAAGAACGGTCAAAGAATGCCCAGAAAAAGGCAACAAAGAACATCACCTCTGAGGCGATAAACAGCATCATGCCATAGCGCATACCGACCTGAACAATGGGTGTATGATGACCTTGATATTCAGCCTCACGCACGACATCGCGCCACCACATAAACATGGTCATCAATACCAAAGCAAGGCCTATGCCCAGCACATGCTCGCCATAGGCACGCTCATGCATAAACATTACCCCGCCAATGGCCGTAATAAACGCAGCAGCAGAACCTACCGCAGGCCATGGGCTGGGTTCTACCAGATGATAAGGATGTTGTTGTGATCCACTCATATTCTTCTCCTCAAGAAAAAGCCTGTCCCCTCCGACTGGCAGATCAAATTAAACTCTATAGAACGCCCTTTTTCACGTTCTTGCCTCAAAAAAAGTATAGGACAGGACAATTTCGTCCACATCCATTGTATTCGTATCTGTTCCAATTTCGCTATCCACGAAAAAAGACACCGGCATTTCCATTGATTCGCCCGGCTGCAACGTCTGTTCGGTAAAGCAGAAACATTCTATTTTCATAAAATAGGGCCCTGCTTTTTGCGGCGTTACGTTAAAGGTTGCGGTGCCAGTCGAAGGTGCGGTGCCAATATTTGTTGCACGATATAAAATCGTCGTCTGCTCACCCGGAACTAAACTAACCGGCGCACTAACAGGAACAAATTTCCATTTCAGGGCTGGGCTAACATTAGCATCAAACCGCACAGACACAGGCGGCAGACCCGTTGCCGCTTGCGATGGCGCCGCATCGGCAACCTGTGTAGTTCCGCCAAAACCCGTAACCTGACAAAACAGGCGATAAAGCGGTACTGATGCAAAAGCTAAACCGACCATTCCGGCAACAACCAGCGCCAATATCGCCAATAAACGACGATTTCGATAGCCTGTAGCCGCTTCATAGATTTTATCAGAGGCAAGCTCGTTCATAAAACCTTAGCCTTCCATCCGCAATATGGTGACCAGATAAATCAGCACCGCAAATCCAAAGATCAGCCCGAGCACCGAAAGATTACGTTTGCGGCGCATCTGCTGCATTTCTTTGCCTGTTTTTGGGTCTTTCTGGCTCATTTTATCCTAATCCAAAATCTGCTAAACGCTTAAAATAGTCCACTCGCTACCCGATCGATAATCAGGGCTGCGAACAAAAGAAATAAATAGAAAATTGAAAACTTAAACAGCTTCCACGCTGCCGCATCGCTAGGCTGGCGATAGAGCTTGAAAGAGAGGTACACAAAATAGCCGCCCATAACAGCTGCAACAATGCCATAGCCGATACTGGTCATTGCCAGCGCATAAGGCACAAGACCGGTGGGCGCTAAAACCAGCGCATAGATTAAAATCTGTTTGCGGGTTTCTGCCTTACCAGCAACCACAGGCAACATAGGCACGCCAGCATCGCGGTAATCATCATTCTTTACCAGCGCCAATGCCCAGAAATGGGGCGGTGTCCATACAAAAATCAAAGCAAAAAGCGCGATAGGCTCGATGGATATACTGCCGGTTACCGCAGCCCATCCAACCATTGGCGGCAAAGCCCCTGCTGCCCCGCCAATAACGATGTTTTGTGCCGTACTACGCTTTAGCCAAACGGTGTAAATCACCGCATAGAAAAAGATGGTAAAGGCCAGCAAACCTCCTGCCAGAAGATTACTCGCCATAGTAAGAAGAAGCACGGACAAAAAGGAAATAACAATCCCAAGAGCAAGCGCCTCTGCTGGCTCTACCCGTCCAGCTGGAATAGGCCGGCCGCGAGTTCGGCTCATCACTGCATCAATATCGCGGTCATACCATTGGTTAATAGCCCCAGACGCGCCAGCACCCGCAGCTATAGCAAACAGCGCAATTGCTGCTAGCAAAGGATGCATAGACCCCGGCGCTAGAAACATGCCTGCAAAACCAGTGAAGATAACAAGGCTCATGACACGGGGCTTCATCAGTTGGAAAAACTCGCCGACTGTCGCAGGTTTTTCTGCAACAGTCAGCTGTGTTTCGGCCTGTATGATTTGCTGTGTCATAAGGTTTTATCCCTGTTTATCGCTACCTTGGCTATGCCTTATTTGACTTTCGGCAGCGCATCAAAGGTGTGGTATGGCGGCGGTGAAGATACCTGCCATTCAAGAGTTGTTGCCCCTTCACCCCACGGGTTATCTGCGGCTTTTCTGCGGCTTACAAAAGCTTCCACAATCAAAGCAAGGAAGATAAGCGTGGCAAAGGCACTTACATAAGAGCCAATAGACGCAACATAGTTCCAACCTGCAAACGCATCTGGATAATCAATATAACGGCGCGGCATACCTGCTAGACCCAAGAAATGCATCGGGAAGAAGGTTAAATTCACCCCAATGAAAGTCAGCCAGAAATGCACTTTGGCTAGCCCTTCATGATATTCATACCCAGTCATCTTGGAGAACCAGTAATAAAAGCCCGCAAATAGACCAAATACAGCACCAAGGGATAGCACGTAATGGAAGTGGGCAATCACATAATAGGTGTTATGCAAAACCACATCCATACCCGCATTCGCCAATACAACCCCTGTCACACCGCCAACGGTGAACAAGAAAATAAAGCCAATCGCCCAGAGCATCGGTGATTTAAAGGTCATTGAGCCGCCCCACATGGTCGCAATCCATGAGAAGATCTTAACCCCTGTAGGCACCGCAATAACCATCGTCGCGGCCGTGAAATAGGCACGTGTATCCACGTCCAAGCCAACCGTATACATATGGTGCGCCCACACAATAAAGCCGACAAACCCGATAGCCACCATGGCATAAGCCATCCCCAGATAGCCAAAAATAGGCTTGCGGGCAAAGGTTGATATAATATGGCTGACAATCCCGAAGGCTGGGAGGATCATAATATAGACCTCTGGGTGACCAAAGAACCAGAACAAATGCAGGAACAGAATAGGGTCACCGCCGCCTTCAGGAATGAAGAAGGTCGTGCCAAAATTTCTATCTGTTAGCAGCATTGTAATCGCCCCTGCTAGCACTGGCACCGCCAGCAACAACAAGAAAGCTGTAATCAGCATCGCCCAAGCAAATAGAGGCATTTTGTGCAACGTCATGCCCGGTGTGCGCATATTAAAGATCGTGGTGATAAAGTTCGCCGCACCTAAAATCGAGGAAACACCCGCTAGGTGAAGGGATAAAATAGCTAAATCCATAGACATGCCCGGCGTTCCAGCTGTGCTAGACATTGGCGGATAAATCGTCCAGCCAACACCCGCACCGCCATCCATTACCGCAGAGAGCAAAAGCAGTAGGAAAGCAGGTGGCAACAACCAGAAAGAAATATTATTCATCCGCGGAAAGGCCATATCTGGGGCACCGATCATAATCGGCACAAACCAGTTACCAAAGCCGCCAATCAAGCCTGGCATCACCACAAAGAACACCATGATCAAGCCGTGGGCAGTGGTAAAGACGTTCCAAACATGACCATCAGCCATATATTGTACGCCCGGCTCCATTAGCTCCATACGCATGAAAATGGAAAAACCGCCACCGATAAGCGCGGCAAGAATAGAGAAGATGATATACATCGTCCCAATATCTTTGTGGTTCGTTGAATACAGCCACCGGCGCACAAACCCGGTTGGGTTAGCGTGGCCTGCATCTGCTGCGTGTGTCTGGGCACTCATTTTTTATCTCCCTGCTCTCACAAATAAAAACTAGTTAGCTGAAGCCATAAGAGTCATGCTTGGCACTTCTGCGGAAGCAAACTCTTCTTTGGCATTCAACAGCCATTCAGCGTAATCAGCCTCATTCAATGCCTGAACAACAATTGGCATATAGGCGTGGTTTACGCCGCAAATCTGATTACACTGCCCATAATATTTTTTTGTACCTTCTGGTACATCAATCCATGCCTCGTTAATGCGGCCAGCAATAGAATAAATCTGCACGGCGAGCGACGGGACAAAGAAAGAATGCATCACATCATTACCGGTTACCAAAAGCTTGATGCGCGTGCCTGCTGGGACAACCATTGGGTTATCAACACTTAGCAAGCGAATTTCATTCTCCCCAAGGTCTTCTTCATCAACAAGATAGCTGTCAAAAGAGACCCCTTCATCTGGATATTCATAATTCCAGTACCACTGATTCCCAGTGACCTTAATTACCATCTCGGTATCTTTAGTCTTGTCCATGTAATATAGAAGCTGAAAAGAAGGCACGGCAATCACCACCAGAATCAGCACCGGCACAACTGTCCATAAAATCTCAATAACGGTGTTATGCGATGTTTTTGATGGGTTGGGGTTTGCAGAACGGCGAAAACGCACACAAACATACACCAGCAACGCCAGCACGAACAAAGAGATAGCTGTGATAATAATCAGCAACATATTATGCAAGCTGGTTGCTTTTTCAGCAATAGAGCCGGCTGGATCTTGTAGGCCTAGCTGCCAAGGCTGAGGTTCAGCAGCAAACGCTGTACTCGCAAACAGTAAACCGAAAGCCATCATAACCGACATGGCGGCAGATAGAAGGCTGCGCAAATTCATCTTTTTTCCCCCTTCGACGTAAGGATCAGTTGACCGGATTAACCCGGGCGCCGCATCAAAATAAGAAAAGCAGACCGGCCGGATCGATCAGTTGATATTACTCCCACCCTTCTAACGGTTTTTTATGCACATGAAAAGCCACTGCGACGGCCTGTCGCGCGTTTTTTTTGCAGGGCGCAAAGTTCCCCCAAGATTCATAGCGCAAACGACTTCTTTTCACGCGCCCTACTTGAAAGAAAGCGCTAAACTGACCATTATCATAACAGGACATTATCAGGCGTGTTTTTGGTTAAAGACGTGCCGCAAATCAAAAAGGCACCGCTATGACACTTATCGACCAGACAGATGCCCTGTTTTTTGGGCAAACCGGACTTGATAAAGATAGAACACGCGAGATTGTTACAAATTGTCTTAGCGGCGCAGATGATGGCGACTTGTTTCTTGAGATGCGCCATTCTGAGATGCTGTCCTTTGATGATGGCAGGCTAAAGGCAGCTACCTATGACCAAAGCGCTGGATTTGGCCTGCGTGCTATCGCTGGCGAAGCAGATGCGTTTGCCCATGCTGGAGAGCTGTCCGAGAACGCGCTGCGCCGTGCGGCTGAAACCGTATCATCTGTGGCTTCTGGTCATGCTGGTCAATTGGCTCTTGCCCCAGAGGCAGGTCATAATAAGGCTCTTTACAGTGATTTAAATCCGCTTGCCGAAACCCCGTTCGCCGATAAGGTTGCGCTGTTGCAGAAGATTGATGCTTATGCCCGCGCAGCAGACCCGCGCGTCCGGCAGGTAAGTGCAAGCATTGCTGGCTCTTGGCAGGCGGTACAAATCATGCGCCCAGACAGTTCGTGCTATGCAGATATTCGCCCACTTGTGCGCATGAATGTGGCTATTGTTGTGGAACAAAATGGACGCATGGAAACAGGCTCTAGCGGCAGTGGCGGGCGCTTTATGTTTGCCCGCTATCTGGATGATAGCGTGTGGCAGACAGAGGTAGCAGAAGCGTTACGCATTGCGCTGTTAAACCTTGATTCGGTCTCGGCTCCCGCTGGTGAGATGGAAATTGTGCTTGGGGCAGGCTGGCCCGGTGTTATGCTTCACGAAGCTGTGGGGCATGGGCTAGAGGGCGATTTTAACCGCAAAGGCACATCTGTATTTTCCGGCCGCATTGGCGAGCAGGTCGCTGCCAAAGGGGTAACAGTGGTAGATGACGGCACCATGATAGACCGTCGTGGCTCTATTACGATTGATGATGAAGGCACCTCTTCTGCGCGTAATGTGTTGATAGAGGACGGCATTTTAAAAGGCTATATGCAAGATAGGCAAAATGCGCGTTTGATGGAAGTTTCTGCAACAGGAAATGGTAGACGCGAATCCTATGCCCATTTACCTATGCCACGAATGACCAATACATTTATGGAAAATGGGGCGCATGACCCTGAAGAGATCGTCTCCTCTATGAAAAAAGGCCTGTATGCAGTGAATTTTGGCGGCGGCCAAGTAGATATCACCTCTGGCAAGTTTGTTTTTGCTGCCTCTGAGGCCTATCTGGTGGAAAATGGCAAAATCGGCGCACCAGTGAAAGGGGCAACCCTCATTGGTAGTGGCCCAGACGCGATGTCCAAAATCACCATGATCGGCAATGATATGGCGCTGGATAGAGGCGTGGGGACGTGCGGCAAAGCTGGCCAGTCTGTGCCGGTTGGGGTGGGCCAGCCTACCTTGAAAATGGGCGGCATCACGGTTGGCGGCACAGAGGCGGCCTAGCCCTATTTTGTGGCCGAGTTGGGCTGGCGGGATTTAATCTGCCAGACCACAACCAGCAATAAACACGTAACAACAAAGCCAAAACCGAAAGATAGTCGGCCAGTCCCTGCCTGATATAAAGGGCCAGCTATGCTAAGGCCAATCACCTGCCCCATTGAGCCAAACCCCTGTACCAAACCTAGCGCACCCCCCATCTGGCCTGAGCGCGCCGCATACGAAGATGCCGCAGATAAAGTAGGGTTGGTAAGCGCAAAGCCTACACAGACAAAGCTGGTGGAAACCAGTATCGCCAAAAACAAAGAATTACCAAAAGGGCTAGCCCCGCCAGCAATTATTGTGGTTACAAGCTGACCGGCCGCCAGCACAGTAACGCCGGCAACTACCACACGCATCTCGCCAAAAGCGTTCGTCAATTTACCGATTAAACCGCCCTGCACAATGATGATACATACCCCGATATAGGTAAACAGCCAGCCCGTTTGACGCGGCCCAAAATCAAGCAGGTCGCGCACCAGTAATACATAAGAAGCTTCGACTTGAGCAAAGGCAAGGTTGAGGCAGAAAAAAGCCAGCGCGAACAGACCAATGGGGCTGGATAACATAGACTTAAACAGCCGGAAAAAACCCTGCCTGCCAGAATCAATAGTGGAATCAGTAGGAGAATCAGTAACAGAATCAGCAGCAGAATGCACCGATTGTAATTTCAGACGCATCGCCAAACATACGGCAATAAAAGAAAATAAAGCCGCTACCAAGAACGGCACCTGATGCACAGGCCCGTCTCCAAGACCACCAAGCAATCCGCCAATTGCAGGCCCTAGAACAAAGCCAGAGCCAATCGCTGCCCCCAGAAAGCCCATGATACGCGCGCGTGCCTCTGGTTTAGAATTATCCGCAATAATCGCCTGAATAACCCCGATATTCCCTGCTGATAAACCAGCAATAATCCGCGCGACAAACATCGATAATATATCATTGCTCAGGGCAAACCATAGATGCGCAGCCGTCCCAATAATCAGAGATATCAATAAAACAGGCTGGCGCCCCACCTTATCAGATAGACGCCCTAAAATGGGGTTGGCAATGAACATAGCCAGCGCGAAACTGGCCAAAAGCGCGGTCATTACTGTTTCTGAATATCCCAGATTTTCAATAACCGTATAAGGCAGAATAGGAATAAGCGCACCTATCCCAACAAAATTGACAAAGGTGATCAGTAGCAGTGCAAACATCGCGTTCTTTCAGGTGCTTGAGCTCGTCCGCCTCAGGAGGGAATTTTTGTTGCCCGAAATAATCGGCCTAAATCGTTAAAGCCCAGCAGAGCAAGCTTTAATAGTGATATTCCTTGAAAATATGCGTTATATCCTCGTCCCACGCTGAATAATATTTATCCAGCATCTCATCAGCATATGTTTTCCCGCTTTTCACAATTTCCTGCAATGGCGCAAGATATTTACGCTCATCTTCGCCTTTGCTATCTAAAAGCTTGCGCGATTTCAGACCTGCCTCAGCGATTTCAAGCACCTCATGGGCAATTTTGTGAACTGAACGCCCCGCCATTTCAGCTTGCAACCCGTCTTTTGCAACCGCCATGCGTGCCGCCTCAACATCGCTTGCTGTTATCCCCTTGATAAGGGATTCTGCTGCATCCAACGCTCCATCATCATATAATAAGCCAACCCACAAGGCAGGCAGGGCACAAATATTTCCCCAACTGCCACCATCAGCGCCCCGCATTTCAAGATAGCCTTTCAAGCGCACTTCTGGAAAAGCGGTAGTCACATGATCTTCAAAATCGGCCATAGAAGGAAATTGCCCTTCAAAACCGGGTAAACTACCCGCCATAAAATCTCTAAAGGACAGGCCGGAGACATCCAAATAATCCTCACCGCGATGCAAGAAATACATAGGCACATCCAATATGTAGTCCACCCATCTTGCATAGCCAAAATCATCATCAAACACAAAACCCGGCACCCCGCACCTGTCGGGGTCTGTGTCTGTCCAAGCTTCTGCTCTGGTAGATTTTAGCCCAGATGGCTGGCCATCTTTAAAAGGAGAGTTTGCAAACAACGCAGTGGCAATAGGTTGCAATGCAAGAGAAGTTCTGAACTTGCGCACCATATCGCGTTCATCTTCATAATCCAAATTGACCTGAACAGTGCAGGAACGCAGCATCATATCCAAGCCTAGCTGGCCACGTTTGGGCATATATTCGCGCATAATTTTATACCGCCCCTTGGGCATCCATGAGATATCACGTCGCTGCCAAAGGGGCTGGAATCCCACCCCCAGCATACATAGCTCTAGCTGCTGGGTGATTTCACGCATCTGACGCAGATGCGCACCTGTTTCAGCGCATGTCTCATGTAAACTTTTCAACGGGGCGCCAGATAACTCTAGCTGGCCGCCTGGCTCTAAAGTTATCGAACCGCCATCATCGCTTTTCAGACCAATAATAAGCCCTTTTTCGATAATGGGCTGCATATCATATTGCTCTTCGAGCAGGCGCAAAAGCTCGCCTACACCCTGCCCTCCTTCATAGGCTACAGGCTTAAAGCTGTCCTTGCGGAAAAGAAATTTTTCATGTTCCGTGCCAATCCGCCATGCCGATTTAGGCTTGCCTCTTTCAGCAAACCATTCGATGAGTTGCGCGCGGTCAGTTACCGGCTGTGCAGTGCCATTTTCGTTCATTAATTTATCTCTTGGGTCTAGCCGGTTAGGATTTCTTTTTTGGTGAAGCGCCTTGTAATGAAAGCTATTTTGACATTAAGGACACTCAATTGCTGTGATGCCAATCCCCGCAAACAGCCTGATACAGGCTAAGCGCAGCAAGCGCGGCGGTATCACTTCTTAATATACGCGGGCCAAGGCGCATTTGTATCACTTCGGGGCAGCGCAAAATTCGGGTTCGTTCATTTTCTGAAAATCCGCCTTCAGGCCCTATCAGTAACGCAGCTTTACGTCCCTTTATATTCTTTAAATTTGCAAGCATATCAGGATTCTCATCTGCACTGGCAAGCGTCTCATCACAAAACAGGATAATTCTATCTTCTGGCCAGTTTTTCAAGCGTTCTTCTAAACTTTCAAACGCGCCAATTTCTGGAATATCAAGGCGGCCTGTCTGTTCTGCTGCCTCTATTGCGTTGGCCCGCAAACGATCTGTTTTAACGCGTTTAACCTGACAAAAATCAGTATCAACGGGCGCTATCTGGCGTGCGCCAAGTTCGGTTGCTTTCTGCGCCATAAAATCAAGGCGGGTGCGTTTTATTGGGGCAAATAGCAGCCAGATATCAGGGGGTAATACCCTCTGGCGTGCAACTGAAATCAACATAGCGGTAACGCGCTTTTTGCTTACCTCAATAATATCAGCAATAAAGCTATTATCCAGACCATTAAACAGCTCAATCTTATCGCCAATGCGTCGGCGCATTACATTAGCGAGATAATGTGCGGCCTCACCAACCAGCTGGATGGTCGTGCCTTGCATTAAGGGCTGGTCGGTAAATAACCGTAATGTGGGCAAGTTGGCATTCATAAATATCAGATTTAGGCTGAAATCCTATGTGAAGGCAAGCGCTTTTCCGCCCTTGGGTTAGACAAAGTGAAACGCCTTTTTTCCGGCGAGCCTTCTGGCAAAACTTATGCGAGCCTTCTGGCAAAAGTTTAATAGACATCCCTTGCTAGCTAAGGTAGTCGTAAAAATCATGACTGAAAAAGCCCCGCAACAGAAGAAAACCCAACCCAGTGCAAGCGATATTCGCATGCAAAGGGGGTGGCGCTATCTGCCTAGAGCTATGCATCCTTATATCAGCCTTGCACGGCTAGACCGACCTATCGGATGGTGGCTTTTACTATTGCCCGGCTGGTGGATAATTGCAGGCTATAGCCCTAATTTGGAAACGGCATTTTTCTTGATGGCGATCTTTATGATAGGGGCGATCATCATGCGTGCAGCGGGCTGTGTGATAAATGACCTATGGGACAGAAATATTGATAAGCAAGTGGCGCGTACCAAAGACAGGCCGCTTGCTTCTGGCGAGATAACCCCTTTCCGCGCCGTTGCCTTTTTAGTCTTTTTGACTGTACTTGGGCTAGGGTTGCTTGTGCAATTGCCGTTGCGTACATGGATAGTGGGCGCATCAGCTGCCCCTTTGATCATCTTATATCCGCTAGCCAAACGCGTCTTCGGCTTTCCGCAGCTTGTATTGGGGCTAACCTTTAGCTGGGGAATACCCGTGGCGGCATCTATTCTTTGGGCAGGCATGCCCCCTTTCGGCCTGTTCTTGGTCTATGCCGGGACAGTGTTTTGGGTTATCGGCTATGACACTATCTATGCCATACAGGATATGCCAGATGACCGTGCAACAGGCGTGAAATCTTCGGCGTTAACGCTTGGGGCGCGGCTTAAAGCTGGTGTTGCCCTGTTCTATGGCGCCGCAACAGCGTGCTGGGTTTTAGGCTTCTATAGCCTGTCTGGCCCTGATATTTGGCTGTTTGGCGTGCTGGCAGCTGGGGTGCATTTGGGCAGGCAAGCGTTGCAAATCGATATAGCTGCGCCAGATACCGCGCTGCGCTTGTTTACATCCAACCGCGATACAGGCTTGCTTGTGACCGCCGCATTACTCGCCCAACAGGTCATCTAGCCCCCAGATCATCTAGCCTCCCAAATTATTTAGCCTCCCAGATTATCTAGCCTCCTAGCGCATCACTTTTCTGCCAAGGCGGGCCTACAGGCTGCATCGCTTTTTCTGCGAGAAGGTTGCGGATGGTGCGGCGCAATCCTGCATCTGATTGGACAGTCTCAACCCATTGATAGACGTCTGCTGCATCAGCGCCCAGTGCGGCAAAAATTTGGTCTTGCATTTCTTTCTGGCTGGCTGGGGTAAATTGCCTATCTTGGGCGTTAATCTTTTCCAATGCAAACGGCCCATTACCGTTAAGATTAAACGCGCCCGCGATAGCCGAATAGCCGAATAGACGCGCTGGCAAGCGATGCGAGAGAGCCGTGATAGCTCTCATATCCCACTCTATCCAGTCATAAGCCTCGCCTAGCGCTTCGGTAGCATGCATGATCTCTAGCTGCTGGGATGTGAGCCATGCAATATTCAGCGTAATTATTGTGCCGCGCGAGGGAAAAGCAGAACAAGGCACAGCGCCATAATCGGCAAGGTTTGCGACATGCACAATATCACAATCTTTTACCGCGACAGGCGTTACGGGCACCTCGGCCGGCTCACCAAATTTTCGGTAAAGCTGGGCAGGCGCGCGATTAGAGCCAACAGATAAAACCGCTATACGGCCACTGAAATCATAGGTCTCTGGCAAATCTAGCTGGTAACCATCTCGCAGCAGATATGCACCGTCTGGCGCCTCATAAGGATAGCCAAAGGCACGCTGCCGCATCGTCATTTTTGGAATTTTCAACATCTAATCTATAAAAAAATTGACGATTAACAAGAAGCTTTATACTTGCAGGCCACTGAGCATATCTACCCCCAGCATCAAATTCATGTTCTGGACGGCCGCCCCTGCTGCCCCTTTGCCCAGATTATCGGTGCGCGCAGTAAGCACAAAATGGCTTTCACTTGCATCCGCAAAAACGAAGATCTCCATATTGTCGCGTCCAGCAAGCGCCTCTGCTACCAGAAAATTATGCTTATCCAGCCCACCCGCATCACCCACCTTAATCAAGGCGCTGTCACCATAGGCGCCGCGATAACAGCTCGTTAAATCTGCCACGCTCACCGCTTTGGAAAATTGTGCCTGATGCAAAGGAATATTTACCAGCATGCCTTGCGGAAATTGGCCAACCGAAGGCAGAAATACAGGCGCATCAACAAGACCAGAATGCACCTTCATTTCTGGCAAATGCTTATGGGCAAGCGTTAATCCATAAATGCCAAAGGCGGGCGCATCCCCGGGCGCATCACCGGCCTCATAGCGCTCAATCATGGTTCTACCGCCGCCGCTATAGCCGCTAACACAAGCTGCCGCCAGCAAAGCCTCTGGGGCTAATAGACCAGCATCAATCAGCGGGCGCACGAGAGCAACAAAGCTGGTTGGATAACATCCCGGATTGCTAACCAGACGCGCATTGGCAATTTTATCTGCCTGCCCAGTGGCCATTTCTGCAAAGCCATAAACAAAATCAGGATGCACACGGTGGGCAGAGGACGCATCTATAAGCCGAACATCCCTGCCAAGCTCTGCTGCCATTGCAGTAGCTTCTATCGCCGCCGCATCAGGCAGGCATAGAATAGAAATATCTGCCTCTGTCATAGCCGCTTTGCGCGCCTGTTTATCTTTGCGCGTGGCGTCATCCAGAACAAGCAGCGATATATCGGTGCGAGAGGCTAGCCTATCTGCGATTTGCAGACCTGTTGTTCCCGCGCCCCCATCTAGAAAAATTTTATATGCCATAATAATTCAGTAGATAAACTACCCCTCACCATCTGGCAAGCAGTTGCATCTAAGGCGCAGACGTACTATTTGAATGCTTATGGAAACAGATGACAAAAAAATTGTAGATCAAATGCTAGACGCCGCGCAAAAGGCCGGCGCAGATGGCGCAGATGTAAGCTTTATTAGAGGGCATGGGCTAGATGTTCAGGTGCGGCTTGGCAAGGTCGAATCAGCCGAGCGTTCCGAAGATTATCAGGTCGGTATGCGGGTATTTGTTGGCCAGCGTTCTGCAAGCGTGTCTACCGGACAGCTAGATACAGATAATATTACAGAGCTAGCCCAGCGTGCGGTGAGTATGGCCAAAATTGCGCCAGAAGACCCCTATGCCCGACTTGCGAATGCAGAAGAGCAGGCCCGCGCCTTACCAGACATTGAGCTGTTTGATGATACCAGCATCAGCACCGAAGCTTTGAGCGAAATGGCGCTTACTTGTGAGGCTGCCGCCCTTGACACGAACGGTATCAGTAATTCAGACGGCGCCTCTGCCTCTACTGGCATGAGTGAAATATTAATAGGCACCAGCACTGGCTTTACGGCGGCTTATAAACGCTCCAGCTTCGGGATATCTGCTGTGGTGCTCGCCGAACATGATGGCCAGATGGAACGCGATTATGATTATAGCGCTGCTGTTTTTGCTGAAGATTTAGAAGCAGCAACAAAAATCGGTAAAAGTGCGGCTGAGCGTACTCTTGCCCGGCTTGGCGCACGCAAGCCACAAACAGGCAGCTTTCCTGTTATTTATGATAAACGGGTTTCCCGCTCTATCGCTGGACATATTGCGAGTGGCATTAATGGGGCGGCGATTGCTAGAGGCACAAGCTTCCTCAAAGACCAGCTTGGCGAAGCGATAGCAGCTTCGTCTATCTCTATATTAGATAACCCGCTTCTAAATAGGGGGATGGGCTCACGCCTATTTGATGGCGAAACCCTGCCTGTAACAAAGCGATATATGGTCGAAAATGGCGTGCTGAATGGCTGGCTATTGACTTTGTCTACAGCCGCCCAGCTTGGCCTTATGCCGACAGGCAATGCGTCGCGCTCTCTATCTGGGCCGCCTAGCCCGTCTGTATCTAACTTCATCATGGAAAATGGCGAAACCGAGCTAGATGATATGATAGCCGACATCAAGCAAGGTCTTTATATCACCGAAATGATGGGCAGTTCTGTTAGTATGACGACTGGCGATTACAGCCGTGGCGCCTCTGGTTTTTGGATTGAAAATGGCAAACTTGCATGGCCAGCAACCGAAGCCACCGTTGCTGGTAATTTAAAAGATATTTTCATGAATATGACCCCTGCGAACGATTTGGATCTGCGGCAATCTATTGCAGCGCCCTCATTATTTGTAAGTGCATTAACGGTTGCAGGTAGCTAGCAGATGAGTGTGCCAGCCCCTACTGGTGTACGCGACTGGACAGAGCTTATGCTCAAAGACCATGGGGTATTGCGTCTGGCTTGGCACAATCTGCATGCCATTGATGATAAGATGTGGCGCAGTAACCAGCCCACCCCAAAAAGAGTAGAGCAAGCCGCAGATTTAGGCGTTAAAACTATCATCAATCTGCGCGGCCCTCGCAATGATGGCGGGTGGCGGTTAGAGGCTGAAGCCTGTAATAAAGTAGGGATTACGCTGGTTGATTTTACGGCACGCTCGCGCGCGGCACCTGATAAACAGATGCTGTATGCGGCCCGCGATCTTTTCAATAGCGTTGAGATGCCAGCCCTGATGCATTGTAAGTCAGGGGCGGACAGAGCTGGTCTGATGGCAGCGCTTTATCTTTTAATCCATCGCGGGCGCCCGGTTGCAGAAGCCCTGCAGCAGCTTTCCTTTCGCTATCTACATGTGCGGCAGGCCAAAACGGGATTGCTAGATTGTTTCCTTGAGGCCTATGCCCCTTATGAAGCTGAAGGCGTGGGTTTTTTTGACTGGGTAGACACCGTATATGAGCCTGAAAAATTGCAGGCTGAGTTTATGTCGCGCCCTTGGGCAGAAAAACTGGTAGACGGAATTTTACGCCGCGAATAGGGCTAATCGTTGGCCGCCCTATTCTTGATTAGTCCTATTCTTGATTAGTCCTATTCTTCATTACTCAGAGACTGCAAGGCGCATAATTCAGCATACAGGCCCTTTTTTGCCAGCAGTTCTTCATGCCGGCCGCGCTCTACAATCTTGCCTGCCTCCAGCACTAATATCATATCCGCATTGCGTATGGTTGCTAGCCGATGCGCCACTATCAAGCTCGTACGCCCCTCTGATAGACGCTCCAACGCTTGTTGGACTTGTTTCTCACTTTGCGCATCTAGGGCACTGGTCGCTTCATCAAGTAATAGAATTGGCGCATCTTTTAGCATGGCACGCGCAATAGAAATGCGCTGGCGTTGGCCGCCTGACAAAAGGTTTCCTGTTGCCCCCACACGCGCCTGATACCCGCCCTCTAATTGCTGAATAAAATCATCAGCTGCGGCGGCCTTTGCAGCGGCCTTAACCTTGCCTTCATCTGCATCTGGCTGACCAAAACGAATATTGGCCGCAACTGTATCATCAAATAATATCGCTTCTTGGGAGACCAGCGCCATCTGCTGGCGCAAGCTCTGTGTCGTTACCTCTGAAATAGATTGCCCATCTATCATAATCTGGCCAGATGCCACATCATAAAAGCGCGGCAGAAGATTAATAATAGAGGATTTACCAGACCCGCTAGGCCCCACAAGAGCTATAGTTTCGCCTGCGCCAACCTCAAAGCTAACCTTTTCTAATACTGGCACATCGCCGTAAGAAAAGCTGACATCTTTGAACTTAATCTGGCCCTTTCTTATGATTAATTCAGGCGCATCAGGCTTTTGGGTAATGCTGTTCTGCTTATCGAGCAGCTGGAATATACGCGCTGCTGCTGCCATCCCTTCTTGGGTGACCGCATTTAGCGTGCCGATAGCCCGCACCGGTTGTACCAGCATTAACAAAGCGGTGATAAAGCCTACCACGTCACCCACCTGCATCGCGCCAATTTGTACCTGCCATGCGGCTACACCGATCACGCCAGCTATTGCAAACCCGCCTAAGACTTCAAGGATAGGGTCGATACGCGCACGCCCTGCCAGCAAGGCAACCAGCTTTTCATATAGAATATCAAAGGCGTGACCTGCCCGGGTTTTTTCAGCACCCTCGCGCTGATAGGCTTTGACCATCCGTATACCTTGCAAGGTTTCAGCAAGCAAAGACGTAACCTCTTCTAAATGCTCCTGCAATGCCCCAGAAGCCGCCCGCTGTTTGCGGCCAATTCGCACTATCGGACGCATCGCTAGCGGATAAATAGCCAGAACAAGCAAGGATAATAACCAGCTAAACCACACCATTACCCCGACCATTACAATAATCGTTAAGATATCACGCACCAGATTATTTGCTAGCCTGACCAGCGCTTCGCGAACAAGATTCAAATCGTTCATAATGCGCGAAATAAATGCCCCTGCAGGCTCTGCTGTGACGATAGCTAAGTCTGAGGTGATTAAATGCGCTGACATCGCTTTCTGTATGTCTGTGGTAATACGTAGCGCAAGACTATTGACGCTCAACACCTGAAAATACATCGCTCCTGCCTTGATAGAAGCAACAAGAATGATAAGGGCAGGTATGGCTATAAACGGATCATCTGGCAAAGACAGGAAAGCGAAACGCGCCGCCCCACTGTCTGTTTTGCCCGCTAACAGGTCAAAAACATGGCTGATTAGCGCAGGATATAGCCCGCCGGCCAGTGCCACCACTACCATCAACAAAAAGATAAGGCCAAGACGCCCACGATAAACCAGCACCCAATCTGCCCAAAGCCGGTTTAATATCTGTCTGTCTGATGGTTTGATCACAGCGCGTTAACCCAAAAGCCTACACAAAAAATTAAAAGACAAAAATAGTGAGAAATCCATCCCTTTAGTAGCATGGCCAGCGCGCCCCTGTATAGCCCGTGTATAGCCTATCTATAGTCTGGGCAATAGATAGCAATTGTTTTTACTCCTTAAACAAATATTGCCCTAATGAGCGCTGATATAGACACAAAAACCGGTTTTCTCTATGGTGCGAAGGCGTATCTGACATGCCGGCTAGAAAAATTGCTCTTTATCCGCTTTCCGCTAGCCCCAGATATAGCTTTTTTTTATGCTGGTGGGGTCATGCTTAAATCTGCTCTTCGTTCAACCATAGGCTCTTTTGTTATCAGTTTGCTTCTGGCAGCGATGATGGCGCTATTGGTGGGGCTAAGACGATGGCATCAGCAAGGGCATAAAGCGCTAAGAACAAGAATGAAGGCACAGCCGCAAATTATTATTTTCTGGCATGAACATTTATTTGTGATGAGCCCTCTTCTGCCTAGCGGCTGCTCGGCGCTACAATCGCCGCATCCTGATGGGCGCGTATTGGCGGGCGCATCCCGCCTATTTGGCCTGCGTCCCATTTGGGGTAGCAGTAACCGCAAAGCGGCTTCTGGTTTGCGCCAGCTTGTCGGTGAAATAAAATCTGGACGGTCTGTTGTCATCACGCCAGATGGCCCACGCGGGCCACGGCGAGCCTTATCAATGGGCCCCGTCAGCCTATCCCAGTTAACCGGCGCACCCATAACCCTTGCTGCTTGGTCAGGTAACAGATTATGGCGGGCGCCAAGCTGGGATAAAATGCGCTTTCCAAAACCTCTTGGGCGTGCCAATCTGATATATTCTGATGCGATAATGCTGGAAAAAACAAAAGATAAAAATGCATTGGAAGCACAGAGACAAATGCTGGAAGATAAGCTAAACGCGCTGGTAGAGGCATGCGATAATGCGCAGACAGGCCAAAAGTGATGCAGCCCTCCCCCCTTGCCAGCTATAATCGTCTATGGTCGTTTGTTAAGCCTTTTGCCATCTTGCATCTGCATAGCCGGGCATGGCGCGGCCGAGAAGACAAAGAAAGGCTGAGAGAGCGCTATGGGCACTATGCGCAAGAACGCCCAAAAGGACAGCTTTTCTGGCTACATGCGGTTTCGGTTGGTGAGAGCATTGCCGCCCTAACACTGGCAACTTGCCTGCGTGAAAAGCAGCCAGATTTGAACATCTTGATTACTACCAACACCCCTACTGCGGCGCGGCGTATTGCCGAGCAGGGTGATCGCGCGATTTTACATAGCTATCAGCCGCTAGATCATCTGCAATGGGTGGAACGTTTTTTAGATCATTGGCAGCCAGATTATGCGGTAATGCTAGAAAGCGATTTCTGGCCAAACCTAATCTGCGCCACTGCTGCTAGAGGCATTCCGCTATGTTTTGCATCTGCCCAGCTTTCCGATAATGCCTATCAGGCTTGGCAAAAAAGAGCGCCTTTAGCCCGCACTATTTTTAGCACACCGCAAGATATTTTTGCCGTAGATGCGCAGCAAGCCGATAAATTTAGACACCTAGCTGGTGACAAAGGCCAAATGCCCCGCATTCACATTGGCGGCTCGTTAAAGTTAAATCCCGCTAGCCTGATACCAAATGCGGCATTGGCGGGGATGCTAGCGGATGCCGCCGCACCGCGTCCTATCCTGCTTGCGGCCAGCACCCATAAGGGCGAGGAGGAACTTATCCTTGCCGCAAGTAGGCAGGCAAATAATAACGGGTTGGCACATTTCTTGATCATCGCACCGCGTCATCCTGAACGTGGCGACGATATTGCCAAAAAAATAGAAAGCATCACAAAGAGCCGGCCTGGACAGCGCAGTAAGGACGATACGCCCCAACAGAAAGACACTATCTTTATCTGTGACAGTCTAGGCGAAATGGCTAGCCTATATGAAGCTGCGGATATTATTATTCTTGGGGGTAGTTTTGTAGATAAGGGCGGGCATAACCCGCTTGAAATAGCGCTGTTTGAAACCCCTATTCTTGCTGGCCCTTCCCGCTTTAAAAACAAGGATGCCTTTGAGAGCTTAAGCAAGGCTGGTTTAATTGAACTTGCTAGTGATGAGAACAAGCTAGCTTCATTACTCGCTGACAAGCTAGAGGCTTTGCGAAAGGGACGTACGCTTATTACTGCCAAAAATAAAAAACAGATTGCCGCCATCACAACAGAGGCTTGTAGTAGAGCCGCAAAAACGGCAGACTATCTTTTGGATAAGCACTCTTAGAAACCATTGCCGAAACCATGAACAAAGCGCCAAAATTTTGGAATGATCAGACAATCCTCTCCTCTGCCCTTTCTACTGCCTTACTGCCTTTGAGCTGGATTTGGCGCGGGGCAACAGCGGCAAGGCTTGCGTGGATTAAGCCTGAAAAGGCCCAGCTTCCTGTTATTTGCATCGGCAATATTTCGGTTGGCGGCACTGGAAAAACCCCCTTTACCGCTTATTTATGCCAACTTCTTGGAAGCTATGGCTATTCTGTATGCATTTTAACCAGAGGTTATGGCGGAAAACAAAAAGGGCCCCTCATCGCGGATCCTAATGCCCATAGCGCGGCTGATATTGGGGATGAAGCCTTGATGCTAAGCCAAAATAACTTGGTTTGCATCAGCCGAGACCGCGTTGCGGGGGCGCGTTTTATCGCCGCAAACCTGCCTAGCGATATCATTATCATGGATGACGGAATGCAAAATCCATGGCTGAAAAAGGATATAACACTAGCAGTTTTTGATGGCGCGGTTGGGCTAGGAAATGGCCGAATATTGCCTGCAGGCCCGCTTCGTCAGAGCCTGAAATCTGCCCTGCCATCTATGGATATGGCCGTCATAAATGGCAGCGATAAAACCGGCCTCAAACAGCGCCTGCCACAGAAATTAACCTGCCTGTCCCCGCGCTTGCTTCCCAACCCTGAGACAGCAGATGAGATTAAGCAGCGCAGCCTGCTCGCCTTTGCAGGGATTGGCCGGCCACAAGGCTTTTTCGACACGCTTGAAGCATGTGGCGCTGTTCTTGTCAAAACCCTTCCTTTTGCAGACCATCATCCCTATAGCGAAGCAGATTTAACCCGGCTATATCTAGAGGCCACACAATTAGGCGCAGAGCTCATTACCACACAAAAAGACTGGGTGCGCTTGCCGCCAGAATGGCGAGAGCGGATATTCGTTCTTGATGTTAGTCTGATGCTAGATGATGACGATGCCGAACAATTAATGCAAACCCTCGTGCCCTATCTGCACAAAGAGAAGGGCTAGCTAATGTCGCTATCCTATCGAAATCTGCCCGCTAGACTATTTTACCGCTTCATACTCTGGCCAGCGGAAACCCTGCTTTTAGCGGTTGTGCTTGGATTTATCGCGCTGTTAAATATTCGCGGCGCTAGCTTTATTTTTGGAAGCCTGTTTGCCCTTATTGGCCCCCTTACGCCGTGGCATCGGCGTGCCGAGCAACAACTTCAATGGGCGATACCAACATTAAACGCTGATGAGCGTGCGACAATATTAAAAGGTATGTGGCAGAATTTAGGTCGTAATATTGGCGAGTATCCCAAATTGGAAGCGATGTTAAAGGGCGGCTATATCCAGTTTCACGGCCTAGAACATCTGCAAGGAAATGATGGGGAAAACGCCCCAATAGACGGGCCAGAAAACGGGCCAGAAAACGGGCAAGAAAAAAAGGGCGGATTTATTATTGGCGCCCATTTGGGCAATTGGGAAGCGCTGGCGATGATAGGCCCGCATCTGGGGCTAAAGACAGGGCTTATCTTCCGTCCTTTGAACAATCCTTACATATCTTTCTTGCTCAATAGGCGGGCCAGTACTGCAGAAGCAGATATCTATCAGAAGGGCCGTGAAGCAGCGATGGGCATGATATCTACTGTGCGCAAAGGCGGCTATATGATGATTTTAGCAGATCAGCAGCTTCGGGAAGGAGAGGAGGTGGCGTTTTTTGGCCATCCAGCAAAAACCGCTATCGCTCATTTTAAAATTGCTGCCAAGTCTGGTGTGCCGATTTATTATGCGCAGACCATCCGCCATGATGGCTGTCAGATACAGGTAAAATTATCCGCGCCTGTCCAACTCGCCAAAACAGCAAGCGATACCGAAATTCTTGCTGCGGCTGTTGAAATGAACAAGAATTTTGAAGCTTGGATACGCGCAAATCCCGAACAATGGCTATGGCCACATCGCCGTTGGGGTAAAGCGTTAAGGAAATAAATTACCGTTTCGCGCAACTATTTTAAAACAACTCATTTTGGTCTGGTGAACGGGTTTTTTTGCGGGGCTTTTTAGCGGTATCTTTTTTCGGCTCTTTAGCTGGCGCGTCGCCGCTATCAAGGCTGGCATGACGCGCACCATCCACAAATTGAATGGCAATTTCCGCCCCCTTTGGTGCCTCAGCACTGCGTTTAATAGCAGCGCCACTTGCATCAGTGACAAGGGCAAAGCCACGTTCCAGCACCCGCTGATAGGAATTTGCCTCTAGCAATCTGCTGTTTTGTGCAAGCTTTTGCGTTCCTATATCAAACTGGCGTGCAATCAGATTATCAAGCTGACTGCCGCAAACGAGCAGACGCTCGCTGACCTGTGCTAGTCGCTGACTAGGAGAGCCAAGCCTTTCTGCTATGCTAGAGAAGCGGCTGGCGGCCCCCTCCAATCGCCGCAGCGATCCATTATACACGCTAGAGGCAGCGATATCCACCGATTGCTGGTGACGGGCGATAAGCTCACGCGGATGCAAAAGTCCGCGTTGCAAACCTCGCAAACTCTGCTGGGCAGCCTCTATCTGGCGGCTAGCTGCACGCTCTAGCCTTGCTTGTCTATCGGTTAAACTAGCCTTGATATCAGCAGCGACGGGGGTGGCAAGTTCTGCTGCGGCGGTTGGGGTTGGTGCGCGTAAATCAGATGCATAATCAATTAAAGTTGTATCTGTCTCATGCCCAACAGCAGAGATAAGCGGTATGACAGACGCCGCCGCCGCACGCACCACAATTTCCTCATTAAACGACCATAAATCTTCGATTGAGCCGCCGCCTCTAGCCACAATCAACAGGTCAGGACGCGCCACCTCGCCTGTCTCGGGCAATTTGTTAAACCCTTCAATCGCAGCAGCAATTTGCTCAGCTGACCCTGCGCCTTGCACATTCACCCCCCAAACCAGCACCCGCACGCCAAAGCGCTCAGACAAGCGATGCAAAATGTCACGAATAACCGCCCCTGTTGGGCTGGTTACAACGCCAATAGATCTAGGGAATGAAGGGAGCGGGCGTTTACGGGCAGCATCAAACAGCCCTTCATCTGCTAGCTTACGCCGCCGTTCTTCTAGCTGCTTCAAAAGTGCGCCTTCACCGGCAATCTCAACATCATTAACAATCAGCTGATAGCGCGACTGGCCGCCAAAGGTAGTCATCTTACCAGAGCAGATGACATCTAAGCCTTCTTCTGGCTGGACAGAAAGACGCGCAGCAGAGCCTCGCCAAATCACCGAAGATAGGGTATTTTTTTCATCCTTAAGCGCAAAATAAACATGCCCTGAGGCCGGTACCCGTAATTGCGATACTTCCCCACGCACGCGCACAAACTCAAAACGCCCTTCAATCGTTTTCTTCACCGCAGAGCTTAACTCTTCAATGGTCAGATAGGGGGAATTAGAAATTGCGTCTGTTTGTTCGCTTGGCATTTGCAGAGTATGGTACATCACGTTAGGTTAGGCTAGAAAAACCAATAGCTATTTTGTCACTATTTGGCAAAATATATTGGTCAAAATATATTGGGCAAAATATATCTGGTAAAATATATCGGGCAAAAAAGATGAGGCATTAATGAATATTCTTCTTATTGGCAGCGGCGGGCGTGAACATGCGCTGGCATGGGCAATCTCAGACAGCCCCCTTTGTGATAGGCTAGTCATTACGCCGGGCAACCCCGGTGCAGCCGCGTTTGGCAAGCTTGCAAATGTCGCTGCTGATGATATCGATGGGCTGGTCACGCTAGCTAAGACAGAAGCAGCAGATATTGTGGTTATTGGCCCAGAGGTTCCGCTTGTAGAAGGCTTAAGCGATCGCTTGGAGGCAGAAGGTATTAAGGCTTTTGGCCCATCTGCGGCAGCAGCCCAGCTTGAAGGCTCAAAACGCTTTGGACGCGAATTTTGTAACCTTCACAATATCCCGCAGCCGCAATGGAACTATTTTACGGATGCGGACGCAGCAAAGGCGTTTGCAGGCACGCTTACAGGCGGTTGTGTGGTCAAGGCAGATGGGCTGGCCGCAGGTAAAGGGGTGACGGTTTGCGATACCACAGAAGAGGCAGCCCTTAGCATTGATGAGATGCTAGGCGGGCGTTTCGGGGAAGCGAGCGCGCAGATACTTGTAGAAGAACGCATCAGCGGGCCTGAATTTTCAGCCTTTGCCCTGCTAGATGGCAAGCAGGCAATCTGGCTGGCCTCGGCCCAAGACCATAAACGTGCTTTTGATAATGATAAAGGGCCCAATACTGGCGGCATGGGCGCGGTTAGCCCATCAAAATTTGAAACCGATGCACTGCGTCAGCAAATAATGGACGAGATAATACAGCCCGTCGCCACCGGCATGACAGATGAGGGTATGCCCTATCGCGGCATTTTATATGCAGGCCTTATGCTCACCGACAAAGGCCCACAAGTGATCGAATTTAACTGCCGATTTGGCGATCCTGAAGCACAAGTTATTCTGCCGCGTCTGCAATCTGATCTGCTATCGGCAATTTACACAACTACCGAAGGGGGCTTGCAAAACTTTGCCATGCAATTTGCACAAGATAGTGCCGTCACGGTGGTAATGGCGGCAAAGGGGTATCCGGGCAGTTATGATAAGGGAAGTGTCATTACTGGCGCTGAAACACTGGAAAGCGCCTCTGGCTGCCTGGTCTTTCATGCTGGCACCGCAACAGATGAAGATGGCCAGATTATCGCCAATGGGGGGCGGGTTTTATGTGTAACTGCGCTTGGAACTAGCGTTGAGCAAGCGCGCACAAAGGCCTATCAAGGGGTAGCAGAGATAAAGTGGGATGCAGGGTTCACCCGAAGCGATATCGCTGCTGATTAGCGCTTTTCTGCAAAAAACTGCTTTAGTAAATCTGCACAGGCTGTCTGCTGAATACCGCCAATTATTTCAGGCTGGTGATGGGTCGTTTTTTGACTGAACAAGCAAGGGCCATGTTCAACAGCGCCGCCTTTAGGATCATAAGCCCCAAAATATAGCCGCCGCAAACGCGCATGACTAATGGCACCTGCACACATCGCGCAAGGCTCTAACGTTACCCAGATGTCAAAAGCTGGTAGCCGGGCAAGACCCGTTTTTTGCATCGCTTGTTCAATAACACGCATTTCAGCATGCGCGGTTGCACAGCTCAGCTGATGCATTGCATTTGCGGCCTCAGCAATAATCTGACCATTTGCATCTGTGATGATAGCTGCGACAGGCACCTCGCCTGCTTGGCCCGCAGATTTGGCAAGTTTGAGCGCATATGCCATCACCTTATCTGAAATTGTATTTATATCCGCCTCTATCTGTTTTTGGGTAAGTTAATCTGAGATTTGCTATCTTATCCTGGGTAGCTTACAACAAATCCATGAAAAATCGTCCACAAAAATCTACTGGTTTTAGCCTCACCCCTTCTGAGAAGCCAGAACGTATTGCCAAAGTTATTGCCAGAGCTGGGATTTGCTCTCGCCGAGAAGCAGAGGTCTATATTGCTGATGGCAGAGTGAAGGTAAATGGTGTGCTGTTGGAAAGTCCAGCCTTCACCGTTACGAAGAGCGATATAATTGAAGTAGATAATGTTCGTTTGAGCGCGGCTGAGCCGCCGCGCCTTTGGCGCTATCACAAACCGCGTGGTCTGGTAGTATCCAACAAGGATGAAAAGGGACGGGATACGATTTTCACGAAGTTACCCGAAAGCCTGCCGCGCGTTATCTCCATTGGACGGCTTGATATCGATTCTGAAGGTCTTCTCCTGCTCACCAATGATGGAGAGCTCGCCCGCCATCTAGAGCTGCCAGCAACCGGATGGACGCGCAAATACCGGGTCAGGGTTTATGGCCGGGTTGAAGAAGCGAAGCTTGAGGAAATTGCCGAAGGCGTCAATATAGACGGGGTGCAATATGGCCCCGTTCTTGCCCGGCTTGATACCCAGAAAAACAGCAATGCATGGCTAACTATTGCCATTAAAGAAGGGCGCAACCGCGAGGTTCGCAACATTATGGAGTATCTGGGTTATCCAGTGACCCGCCTTCTGCGCCTATCCTATGGCCCCTTCTTGCTGGGCAAGTTAGAAGCAGGCCAAGTGGAAGAAGTAAAGCCATCTGTCCTAGCCCAGCAGCTTGGCCTGGCATCGGACGCGAGTGATGCCAAGGACGCAAAACAGGCAGCGAATGCGCCGAAATTGCGCTTAAAGACAAAGCCAGCTGGCCAGAATCCTAAATCTGTAAAGGATTCTAAATCTGTAAAGAATACTAAATCAGCAAATAGAAATAAACATAAGCAGCAACGCCCCAGACGACCATGATTTCTATTCTAGCAGGCCGCAAAAAAGGCGCACGCCTTTCGCCATGTGACAGCCCATCCGTGCGCCCCACATCCCAGCGTACCAGAGAAGCTCTATTTAACATCTTAGCAGGCGGTCGCCTTGATTGCGTCTTAGAGGGCGGCTTTGTTATTGATATATTTGCTGGCTCTGGTGCGCTTGGGCTAGAGGCCCTATCAAGAGGCGCAGGCAAAGCTGTTTTCATTGAAAAAGACCCTAGCGCTGTGCGGGTTATCCGTCGCAATTGTGAGATATTAGACTGTGCTGAAGATACGCATATTCTGACCACAGATGCCTGCCAGATAGCAAGCTGGCACTTTGATGTAGCAGATATAATTTTCTGCGATGCCCCTTATGATAGCGGGCTTAGCCTGCCTGCCCTTGATGCGCTAAACAAGGCTGGCGGCATAGGCGCAGACACGATAATCGCGGTAGAAACTCGGCGCAAAGAGCCAGAATTAAGCGGTAGTGATTTCGCCCTCCTAGATAGCCGCCATTACGGCATTGCGCGTTTAAGTTTTTACAAACTCAGCTAGCGACGCCCAAATAGCTTTTCAAGTTCGGCAAGGCTGAGGGTAACAAAAGTAGGCCTGCCATGATTGCACTGACCTGCTGCCGGCGTTACTTCCATTTGCCGCAAGAGCGCGTTCATCTCTTCTTGATTTAGCACCCGCCCTGCACGAACAGAATTATGACAAGACATGGTAGCCAGCACATGGCCTAACTTGTCCTCCAACGCAGAGGAGCCGCCCAGCATCACCAACTCTTCGGCTACATCCGCAATAAGCGGTTTAATCGCCGCATCGGATAACAAAGCCGGAATTTCACGCACCAAAACCGCCCCTTCGCCAAACCCTTCTAAATATAGACCAAGGCTTTGCAACGCTTCTTCTAATTGCAGTAATGATTCTATCTGATCTGCGGGCAATTCGACGATTTCAGGGATCAACAGGGCTTGGCTGGGGATTTGCCCCGCTAGCTGTTGTTCTTTCATGCGTTCCATCACCAGCCTTTCATGCGCCGCATGCTGGTCTATCAAACACACCCCATCTTCTGTCTCAGCCAGAATATAGGTTTTGTGTAGCTGTGCGCGCGCCGCCCCCAGCGGAAAATTTCTAAGCTCTTCTTGCTCTGTTGGCGCTTCATAGCGTGCTTGCGGGCTAGCCTCAGAAAGAAACCCAGCAGCGTTAGGCGGGGGGGATGCTTGAAGGGGTGATTGAAAATTGGCGGCGCTGCCAAGCATACCAGCTGATGGTGATGCGCTATATTGGCCATAAGAGGGGCGCTGGATATTGCTGCCAGATGCCCTGCCAGATGCCCAATTGGATGATGATGGATAGCTTGGCTGGCTAAGGTGGCGCAGCGCTTCCGCGCCCCCTTCATGTGTAGCCTGCATACCTGCCTCACGCAGAGCAGAAGATAGTGCGCCCACAATCAGCCCGCGTACCCTAGCGCTATCCCGAAACCGCACTTCTGCCTTGGCGGGGTGGACATTCACATCCACCTCTGTCGTCGGCAGGTCAATAAATAGGGTGACAATCGGGTGCCGGCCACGTGGCAGCATATCTTGATAGCCTGCGCGTACCGCCCCTAAAATCTGTCTATCGCGGACAGGCCGGTTATTAACAAACAGATACATCTGGGCAGTGGTTGGCCGGTTCATAGTTGGCAGACCTGCTAGCCCATGAAGTATTACATCCTCACGCATTGCTTCTATTGGTACCGCCTCTCTGGCAAAGCTCGTGCCAATAATCGCCGCAAGCCGCGCTTGACGCCCCACATCATTGTCTGGCTGGGCAGAGAGGTTTAAGATATTCCGACCAGAATCTGAAAGATGAAAAGCAATCGTATGACAGGCCATCGCCAATCTTTTTACAACGTCCAAACATTGTGCTGCTTCTGTCTTTTTTGTTTTCAGGAATTTAAGACGCGCTGGAATAGAGCCGAATAAATCAGAAACCTCAACCATCGTGCCAATATCAGATGCAGCTGGTTTGGCTTGGTTTTGCGCGCCGTGGGCAATATGCAGATGCCAGCCATGTGCCTCCCCCTCGAGCCGTGAGGTGATATCCACCACCGCAACAGACGCAATAGAGGGTAATGCCTCACCCCGAAAGCCAAAATGGGCTATCGCCAACAAGTCATCTTCTGCCAATTTAGAGGTAGCATGACGGGTGATAGCAAGCTCTATATCTGCCTTGCTCATTCCGCAGCCATTATCCGCAACACTAAGTCCAGCTAGCCCGCCCTCATCAAGCGCGATATCGATCCGGCTTGCGCCAGCATCTATCGCGTTTTCAACCAGTTCTTTTAGGGCGCTAGCCGGGCGTTCAATAACCTCGCCAGCAGCGATTTGGTTAATCAGCTGTTCGGGGAGCAAGCGAAGAAATGGCGGCATAATACAGGGTGCCTATTCCACCGAAACAGGTTCACCCAGAACTTGATCAATAGCGGGTGTTGCCCCGTCATTCAGGGCCTTTTCTTGCAGCCTATTACGCCGGATACGGGCATCCTCTGCCATCGTATCTACCACAGGCCCTACCTTTGGAAGACCACCAAACAATACTTGCAAGGGCAGGCGGCGCTCATAAATGACGCCGGTTGTTTCCTCGTCAATTTTCGTGCGGATATCTTCTTCAATTTTATCGAAAGCAAAGACATCATCAAACGCTGTTGCCTTGCCCGAGCGCGAGACCAGTAGCTCAGATTCCTGTGCTGGCACCGCGGGGCTTACCGCAGCTACTTGGCCATTATTTTCCGCAGCCGGGCGTGCACCAAAGCCAGGGGGCAGGGAAAGTGGCGGGCGCACCACAACTTCAAACTCATCAGGTGAAGATTTCTCCGTACCAATAGCTTGGCGGAAATCAGAACAGCCAGTTAGCCCTGCCATCAGCAATAAGGCCGATGCCAATGCAAAATTGGAAGATGAATTGATTTTACGCATGGGTATCCCCCTCTGATTTGGGTGTGCTCATAATGCCATATAACCATGCAACAACGCCAATGAATATCGCACTATCCGCAATATTAAATGCAGGCCAATGATACCCTAATAGATGAACATCAATAAAATCAACTACCTTATCAAAGCGTAACCTGTCTATAACATTGCCTAGTGCGCCGCCAGCAATTAAACCAGCCCCCAGCCGTTGAATACCGCTTAGCTGGTCTAGCTGAAAATAAAGCCATATCACCACCAACACCGCAAAAGCTGGAATAGCATAACCGGTCACCTGAGGAAAATCAGCCAACATTCCAAAGCTGATACCGGGATTCCAGACAGGTGTGAAATTTAAAAACGGGGCAGCTAAAATCTGGTTTCCATTAGCAAATAGCGCCGATAACGCCCAGCTTTTGCTTATTTGGTCTGCACATAAAACCGCCAGTAACAACAGCACAAAATTGCGGGTAAATACAAATCTGGGCACAGATACCATTACACCGCACCTTGTTCGGTAACCACTGTCTGACAACGCGTGCAGATATCGCTATCATTATCTTCTGGAATTTCTGAAAACTGCTTCCAGCAACGCGCGCATTTACCGCCATCAGCGCGGCGCACTTCGATTTTTGTCTCGCCCGTACCAGCTATCAGTTCAGCTGATGAAGTGATACACAGACTGGCCAGATCAAGGCCTTCTAGTAACGCAGCTGTCTCAGCAGAAGTTTGCACACGGATATCTGCAGAAAGACTGCCCCCGATAAGCCCATCATTACGCGCCGCCTCTAACGCCGTTGTAATCTGCGAGCGGAGTGCCCGAATAGCGGCCCATTTCTGGCCTAGCTCTGGGTTTTGCCATGCTTTTGCAGGGGCTGCATATTCATGCAGATGGATGGAATCATTTTCATCACCACGATACGCCATCCAAGCCTCATCCGCTGTAAAGCATAATATGGGCGCAACCCAGCTGATCAGGCATTGCAATACCTCATCCATGACAGTGCGGCAGGCACGGCGCTCAATCGAAGCCGGGCTGTCACAATAAAGCGTGTCTTTACGAATATCGAAATAGAAAGCAGAAAGATCGCCGTTACAGAAATCATGAATTTGGGTGAAAATCGCATGAAAATCATAGCTTTCGGTCTTTTGTCTAACCACCTTATCTAGTTCGGTTAAGCGGTGTAAGACCCACCGTTCCAGCTCTGGCATCTCTTGTGGTGCCAGCCCCTCTTGGGCAGCATCAAAACCCGCACCCGCCCCTAACAGATAGCGTAATGTGTTACGGATACGCCGATAATGATCGCTTTGTCTCTTGATAATCTCTGGGCCAATACGCAAATCATCATAATAGTCAGAGCTAACCACCCAAAGCCGCAGAATATCAGCGCCATTTTGTTCAATGACTTTTTGCGGGGCAATAACATTGCCAAGCGATTTAGACATTTTCCGGCCTTGCTCATCTAGCACAAAGCCATGCGTTAAAACCCCTTTATATGGGGCATGACCGCGGGTCCCGCAGCTTTCAAGGAGCGAGGAATGAAACCAGCCGCGATGCTGGTCAGAGCCTTCTAGATAAAGATCCGCAGGCGATTGTAAATCATCACGCGCCTCTAGCACAAAGGCATGGGTTGAACCTGAATCAAACCAGACATCCGCGATATCCTTGACCTGTACATAGTCCTTTTCATCATATTCTGAACCCAAAAATTCTGAAGCTGG
Source organism: Alphaproteobacteria bacterium (assembly GCA_022425485.1). GTDB lineage: Bacteria > Pseudomonadota > Alphaproteobacteria > Puniceispirillales > Puniceispirillaceae > JADHLI01. Next base: position 2,177 of record JAKMFL010000060.1, on the reverse strand, counting down.
CTTGGTAAACCACACATCACAGCCATCTTTTGCAAAAGCGGCAACAATACGGTCTACCACGGCCTGATCCCGCAACGGCTCCCCTGTCTTTTTATGATAAAATACGGGGATCGGCACCCCCCATGCACGTTGGCGCGACAGGCACCAATCTGGACGATTAGCAATCATTGCTGTCAGCCGGTTCTGGCCAGAGGCAGGATAGAAATCTGTTACGTTAAGCGCCGCTAGGGCTGTGTCACGCAAGCCTTTACCCTGGCTATCTTTATCCCCCATAGAAACAAACCATTGCGCGGCATTCCGATAGATAACCGGCGCGTGCGAACGCCAAGAATGCGGATAGGAATGGGTCAACTGGCCAATACCTATAAGCCCGCCTTTTTCGGCCATAATCTCTGCAATACGGGCATTGTCACGAAGCACATGCATACCGCCAAATAAGGGCAGATGTTCAGCTATAACACCATCTTCGCCTACAGTATCTGGCACTTCGATACCATGTTTTAGGTGGGCAAGTTCAAAATCTTCTGGGCCATGCCCCGGCGCAATATGCACAAAGCCTGTACCCTGATCCGTCGTAACATAATCCGCCAGCAATACAGGCACTTCATACGTGTACCCTTCTGCTGCCATTGGATGTGCGGCTATTGCCCCTGCCATCTCTGCGCCTTTGAAACGCTTTACAATATCAGCTGAAACAATGCCCGTCTGGGCAAACACATCTGCTTGCAACGCGTCCGCAAGACAGATGATATCCCCTACCTTAGCAAGCGCATCTTCACCTGTTTCGGTGATTTTAAGGGCGCTATATTCAATATCCGCACCGCAAGCCATCGCGCGGTTACCCGGCATCGTCCATGGCGTCGTTGTCCAGATGATTAAATGCGCCCCTTCCAGCCCTTCAATAGGGCTGTTTTTCAGGGCAAAACGCGCAAAAATAGTAACAGATTTATGATCTGCATATTCAACTTCTGCTTCTGCCAATGCTGTCTTTTCAACTGGCGACCACATGACCGGCTTGGAACCACGATACAAGCTTCCGTTCATCAAAAACTTGCCCATCTCAGCAGCGATGATGGATTCAGCCTCAAACTTCATTGTCGTGTAGGGATTTTCCCAATCACCCAAAATGCCTAACCGCTGAAATTCTTGCGACTGCACGTCCAGCCAATGGGCAGCAAAATCGCGGCATTCTTGACGAAATTCAGCGATTGGCACCTCATCCTTATCCTTGCCTTTTTTACGGTATTGTTCTTCGATTTTCCATTCGATTGGCAGACCATGACAATCCCAGCCCGGCACATAATTTGCGTTTTTACCAAGCATGGATTGCGAACGGTTAATCACATCTTTCAAAATCTTATTGAGCGCATGACCAATATGAAGCTGGCCATTAGCATAGGGCGGGCCGTCATGCAGCACGAATTTAGGCGCATCTTTGCGCTCTGCACGCAGTTTTTTATACAAATCCAGCTTTTCCCAATGCGCCATAATCTCAGGCTCTTTTTTGGGCAAGCCACCACGCATTGGAAATTCAGTTTTCGGAAGAAATACGGTCTGTTTATAATCCATCATTCAATCTCTGCTCAGAGCCGATTTGGCTTAAGCTGTTGCCGCGCAACCGCCCCATTACTTTTCTGCTTGTTTATTTGCGTATATCGCTCAATTTTTTAATAGCTGAAGGGCGCAATGTCCAATGGTTTCAACCAAAGCGCAAAAGCTAGAGGGCTAATAGGAGGCTAATAGGAAGCTAGGATTTCACGCGCGGCAGTCACATCTTTCCCAATTTGCGCTGTAAGTGCCTCTAATCCATCAAATTTCCGCTCTGGCCGGATAAAATGCTGCACATATAGATTTAACCGCCTACCATAAATGTCTTCATCAAAATCAAATAGATGCGCCTCAGCTAGAATGCCTCTGTCATTCACAGTTGGTCGCTTGCCTATATTTGCAACACCCTTATAAGAGGCTGCATGGCCATCTGCCTGCTCGACTGTCGCGGTAACCGCATAAACACCAAAAGCTGGAGCCAATTTATCCTCCAAAACAATATTGGCGGTTGGGAAGTTTAGCTGGCGCCCTCTTTTGTCCCCTTCCGCTACCAGCCCGGAAATGATATGAGGCCTGCCCAGTAACGCCTCAGCTGCCGAAAGATCTGGTTTTTGCAAGGCATCACGTAT
>JAKMFL010000057.1 GCA_022425485.1 Alphaproteobacteria bacterium | reverse complement strand
ATGGAAAAGCAGATAAAACTTCGGCCCTTTGATAAAGGGGATAGCGATAAGGTTATTGCGCTTTGGGAAAAGGCTGGCCTGCTGCGCCCATGGAATGATCCGCAAAAGGATATATCGCGCAAGCTTCAAGAGATGGCGGTAAATAGCTATAGCTGGTTCTGGGTAGCCGAGGCGGACGGCGTGATTATCGCTGCGGCTATGGCAGGCTATGATGGGCATCGCGGCTCGGTGAATTATCTAGGGGTTGACCCTGATGTTCAGCAAAGCGGGATAGGCAGGGTGATTATGCAGCGCATTGAGGCAGATTTAATCGCGGCTGGATGTCCGAAGCTAAACTTGCAGGTGCGCAGCGATAATGTGGATGTGCTGGCATTTTATGACAGGCTTGATTATCAACGGGACGCCACGCTTTCCCTATCCAAAAGGCTGATATCAGATGACTAGCCTGTATCAGATGATTAGCCGGGGCGATTTTTTCCAGCCTATTTCCTGTAATCACGGTTATTTTATTGGCTAATAGAGCCGAGATATTTAAAGGATATCCGTAATTGCAGCTCGCTGACCTTCTGAATATCTCTGTCTGCGTAGGGGTCACGCTTATATTCAAGCGATAGATTCACACAATCCTGAAAGCCGCCTGACCAGCCTAATAATAAAATCGACTGATCTTTTTTACTCTGGCCTTCGGAAAGGTTCCAGACCTGCTCTGCGGTTAGCGATAAACCGCGTCCTAAGTTCTGCGTGACATTGATACTGACTTCTTCGCGGTCTTGGGCGCTATTGGTAAAATAACTCTCGGCAACTTGGGTATGCGATACCTCAACAAAGGTTCCATTATTGTCATACACAGCATTTGCACGAGATTCGTTTAATTCAAAGCTCTTGCGGTCGGCACGCGCTGACCAAGATACAGTGAGATCAAACGGGGTTCTTGCAGAAAGGCTTGTTACATAGTCTGAGTAGCTGTCCCTACTTTCGGTGGAAATGCTCTCCGCCGGGGTGCCAGAGGTACGATAGGATAAGCCAATAAAGCCGCTGACATCGCCTAGGAAACTACTTTCTGTAATCCCAGAAACACCCGCTGCAACATGGCTACCGGGCAGAATAAAGTCTCGTCCCTGAAAGCGGTTTGCTAAAAACATATTTGCTTCGTCGAGGCGGAAATCTGCGGCATCCCTGTTTGGAATATCTTCCGTTCTATCGCTACCTTCAATGCCAGTAACCTTAATTTTTGGCGTTATGATGGCAGAGGCCGTCTTTTGATTGCCATAGGTTATCCCTAGGGGATATTGCCATTCGCCAGTCATAATGACTTGGCCCTGACCAAGCTCTTGTGTTTCCCCTGACCCGCTGGGGTTGGATTGAATATCATGATAGGTGCCAAGTAAATCACCCGTTGCTATCAAAACATGGCCGTCCATCTTATGCTGAAGGCGGGTGCCAAGCAGGCCAGTCCAGCGCACCATATCATGGCCTTCGTCATTCTGTAATGACTGGGCAGTTAGCTCTTGGCGGATGGTTTGATTGGCGAACGGGCCATCAACCACCTTCTCAAAATAGATATGCGGTAGAAGGGACGGCTCGCTATCTGGTGTGTCTGCTTCGCGCAATCCTTGTATATCTGAGGCTTTGACGCGGTAATAGCGGTTATCGGTAATTTTCTCCGCAACGATATAGCTGTCGAGCCTGTCATCTGCTGCATAGCGGTAGCGACGCAAAAAAGTATCCTGAGAAGTGCGGAACAGCCGCATATCCAAATTCCATCCTGTCCCCAATTTTGTTGAAAAACGGGTGTCGGTTGCGGCAACTTGCTCTCTCCGCTTTTTAAAGGTTTCCAGATTGGCAGAATAAACCGTGGCAGTTAGCTCTGAATTATCCCATTTCTGACGATAGATAGTCTTTAGCCCTTGTCCTCTAAACTGGAAATTGGTTGGCTGAAATTCAACATCACGCGTTGGACCAAGCACTTGGTAATAGGGCGTAGTAACCGTCATACCGCGGTCATTGGAATAGGCAACATTAGGGGTCAGAAACCCGCTCTGGCGTTTGATTGTTTCATCTGGGTGTACTAAAGCCGGCAAATAGAAAATAGGCAGACCAAAGATGCGCATCGTTACATTTTGATGCGTTATTAAATGTGTTTCAACATCATGAATGCTTTTTGAGGCACGCAAATCCCAAATCGGACTTTCCCCATCATCATAATCACATTTACAAGGCGAAAAGACACTTCTGTCAAAAACAGTTCGCTTGTTTTGTGTATGATTGCCAGAGTTTGCAGAAAACCTTGTGCCGTCTGACAATTTCGTCAGTAACGGCTTGGCGATTGCATGGGTAAAATTCTCATCCAGCGTCATTTCATCCGCAGAATGCACGATATTATCAATGGTGGTAAGGGTAACATTTCCAGACGCGCGGGCTGTTTCTGTAGACGGGTTGTAAATCACCTGATCAGCACGCAAAACATCGCCGTTTTGAATAATCGTTACATTGCCGGTAGCAATCATATTACCGTCTTGATTATTCACGGTTACACTGTCAGCTTCGAAATCAACTGGCGTGTCTTCTTGGGCGTGCACCAAGCCTGCCCATAGACAGAATACTAGCGCGGACATCGCTAAGACGGCTCTAAAATAGCCTTTCAAAAATCTCATGCACATCGTCACTGAACACCAATTGAATTGACAGTATTTCTGTTCCAGAAATTGTTTACAAAGCCCTACCTTAATTAGCTGCCATTGTAAATCAAGACTTCAAGGATATCCTATAGTTATCTGCGTTAACAGCCATATTTCGGGCATCAAATGGATAATCTTTCCATGCCCTATCCTGAAGTCGGGCCAGCTTATTATTATCCGATAACAAGCTATGCAAATTCGCCGCCAAAATAGTGATTATGGCTTGGCGATTATTCTCATCAAGGTAGTCAAGCTCACGGATGGGGGCTATTTCAGCCCGCCCTCTGGCAATTTCAGGAATACCGCCCTTGTCTGTGGTGATGAGCGCACAGCCATAGGCCAAGGCTTCGATGACTGTAAGACCTGCGGGTTCCTGCCACAAGGAGGGAACAAGCGCAATGGCCGCCTGCGCCTGAAGCTTGCTTAAATCTGTTTCTTGAAGATAGCCATGCTGGGTTGTTTGTGTAGCGATGGGGGCAAGCGTGCGGGTGATTTTCTGCTCATATTCAGAAGGTTTGGCGGCATGAAAATGCGTGCTGCCAACAATATCGAGATGCCATTCTGGAAAGGCTGGTAATATTTTGGCGGCTGCTTCGCAGGCCTCTAAAATGCCTTTTTCAGGAACCATCCGCCCTGCCAAGAGAATTTTTTGCTGCTTTTCTGGCCGTGCCTTAGATGTCCTTGTGACCTCATTTGGTATCACAATACATTTTGAATAGGCGTCGGCGCATAACTCTTTTTCAGGTAAATCTCTGATAAAGCTGTCTTTTAAATAGTGTGAAACAAATAGGATTGCAGATAGATTATTTACTAGCCATAGTCGCTCGCTGCGCGTTTGCCCCCCTTGCATATCACGCGCATCATTATGCATATATAAGCTAACTTTTAAATCTGGCCGCGCGGTTTTTAACTGCCTTGCAAGCTGGCAACGGCTATGTATCTCCACCAGTTCTGGTGTCTGTTCTGGATGGGCTTTTAGATGTTTAAGATAGCCATGAAGAAAGCCCTTATTTTTGCCATATAGCCATTTCCGAAAATAGCTAATAGGGATAAAATTCACCCCTTTTAAGGGTGGGTCTGATATGGGCGAGCCGAAAATGTTAAGCTTTTCAGGATAATCAGAAGCACTGGCAACGTAAGCGACAATGCGGGCAATGGCGCCTGCATTTGCCTTTGTCATCACCTCTTTATAAGGTAGTAAAATATCGGTCTTTGGATAGCTAGAAGTCATGTTTTTGCTAATTGTCTCCTAGCGGATTGGCGGTGCTATCCTGCAGGCATTACGGTGTTTATAACACTAGTCACAATGTCAAAAAAAGTCTATGAATCTAGGAAAAATGAAGCAATTTATTAGCGCGAAATAATTTATTAGCACAAAATTTAGGGGCGCTTGGCGCAAGAGAAGGCAATGAAACAGATTCTGGTTTTAAAGCATGGCGCTCTAGGGGACATAATTCAAGGGATTGATGCCTTTGAGAGTTTGCGCCAGTCTTTTCCAGACGCCCATATAACCTTATTAACCTCGCCTGCTTTTGCCCCTTTGCTTCAGCATTCTAGCTGGTTTGATGAGCTTGTGGTAGACCCACGCGCCCCTATCTGGCATATCGGCAAAAGCTTGCGTTTAAGGGCGCTTCTCAGGCGTCCGTTTGACGCGATTATTGACCTGCAATGCTCCTCACGCACGGCCACTTATTTTAAGCTAGCACAGCCAAAGGCGCGTTGGTTTGGTACCGCCAAAGGCTGTTCAGATCCAATGCCAGATTTTACAGGCGTTAATAACCGCGATAGAATGATGGTCGCCGTAAAAATGGCTGGCGCGTCCGCCTATACTGGCAATTTAACTTTCATGTCTACAAATTTAGAAAAGCAGAGGATTAAGCTGCCAGCAAAATATGCAGTATTTGTAGCGGGATCATCTAAAGCAAAACTGTCAAAAAGATGGCCTGCGGCTTTATTTGCCGATATCGCGGCACGTTGCTTGAGGGCGGGTATCACGCCTGTCTTATGCGGCACAGAAGAAGATAGAGACGCAAATCAGTTAATCAAGGCAGCCTGCGGGGATGTTATGGATGTTACCGCCAAAACCAGTTTAGCTGAACTTGCCGCCATGATGACAGGGGCTGAATTTATTCTTGGTAATGACACCGGGCCAGTATTTCTGGGCGCGCGTACCAATACCCCAACCTGCATGTTGATGGGCGCCGATACAGACCCATCTATGTCTGCGCCAACGGGCGAGAAAGCGGCGTATTTATACCGCCCTGACTTGGCCCAGTTAAAAGCTGATAAGGTCTGGGAAAAGCTGAATGAGATTCGTGTCTAGACATTGTAAGATGCGTTTTTAGAAAGAAGAGTTAGGCTCTTTCAAAAAAGCAATTTCCGCATCGCTCGACGGCCGTCCTAAGATAGCGTTACGGTGCGGAAAGCGGCCAAAACGGGCAACGATATCACGGTGACGCACGGCATAATCATACGTCCGCTCAGAGGTATGTGCTTTGAACAGTGGCAGCGAGGCATCCTGAATAGCAAGGTCTTCTGAATGCATCATGGGCATCAGAAAAAATTGCCGTTTGGCTTCATGGCTTTCTGCCTCGATCTTCTTATCGGCGGCGGCACGAAGCGAGAGGGCGCAGGCTATCTCATCGCCCGCAAAGGCCTTCGGTGTATCGCGGTAGATATTACGGGTCATCTGATCTAGCAATAAGATAAGGGCAAGGCATCCATCGCTGCCTCCAGCCCAACGGTCTAGCTGTCCGTTTAGGGCTTGAAGGACAAGAGTTTCAAATTGTGTTTCCAAACGCTTGTCGAAATCCGTGCTCTTCGTAAACCAATTTTCTGGTGTAATTTCCTCAAACCAGAAAGATAGCACGCGGTTAATGTGATTTTCATCTATGGAAGTTAGGGTCATTTTCGCTCCTTTTCCAGCGTTGGCTGGCTATGCGCTAATTGCCATATCATCCCTTATAACCGCTCATTCTTTATATTATGATGTCCGTTAAGCCCGTTAGCCCATATTAAAAAAGCCCTATGTTAACAGAGCTTAGTCAATGACCTTGCCGGGGTTTAAAATGCCCTTTGGATCTAGCAAATGTTTGATATTAGACATTATGGACAGGGCAACCGGGTCTTTCACTTGCTTTAACTGTTCAAACTTCATCACGCCAATACCATGTTCAGCGCTGATAGAGCCGTTTAAACTTGCCAGCGCTTTATAAATAGCAGCCTTTAAAGGTTCTTTCTTATTCAGCCAGTCTGGGTCGCCGCCCTCTTTTTCAATTAAATTGAAATGCAAATTACCATCACCAAGATGGCCATAGCTGCAAACGCGCGTGACAGGGCAGACTTTACGCACCTCTGCAACAGCACAGTCATAAAAGGCCTGTAGGTCAGCTCTGGTAACAGAAATATCTGTATTTACTGGGTTAGATTCCCGTTTGGTAGATTCAGGGGCATGTTCTCTGATGTCCCATAATTGTTGGCGTTGTGTGTCATTACGCGCCAAGGTCGCATCACTTATCATTTCTGCTTCAAAGGCCTCTGCCAAAAACCCTTCTAAGGTTTCGATAATCGGCACACGACCTGTTTCATCTTCGCGGCCGTCTTTTTCATCTGAGCTAGCGATTTCCATCAGTATCATGAATTCAGGAATAGGGTTAAGCGGGCGCGGAATCTCTGGGAACTGCTTAAAAATAACGTTCAAAAGCGTGTCTGGCATAATCTCAAATGCTTCGACTTGCTCACCGCTAGCCGCCTGCAATTTACCTAATAATTCCACCCCTGTAGTAATATCTGGAATGCCGGCAAGAGCAGTGGCGCGTGCCTTTGGCAGGGAAAACAGCTTCATAGAAGCCGCCGTAATAATGCCAAGCGTACCTTCTGAGCCGATAAAGAGCTGTTTTAAATCATAGCCAGTATTGTCTTTGCGCAAGGGGGTAAGTAAATCCATCACCTGCCCATCGGCCATCACAACCTCAATACCAAGGCATAGATCGCGCGTATTTCCGTAGCGCACCACATTTACGCCGCCTGCATTGGTAGCCAGATTGCCGCCAATAGTACAGCTTCCTTTTGCTGCCAGATTAAGCGGGAAATATAAATCATGCTCTTCAGCAAGCTTGTGCAATTCCTGTAAAATGCAGCCAGATTCGACAACCATAGAACGGTTTGCCTCAGAAAATGAACGCACCTTATTCATCCGCGACAGCGAGAGTACAAACGCCTTGCCGGACTTATCTGGAATCCCGCCGCCAACCAAGCCGGTATTGCCGCCTTGCGGTACGATGGTTAGGCCTTGCTCGTGAGCGCGGCGCATAATTGCGCTGACCTGCTCGGTGCTACGCGGGAATAAAATAGCCTCAGCTTCGCCGCTATAATTGCCGCGCCAGTCCTGCAAGAACGGGGCTTTGTCATCTGCCAGACTCAAAATATCCTTATCATCAAGCAGGTCATTAAAATGGTGTATATTATTCATTTCTCTATCACTTACTTACATATCTAGCTTCAAAGGTATGAAGGGCCAATCAAGGCTGCTTTTTTTACAGAACTTTACCGCTATCTCTGGGTGCAGCGGCACGCGAGAGGCGGTCATTTATTGCAAGACCTAATCCTGACATGGGGATGGGGGCAAAGGCAATAGAATTTAAAGCACGCTTATCGGCTTCATGAAGAAGGGCGAACAGATGCGCAGCTGCTTCTTGAATATCACCGCTTTCGGATAGATTGAAATCAGCGGTAACCCCGTCTGGGACAGTGCCAAAGCCGATAAAAACCTCATCTTGCTGTTTGGTGGTGGCGTTTAGTCGCACCCTTGCCAATGGGGCATAGTGGCTGGCTAACTGACCGGGGGAGGCAAGGGGGGCTGTGCCGTCTCCTCCCTTATTTTCTGGTGTGGCAAGGATAAGGCCAGTTTGTTCTTTTATTTGCTCTGCTGTAATTGGCCCCGGGCGCAACAAAATGGCTTTGTTGTTGCGGCAGTCAATGACAGTGGATTCTAAACCGCTACGACACGGCCCACCATCTAAAATCATGTCACAAGCGCTGCCTAGCCCTTCTTCTACATGCGCAGCGTTGGATGGGCTGATGCGTCCACTAGGATTTGCAGAAGGGGCAACAATTGGCCACCCCGTTAGGGCGATTAGCCGCCGCGCTATTTCATGGTAAGGTACCCGAACAGCAACGCTGTCACTACCTGCTGAAGCTAATAAGCTAATCGGGCTATCTTTGTGCCGCTCTAGGATAAGGGTGAGAGGTCCCGGCCAGAAATGCGATGCCAGCAGACTTGCAATGTCAGTTTTCCTACCTGCTGCCAATGCATTATCTGCATCTGCAAAATGGCTGATAAGGGGATTAAATTGCGGTCTGTTTTTAGCGGCAAATATACTGGCAACGGCCTTATCATCGCGCGCAATAGCCCCCAGCCCATAGACTGTCTCAGTCGGAAAAGCGACCAGCCCTCCTTGTTGCAGGCAGGTAGCTGCATCCTGTAATGCTTGGTCTGAAATGGGTATAATGGGCATATTCTATCTGCTGGCCAGTTTAACAAACTCTGGAGGTTAGTGGTGTAAAGGGGTATGCTTTTTTTTATCTTACTGGCTAGGAATTTAACGCTAGGCAGTGATAAGAGCAAGAAGCCAAAACAAGATGCTAAATTTAGAAAGCTGTGTATATGTGTGGACGGTTTAGTTTAACCGCAAATAATGACGAGCTTAATCAGCGTTTTGGCACTTCCGTGCTTCAAAATCTGGTGCCTCGCTGGAATGTAGCGCCCGCGCAATCTAGCCTTATCCTGCGGCCACGCGGACTAGAATTAGTTGCTGAAATGGCTGAATTTGGGCGCCCTTCTGGGCCACAGAATAAAAGGCTGATAAATGCGCGTTCCGAGACAGTGCACGCGAAACCCACCTTTAAAGACAGGTTTGTAAGCGCGCGCTGTCTGGTTGTGGCAAGTGGCTGGTTTGAATGGTCTGCCCCGCGCAAGCCTTGGCATATCCAGCTGCTAGATGGGCGGGTAATGGCAATGGCTGGCTTGTATTTTGCAGATATAAAGGGCAAGGCCGCGCAATTTGTTATTTTGACCACGCCTGCTGATGGCAGCTTGCATGATCTGCATCATCGCTGTCCGCTGGTTTTGCCGGCTACAAACTGGTCTAACTGGCTGAATGGCAGTATAGCGCAGGCTGCAAATTGTTTGGTACCAGCATCCGCTAGCTATTTTAATGCTTACCGCGTTAGCCCAGATGTTGGGAATATAAAAAATGACAATGCAAGCCTTGTTGCGCCCTACAATGAGGATGCAGAAAAGAAAATTAGCTCAGGTCAGCCAGATTTATTTGGCTAGTTTATTTTGCCAATTTATTTTTGGCCAGTTTATTTTTGTCTGGAGCGATAGGGGCAAACTAGCCAACAGGCCGGCTATCCCGCACAAGACAAGCATAGAGATGCCAGAGCATCAAAGCCGCCGCGCCGCGATAAGGGGCCCAAGATTGAGCCAGCGCATCCATTTCTGCATGGGAAGGGCGTTCATCTAAATTTTTCAACCGCTTTACCGCTTCCATCAAGGCAAGGTCATTTCCCGGCCATGCATCTAGATCCGCAAGACAAAATAGGCGGTAATTGCTGACAGTCCAACCTCCGACCCCGCGATAGCTGATAAGGGTTTGGGTAAAGATATCCGCAGGTTGTCGCTCTAGCTTAGCAAGGTTTAGCTTTCCTTGTGCCTCGGCACGCGCAAGATCAATGATATATTCTGCCTTACGCCGCGACAGGCCAATATCTTGTAGCGCTTCATAATCTAGCGCGGCCAATGCCTGTGCCTCTTGCCAGTTTCGCTCAACAAAGCGCCCCCAAAGGGTGTTTGCTACTGCGCGTGAAATTTGCTGACCCAAGATTATGCGCACAAGAGCAGCAAAGCCAGATGGGGTAAAACGATCGGGGGGATTGCCCCAGTGTGCACGCGCCGCTTTGAAATCTGTGTCCAGATCATCCAACGCTTTCAGCGCTAAACGCATTTCATTTGGGACTTCAGATGAAGTGTTAAATATGTTATCTGCCATAATAGGGCAAAGAATAGTCTAATTCATTAACGGCTTCTAGTGGCCCCCAATAAAAGGGCAATTCAGCCAAAGAGGTGATTTAGCCAAAAGGTTAATTAGTATGGCAATAGGCGCGATAAAAAGCCCGAAAGAGGGGCATTTGGTTTGGGATGTTCCTTTGCGACTTTTTCACTGGATGCTTGTTATCTGCGTGTTTGGAGCTATCGGCTCAGCCAAAGCAGAAATGCTAGAGTTTCACCAGCATTTTGGTATGGCGGTGATGGGACTTATCTGTTTCCGGCTTGTCTGGGGTGTGGCTGGCAGCCAAACTGCGAGGTTTAGCCGTTTTATCCGTCCACCTTCTGCGGCAATAGGGGTGGTGCGGCAGATTTTTGCAGGCAAGGCAGATAAGGTTGCTGGACATTCTGCTCTTGGCGGCTATGCAGTGATTTTGCTGCTGCTGATCTGTCTGGTGATGAGCGTTTCTGGCGCTTTTTCAACAGATGATGTGCTGTTTGAAGGGCCCTTCGTGTCGCTTGCGCCTTCGCTATCACCGCTTGCTGAACGCGTGCATGCCATTACCGAGAAACTGGTTTTTGCGGTGATCCTTTTGCACCTTGCGGCAATGGCGGTATATTATTTCCGCTTGAAGAAAAATTTGATACCCGCGATGGTCACAGGAAGGCATAAAAACATCAGCGGCGATAGCGGGTTGATATCACGCATGCATACCTTTTTTGGCCTAATATGGCTAGCGGGCTGCGTTATTGGCTCTCAATTACCTATCCTATTGCAACCCGCCCTATATTAATTCCTAAGAAAACTATTAATTCCTAAGAAAACTATTAATTTTTAAAAAAACTATTAGTTTTTAAGAAAACGCGGTCTTCAGCGCTACTTTGCCTGATATTTGGAATGACAGCTCTTGCAGGTGCCGCCAAGCGTGCGTACCGCGCCCATGATGGCATCTCCATCACCAGATTCTGCGGCTGCTTTCAGGGCTAATGCAGCGTTGCGATTATCCGCAGCCTTGCTTTTGAAATCGTCAAAATTCTCCCAAATAGCGGGGGATGCGCCGCGACTTGGGGCGCTGGCTGGGAAAAATTCAGGCATTTTTTCTGCCCAATCGGCAATTTTCTGCGCGCCATCTGCTATCGCCTGCCAGTCACTTGCAGCTATCTGTCCACGCACTGCTTTTAGGATTTGTCCACTTTGTTTAAAATTGGCTTTGCGTGTTTCCACTGGGTCAGCCGCAAGGGCAGGGCTGGACAGGGTTAGTCCCAAAAGCAAAAGCGCAAGGAGTTGTTTTTTCATATCTAATTTTCCCCGATATGGTAATGTTGTAAAATAATTGTCCGTGTTTCTATACGAATTAAATGTTCTTTCCAGATTGGCAGTATAGGCTGTTTACCCTTTTTAGATGATATTTTCAGCTCAGATTATGGGGGTTATATTAACCCTTGCAGCGGTGTGTTTTGGCGTCATAACTGGCGGCATTGTTAAAATGCTGTCTGATGATTTAACCTTGTTGTCGATGCTATTCTACCGTTTTTTATTCTCGCTGCCTATTTTGTTCCTTGTGGCATGGCGGGTTAGAGGGCGCGACATGCTGCGCATTACCCAGCGGCGCACTATGGTTGTACGTGTGATGTTCGGTATGGCGGGTATTACATTTTGGTTTCTATCGGTGCGTAATATCCCGCTTGGCCAAGCCACCGCATTGTTTCAATCTTCGGTATTGTTTATCACGCTAGCCTCGCCATTATTACTATCTGAAAAGGTAGGTGTTTATCGCACTATGGCGGTGATTATTGGTCTGCTAGGCATTATTTTGCTAACAGACCCGTTTTCGCAAAGCGTTACGCCAGCGGTGATTTTTGGGCTTTGTGCCGCCATTGCTGGCGCTGGCCTCTCCATCACTTTGCGCCGCCTTGGTAAAGGCGATCAGCCCGTTACCGTCGCCTTTGTTTATAATAGCTGTGGGTTTATTGCCGCCTCAACACTTCTGCTTTTACTGCCCTCGCAGTTTGTCTTACCCACCGCAAAAGAGGCGATGTTGCTGGTAGCATTGGGTGTATTTAGCTCTTGCTTACAGCTTTCTTTTACAACCGCTTATCGGTTTAGCGAAGCGGTTGTGGTTGCATCCCTACGTTATTTGCAAGTCCCCCTAGCTGGTATCTATGGCTTCCTTCTTTTCTCTGAAGTTCCAACCTTTATTCAACTTTGCGGAATGGTGGTTGTGATTTCTTCTTGTATGTTTATTATCTGGCGCGAATTTGCTATTTCAAAGCATCAAGGCAAAGCAATGAAGACCAGCGCAGGAGAAACAAAATGATAATCAGGGTTATGGGTGAAATTGAAATTCATTGTTTTGAGCGTGATGGAAGTGTCGCAGATATTTCTGCTCTTACCAGCCTCAATGATGCGGGTCTTGATGAAGTAACTGACGCAGATATCATTAATTGGCTGGGATATGCATTGGATAATCCCGCCGCCCCTTCGCTGGATGAAGATGAAAATTGGCGTGGGCAGGTGGAGGGTGCGGCAAAAATACTAGCAGCACCTGCATTGGAAAAAGCGGAAGCTGACGATTTTTTGCTGCTGCTTGTTTTGCGTGAAAAATGGCCAGTTGGCAGCAAAGCAAAATTCAAACTCAAAGCAGATAGGGTCGGGGCTAGCCATACCTATCGGCTGCTAAGCTGTCCTTTGCAGAAGGGCGCAGATATAGCTGATGAGGATAGTCTGAGCACAGCTGAGACAGCCTCGCTTCGTGCAATGGTGCCAACATTAAAGAAAATCAGAAAGCAGTTTGCCAACAGCTCTGGCTTACAACAATTTCTGCATCAATTAAATTAGGTCTTTAGCTCTGGCAGGTTTTTGAACGCCTCTAGAGCTTCGGGATTTGCCAGCGCTTCCGTATTTTTAACGCGCCGTCCTTGAATAACATCGCGCACAGCAAGCTCTGTTATTTTGCCTGAACGGGTGCGCGGAATATCCCTTACACTCAGGATGATAGCCGGCACGTGTCGCGGACTAGCCTGCCGCTTTAGGGCATCTTTGATGCGTGCTTGCAACTTATCATCCAAATTCTCATTCTCAGCCATTCGTAAAAATAGCACAATGCGCACATCATGCTCGACCATCTGGCCAATTACGAGAGATTCTGCTACCTCATCAAAACTTTCAACAATCCGATAGATTTCCGCTGTGCCGATACGCACACCGCCGGGGTTCAGGGTCGCGTCTGACCGGCCATGTATAATAATGCCGCCATTCGGCGTATGGGTCGCCCAATCCCCATGCCGCCAGATATCGGGATAGACATCAAAATAGGCGCTATGATATCGGCTGCCATCACTATCATTCCAGAACCCTACTGGCATTGATGGAAAAGGGGCAAGGCAGCAAAGCTCACCTTGCTCGCCTTCAATTTGTTGGCCCTCATCATTTAAAATGGCAACCGCCATGCCAAGGGCGCGGGCTTGTATCTCGCCAGCATAAACAGGCTTTGTCGGGCATCCCAGCACAAAACAGCCCATAATATCTGTACCGCCAGAAATAGAGGCAAGTTGAATATCCTGTTTAATCGCCTGATAGACAAAGCCAAACCCTTCTGAAGAAAGCGGGGAGCCGGTAGAACATAACATTCGCAAATGAGAGAGATCAAACGCGCTTGCAGGCTTTAATCCTGATTTACGAACCGCATCGATATATTTAGCTGAGGTGCCAAATAACGTCATCTTTTCGGCCTCTGCAATTTGCCACAAGCGTTCTGGGCCGGGATAGAACGGATTGCCCTCATAAACAATTACGCGTGCTTGCATCATCAAGCCTGAAACCAGCCAGTTCCACATCATCCAGCCGCAGGTCGTGAAATAAAATAATGTATCTTTTTCTGAAACATCGCTATGCAAGCGATGTTCTTTAATATGCTGGATAAGGGTTCCCCCTGTTGAATGCACAATACATTTTGGCGCGCCAGTCGTGCCAGAGGAATAGAGGATATAAAGCGGGTCATTAAATCCAACCCGGCAATAGCTTTCAATAGGCGGGTGGGAAAGACAATCTGCAAAAAGCCCAGCTTTTGGGATATTGTCTATCTGAGGGGTCGTGCGGTTGTAGCCATCAATCAAAACATGTTCCAGTGAAGGCAGTCTTTGTACTAGTTCCGCGACAATAGAAAGCCTATCTATCTCTTTTCCATTATAGCTATAGCCATCCACAGCAATAAGCAGTTTTGGCGTAATCTGGCCAAACCGATCCGCAACCCCATTTAACCCAAAATCAGGGGAACAGCTGGAAAAAATGGCGCCAAGGCTGGCGGTAGCTAGCATCGCGATTAAGGTTGTTTCACAATTTGGCAAATAGGCGGCAACACGGTCTCCCTTGCCGATCCCCTTGCTTTGCATCCACCCTGCCAGTGCTAATGTTCTGTGCTGCACCTCACGGCGGGTTAGGCGGGTGCATCTCCCATCTTCACCATAGGCGATGAAGGCGGGGCTATCATCTGCATTTCGCAGCATATTTTCAGCATAGTTTATTTGCGCATCAGGGAAAAATTGTGCGCCGGGCATCTTATTGGCGTCGGCTAGCAAGCGCTTACCCTTATCCCCAATAATGCCATGCCAATCCCATAAAGAGGACCAGAATAATTCCGGGTAGTCTACCGACCACTGCCAGAGGCGTTCATAATCCCCGCCCCAGTCAAAACCATGCTGGTCATCTAGATAAACAGAAAATTGATAAATCTGCGTTTTTTCAATTTCTTGTGGCTGCCATAATAGGTCTCCAGCTTCGATAGCTGTCATGGCGGTCTCCTTGAGGCTGAAACAGATTATTACAGGCTTTCTGCATTTTATTATTACGGATTTTAATCTTAATGACAGCTTGCCTGTTGTAAACTCCTATTGCGGCGGTTTTGTCAAAAACTCAATCTTTAGGGCTAGTCTTGTGTATAACTTTTTTCCATCACGTTAATATGTTCTTAATGTTTTTACGGTCACAAAAAGGAAAACCTAATAAAACAGGACATAAAAAGTGATAGAAGAAATGCAAGCTGGGCTAACGGGTGATTTTCGCGCTATGGGAAATGGAAAATATCTCTATTATCCAGAAGCTTCACCAGTGATTTTGCAATTAGAGTTAATGGAGAGTGATACGCTGCTTGTCTATTGTAGTTTCGCTCTCGATGGGAGTGGTCTATTTTTATCCTCTTTTATAACATTATTGCTTACCGAAGATGTTTACGCCGTGAACCCATCTCCTGCCTCAGGGGGGCCCCAGCTAGGTTGTGTAACAGGTTCTGTATCGCAAACTTATTTCCGGTTTTTACCCACTAAATATGCATCTGGAAAAAGGGTGGGGGCGCACAAACTCGCGGCAGGTTGCATCGCATTTGTGGATGAATTGAAGCCGATTTCGGTAGAGCTTGCGCATGCAGCTTCCCCGTCCGAAGAACGCTTGCCATCTTGTAATCTGGCCGATTTCAGGATTGCGCATCTGATAGAAAAACTGGACGGAGCATAGGTCTTTTTTTAAGGCTGCTATGGGCGATTTATTTTTGCCTCTTTCCTCATCAAATAGCTAACGCTCTGGACAAGGCAGGCGACATCAGGCACAGACTATCTATGGCAATTTCCACTAGACTAATGGAGATAAAAGATGGTCGATAAGGATGCTGATATAGTTGCTGCCCAATCAGAGGGACAATTTACAAAAGCATATGATTATGACCTGATTGTTATTGGTGCTGGGTCTGGCGGTGTTCGGGCAGGCAGGATAGCGGCTGGCTATGGCGCGCGTGTTGCTGTTATCGAAGGCGACAGGCCGGGTGGCACCTGTGTTATTCGGGGATGTGTGCCGAAAAAGCTGCTTGTCTATGGCGCGAGCTTTGCTGGTGAGGCAGAAGATGCGGCTGGTTTTGGCTGGCAGATTGAAGGGCTTTCCCATAGCTGGTCAGATTTGATTGCTGCCAAAGATAAAGAAACAGCCCGTCTTGAAGGGGTGTATCGCACGCTCCTGAAAAACGCTGGCGCAGATCTTATCGAAGGTTGGGGGCATCTAAAGGGCCCTCACGAAGTTGAGGTAGGCGATACCATCTACACAGCGAAGCGTATTTTAATCGCGGTAGGGGGCCAGCCATCCACCCCTGATGTGCCGGGGCTAGCTGAATATGCTATCACCTCCAACGAAGCGTTGGATTTGCACAAACGTCCAGACCATATTGTTATTTATGGTAGCGGCTATATCGCGCTTGAATTTGCCGGTATCTTTAGGGCATTTGGCAGCAAGGTTGATTTGATCTATCGCGCTGACCTGCCGTTGCGCGGATTTGATATGGATGTGCGTGAACATATTGCTGAGGCGCTGCGGGACAGAGGCATTAACCTTATTTCTGGCCGCATCATAGCTGAGGTTAAAAAAACAGCCGAAGGGCATGTAGTCACTCTTGATGATGGCAGTGTTCTATCCCCTGATGAGGTGATGGCAGCTACAGGCAGAGCCCCTAATATTAACGGCTTGGGGCTTGAAGCGGCAGCCATTGAGACAAATGCGCGCGGCGCGATAAAGGTAGATGAATGGAGCCAGACTTCTGCTGCTTCTGTCTTTGCGGTAGGGGATGTGACTGACCGGATTAATTTAACGCCAGTTGCTATCGCTGAGGGGCACGCTTTTGCGGACACAATTTATGGGGATATGCCCCGCGCAGTAAACTATGATGCGGTGCCGTCTGCTGTCTTTAGCCAGCCCAATATAGCCAGTGTTGGGCTATCGCAAGAACAAGCAGAGGAAGTATATGGCCGCGTGCAAATCTTCGAAAGTCGATTTCGGGCGATGAAAAATACGCTATCAGGCAGGCCTGAGAAAACCTATATGAAGCTGATTGTCGACGCGGATACGCAAAAAATACTCGGTGTTCACATGGTGGGGCCAGATGCGGCTGAAATCATGCAAGGCATGGCTATTGCGGTGAAAATGGGGGCTAGGAAGTCTGATTTTGATGCGGTGATCGGTATTCATCCATCCGCAGCAGAAGAGTTTGTTACCATGCGCACGCCGCGTGCCTAGGGATTATTCTATTTTAGGCTTGTTTTTGCTTGTCATTTCCCTTGGCAGGGCCTGTGCAAAAAAACCCGCCAGAAGTCTTTGCTTTTGCTTCGTAAAACCGCTATTTTAACAGCCATTAATTCAAACATAGAGGCGGCTATCTGCCCTAGCAGGCAAGGCTGGTATAAAAAATGAGCTGGACACCATCAAGCTGGCGTGACTTTCCTATCTTGCAAGTGCCGGAATATAACGATGCGGCGCAGGTAAAAAATGTTGAAGAAATTCTTGCCAAGAAACCGCCTCTGGTTTTCGCAGGCGAGGTGCAGAATCTGCGTAGCCAGCTAGGCAGCGTTGCCAATGGCGAAGGGTTTTTGCTGCAGGGCGGTGATTGCGCCGAAAGCTTTGCTGAATTTTCAGCTGACATGATCAGAGACAGCTTTAAGGTGTTTTTGCAGATGGCTGTTGTGCTGACCTTTGGGGCGTCTATGCCGGTTGTAAAAATTGGCCGGGTAGCTGGCCAGTTTGCCAAGCCGCGCTCCTCACCTTTGGAGGTAATTGATGGGGTTGAGTTGCCGTCTTATCGCGGCGATATGATTAACGGTATTGGCTTTAATCCAGCTGAGCGTCAGCCAGATCCGGAAAGATTATTGAGAGTTTATGAGCAATCTGCCTCAACTTTGAATTTGTTGCGTGCTTTTGCCCAAGGCGGGCTTGCCGATTTGCAGGCGGTGCATGACTGGACTACCGAGTTTGTATCCGCTGGGGCACAGCGTTATACAGAGCTAGCCTCGCGTATTGATGAGTGTCTGGCCTTTATGAATGCGTGCGGGGTTAACCCTGCAACTAGCCGGGCATTAGCAGAAACAGACTTCTTTACCAGCCATGAAGCTTTGCTGTTGAATTATGAAGAACCGCTAACCCGCCAAGATACCATCACTGATGAGAAAGGCTGGTATGCGACCTCTGCACATATGATTTGGATTGGCGACCGTACGCGCCAACTTGAAGGTGCGCATGTTGAATATATGCGCGGGATATCTAATCCAATTGGTCTGAAATGTGGCCCTAGCCTTGAGCCTGATAATCTGCTTCGTCTGATAGACCAGCTCAATCCAGAAAACAGCCCGGGCCGGCTGACGCTTATTGCGCGCATGGGCGCAAAGGATGTTCGCACCAAGCTGCCGCCGCTTCTAAAAGCGGTGAAAGCGCATGGGGCTTCTGTGGTATGGTGTTGCGATCCAATGCATGGAAATACTATCAAAGCGTCATCTGGATATAAAACGCGCCGTGTGGAAGATGTATTCAAAGAAGTAGAAGGTTTTTTTGATGCACATGATAGCGAAGGTACTTATCCAGGCGGTGTGCATTTTGAAATGACAGGCCAGAATGTCACAGAATGTGTTGGCGGCGTTATTGAGGTTACAGAAGAAGGTCTTGGCGACCGCTATCATACCCATTGTGACCCGCGTCTGAATGCCGGACAATCACTGGAACTTGCCTTTTTGTTAGCTGACCTGATGAAAAGGCGCCGCGATGCAAGTGCCAAGCTAAAACAGGCTGGTTAATATTTGCTTGCAGCTCAATGGCCGTTACGTGCCGTTGATAAAAGGCAGCAGAAGCTATCTTTTAGACTGACGAGCCAAACAGACCTTTTCAAGATGAAAAAAGGTTAGGGAGCTGGTGATAAGGTGACAGCAAAAAATTCTAAATGGGGTAATGCAATCGGGCCAAGCCCTGAAATGCAGCCTCTTTATACGGATAGTTATTTCAATCTGACACGCCAGATCGTCTCAGACCATGGAGATAAAACGGTTACCTATGCCGTGTTTATGCGCCGCCCAGTCACGTTGGCGGCTAAACTTGCTACAGACTGGTTGGAAATGATGGCGGCCAGCCGCAAAGCTGATGTCAAGATTGAGCTGTTGCACAAAGAGGGTGCGTGGGTAGGTGCGGGCGAGCCGCTTCTATATATCACTGGGAAAATGTCAGAGCTGGTTGATTTGGAAACTATCTTTTTGCAACGTTTGGGCAGTGCCTGTGTGGCGGCCTATAACGCCTATCAGATGTGTGTTGAATTGCCTGATGTTGCGTTTCTGGCGATGGATGCCCGTCATTGTGCGGGCAGCGAGATGGCAGAATTGATGGCGTATGGCGCATCAGTGGGCTCAAAAAAAGCACAAGCAAAGGTAGGCGCAAAAGGCTTTTTAGGGTGCGCCGCAGATGCAACAGCCCGCTATTTCGGTCAAGAGGCTGGCATGGGTACCATGCCGCATGCGCTGATAGGGTATGCTGGTAATACGCTGGATGCGGCGAAAATGTTTCATCATAGTTTTCCTGATAGAGCCTTAACAGTTTTGGTTGATTACTTTGGCCAAGAGCGAGATGATGCGCTAGAAGTTGTAAATTATTTCAGTGATTTAGCCAAAAAAGGGCAGATTAGCATAAGGCTAGATACACATGGCGGGCGCTTCCTGCAGGGGCTGGATACGCAAAGCTCTTATGCGGTGCTAGAGCGCAACGTGCCAGAAGCTATTCGTGGTTATCGCTCTGAGAGTGAACTTAAAAACCTGATGGGAACAGGTGTGTCTGCCGCCGCTGTTTGGTATATGCGTGAGGAATTGGATAAGGCTGGGTTTGAGAAAGTTAAGATCGTCGTATCTAGCGGCTTTGGCCCAGATAAATGCCGTGTATTCTCGCTAGCTAAGGCGCCTGTTGATGTGGTTGGAACAGGCTCTTTTTTGCCAGAAAAATGGTCAGAAACCTATGCGACAACAGATATCATTGAATATGATGGCCAGCCACTGGTAAAAGTGGGTCGTGAATTCCTGCATCGCCATATTCAGGGTAAATAGACATTTAAGGTCTCTCAGACGATGACATCATCTAAAACAGATTTGCATATTGCGTTGGCTCAGTTAAATCCGCATTTGGGGGATGTTAACGCGAATTGCGATAAATTATTGCAAATGCGTGCCCGTGCCGCAGAGCAAAATTGCCAGATATTGTTGACACCAGAAATGTATTTATCTGGGTATCCAGCTGATGATTTGGTGTTACGAGCGGATTTTATGGATAGGGTGGATGCGGGCATCGCTCGGCTAGCTGCCGCAACCGCTGATGGCGGGCCTGCAATCATTTGCGGTGCGCCTGTGCGCGATGCAGGACGCCTGTTTAATGCGGTTTTCGTTTTGGATGATGGTGCGGTTAAAGCTGTTCGCCATAAAGTGAATTTACCGAATTACGGCGTCTTTGATGATAAACGGAATTTTAGTGCAGGTAGCTTGCAAGGGCCAGTTTCGGTTCGTGGCTGGCGTGTTGGTCTGGCAATTTGTGAGGATATCTGGTCAGCAGATGTCTGTGAGATGCTATCAGAATCAGGGGCTGAAATTATCCTCTCTTTAAATGCCTCCCCCTTTGAAGCTGGCAAAACAGACCAGCGTATGAGCCATGCGGTTGCGCGGTTGACCGAGAGTGGGTTGCCGATTGTTTATGTGAATATGGTCGGGGGTCAGGATGAGTTGGTGTTTGATGGCGGCTCTTTTGGGCTTAACCTTGGCGGCAAGCTAGCCTGCCAAATGCCGCAATTCTCAGAAGGGTTATCTGTTGTTACCCTTCGCGGCGGGGAGGCAAGTGCGATATTAACCGGTCAGGTTTCTTCTCCAGATGATGAAAATGAAGCGATGTGGCGGGCACTGGTACTAGCCCTTCGTGATTACTGTTCGAAAAATGGGTTTCCGGGCGTTGTATTGGGACTGTCTGGCGGTATTGATTCTGCTATTGTGACCGCGCTGGCTGTTGATGCGTTGGGGGCAGATGCTGTGCGGGTGGTGATGATGCCATCTGAATATACAGCTGGTATTTCGGTGGAAGATTCGCAAAGCCTTGCTGATAATTTAGGTTTGACGCTGGAAAATATCGCCATAAGACCTGCGATGGACGCCTTTGATGATATGCTAGCGACAAGCTTTGCTGGCCAGCAAAGTGGTATTGCTGAGGAAAATATCCAGTCGCGTTTGCGCGGTATGTTGCTGATGGCGTTATCAAACAAATTTGGTAATCTTGTGCTGGCCACTGGGAATAAGTCTGAATATGCGGCTGGCTATTCAACGCTTTATGGGGATATGTGCGGCGGTTTTGCCCCTATTAAAGATGTCTGGAAAACAAAGATTTTTGAGCTGGCTAATTGGCGTAACCAGAATCTGCCCAAAGGCGCGTTGGGGCCGGCAGGGTGCGTAATCCCTGAGCGGATTATTACCCGTCCGCCATCGGCCGAATTACGCCCAGATCAGGAAGATACAGATAGCCTGCCCCCTTATGAGATACTTGACCCCATCCTTATCGCGCTTACCGAAGAGATGGCAGATATTGAAACCATTGTTGCACGCGGTTATGATGCGCAAATCGTTGCACAAGCGAGCACCCTGCTTTTCCGCGCTGAATATAAACGTTTTCAAGCAGCCCCGGGGCCAAAAGTGACGGCTAGGGCCTTTGGCCGTGACCGCAGATTGCCCTTAACATCTGGCTTTAGACCTGCCCAATCGGAGACTTCATGAGTAACATAAAAGTGCGTTTTGCACCTAGCCCAACAGGCAAACTGCATGTTGGAAACCTGCGCACCGCGTTGGTGAATTATTTATATGCTCGCCAGCAAAATGGCACCTTCATGCTGCGCATTGATGACACAGACACGGAACGTTCGCGCCCAGAGTTTGAGGATGCTATTCGCGCTGATTTGCAATGGGTTGGCATGGAGTGGGCGTCTGAGGACAGGCAATCTGCGCGGCTATCGCGTTATGATGATGCGCTTGCCCAGCTTATTGTCTCTGGCCGAGCCTACCCCTGTTATGAAACACAAGAAGAGCTTAGCCTGAAGCGAAAAGCGCAGCTGATGGCAGGCAGACCGCCAGTTTATGATAGAGCCGGATTGCGGCTTAGCGAGGCAGAGATTGCCAAGTTTGAAGAAGAGGGACGCCGGCCACATTACCGCTTTTTATTAGAGCATGAAGAGGTTGCATGGGACGATTTGGTGCGCGGGCCAGTTAGCTACCATATGTCTAGCCTGTCTGATCCTGTGCTTATCCGCGAAGATGGGCGGGTTATTTATACGCTTGCGTCTGTGGTAGATGATATCGATCACAAGATTACGACCATTTTGCGTGGTGAAGATCATGTCACCAATTCTGCTGCCCAGATACAACTTTTTGAGGCGCTAGGCGCAAGCCGGCCACAAATGGGACATCTGGCTTTATTAGCTGGTTCTGAGGGGGAGGGGCTATCTAAACGCCTTGGCAGCCTATCTATTGAGCAGCTGCGCGGTGAGGGTATATTGCCGGCGGCGTTGGCAAGCTTGCTGGCGCGTATTGGGACATCTGAGCCTGTAGTGGCACAAGCTAAGCTTGCGGATGTTGTTGCGGGTTTTGATATTGCCAGCTTTGGGCGTGCTACCGCTAAATTTTCCACAACAGAACTGAACCAGCTAAATGCCAAGCTGGTTCAGAATATGGATTTTGAAACTGCTTCAATTGCCCTTTCTGATGCAGGCTATAGCGCCATTGATGCCCCATTTTGGGAGGTTGTAAAAGGCAATCTCATCACTATTCAAGAGGCGGGGAAATGGTGGGATATCTGTCATCAGCCTATCACGCCGATTATTGATGACGCAGAATTTATGGACGTGGCCGCTAGCCTGCTGCCTAATGCAACCTTGGATAATACAAGCTGGTCAAGTTGGACTAAGGCGATTACGGAGCATACTGGGGCTAAAGGCAAGGCTCTGTTTATGCCTCTCAGACAGGCTATAACAGGGATGCGTTCAGGCCCAGATATGGGCGGCCTATTGCCCTATATCGGCTATACGCGCATCATCGAACGTCTAAAAGGGGAAATAGCTTAAAGGAAGCGTTTCTGTCTTTTGTCTTTTATCTATCTTTAAAAAAATGACCTGCTGAGCTGAAATGGAACTTAAACTCTACAATACATTAACCCGCAAAAAAGAAGTTTTTAAAGCGCTGGATGATAGCCATGTGCGGGTTTATGCTTGTGGGCCAACCGTTTACGATAAAATTCATATTGGTAATGCACGTCCACTTGTTGTGTTTGACGTGCTGGTAACTATGTTGCGGGCTACCTATCCAAAGGTCACTTATGTGCGCAATATAACCGATGTAGATGATAAAATTAATGCACGCGCAGCAGAGCGCGGGATTTCCATTAACACGCTCTGCGATGAAACTATTGCCCAATTTCGCAAAGATACCAACGCCTTACTGGTGAACGCGCCTGATAAAGAGCCACGTGCCACAAGGCATATTGCCCAAATGATAGCGATGATAGGTCAGCTTATCGATAAAGGCTTTGCCTATGCGGCAGAGGGGCATGTGTTGTTTTCTGTGGCAAAGATGGGGGATTATGGCAAACTATCTGGTCGTTCATTGGATGAAATGATAGCTGGTGCGCGGGTGGAAGTGGCACCTTATAAACGCGATGCCGCTGATTTTGTTTTATGGAAACCTTCAGAAGAAGGGTTGCCAAGCTGGGACAGCCCATGGGGGGCAGGCCGGCCGGGCTGGCATATTGAATGCTCGGCGATGGCAGCAGAATATTTGGGCAAAGAGTTTGATATTCACGCAGGCGGCCTTGATTTAATTTTTCCCCATCATGAGAACGAAATCGCCCAATCACGTTGTGCGCATGACACCGCCCATATGGCACGTTACTGGCTGCATAATGGCTATGTGACTGTGGATGGCGAAAAAATGTCAAAATCGCTTGGCAATTTCACCACCGTTGCTGAGGCATTATCTGCGCATCGCGGTGAGGCTATTCGGTTAGCCTTGCTTTCTTCTCACTATCGTGCGCCTTTTGATTTTTCCGAACAATTAGTCAAAAACACGCAAATTATTTTAGACAAGCTATATCGTGCAGCAGCGCTTAATAACGCTAAGGAGCTTATTAGCGAGGCCGAACAGTTGGATGCTGAATTTATGGCGGCATTATCGGATGATTTAAACACGCCGCTTGCACTGACAAGATTGCAAGCTCTTGCAAGCGAAGCCAATAAAGGGTCACGCGAAGCGGCATTGCAACTCGTATCCTGTGCCAAACATCTGAATTTGCTGAACGATAAAAACTGGTTTAGATCAGAGGATGAAGATAGCCTTGAGAGCAAAGAAATTGAAGCGCAGATTGCCGCCCGCAATGCAGCGCGAGCAGCGCGTGATTTCGCGCAAGCAGATGAAATACGTGACAGGCTAGCGGCAAGGGGTATTCGCCTGCTAGATAGCCCAGATGGGACAAGCTGGGAAAAAAGCTAGACAAAAAATTGGCTCAACATTTTGGCCAATTTAGATACGTTTTCTATACCGCTTCATTTGCAAGCTTGTGTTAAATAGTCTAAGAGATGATGCGTTAAAGCAGATGAATTTACAGCATGACCAAAATCTGGCGTGTTGAACTTTTTGGACGTGAGCATGACCGGCGACAGAATTTGGCTTTTTGATACAACCTTGCGCGATGGCGGGCAGACACGCGGCATTGATTTCACGGTCGCGGACAAGCAGTTTATTGCCCAGACGCTAGCAGATTTTGGCCTTGATTATATTGAGGGCGGCTGGCCGGGTGCGAACCCTACAGATGACCAGTTCTTTAGTAAAAAACAGGATTTAGGTACCGCCCAGCTGGTAGCCTTTGGCATGACCCGTCGCTCGGGCCGGTCTGCTGAAAATGATCCGGGGCTGAGCGCTATATTAAATGCTCATTCAGATAGTAGCTGTCTAGTGGGCAAAAGCTGGGATTTCCATGTTACCAAAGCTTTGAATATCTCGTTAGAGGAAAACCTTGCCATGATTTCAGAATCTGTGGCAGCGGCAAAGGCCTGCAAGCAAGAATCTATGTTTGATTGCGAGCATTATTTTGATGGCTATAAAGCAAACGCGGAATATGCGCTAAAATGTGTTGGTGCGGCACTGGAAGGCGGCGCAGATTGGGTGATTTTGTGTGATACGAATGGCGGCTGTCTGCCAGAAGAAGTGTTTGAGATTACGGCCGCTACAAAAGCTGCCTATCCTGAATGCCGCCTTGGTATTCATTGCCATAATGATGCTGGCATGGCTGTTGCGAATACATTGGCTGCGGTGCGGGCAGGGGCGCGTCATGTGCAGGGAACTATAAATGGTCTAGGCGAGCGGTGCGGGAATGCAGACCTTATTACCCTTATCCCAAATTTAATGTTAAAGATGGGGTTTTCAACAAATATTCCAGCAGAAAAATTACCCCGGCTGACCAGCCTTGCCCATGCCATTGATGAGCGGCTAAACCGTCTGCCAGACCCCCATGCCCCTTATGTTGGCGCGGCTGCTTTTGCCCATAAGGGCGGGTTGCATGCGTCGGCTGCTCAGAAAGACCCGCGCACCTATGAGCATATTTCGCCAGAGAAAGTCGGCAATCAAAGAAGCTATCTTATTTCAGATCAAACAGGGAAATCTAATATTCTGGCACGATTTGCCGAAGTGGGTATAGAGGTAGATCCGAAAGATAGCCGCCTTGATGGTCTGATTACCGAGGTTAAAGACAAAGAATTTAATGGCTGGGCATTTGACAGTGCGGAGGCAAGTTTTGAGCTATTAGCGCGTCGCAGATTAGACGGTGTCGCGTCATATTTTGAAATTGGCCGGTTCCGCGTAATGGATGAGCGCCGCTTTAATGCCAGAGGCGAGTTGGTGGTAGAATCCGAAGCCACGGCTTCTTTAATCGTCAATGGGGAGACCCATCACGAGGTAGCGGTTGGGAACGGGCCTGTAAATGCGGTAGATACAGCTGTGCGAAAGGCCTTGGTAAAAGTATATCCGCAGCTAGCTGATGTTGAATTAGTGGATTACAAGGTACGTATTCTGCCTGCTAGTGACCGCTCTAGCGGTACGGCAGCGGTTACCCGTGTGCTGATAGAGTTTCAAGACAGCACGGGCCTGCGCTGGCGTACAGTCGGTGTGTCTGCCAATATAATTGATGCGTCTGTCAATGCGCTGTCAGATGGCATGTGCTGGAAGCTTATCCATAGTGGCTAGGGTGCGTTACTTATTT
This sequence comes from Alphaproteobacteria bacterium, assembly GCA_022425485.1. Lineage (GTDB taxonomy): Bacteria > Pseudomonadota > Alphaproteobacteria > Puniceispirillales > Puniceispirillaceae > JADHLI01. The sequence continues at coordinate 80,427 of JAKMFL010000057.1, read as the reverse complement.
CTTCAGGTTCCGAAATAATGGATGAGGCGGGTTTATCACAGCAGATATTTCTGGATGCGCATACGCCTGTCGTCATATTGGCGCGTCCACAAATGGGGGAGAATATAGGCGCGGCAGCACGGGCGATGAAAAATTGCGGGCTGGCTAATCTGCGCCTGATAGCCCCGCGCGATGGCTGGCCAAATCCAGCTGCGCGTCCTATGGCTACTGTGGGCACAGATATTCTAGATAGGGCAGAAGTATATGATACGCTGGGCGATGCTTTGCATGATATCCGCTTTATGGTGGCAACCTCGGCGCGCCCGCGGGATATGGAAAAGCCTGTATTAACGCCTCGCCTAGCAACCAAGCAAATATTAGAAGAACAGATGCAGGGTATTCGCCTCGGCACAAAGGTAGCACTATTATTCGGTGCGGAGCGTTCTGGACTTGATAATGATGAGCTGGTGCTGGCGGATTGTGTAGCCCAAGCGCCCCTCCAGAAAGGGGCCAGCTCTCTTAACCTTGCACAAGCGGTCTTTTTGATGGCATGGGAATGGCGGGTTGCGGGTCTTGGCCTCAGCGAAAATACAGAACTGGATGCTATAGAGGGGCTTTCTGCGCCAGCTGAACTTAAGGCACGCGATTTTTTCCTTAGCCGTCTAGAAGATACGCTGGATGAAAAGGGTTTTTTTTCCAATCGTGAGATGGCACCAGCCGTAAAGCGGAATTTACGGAGCCTGTTTGCCCGTGCGCGCCCTACAGAACAGGAGTTGCGTACCCTTCACGGGATTGTCACTTTATTCGAGCGGGATTCTGAAAAATAGGCAGAATTCCTTGACAATTTGAGATAAATCGCTATCCTCGCGCCATTCCTGGGAACGTTGACCTTTCAGATAAGCTGGCTGGCCACGGCAATTTTGCCCTACCGGGACAATAAAGGATAAAAACCATGGCACCAAAAGTCGAACATAAGCGACATTCCTCCAAGCATAAAATTGACAGACGTCTAGGGGTTAACCTCTGGGGTCGTCAGAAATCACCTGTAAATGCCCGTTCTTATGCGCCAGGCCAGCATGGCCAGCGTCGCAAAAAGCCTACCGATTTCGGTATCCAGCTGATGGCAAAGCAGAAGCTTAAAGGCTATTACGGCAATATCGGTGAAAAGCAGTTTAAAAAATATTATATCGAAGCCTCACGCCGCCGCGGCGACACTGGCCAGAATCTGGTCGGTCTGCTGGAAAGCCGTTTGGACGCGTTCTTGTATCGCTCAAAGCTAGCGCCAACTGTTTTTGCAGCCCGCCAGATAGTCAATCATGGTCATGTATTGCTGAACGGCAAGCGCTGTAACATTGGTTCTGTGATTGTGAATGCAGGGGATGTTATCCAGTTGCGCGAGAAGGCCAAGCAAATGCCTTCCATCATAGAGGGTATCGGCTCTGTTGAGCGTGATGTTCCAGAATATATCGAAGCTGACCATGATAAGATGAGCGCAACTTTCTTGCGTATTCCAACTTTTGATGAAGTGCCTTATCCGGTACAGATGGAACCAAATCTGGTTATCGAATATTACTCACGCTAGAAGCTGATTTTTTTTAGCGAAACGACCGCATTATCAAGAGCGCTTCTGGCCAGCCCAGAGGCGCTTTTTTTATGCCTCTAGCGTTGGGTTGCGAAAAGCAAAGAAGGGGGGCGCTCATCCTTTTGGCGGTTTTTCTTAACTATGCTATGAGAAGAAGAGCGTAGCAGACTAAAAATAGGGACAGGAATGTTATGACGAATGGTTGGCCAGAGGAATATTATGCGGTGATTTTCACCACCCAGCGCAGTGATGCAGAGATGGAGCTATATGGTCTAACCTCTCAGCGGATGATAGAGCTTGCCCAAAAACAGCCCGGCTTTCTAGGGCTGGAAGCGGTAAGAGAGGAAAATGGGCTAGGCATCACCGTTTCGTACTGGCGGGATAGGGACGCGATTGCTGCATGGGGGGCGCATGCTGAACATAAGGTCGCCCAGAAAATTGGCCGCCAAGAGTTTTATACATGGTTTCAATTGCGCATCGCCAAAGTGATAGATGAACGCAGCTTCGGTCTAGAGGATTTATAGACCGAGGGGGGGGCGTAAAAACCATAAAAAAAGCAGGCCATTTTGCCTGCTTTTCTTTATTTTAGCGGATGGGGTATTTGTTTAGGCTTGCATAGGTTGGGGATTTACATCAATCCCATGCGTGTTCAGCATTTCCATTAGCTCGCCTGTTTCATACATCTCGCGGATAATATCGCACCCGCCGATAAATTCGCCCTTTACATAAAGCTGGGGGATGGTTGGCCAGTCAGAATAGGCCTTGATGCCTTCGCGGATTTCATCATCATCTAGCACGTTCACGCCGCTGAATTTAATGCCCAGATGGCTAAGCACGCCGACCACGGCTGCGGAAAAGCCGCATTGCGGAAATACAGGCGTGCCCTTCATAAATAATACTACATCATCACTGGCGATATTATGGCCAATCCGCTCTTTAATTTTGTCCTCTAGCATCATTTCATGCCTCCATTTTTGAACCAAACTGCTGTATTCTTTTAGCTGTATTTCTTAAGTTTTGCCTTTTAAGGGGTTTTGGTTTGTAAGGCCAGCGCATGTAGCTCGCCCCCCATACGCCCCCCCAGCGCCTTATAAACCATTTGATGCTGCTGCACGCGGGTTTTACCTGCAAAGGCAGGTGTAACCACCATACAGGAGTAATGATCGCCATCGCCGCGCAAATCTTCTATTGTCACTTCTGCATCTGGATACGCTGTTTTAATTAGCGTTTCGATCTCGTGAGCCTGCATCGGCATCGCACACCTCTTTTGCTTTAATTAGCTGTCTTTGATTGGCGATAGCGCGCGTCTCAGCCCATTAAATTATCAATGGTTTTGCTGTGCCATGCCACCATATCTTCTTTTGATATGGGGGGTAGGCCAGCCAGTGTCAATTCACATTCTGAAATTGTTTCACCGATTTGTATAGCCTCAACCTCGCTAGCCGCACATAAGGCGGTAAATGCAGGCACGTCTGATACAACCGCAATATAGCGGGCTTGATCTTCACCAAACGCCCAGCCATGCAAACTGCCGCCTTCTGGACAGGTGATTTTCGCCCCGCACTGGCCAGCCATTACCATCTCTGCTAGCGCAACAACCAGCCCGCCATCGCTGATATCATGGGCAGCCTCTATCAGCTCGCTTTCGATAGCTTGACGGATAAGGGTGCCGTTACGCCCCTCTAGCGCAGGGTCAACCGAAGGCGGGGCGCCGCCCTCTCTGCCAGCTATTTCGCGGGCATAAACCGAACAGCCTAGCCAGCCATCTTTTACATCATCGCTCTGGCCAACCACAAACAGGGCCTTGCCAGCATTTGCCAGCCCGCATCCCTTAGCTTTTGTCCAGTCATCTATGACGCCGATCATGCCGATTACCGGGCAGGGCTGTATCGCCATGCTATCGGTTTCATTGTAAAGAGAGACATTGCCGGAAACCACAGGCGTGTTAAGGGTTCTACACGCATTACCCATGCCGTTCACCGCCCCAACAATCTGGGCCATAATGTCCTGTTTTTCAGGATTGCCAAAGTTCAGATTATTTGTCACCGCTAGGGGTTTTGCTCCGCTTGCGCTGATATTGCGATAGGCTTCGCATACCGCCTGCTTGCCCCCTTCAAAGGGATCTGCATCTACATAGCGCGGCGTGCAATCGGTGCTGACCGCAAGGCCTTTATCGGTGTTATGAATGCGCACCAATGCGGCATCGCCGCCCGGCCCGGTAATGGTATCGGCCATTACATCGCTGTCATATTGCTCATAAATCCAGCGCCGAGAGCATAAATCGGCACTTGCAAGCAGGCGCTGAAGCACCTCTGCTAGGGGCAAATCCTTTTCTAATTGTTCTGTGCTTAGAACAGGTTGCAGCTCTTCTGGGCGATAGGGGCGGTCATATTCCGGCGCATCATCAACCAGCGGGGCTAGCGGGATATCACAGGCAATTTCATTATCTTTTAAAAGCACCAGACGCTCGGTATCGGTAACCTTGCCTATCGGCATGAAATCCAGATCCCATTTTTCAAAAATCGCGCGGGCTGTCTCCGCCTGTTCTGGCTTTATAACCATCAGCATGCGTTCTTGGCTTTCAGAAAGCATGATCTCATAAGCGGACATAGCCTCTTCGCGCACTGGCACAAGGTCAAGGTCTATTTCCATGCCTAATCCGCCTTTTGAGGCCATTTCCACCGAAGAGGAGGTTAGCCCAGCCGCGCCCATATCCTGAATAGATAGCACCGCATCTGCTGCCATCAGCTCAAGGCAGGCTTCCATTAATAGCTTGCCTGTGAAGGGGTCGCCTACCTGCACGGTGGGGCGTTTGGATTCTGTCTCATCAGAGAATTCGGCAGAGGCCATTGTTGCGCCGTGAATGCCATCGCGGCCAGTTTTCGCGCCAACATAAATAACGGGGTTACCAGAACCTGTTGCCGCCGAATAAAAAATCCGGTCGCTATGGGCTAGCCCTACCGCCATAGCATTAACAAGGATATTGCCATTGTAAGAGCTATGAAAATTTACCTCACCGCCCACAGTCGGAATGCCGATGCAATTGCCATAGCCGCCAATACCCGCAACGACCCCTGATAGAAGATGTTTGGTTTTTTCATGTTCGATATCGCCAAAGCGCAGGGCGTTTAAAAGCGCTATTGGGCGCGCGCCCATGGTAAACACATCGCGCAAAATACCGCCAACACCTGTTGCTGCCCCCTGATAAGGCTCAATAAAAGAGGGGTGATTATGGCTTTCGATTTTAAAGACCGCAGCCAGCCCATCGCCAATATCAACTACGCCGGCATTTTCGCCCGGCCCTTGAATAACCTGCTCGCCTTCGGTAGGCAGTGTTTTCAGCCATTTTTTAGAAGATTTATAAGAGCAATGCTCAGACCACATGGCAGAGAAAATACCAAGCTCACATAAATTCGGGGTGCGCTCCAGACGTTTCAGGATAAGCTGCCATTCCTCGAAAGATAGCCCCATCTGTTCTGCATCATTAAAAGACATCTCATTGGCTTTGCTCATCTGGCCACACCTTCTAAAACAGAGGTCAGAAATTTACGCCCATCTTCTGAGGGATGGCCGTTGCCCATGGCCCGTTCGGGATGTGGCATCATACCCATTACGCGCCCATTTGCAGATAAAATACCGGCAATATTCCGTGCTGAACCATTTGGATTAGCTGTTCTGGTAGGGTCGTTCTCTATATAGCGCAAGGCAATCTGACCGCCTTCCTCAAGGCTGTCTAGCAGCGCATCATCCGCAAAATAATTCCCTTCATTATGGGCAACTGGAATGCGTAATTCTGTTCCGCTAGATAAGTCATCCAAGAAGGGGGTTTCGAGCGTTTCTTGCACCGCAAGTCGAACTTCGCGGCAAACAAATTTTAACCCGCCATTGCGCACAAGTGTACCCGGCAATAACCCTGTTTCCAGCAATATCTGAAAGCCATTACATACACCTAATACAGCCCCGCCGCGGCTGGCATGATCTATCACCGCTTCCATAGCTGGTGCACGCGCAGCTAATGCCCCACATCGTAAATAATCACCAAAGGAAAAACCGCCCGGTATAATGACAATATCTACTGGGTCAAGCTGGCTGTCTTTGTGCCAGACAAGGGCAGGGCGCCGCCCTGTAATACGCTCCACCGCGACCATCATATCACGGTCACAGTTAGAACCCGGAAAAATTAGAATTGCACTTCTCATGACGCGTCAATAACTTCGATGCTGTAATCCTCGATAACGGTGTTCGCAAGCAAGCTCTCACACATGCGTGCGGCGCGTTGCTCGGCACGTGCGCTGTCCTCTGCGTCTATATCAAGGGTGATTTGCTTGCCAATGCGCACCTGGCTAGCATCGGTAAATCCAAGCCCTGATAGCGCGTTTTCCACCGCACGCCCTTGCGGATCAAGAACGCCTGTTTTTAATGAGATGTTTATTTTGACTTGCATAAAAATGTCCTTAGTTCTTGTCACGCTTGCGGGGTCAATGGGGGGATTTCAAGGCCTAATCTGGTGGCGATATCTGAATAGGCTTCTATCAGCCCGCCAATGTCACGCCGAAACCTATCCTTATCTAACTTCTCGTCTGTTTTTATGTCCCACAGGCGGCAATTATCGGGGCTTAGCTCGTCAGCCAGCACAATCTGGCGCCCTTCTGCGGTCTCCAGCCATCCAAATTCAAGCTTAAAATCTACCAACCGCACCCCAAGACCAAAAAATAGCCCAGACAGAAAATCATTGATCCGAAAGCTCATTTCGGTAATTTCAACCAGATCATCAGAGCTAGCGATCCCGAGGGTAAGGATATGTTCTGCTGCTACTACCGGATCGCCCAACGCATCATTTTTTAAACAAAATTCAATAAGGGTATTATCTAGCTTCTCGCCTTCTGTTAGGCCAAGGCGCGGGCAGATAGAACCAGCGGCTATATTGCGGATAATCACTTCTATGGGGATGATCTCAACTGATTTTACCAGCTGTTCTCGCGGCGAGGTTCGGGCGATAAAATGATGCGGAATGCCTAATTCCCCTAGGGCTGGAAAAAGATGCGCACTAATCAGATTATTTAAAATACCTTTGCCAATAATAATATCTTTTTTCTGCGCATTAAAGGCGGTTGCATCATCTTTAAAATATTGAATGATGGTGCCCGCTTCATCTCCTTGAAACAGTCTTTTGGCTTTGCCTTCATATAACGGCGTTCTATTGTCAGCCATCTGATTTCCTTAAATTAATTATGCATCTTTCGCTATCTATGACATTGCCAATTAAGCAGACGGAAAGACCCGCGCAAAGATAGTGTCTACATGTCTGAAATGCTGATCAAGGTCAAATAGTGCTTCTAACGCATCTGCGCTTAAATAAGAGGCAATATCGCTATCCTCTTTCAAGAGGGGCAAATAGCTCTTTTTTTCATTCCAAACCCGCATCGCATTCCGCTGCACATAAATATAAGCATCCTCGCGGCTGCACCCTTTCTGGGTCAGGGCTAATAATACTTGCTGGGAATGAACAAGGCCGCCAAGCTGATCAAGGTTTTCTTGCATCGCCTCAGGATAAATCAGCAAGTTTTCAATCACAGAAGCAAGACGTGCTAGCGCAAAATCAAGTGTGATGGTGGCATCTGGGCCAAACATGCGTTCAACGGAGGAGTGCGAAATATCCCGTTCATGCCAGAGGGCAACATTTTCAAGAGCAGGGATAACGGCAGCTCTGACAATACGTGCAAGGCCGGTTAAATTTTCGGTTAAGACTGGATTGCGCTTATGCGGCATTGCCGAAGAGCCTTTTTGGCCAGCGCTAAAATATTCCTCTGCTTCGCGTACTTCGGTGCGTTGAAGGTGGCGCACTTCGGTGGCAAGCCTCTCGACTGAGCTGGCAATGACGCCAAGCACAGAAAAGAACATTGCATGCCTATCGCGCGGAATAACTTGGGTGGAGACAGGCTCAATGGTTAGCCCCATCTTCTCAGCAACATGCGCCTCTACTGCCGGATCAATATGGGCAAAGGTGCCAACCGCACCAGAAATAGCGCAGGTCGCAATTTCAGCACGGGCAGCGGCAAGACGCGTTCTGCATCTATCAAACTCAGCATAAAAGCCGGCCAGTTTCAAACCAAAGCTGGTTGGCTCTGCATGAATCCCATGCGAGCGGCCAATTGTCGGTGTATATTTGTGGGCAAGCGCTTGTTTATGCAAACCATCACAAATGCGATCCAAACCGGCCAACAATAAATCACTTGCACGGCTAAGCTGTACGGACAAGGTGGTATCCAGCACATCTGACGAGGTCATGCCCTGATGCACAAATCGCGCTTCCTCGCCTACATATTCCGCTAGATTTGTCAGAAACGCGATAACGTCATGCTTGGTCTCGCGCTCAATCTCGTCAATGCGATCAATATCAAAATCACCACGCTCCCAAACAGCTTTTGCAGCTTCTTTTGGTATGACGCCTAATTCGGCTTGGGCATCGCAAGCATGCGCTTCAATTTCAAACCAAATTCTGAATTTACTCTTCGCAGACCATATCTCAGTCATTTCCGGACGCGCATAACGCGGGATCATCTGTTTTTCTTTCTATTACATTGCGGGCATATTACGGGATGGGGTTTTTCTATCATTTATCTGTCCAAAAAGCTATAGTTACAGGGTGTGTTATTACCGCATTTTTGAAGATAAATTCAAATGATGCGCATCTGCGTAAAACAGGAGTGATATGTGATTGTAAGGAAATTGCTTTTTGCAGCTTTACGTATGGCAGCTAACAATCCAGAGGTGCGCAAACAGGCAGCAAAGGCCGCAGATAAAGCTGTTGATGCAGCGCGTCCGAGCTTACTAAAGGCGTCTCGCCGTGCAGGTGAGGCTGTCCGCTCAGCATCAAATGAGCTAAAGGATGGCGTTCAAAAGTTTAAAACAGAAATGCAGGGCAGCGAGGAGGTCATCCCGCCTAAAAAGACAGATGCTAGACCTAAAACGCGCCGTGCAAAAAAAATCATATCGCCTAAAGATAAGTCCTAGCTGCCATTTTACTTTGCCGTGCCTCTCAGAGCAGTCCCATAGATTTGAAACTGACAGTCTTTGTGCCGCCCACAATGATATGGTCGTGCAAGGTAACGGCTACGGTCTGCAAAGCCTCTTTCACCTGCCTTGTCATGTCGATATCTGCTTTGCTTGGGCGCAGCTGGCCAGTGGGATGATTATGCACAATGATAAGTGCGGTAGCACGATATTGCAGGGCATGTTTTGCAATCTCCCGCGGGAATATGGCCGTTCGGTCGACTGTACCTGAGGACATTATCTCATCCGTGATAACCTCATTCTGGCTATTCAGATAAATAACCATAAATTTTTCTATTGCCTCATGGCCTAGCCGCTTAACCATGAAGTTTAGCACTGCCTCCCAGTTAGAAAGCACATCTTTACGACGCAATTGCTCTTGGCCTAGTCTGTAGTAAAGGCTGCGCACAACCGCAATAAGGTCTACACTTGACTGGCCTATACCCTTTACTTCCATTAGCTCTGAGGCAGGCGCATGTATAATATGGTCAAGAGTTTTAAAGCGTGAATATAAAGATTTTATCAATGGCTTTACATCGCCGCGCCGGAAAGTGGCATAAAGCAGCATTTCTAAAAGTTCTTGATGGGAAAGAGCGTCCCCGCCATGCAGTCGCAACTTCTCCTGCATCCGGCCGCGATGGCCAGCAGTGAAATCTTCCTTCTTCTTCTCTTGTTTTATTTTTTCTGATTTTGGCTTGTCTGGTTCTGATTTGTCTGGTTCTGGTTGGGCCATAAACTTCGGCTCCTACAAAAAGGGGGTGACCAAAGTTTAACTATCTCAGAAGAAACTTAAATTTTCATGAACAACAGAATGTTTAAGGTGTTTTTTTAAAGGGCGGGTGATGAAGGGCCTCAGGAGATAGGGTAAAAATTTCAGCCCCATCCTCGGTAATCCCGATAGAATGCTCAAACTGCGCAGACAGGCTTTTATCCCTTGTCACGGCTGTCCACCCATCACTGAGTATCTTGGTGGCGTAGTGACCAGCATTTATCATAGGCTCAATAGTGAAAATCATACCGGGCTCTAGCTTCAGACCGGTTCCGGGCGTGCCATAATGCAAGACTGTCGGTGCTGTATGAAAAACGCGTCCTAGCCCATGGCCTGTAAAATCACGCACCACAGAAAAGCGATGGGATTCCGCATGACGTTGAATAATATAGCCAATATCGCCCAAGGTCGCCCCCGGCTTTGCTGCCTTAATTGCCATCATCAAACAATCATAGGTGATTTGGGTTAAATTTTGCGCCTTAACAGAAGGGGTGCCGACCCAAAACATACGCGAGGTATCACCATACCAGCCATCTAGGATAACCGTGACATCAATGTTCAGAATATCCCCATCTTGTAGCCGCTTGCCCCCCGGAATACCGTGGCAAACAACATGGTTCAGCGAAATACAGGTCGATTTCGGAAAACCTTTGTAATTTAGGGGCGCAGGGATAGCCTTATGATCCAGAATAAATTCATGGCACAGATTATCTAGCGCTTCTGTTGTTACCCCTTCTATGACATGCGGGGTTACCATATCTAGCACTTTTGCGGCTAACGCGCCTGCCTTGCGCATTCCAATAAAACCATCTTCGCCATGCAGCATGACCGGTTCTTGTCGCATTGCTAATGTCCCTTTTTCATTCTTCTCATCTAACGGCCAAGAAATGCACAGCTAGCCCTAAAAGCATAGACATCTAGAGTGAGGATTTGAAATTTTATATTAGCTTCGATACAAACATCACGCCAATATCAAATCTGAGCGCACTCTTCTCTGCGTACAAAACGGCATCATCAGAAGGTGATATAGCAAATAGGAGCCTGTTTTTGCAAATGCCAAATCCCAAAGCCGCAATTTTAGTAATAGGGGATGAAATCCTCTCTGGCCGAACTAAGGACAAGAATATCGGCTGGCTAGCCGAAGAATTAACCGCTCTTGGTATAAGCCTGAAAGAAGCGCGCGTCATTGCCGATGATAGAGAAACCATCATCCAGACAGTGCGCTCGCTTGCCGCGACATATGATTATGTGTTTACCTCAGGCGGCATTGGCCCCACCCATGACGATATCACCACTGAGGCTGTGGCAGCTGCGTTTGGCGTGCCTGTTATCCGTCATCCCGAAGCGATGGCACGCTTAACCCGCCATTATAAAGATACAGATATCGACTTTAACGAAGCTCGCCAGAAAATGGCAGATATACCAGAAACAGCAGAGCTTATTGATAATCCTGTTAGCGCAGCGCCCGGCTACCGGATTGAAAATGTACATGTGATGGCAGGGGTGCCCTCTATTTTGCAAGCGATGTTCACAGGGCTTGCGCCTAGTTTGCAAGGCGGTGTGCAGCCAACGCGTATTACCGTGCAATGTGCGATAGGTGAGGGCACCATTGCCGGCATTTTGGGGGCAGTAAGTGACCAATTTGCAGGCGTTAGCATTGGTTCTTATCCATGGTTCAAACCCGGCCAGTTTGGCACTGCCGTGGTATTAACGGGGCTTGAAATAGCCGATGTGGAAGCTGCTGCTGCTTTGGTTGCGCAAAAAGTTGAAGCTGAGGGCTTTGCCGCAAAACGAGATGCCGATAACTCTATTATTGGCGGGTCTGGTATCGGCGGCGGGCATGAATAAGGCTGGTTAGAGCGGTTGCCAAGCTCACCCTTGCTTTAATGGCTAGCCCCATGGCCCTCTGGTGCGTTTTTGCACCGCTGGTACAGAACCGCTACGTTGCCGCTTATAGCGAACCCGCGCTTCCTGTTTTAAGGTGCTAAGGGAAGACGGTTCAGGCGACCATTTGACACGCGGCGATACCCTGTCATCTGCAAGCAATTTAATCTCCCGCCGCTTGAAGAAGGGGATCAGCGCCATGCCTGTTAAAAATCCGCCAATATGCGCAAAATAAGCTACACCCCCGCCGCCAGATAAACCAGAAGGCGCGGCCGCAAATTGCCCAGCAATCCAGACCCCAAGTACCAGCCATGCTGGTAGGCTAATAATCCGCACAAAAATGAGAATCAGCATAAACACCCGTACGGTTGCGCGTGGATGCAACAGGATATATGCCCCTAGAATACCTGCAATACCGCCAGAAGCACCAATGATAGGTATTTGCGATGACGGGTCTATCATGGCTTGACACAGGCCAGCACCTACGCCGCAAAGCGCATAAAAAAGGATAAAGCGAAACGGCCCCATCGAATCTTCAACATTATCGGCGAAAATCCACAAATAGAGCATGTTGCTGCCTAAATGTAACCAGCCACCATGCAGGAACATAGATGAAAAAATAGTCAGCCAATCAGGGATTAAGGCTAAATTTATGGGCAGCTCGTCTGTGCCTAGCAGAACAGAAGGGATAATACCAAGCTGGAAAAAGGCTTTGCGTTCTTCATATCCGCTCAGGCCAAGTTGCCACAAAAATACCGTTACGCAACTTATCAGGATAAGATAAGAGATAATCGGCGTGCGGCTGGTCGGATTATTGTCAAATAAAGGCAGAAAAAACATCGAAGGGCTTTCATTTTTTAATTACTGCATTGCCCTGATTACCTTACTGTCCCAATCCGGCCGTAAAAAGTCTTTTGGGCATGTTTCGATAGGCTGATGTCAGGGGCATTATTATAGGCAAGCACAGCTAACTGGCGCATACTATTATCTTCTACAGGCGTAACGCGGTGCAGGGAGTTGCGTCCCCTAAAGAGTAACAAATCGCCAGCGCCCATCTGCATTTCTTCTACCGGGTGCTTGCCGCTCACGATATTCTGGGCTCGCTCAAAGCCCATCTCGTTTGCATCCGCATCGCGCACATCGCGCACATATTCAAACGCCCCGCCTTGTGATGCTGGTGTTATCATCAACGTCACCGCAAAAGAGGAATTATCAAAATGCCAGCCTAATTCCTCTCCTTTCCGCGCATAATGGATATTTACTGACGATAAATTATCCGCATAGGGATATAACGCTTCTTCTTCTAGGATATCACATAAAGCAGATTTGAAGAGGGGGTGATGATAGAGCTGCTTAAGGGGCGATCCTTTGGCGATAACATCATCACAAATACATCCCTTTGATGAGCATACCTGAAAATTTCGGATATGGTCACAAGGTAGGGTGTCATCCGATGATGTTAGGTAAATATTGTGCTTTTGCGGGTTAAAATAGGCTTTGGAAAAACCTGCTTGTGCTTCTTCTTGTAGCTGGGCAAGCGCATCTTTTTGCAAAAATCCCCGCATGGCAGCCGCACCTTCCTTGTAAAGCTCGTCTCGCTTTTCTTTGCGCCAGCCAGAATCAGATAATTTATGAATGGTGGTATTTACAATTTCATCAATTTGCATCTGGTTGAACCCTAACCGTGGATGTAATTTCTTGGCCTGAGGAGGTGTGATTTTATATCTAACCAGATTTGGATGGCAGATAAAACTCAAAAAAGAGGCGCAACTCTAAAAGATAAGAAAGGCAAGGATATTTGGCAAATGCTTGACAATTTATCGCCAGCCCATCAGGACTTGTTGCAGGGGCGTGCCTCAAATGGGCATATCTATCTCTTACATGAAATTATTATGAGGCACTTTTAAAATGACCCAACCTGTTATTGATTATTATCTCTCTCCTGTAAGCCCATGGACGTATCTAGGCGCAGAGCGGTTTCGCAAGCTAGCCGCCAGCCATGATGCAAAGGTAAATGTTTTTATTATGGATCTGGCTTTGGTTTTTCCAGAAACAGGGGGGCTGCCCTTACCCAAACGCTCACCGCAACGCCAAGCCTACCGGTTGCAGGAACTAACGCGTTTTAGCCAATTTTTAGATATCCCGCTTACCTTAAAGCCGGCCCATTTTCCGCCATCTTCCCCGCTTGCCAATATTGTTATTATGGCCGCCAGACAAACCCATGGCGCAGAAGCCGCCTTGCTCGCTTCAGAAGCGCTGCTAACACAGATATGGTCGCAGGAAACCGATATTGGCGATAGCGCCGTAGTGGCGGCGGCGTTGAATGACGCTGGCCTGCCAGGGGATGATTTGGTTGCAGATGCGCAAAACAATGCAGATGCCTATAAAGATTTGGTGGCAAAAGATTCGCAAAGCGCCATTGACGCCAATATCTTTGGCGCGCCAAGCTTTGTGGTGGATGGCCAAGTATTCTGGGGACAGGATCGTTTAGATATGTTGGGCTGGCATCTGGCTAATCGCGCATAACGGCTCATCGCGCCTATAGGCGTGTGTCAGAAGGGCCTATTCAGCATCCTCAAGGCAAAGGCGGCGAGCTGTATAGCTTCGCCGCTTTTCATATTCCAGCCGTTTTTATTTGACCAGCCGTTTTTATTTGAATGGTGGGGACACCCGGACTTGAACCGGGAAGGCTTATTCAGCCGACAGATTTTAAGTCTGTTGTGTTTACCAATTTCACCATGCCCCCAAAAGGCGTGTAGATGGGCGTCACCCTACCGCACATGCTAAAAGCTTGCAAGTTTGTCTTTATGCTTTTTGCCCTATTTTTTGACCTGTTTTTTAGCTCTGTTTTGTTTGCCTAAATAGGCACCTAAACGGGCACCTAAACAGGCATAGCTTCACTGCTCATATTTCCAGCCCAACTCCACAAGGCCAGAACCGGGGTTTTCTGGCATCGCATCGCATGTACTTCCCAAGAGCTGTGAAAGATGGCAGTTGGTGGCGGACGCTGGCTAAATTCACCTGCCCCTTGCCGCCATAACCCTGTTCCGGAAAGCACGTTATACCACTCGCTAGCCTCATGATTATGGTCTGGGTAATCTACCTCTGGCCCCATAAGCAGAAGCCCTGCACGAAAGATATCTGTTTGCAACATCCCCTTCGGGCCTATGATTTCGCTGAACGCTTCATTTTCAAAAAAACGCTCTTCAAAATGGCCATGATAATTCTTGTTAGTTTGCCAATGCAACTCTTCTATAAAAGGCCGGATTGCGTTGAGAACAGGATGCGCTGGTGCATCTGCTAGTGCCGCCTCTAAAAAGCGGGTCACTGGCGCCTTTGCTGGCTGGTAATCGCTGGCTAGCGAAACGCCCTTATCCAGCGCCGTTAACACGGTGGATTTATGCGCATCAAACGCCTGCCCTGATAGGCCAATAAATGCCTCTGGCGAGGTGTAAAAGCGGGCTAGCGCGTCCGCTATATGTAAGTGATTTATATTCGTCATTTCTCTCCCCCCCAAAAAAGATTAATTGTTAAGTCTGTTTAGCTTTTTTTTACCTTTTCCCCTGATAAGAACTCAAATCTGCGTAAGAATTGGCGAGCGGCCTTTTTAGGCGGCAAGGCTTGCAGGGATAAATCTGCTGGAGTGCCGCGCGGACGTGAGAATAGCCGCATGGCCTCGCTCTCATCAAATCCAGCCAACTGGGTGGCTTCAAGATAAGCAGCCATTCTATCTGCGCGTTTAATCGATTTTGTAATGGCCTCTGGCAATAAGGCTGGCAGACCAAAACGCAGATGCACTGCTTCCATCAAGCTGGCCTCAATTTCTTTGTATCCTTTGCCAAGATTGGATTTAAAAGGGGTAATCATATCGCCAATTACATATTCAGGTGCGTCATGCAGCAAACAAGCTAGTCGCCATTTCTGCGACAATCGTGGGGCGTTACGAGACAGAATATCTTCTACCAGAATAGAATGCTGCGCAACCGAATAGCCAAAAGCCCCTTTGGTCTGGCCGTTCCAGCGTGCAACCCTTGCCAGCCCATGCGCTATATCTTCAATTTCAATATCTAATGGGCTTGGATGAAGAATGTCCAGTCGCCGCCCCGAAAGCATACGCTGCCATGCGCGGGCAGGCGGGGTAGAGCGCGGCGATATTTTTCTTTTGGCCATGGCATTACCTGCTGTCTTAAAAAAACTTTTTGCCGGCTTCATTAAAAAAACACTTGCCGAGAGGCGGCATTGTTTTTGCTTATCAAAGCTGGAGAAAACCGTTATGTTGCCAACATTCGGGATAAAGCTAGCAAACAAACACCCCTGGTGCGATAGGGAAAAGATAACCTTATGGATTTTTTTGAAACCAGAGAGAAATATAGACGCCGTGAAATCAGCATCTATTCACGCTGGATTGCCCGTTTGTTTTTTTTAGGGCTAGCGCTATGGCTTGGCTGGCAGTGGGGATCGCTAGAGCAGCGTCAACTGCAAGCAGACCGAGATCTGGTTTTATATGAACGCGCCCAGCGCATTGAGTTATTAAACCGGGATGTGGAACGCCTGCAGCATGATTTGCGTGAAATTAAGGCTGAGAAAGAAGCGCTTGGCCTTACTCGTTCTGTTGATGATTCTAAACTAACAAGACTTATCAAGGGGCAAATTGCCAGAGGCACAACCATTGAACAAATCCATCAGCGCTTACAAGCGATAGGGGCGCCTGTAAATTGCCGAATGATTGCCAGTGAAACCGTGGCCGTGGCAACCGAACTCTATAGCGGTGTTGAATCAAATATTACCTTTTTTGATGGCGGATTGGGCTTGCATGTCGAGGGGGAGCCAGCCGCGCAAGGCTCTAAAAATAATCCATGGTTCGATGCGGCCAAACCGCTATCTGCTAGATTTATTTATCTTGGCTCGCAAAAGGTGGTTAAAGGAATGATGCCGCTGAAAGTCGTTATCCCTGCCGAAGACTGGTTGCTAGCTGTTGAAATACGCCCCGCTGAGTTACGCGGATATGTGGTGGTGCATTTAGAAAACTGCACAATACGCTAGCGTTTTAGGCACTAAACTTTCCCCTTTTTTAAGGGGACATGGCAAAAACATCGCGGATATTTGCATAATCCTTATAGCCTAATCTGGCTACAGGCTGGTAGCGCGTAACATCTATCAGGCCATCTTGGATAATTTCTTCTTCTATATGAATACCAACAATATGCCCCATAACCATAACAGAGCTTGCGCCTCTGCCATTATCCGGCAGGGTGATGTGATCATAATAGGTGCATTCTAGATGGGCCGGTGCACCAGCCACTAGCGGGACTGAAATTTTATGGGCCTTCTTTTTTTCAAGACCAGCATGGGCAAACTCATCAATCTCCGCGCCAACAGCTTGGCTAGAAGTAACCATTGGCTCAGCCTGATGCATGCCTACAATATTTACGCCAAACTCTTTGGTTTCCAGAATATTGGCAAGGCTGTCTTTCTCCCCATTTTTATTTTCATTGCGTGCATCTGGGGCAGAAATAAACATAACCATCGGCGGCAATTCAGCAATGGCATTGAAAAAACTATATGGCGATAGATTAGCAACACCCTGTGCAGAAATACTGGATATCCAGCCAATAGGGCGCGGGGATATAAGCGCTTTTAGCGGAGAATATTGCAAGCCCTGTTCTTTATGTGTCCCCGGTGTGAAAAACATTACTAAAACCTCCTAACCATCTACTCTCAGCCTGATCTGGCATATACAGCGAGACGTAAAACTAACAGTCCTATTTGAAAATGGGAAGGCTGTCTTGAACTGGCGGCTGATCATCTCAAATCATATATGTGTAAGGGCGCTATGTTTCAAAAGTTAAAAGGATTGTTTTGATGCCAAAAGTAATGATATTTGGGGCAACCGGCGGGGTCGGGCGTCAGCTTTCCGACGACCTAGTGAAAAAAGGTGTAGCTGTGCATCTGGTGGGACGGGCGCAAAGTGATGTTGCGGCATTAGCACAGCAGCTTGGGGCAAGTTTCTCACATGCTGAGGCGCTTGATACAGACAGCCTTGCCCGCGCCGTTCAAGAGGCAGATGATGGTAGCGGCATTGCCGGGCTTGTTTGGGCAGTTGGCTCTATTTTGTTGAAGCCATTGGCGGCGCTTCGTGAAGAAGATTTTATCGAAACCTACAAGCTGAATGTTAGCGCCCCTGCAATGGCGATCAAAGCCGCCCAGCCCGCGTTAAAAGCAGCAAAAGGTTCGGTGTTACTATTCAGTTCAGTTGCGGCAAGTAGCGGGTTTACCAGCCACGCAGCTATTGGGGCAGCAAAGGCAGGTGTTGAGGGGTTGGTGCGCTCTCTTGCAGCTGAATTTGCACCAGATATCCGGGTGAATGCCATCGCACCATCGCTAAGTGATACAAAGATGGCGGCACCGCTTCTAGCTAGTCCGGCAATGGCAAAGGGGATTGCGCAAATGCATCCCTTAGGGCGCCTTGGCACACCCGCTGATATCTCTCAGATGGCTTGCTTGCTGCTGGATAATGCGGCGGCTGGCTGGATTACGGGCAGTGTTATGGATATTGATGGCGGGCGCGGGAATCTGGCGACAACGGGGCGCGCACGATGACGCGAATATGTTTATGAAAATAGACTGCCATGTGTTTATTACAGGCGCTAGTTCTGGCATTGGGGCGAGCCTCGCTAGGGTGATGGCAGCGAGGGGTTACCGCGTAAGTGCAGTGGCACGGCGGCGCGATAAGCTAGAAGCTTTGCAAGCGGAATATCCAACCATCACAGCTATACAAGCAGATGTTAGCGAACATGAAAGTGTGATAAAAGCCCTGCATCTGGCAAAAGACCAAAATGGCCAGATTGATATGGCCGTATTAAATGCAGGTATCTATCAGCCGGTAAATGCAGCCGCCTTTGAGTTGTCTGTCTATCATCAGCATATGGCGGTAAATTATACCGGCATTCTGAATTGTCTTGATGGGCTGATCCCTGAAATGGTGGCTCGGAAATCTGGGCATATCGCGTTTATGGCTTCGGTAGCGGGGTATCGCGGGCTACCACGCTCGGCAGCTTATGGCCCGACCAAAGCGGCAGTCCAAAACCTAGCCGAATCGATTTATTTTGACCTTGCGCCATTAGGCATTAAAATTCAGCTGATCAATCCGGGTTTTGTGGAAACCGAAGCAACCGCAGTAAATGATTTTATCATGCCTGATTTAATCTCTAGTGAGGTCGCTGCAAAACAACTATTTGAGGGGCTGTGTTCTGACCAGTTTGAGATTGCCTTTCCCAAGCGGTTTGTGCGCAAAATGAAATGGTTGCGCCTGCTTCCCGCAAACAGCTATTTAAAACTGATAGCAAAACTTACCGGCCATCAGCATCGCGGCTAGGCAATAAATCAAAGATGTCTAAAAAGGGCGATAAGAGACAAGATGGATATTCATGATAGCACCCAGAAATATGCCGCGTTATTTGCCGCTCTCACACCAGACAATCTTACCGCCCTAGAGGCTAGCCTCAGCGAGCAGGTCGTATTTATCGACCCGTTCAATCGGCTGGAAGGCAAAGAAGATTTTATCGCCATTTTTCAGCATATGTTTGCGGTTATGCTTGCCCCTAAATTCATCATTCAAGATGTCGCTATATCGCCTAATGCTGGCTATATAAAATGGCAGATGACTGGCCAGCTGAAATCGCGCCCCAGCTTTGAGGTTAATCTTGTTGGGATGAGTGAGCTTGTTTTTGATGAAAATGGCTTGCTTGTCTTGCACCATGACCATTGGGATAGCGCCCATCAGCTATTGTCGAATATTCCTGTAGCTGGCTTTTTTATCCGCAAGCTATTAACGCTTTTCGCTTTGCCGAAACGCCATTAATATTTTTAAAAGAAATAAGTGCCGGAACTCTAGCTGGGGGGGGATTAGCTGGCTTTGGTGAAAGTGATAACAAGCTCACCTAATAAAAGGCCAAATTTTGATACCTTAGCGCGGTTTAATATCGTGGTATCTGTCTGACGTACCATGATATCGTTGAATCTAACCTTCACACGCCGGCCAAACATTTTCAAAAAGAAATCATAGCGTAATTTGAAAACCGGCCCGTCCACACTGCACAGGGCACGACCATCTACATCATCTGTGTCCGCAACATAGCTGCCATCTGGGTTTCTGGTAATCGTCCAGACACGATGTTCTGTCTCGCCATCATCAAAGATAAAGGCTTCATGCAATTTGGTCTGATTATCGTTAGTTAGGCAGTTTACCTCTGCGGCAAAGCGGCGCTGCACACTACCAAAACGGTCTACGAACATCCCCTGCGCAACGAATTTTCCGCTGAAAAAACGTACCGGATCAAACGTCTCACTGGTGAGCTGAAAATCTGCGGGGATGCCATCAGGGGACATAAAAATACCTTCACGAGTTAATTAATGCCCTTGTTACGCGCTGCCCGCTAGCCCAGATTAGGGTGTTTCGGTTGGTGAAAAGCCTTTTTACTTATGCGAGATCAGCATTTGCTTTACATCGATCATGCCCGCCCGAAATCCGCCTTCGCAATAGCATAAATAAAGCTCCCACATGCGTTTGAAACGCTCGTCAAACTTATTCATGGTGCTTAACTCAGGCCAAGCTGACAGGAATTTTTCTCGCCAATGGGTGAGGGTGCGGGCATAATCAAGCGCAAATCCGTCATGTTTATCTAGCTTTAATCCCGCATTTTCAAGCGGGTTTTCGAGCATCTTCATCGAAGGTAGCATCCCGCCGGGGAAGATATATTTTTGAATAAAATCTGGTTGAGCTTTATATTCATGAAAGGCGGCATCCTCTATCGTGATAACCTGTAGGGCAGCCTTTCCCCCTTTTTTTAGGCATTTAGAAAGCGTTTCGAAATAAATTGGCCAATAGGCCTCGCCAACGGCCTCAAACATCTCAATAGACACAATTTTATCATAGGTTTTATCCAGATCACGATAGTCACATATACGTATGTTTGCCTTCTCAGCAAGACCAGCTTTTTCAATCCGTGTTTTGGCAAAATCATGTTGGGATGGGCTGATCGTAATGCCATCTATTAAGGCGCCTCGCTCTGCGGCAGCATATTCTGCAAAACCGCCCCAACCACAGCCAATTTCTAGCACCTTATCACCCGGCTGAATGTCAGCAAGTTCCGCTAGCCGTTTATATTTCCGGCGCTGCGCAGCATCTAACCTATCTTCCCCATCCGCAAAAATTGCCGAAGAATAGGTCATGGAATTATCTAGCCATTTTTCATAAAATTGATTGCCGAGGTCATAATGGTAAGTGATATTGCGGCGCGATCCTGCTTTGTTGTTGCGGTTGCGCCAATGTAAAATTTTACGCAGCAGGGTTTGCAGACTTCCAAAAGACATATTTTCTTCAATATAGGCGTCATGCAACACCGCTAGCTGAATAAGCGCTGACAGATCAGGGCTATCCAAATCTCCTGCCATATATCCTTCACAGAACCCCATTTTTCCATCTGATAACAGGCGGGTAAGTGCCTTTGGCGTAACAAGATGCAAGCTTCCATCCGGGCCTGCCTGACGGCCTTTGAAGTGATGTTTCTCCCCGTTTGGCAGGGTTAGCTCAAGCGCGCCGAACTCTAGATGTGATAGCAGTTTTAAAAACGCTTTTTCTTTTAATTTCTGACCAGATAATAACATCATTCTTTTAAACTCATCTCTTTGTTTTTAAGGGTGTAGCTAGCGTGGCTGGCGCCGATGGCGGGGTAGGCCGTTTATAAAATTGACATTTTTTGACAAAAAGTTTTAGCGCCTCAACATGGATAGATAGGAGGGGGCGAAGGGGCCAGAACCCTTGCAGGAACAATGCCTTAAGAAGCGTTCCTGTATGCAAACTCTGTATTCTGCCATGCAGGCGCGCGGTTAGAAGCTGTTTCTTGTTGCGTGCATAATTAACCAGCACATTCAGGCTATCACCGCGCTGTTTTACCCCTAGTCGATAATAGCCCTCTAGCGAGAAAAATGGCGAAACATGAAGCTGTTTATCTACTTTCTGCAGGGTATTTGCCCCTCCTTCACCTATTACACTTATATAGGAATGGGCGTCGCCAAAAGTGTTATGCACCTCATAGACATAAAAACAAGGAAGCTGTTTTTCATCAAAACCGAGATAGATAGTAATGGGATTAAAAGCAAAGCCCAGAATGCGCGGGAAAGCCAGCAGCTTTAATGAGGCAATTTTCCGCCCTTTCAGATAGGGGCTGGCCATTTGGCGAATATAATCAGCAAGCGGCACAGGCTGGTCACTTTTATCGGGGTGAGATTTGTGATTAATGCCGAAATCGCGCTCATGAATCGAGAATAGATTAAAGCGATTTACAGAGAAAAAGGCACTGATTTTGCCGGCAACATCCAGCCGATCTAAATCAATAAGCATGGATAGGCCGGGACGATGCAGAACATGCGCAGGCGGCCCATAACGTATATGCGTTATTTTTGATATAACAAGATGACATGCTGCATCATGCATAGGTGCCGGCCCCCTAATTCCCCTCAACTAGTGTAATGTCAGGCAGGTTTGTTATGCAACTGCTGATGACCATTAAGTGTTATGTTCGCCACAGCATTTGTCGGGGTTTTCCAAGGCACGTCAATTTGCAGGCTCTTGGCAACAGCTACCGCTGATTTCAGGCCATCTTCATGAAAACCATAAGCTGTCCACGCCCCACACCAGAACAGCCCATTCTGGCCTTGAATCTCTTGTAGCCGCTCTTGTGCCTGTATCGCTTTGCTATCAAAAATAGGGTGCTGATAATCAATTTCACGGTGAATGAGGGCGGTATCTGGGCGCGTCTCGGGATTTAGAGTAACAAATAATGGATAGCGCTCATCCAAACTCTGCAAGCGGTTCATCCAATAGCTCACAGCTAGAGTTTCATCCTGATTTTCTAGATAGTTCCATGCGGCCCATGCGCCGCGCCGCTTGGGCATTAATTTAGGGTCAGAATGCAGGATGACGTGATTGTCAGAAAAAGAAAAGCTGGAGAGGATATCGCGTTCTTGGGGGCTCGCATCCTCTATCATGGACAGGCTTTCATCGGCATGGGCGGCCAATATTGCATAGTCGTACCAAACCTCTCCTTGCCCCTCTATGGTTAGCACCACACCGCCTGCCTCGCGCCGAATAGCGGTGATATTTCTATCTACCTCTATTGCATCTCCTAAATCAGCTACAATTTTGTCAACATAGGCACGCGATCCGCCCTTGACCGTACGCCACATCGGCCGGCCGGTAAAATCCATCAAGCGGTGGTTTTCCATAAATTGAAGGAAGGAGCGCACCGGATAATCAAGCATTGTTTCTGCTGGGCATGACCAGATAGCTGCGCCCATAGGAAGCAGGTGATCCTCAACAAACGCATCTGATAATTTGCATCTTTTGATAAAACCGCCAAGGGTTTCATCAGCCGGGCCTTTATCTTTTTCTGCCATGCCAGTGGAATAGAATTTTACGAGCCCTGAAAGCATTGACCAGAAGCGTGGGCGCAAAAGATTAGAGGGTTGTGCAATCAGTCCGCGCAAAGAGCCTTCATATTCGAAATTTTGCCCGCGCATAGATACCGAAAATGACATATCTGTTGGCAGGGTTTCGACCCCCAATGTATCAAATAAACCGATAAGGTTAGGATAATTAGCTTCATTATAAACAATAAAGCCCGTATCCACGGCAATCGAGACATCGTTGAAATGCGCGTCGACCGTATGCGCGTGCCCGCCAATACGCGGCGCTTTTTCATATAATGTTACATGATGTTCGCGGCTGGCAAGCCATGCCGCCCCTAGCCCTGATATACCTGCGCCAATAACCGCAATACGCATTTAACCTGTCCCTTTTTTACCCTAACGCTCGAAGCGTCTTATAATCGCTAGCTCTTTAAGAAGATTTTCCGATCTACCGGAAATTTATAGATCTTGCCTGCATGACAAAAATGGGCAATTTGCGTTTTGCCGAGCAGCTTTTGTATCGCGGGGTCTAGAATATTTAGCCCCCCTGTAAAAATGCCAAAAGCTGGCATTATCATCCGTGTTTCATCCTGAATAAAACATTTGCCGCTTATTTTCCGAATTTGCAAAGAAATCCGCGCCTTAGGGTGATAATGCCCACAAATCAGACCAGAAAATTTTGCCTCATCTTCCCCAATTTGGTGGGTTAAATACAGGCCAGAAGCTGTATAATTTGGCACAATTTGGCCTGGCAAATATTCAGGCAAGTCTGGGTCATGGTTTCCAGTAATCCAGATAAATGCCCTGTCTTTTGCCAAGTCTAGAAGTTGTTGCCGGAAAATGACTGGCAGCTGAAACGCATGCAAGTTCGTATGAAAACTATCTCCTAAAAAAATCACCTCTTTAGCATTTGTACGCGCAATAGCCGCAGATAGTTTTGCAATGCCTTCACTTGTGTCAAATCTGGGCAAGGGGGCTGCTTTTGATTGCGCCTTACCCTTTTCTAGATGCAGATCAGAGACTAAAAGCGTGCTGCTTTCAGGCAGGTACAGGCTTGCATCTGCATGATATTGCATAGGCACACCGCAAAAATCTGCTTCGATAACAGGCTTCCCTTTATTCATGCTGGGTCCCTATTATCCATGCGGGGCCCCTATTATCCATGCGGAACTGGTCATAATAGCTGACCCTGATAGGCAGGCCGCGATTTTTTCTCACCGCTATCCCCAAGGGCTTCTTCTACCCCAAAAGCTTCTTCTAAGAGAGTGGCTTCTAGATCAGATAGAAGGTCATCTACCGCCGAAGCGGTGACCGCTTCGCGCCCAACCTCTAAGAGAAGGGGAACAGATAAGGGCGAGATACGGCTAAGGTTTTTGTGCAAAATATTTCCCTCAAAGCTGGTCAGAAGGTCAGCTAGCCTGTGAATATCGGTTAGCCCGCGTGCGGCATCTTGGCGTGTGGCCTGAAGTAATAGATGATGCGGCTGATGCGTGCGCAACACATCATAAATAAGGTCTGAATTAATCGTCACCTGTTTTTGTGACTTTTCTTGGCCCGGTGCGCGTTTATCTATCAGACCGGCGATGATGGCAACTTGCCAGAAACTGCGCTTTAACATGGTGGATTCAGCCATCCATTCCTCTAGGTCATCGCCCAAGATATCGCTGGAAAATAGCGTTTCTGGTGCGGTGACTTGATGGCGTGACCAGATAGCTATCGCATAGTCTGTTGCGACAAACCCAAGCGGTCCATAGCCTTGTCGCTCCATCCTTCGGCTAAGCAACATACCTAAAGTCTGATGGGCATTCCGGCCAGCAAATCCATAAGCTGCCATATAAAATTTTTGGCCACGCTTAAAGGTTTCTACCAGCAATTTATCGGCTGGCGGCAAGGTTGATTTTTCTGCCTGTAAGCGCAGCCATTCACGAACCTGTATTGGCAGATATTGGTGAAGTTCTCGATCTTGCAGCAATGCGCGTACCCGTATTGCCAGCCCCGGGCTAAGCGGTAAGCGTCCGCCAGCATAAGCAGGTACCTTTGGCTCTTTTGCTGTACAGGGGCGCACGATCGCTTGCTGCGCCTTGACCCCGACAAATTCTAGAATGCGTCCAGCAAAGATGAAGCTATCACCTGCGGTCAGGCTTTGAACAAAATATTCTTCAATATCCCCTAGCGGCGCCGCCCCTTTCATGCGTACCTTCATCGTGGAGGTTTCTACGATAGTACCGATATTCATGCGCCAGCGTGTCGCTACTCGGCGCGAGGTGAGCCGCCAAAACCCATCCACCCCTTTTACCAACCTCTGAAACTGGGTGTAATGAGACAGCGCATACCCACCCGTAGCTACAAAATCGAGAACCTTGTCAAAATCTGCACGCGATAAATGGCGATAGGGCGGCGCTGTTATAATCTGCGCGTAGAGCTTATCCTCATCAAACGGCCCAGCAACGGCGCGTCCAACAATATGCTGGCTTAGCACATCTAATGCGCCCGCATGGCGCGGCATTTCATCTAGTCGGTTAGCTTCCACATCTAGGCGGGCGGCCAGCGCTTCTAGAACCTCAAACCGATTAGCCGGAACAATCACGGCATGACTAGGGGCATCAAGCTGGTGACCTGCCCGTCCAACACGTTGGATAAGGCGGGAGGTACCTTTTGGGGCGCCAATTTGAATAACCAGCTGGATATCTGCCCAGTCAATGCCAAGGTCAAGCGAGGAAGTAGCAACAATCGCATCTAGCTCAGAGCGTGCCATGGCCGCTTCAATGCGCCTTCTCTGGCCAACATCTAATGAGCCGTGATGCAAGCCAATCTTCAAATTTAGATCATTTTCGCGCCATAATGCCTGAAACATCATTTCTGCCTGCGCTCTGGTATTCACGAATATCAGGGCAGGGCGCTTTTCTTTTATCAAGGCATAGATTTCTGCTGCGGCATATAACGCACTATGACCTGCCCATGGCAGATAGGCTGCCTTGCTGTCTAGAATGTTGATATGAATATCTTTATCAAGGCGCGGCTGAACAATGGCTACCTCATCTATTTTTGCCGATAGCCAGCAGCGCATTTCTTCGGGCTCAGCAATGGTCGCAGAAAGACCGATGCTTTGGCTGAGGGGGGCAATATGGCGCAGGCTAGCTAGGGATAAGGCGAGCAAATCTCCACGTTTGCTTCCCACGAGCGCATGAATTTCATCAATGATGATATACCGAAGCTGCCCAAATAATTTTCCTGCATCAGGCCAGCTCAACATCAGCTCAAGCGACTCAGGGGTAGTAAGCAAAATATTAGGCGGCGAGACACGTTGCCGATTGCGCTTGGCTTGCGGCGTATCGCCTGTGCGCGTTTCGATGGTGATATCCAGTCCCATTTCCTGTGCAGGGGTTTCAAGGTTGCGCGCAATATCTACCGCTAGTGCCTTTAAAGGAGAGAGATAGAGTGTATGTAGACCTTCTTGTGGGCCGTCTTGCGGGTTTTGGCTAAGCTCAATCAGGCTAGGCAGGAACCCAGACAAGGTTTTACCCGCCCCAGTAGGGGCAACCAGTAATACTGACCGCCCAGCAGCAGATTGCGCAAAAATATCAAGCTGATGGGGATAAGCTGTCCACCCCTTCGCCTCAAACCAGTCAGCAAATTGTTGCGGCAACCTCATTGATAAGCCTATTATTTGTTATGGATTAACACTATATCTAAACCAAAGCGCGACAAACCCAAGGTTTTTTTTATAAGCTTATTTGGGGATGCGCATCATGCAGGTTTTTGCTCTTAAACCAAGGGTATTATCTGCCGAAATTAAAGAAAGCGCCTGACCATGATCGATTTATATTACTGGCCAACCCCGAACGGGCATAAAGTTACTATCGCCCTCGAAGAAATGGGTCTGGAATATAGCATTAAGCCCGTAAATATTGGCAAGGGGGAGCAGTTTGACCCCGATTTTTTGGCCTTTTCACCCAATAACCGAATGCCGGCAATAATCGATCATGATGGCCCAGATGGAAAGCCGATTTCCGTCTTTGAATCAGGCGCTATATTGCTTTATTTAGCCGCAAAGACAGGCAAATTGATGCCAGCAGATAGACGGGCCCAAATACAGGTTCAGGAATGGCTGATGTGGCAGATGGGCGGATTTGGGCCAATGCTAGGGCAAGCCCATCATTTTAATTTCTATGCACCAACACGCATTGATTATGCAATGAAACGCTATTCTGACGAAGCCAACCGGCTTTATGGTGTTATGGATAAACGCCTATCAGAAAATCAGTTTATAGCTGGGGAAAGCTATTCGATTGCTGATATTGCTATCTTGCCATGGACACGCAGCTATAAGCGCCAAAATGTCGATATAGACGCTTATCCTCATGTCAAAGCGTGGCGCAAAACACTGCTGGAACGCCCCGCTGTTCAGGCGGGCGGTGCGGTTGGCGCTGATTGGCGCGAAGATCTAAAAGAAATTAGCGCTGAGAATTATGCCAAGCTATTTGGCGCAGAAAAGAAATCTTAACGCACGCGTTCAGGATGCTATGGATTGGGTAAAAATAGATAGAGCTGGTTTATCCATTTTGCCAGCAGCTGCGCATATTGACCCGCTTGCAAAGGTGCAGGTTGCGCTGATTACCCATGGCCATGCTGACCATGCGCGGCCCGGCCATCACCAGGTTATTGCAACCCCTGAAACGCTGGCGATTATGGCAACGCGCTATGGCGATGATTTTGCCGAAATTAAGACCCCGCTTCGCTATGGCGAGAAGCTAAAACTAGGGGATGTTCACGTAGGCATGGCGCCATCTGGGCATATTCTGGGCAGTGCGCAAATCATTGTGGAATATCAGAATACCCGCCTGATTGCCGCTGGTGATTATAAACGTAAATCTGACCCTACTTGCGCGGCCTTTGAAATTGTTCCTTGTGATATATTTATTACCGAAGCAACCTTTGGCCTGCCAGTATTTCGCCACCCCGATCCAAAAGCCGAAATAGAGCGGCTGTTGAAGGTAAAATCCTTATTTCCAGAACGCTCTATCCTTATCGGCGCTTATGCGCTAGGCAAAGCACAACGGGTTATCGCTCTTCTACGCGCAGCAGGCTATAATGCGCCGATTTATATTCATGGGGCATTGCAGAATTTATGTAATCTGTATCAGGAATATGGGGTAGAGCTTGGCGAATTACGCCCCGCCACGTCAACAAATCGTGGCAAACCTTCGCAAGAGCTAGAAGGGGCGATTATTATTGCGCCGCCTTCGGCAATGAATACTGTGTGGGCGCGACGGCTTAGTGACCCGTTAAATGTCTTTGCGTCTGGGTGGATGCAAGTGCGTCAACGCGCCAAACAACGCGGTGTAGAATTCCCCTTAATTTTGTCAGATCATGCGGATTGGGATGATTTGCTAGCCACAATCGAAGCGGTTAATCCGGGTGAGGTGTGGGTAACTCATGGGCGAGAGGATGCGCTTATTCATGCTTGTCAGCAACGCGGGATATCAGCGCGGGCGCTATCGCTAATTGGGTATGATGAGGCCATGGAATGAGACGATTTTCCGAGCTTTTAGAGGCACTGATATTCTCGCCGCGGCGCACCGTAAAATTGGCCCATCTTTCTGGCTGGTTACGCGAAGCCCCCCATCCAGACAGGGGGTGGGGACTTGCCGGACTGACAGGCGACCTCAGCTTCTCACATGTCAAGGCAGGGGTAGTGCGCGAGCTTGCTAGCGAGGTAAGCTCGCCAGAACTTTTTGCCCTTTCCTATGATTTTGTGGGCGATCTAGCCGAAACAGTCGCGTTGTTATGGCCGGCTAGCCCCGCGCATGATGGCACAGAAGCGGCTGAAGATTTACGCCTTTCTGCGGTCATTGCCAGCTTGGCGGATACACCGCGTGCTGGCATCAAGCCGTTACTGGCAGGATATATGGACAGGGCTAATGTAGCCGAGCGTTGGGCGCTGTTAAAACTGGCAACAGGCGGCATGCGGGTGGGCGTATCTGGGCGCATGGCACGCACCGCCCTTGCACATGCATTTGATAGAGATATTGCTGAAATTGAAGAAATATGGCCCCTTATTTCCCCGCCCTATGATGACCTGTTTGACTGGCTAGAAGGACGCACAAAGCGCCCCGAAGCAGAGGGAAGGGCTGTGTTTCGCCCGATGATGCTAGCGCATCCCATAGATGAGGGGATGCAGGAGGGCTTTGTGCCTGATGATTGGCAAATAGAATGGAAATGGGATGGCGCGCGCATCCAATTAGTTAGTGCAGAGGATGGGGTGCGGCTGTTTTCGCGAACTGGTGATGATGTTTCTGCGAGCTTTCCTGAACTGGTCACCGAAATGAAATGGAAAGGGGTGCTAGATGGCGAATTGCTGGCCGGCACGCCAGAGGAAGTTGGCAGCTTTAATGACCTGCAGCAACGCTTAAACCGCAAGCGTGTGACCAGCCGTATGCAAAAAGATTTTCCAGTTTTTATTCGTGCTTATGACATATTATTTCTTGGCGATAAAGATTTGCGGAACTTGCCTTTATCGCAAAGGCGGACATGGCTGGAAACAGAAGTAACCCGAATAGAAACAGATCAAAAAGATGCCCCAAAATTGGATTTATCGGCGTGCTTAACAGTAGATAATTTTGCAAGTTTGCAGGTGATAAAAGAGCAGGCAGATCCCAGAATTGAGGGCGTCATGCTGAAAAAGGCTGACAGCCCCTATATCGCTGGTCGCCCAAAAGGGCATTGGTTCAAGCTGAAACGCAATCCAAAACATGCTGATTTGGTCATTTTATATGCGCAGCGCGGGCATGGAAAACGCTCTTCATTTTATTCTGATTATACGCTTGGGGCGTGGCGCGATGGCGAGGATGGGCCAGAATTAGTACCTGTCTGTAAAGCCTATTCAGGTTTTTCAGATACAGAATTGCGGCAGTTAGATAAATTTGTGCGCGCGCATACCATCAACCGTTTTGGCCCCGTGCGCGAGGTAGAACATAAAATCGTTGTCGAAGTTGCTTTCGACCAGTTACACAACTCAAAACGGCATAAATCAGGCATAGCGATGCGGTTTCCACGTTTTCATGCTATCCGCTGGGACAAACCTGCCGAAGAGGCAGATAATGTGGCCTATTTGAAGCGTTTTATTCCAGATAAGGATGTCTAGTCAGCTTTTTGCCTGCGGCATCGCTCTGAGCAATATTTTACCTGATCCCAGTCACGTTCCCATTTTTTGCGCCACGCAAAAGGTTTCTGGCAGTTAACGCATATTTTCTCGCCCAGATTGCCCTTACGCACCATTCGTTGGTTGTTCTTTTTGTGCGCCATCTGTTTTTGTCTTTATGTGAAGGAAAAGGGGGGCCAGAGGATATCTTATATTTATGAAGGCTCTGTCTCGCCCTCATACCGCAGGGTGCAGCTTCCTGTTAAGGTTTGAACCAGCAGTGATTCTTTACATTTTGTCCAGCTAGGGTCTGCCATATCTGACATCTCATTGCGCCAAATGAGGGCTATCATCATTACGGTCAATAATATCACTAAAATCCAGCGGGTATTCATGTCTCTCTATCCTATTTTTTAGGCCTTTTTTCCGGCCTATTTTTTAGGCTTTTTTTGAAAGGCCTTATTCTGTATCCCAATTCACGATATGGTCAGGCATATCTGCATCGTCAACACTGCCTTCGGGAAAAATTAACCCCGCCACTGAATGGCCTGCTTGTGCAACACTATCTGGCGTGCCAGAGATCAGCGGATGCCAGTCTGCCAAACCGCGCCCCTCATATAAGCGCCGATATGCGCAGCTTTTTGGCATCCAGCTAATCTGACCAAGCGTTTCTGGTGTTAATACCACACAATCTGGCACATAGGTTTTGCGTTCTGCATAATTCTGGCATTGTGCCGAGGCGCAATCTAGTAATTTGCAGCCCACATCTGTGTTATAGACTTCCCCTGTATCGATATCTTCTAGCTTTAGAACACAGCATTTTCCGCAACCATCACATAAAGATTCCCATTCGGCTTTGCTCATCTCATCTAAGGATTTGGTTTCATAAAAAGGTTTAACCGAATTCGATTTAGATATACTCATAACAGCTTCAGAACTCGTCTTTCCTCATTAGCGATATAGTCTCTGGTTTGCGGTACATCTTCTTGGCGTCTCGCTAGCTGAATCTGGAATACCATGCCATGCGCATATCTGAAATAATTTTCACTACAAATTAGATAAAATTGCCACATTCGGATAAAGGCTTCATCATAATGTTCGGGTAGCTTGTCCTTATGCGCCTCAAAGCGTGTGCGCCAATGGCTCAGGGTTTCGGCATAATGCAAACGCATTATTTCAATATCGGTTACTTTTAAAGTGGTTCTTTCAATCGCCTGCATCATTTGCCTCAAGGTAGGCAGATAGCCGCCGGGGAAAATATATTTCATCAGCCAAGGGCTGGTCGCGCAAGGCGGGCCATTGCGGCCAATGGAATGGATAACAGCCACCCCATTATCGGCTAGATGCTGGTCTATTGTAGCCATAAATTTATTTAGATTTTGCTTGCCCACATGTTCAAGCATACCCACTGAAATAATACGCTCAAAGCGGCGATGACCCAATTTACGGTAATCCTGCAACTCTACCGATAGCAGTTTGTTTAGGCTGTTTTCTTCAATTGATTTTTTGAAAAAAGCATATTGATTTTCGGACAAGGTGATACCCGTAATATGGAGATTATTTGCGCATTTGGACAGGGCGGTAGCGAGCCCGCCCCAACCGCAGCCAATATCTAAAACCCGCATATTTGCTTGCAGATGAAGCTTGGCAGCCAATCTGGCTATTTTCTGTTTTTGTGCGATGTCTAATGTATCGGCTGTTCCGCGAAAATAGGCGCGTGAATATTGCCGGTTTTCGTCTAAAAACAGATCAAATAGCTGGTCGGTTAAATCATAATGATGGGCAACATTGCGGCGGGAACGCCCGATAGGATTTAAAGAGGCAAACCAGCCGATTATCTCCCAGAACTGGCAATAAATAGCCCCGATTACGCTATGGCGCCAGCTTTGTGTATTCTGGAACAAGAAGGCAATAAAATCTTCGAAGGAGCCTTCTGTTAGGACGAGCTCGCCGCGCATGTAATATTCACCAATTAGCGGGTCTGGACGCAATACCAGTGCCAATAATGCAGAAGGGCGCGGTAAGCTAATGCCAATGCCAATACCAGCACCAGTACTGGCCCCTTTATCAGGATGCTGCCCTTTCCCAGCCCTCCAGCCTCTATTGCGTGCCGTTACAACAATATCTGGCTTGCCGGGGAGCGATATCTTTAGCTGTCCTGATGACAGCATATGCCGAAGAATGAGAATGGCTAGTTTGACCATGTCGCTATCTCACCTAGTCTATTAGTCTTACTGACCTAAAAGCCGTCTTAACCTTAATAAAAAATTATCCCCTTTCCAAAAGGGGCACGTCCTTTGTTCCCTAAAATGATGGGGTTTTGTCCCATCCCTATGCTTAAGTATAGGGGCATTAACACTTTTCGCCTCATGCGAATTATTCCCAATTTCAGATGCAGACAAATTCTTGTATTACTGCTAGAGATAAGCGCTATGGAACAGCCACCTCTGCCGCAATTGCCGCCTGCTTCGGTCTCTTTTGATGATGGAATTTTGCGCGCCATCGATGTAGGGGATGTGTATTTTTCCGCAGAAGATGGGCTTGCTGAAAGCCGCTATGTATTTATTGATGGTAGCGGGGCTTTGGATGCATTGGCGCATGCATCTCATCTTATCATTGCTGAAACCGGATTTGGAACGGGGCTGAATTTATTGGCTTTGTGCGCGGCAATCACCAAGGCTGGTAGCAGCTGTCAGATAGATTTTATCAGCTTTGAAGCTGCACCGTTGGAGGCAAAAGATGCCCGTCTTGCGCATAATGCCTTTCCTGAATTAACGCGCCTTTCACATGATCTAATCGCAAATTGGCCGCGCCGCTGGCATGGCGTGCATCGGTTTTCCCTGTTGGGGGGGCAGGTGCGGGTGCAACTGCATTATGGCCAAGCAGAGGCAGCGTTGTCTCGCCTATCTTTTGCAGCTGATTTCTGGTTTTTGGATGGGTTTGCTCCGGCAAAGAATCCACAGATTTGGTCACAGCCGGTCTGCAATGAAATAGCCCGGCTATCCAAAAAAGGAACAAGGCTATCAAGTTTTACGGTCGCGCGGCAGGTGCGCACCCATCTAAGTGAAGCAGGCTTTGATCTTGAAAAAACCCCCGGATTTGGGCGCAAGCGGGATATGCTAAAAGGGATTTATGATAAGGGATTTAACCGCGCAAAAGCGCGTTCGGTTGAACAAGTGGCCATAATTGGCGGCGGCATAGCTGGTGCAGCGATGGCATATGCGCTGGCAGAGCTAAATATCCCTCATTTTATCCTTGAGCAGGCCAATGAAATAGCCCCTGCCGCTTCTGGCAATCCTGCGGGTTTGCTGGTGCCGTTTTTAAGTGTCGGGGATATGCCAGCCGCACGGTTATCTATTTCTGCCCTAGCAGACGCCCAGAAATTTGCTGAACGGCATCAACTCATCTTATCCCCGGGCGTCGTCAGCCTAGATTTCTCCGAACGTAAAGCTTCCCGCCAAGCCAAAATATCAGCGCAAGGCTTTCCTGAAGATTTAGCTACCTACCTTACACCAAAGGCTGTTGCAGAAAAGATTGGTATCGAAGTTGGTATGGGCGGGTTATATCACGCTGCTGGCGGTGTCGTCTCCCCGCCTGCTTATTGCACAGCGCTTATAGCTGGCAGTCTGGTTCATACTAATGCTGGCGTGAGGGAAGTAAGCGGCGAAGAGGGAGAGTGGCAGATTAAGTGCCATGACGGCCAGTATTTCACGGCGAGCCATGTTATTTATTGTGGGGGGGCTGCAACCCCCCAGCTGATAAATGACGGGATTGTGCCGAAAAAGCGGTTTCAGATAACCTCTGGCCAGCTAAGCTATATGCCGCAGGATACAGCTCTATCCCAGCTTAAAATGGCCATTAATTATTCTGGCTATTTGCTACCTTGCGGGGCAGGGATGCAAATTGCGGGTGCTGGCTTTGACCCTCATGAGGGCGCAGAAATCACAAAAGAAGGTCATCTGCAAAATCTTGCGCTGATGCCAGAAATATTACAAAGCCTTGCTGCGTCTCCAGATAGCTATTCAGGGCGGCGTGCGCTGCGCCTTGCAGTAGCTGATAGACTGCCTGTCGCTGGAGAGATAAGTGAGACGAAATATATGCTCACTGCTCTTGGTGCTCGCGGCCTTACGCTTGCTGGATTTTTGGCGCATAGCCTAGCTTGCCGAATAGCGGGTAGAGCTGATTTTCTAGAACAACCACTAGCAGCCGCCCTATTGCCAGAACGGCTTAAAGAGCTCTAGCTATACGCATAGATTTGAGTGTTTTCAAGATTTGATTAAATAAGATCAGCCGCGCGGTAAAGCTCGCCTTGGCTGGTGCAATCGGCACTTAGCATCCAAACAAAGGCAGGGGCTATATCTTCAGGCGTTGGCAGGGCATCTGGATTTTCGCCGGGATAAGCTGCTGCGCGCATTGCCGTTTTTGTGCCACCCGGATTCAGCATATTAATACGCAGATTAGTTTGCTCACTTTCAGCTGCCCACACTCTGCCCATCGCCTCCAGCCCAGCTTTAGATACCGCATAACCGCCCCAAAAGGCGTTTGCGCCATGGGCAACGCTGCTGGATACCAGAACCGCCCTTCCTGACTGTGACTGGCGTAAAAGGGGATCAAGCGCGGCTATTTGATGCCAGATAGAAACGAGATTGATATCAATGGTACGTTCAAAAACTTCGCTATCAATATGCGGCAATGGCGCCATTTGCCCAAGCTGGCCAGCATTAGCCACAAACCCATCTAGGCGTCCCCAACGGCTGCTTATCGCTTGCGCTAATCGCGGCATCGCTTCATGGTCGCTCTGGTCAAGCTCAACAATAGTAGCTTGCCCGCCAGCTAGGCTAATCTCATCATCGAGCTCTTCAAGGCCAGCCACTGTGCGCGCCGTGATAATCAGCTCTGCTCCCGCATGCGCACAAGCAAGCGCCGCCGCCCGGCCTATGCCGCGGCTTGCCCCTGTAATTAAAACAACCTTATCCGATAAATCCTGTGACATCACTAAACGGTTAGTCCTTGATATATATTGAAAATTGGCCTCTATTTAGGCGATTTTATTATAGCTGGTTTCGATAACCGGATACTCACCAGTAAAGCAGGCATCACAAAATTGTGGCAAGCTAGAGTTTCTTGCCTTCTCCCCCATCGCGCGATAAAGCCCATCAATGGATATAAATGCAAGACTGTCAGCCCCAATTTCGGCACACATTTCCGCAACGCTTAATTTCGCGGCCATTAATTTGTCTTTTTCAGGCGTATCTACACCATAAAAACAGGGGTTCGTGGTTGGTGGGCTGGCGATGCGCATATGCACAGTCTTTGCGCCAGCTTCGCGCATCATCGTAACAATTTTACGCGAGGTTGTGCCTCTGACGATGGAATCATCAACCAAGATGATATCCTTGCCCGCTACAATCTCAGAATTGGCGTTATGCTTCATCATCACCCCAGAGGTTCGTCCAGCTTCGGTAGGTAGGATAAAGGTACGCCCAACATAATGGTTGCGAATAATGCCAAGCTCAAAAGGAATGCCAGATTGCTGGGCATAGCCAAGCGCTGCGGGCACGCCTGAATCAGGCACAGGTATAACCAAATCAGCTACTACATTGGCTTCCTTGGCAAGCTCACCGCCAATATCCTTGCGTGCCTGATAAACAGACCGGCCTTCAAGCGAAGAATCAGGACGGGCAAAATAAATATATTCAAAAATACAGAAGCGCGAGGGTTTTTCAGTACTAATTTTATGGCTTTTAATGCCGTCCTTAGAGATAACCACCATCTCGGCAGGTTCAATATCACGGATAAACTCTGCGCCAATAATATCAAGTGCACAGGTTTCTGAAGCCAAAATATAGGCCTCACCCAATTTGCCCAAGATAAGCGGACGTATTCCGTTTGGATCGCGCACCCCTATCAGCTGGTCATCCACTACACTGACCAGCGCATAAGCCCCAGATACCTGTTGCAATGCTTCGGTTAGCCGGCCTACAGGGTCATTCTGATGAGAGCGAGCTACCAGATGAATGATCACTTCGGTATCGGTGGTGGATTGGAACAGGCTACCCGTTTCAACAAGGCTGGTGCGCAAGCGTTCGGCATTAATCAAATTGCCATTATGGGCAATGGCAAAATTACCAAAACCCATTTCTGTCAGGAAAGGCTGGATATTGCGCACTTCATTCAAACCAGTGGTCGAATAGCGGTTATGGCCAATAGCAACATGACCTTTCAAGTCGTTTAAGGTTTTGGAGCCAGCGCTAAAATTCTCACCAACATGACCGATGCCTTTGAATGAATTGAACTTTTCGCCATCAAAGCTCACCATGCCAGTGGCTTCTTGCCCGCGATGCTGCAAGGCATGTAATCCAAGGGCAGTAAGAAGATGTGCTTCGCTATTGCCATAAATGCCAAAAACAGCGCATTCTTCTTGCAAGCTGTCTTGGTTATGCCCGTCATTTTCGGGCAGGTCAGCTAGTCGTTTCATCATCTCACTAAACCGGTATCTGAACACATATTTTCTGAATAGGGGAAGCCTAGCATACCCGGCTTCCTGCGTCTATTACCTGAAGCCTTGCGGGAGGTGAAAACGCCGACTTTTTTAGCGGCCGCGTGATCAATTTTTCTCATCTGGAAGCAGCTCAAACCTATCGGCTGTGTCTTCAGCACCTTCAACTACCGCATCCCCGATCTCATTGCCCAAATCTGGTCTGTCCATATCAAGGCGGATAGCGCCAAGACTGTCGCTGACGATAGAAGGCAGCAGCGTGCTCTTCTGAACAGATACGATAAGGCTGCTTATATAAGGCCCGCTTTCGCTGTTTAAAATGCCCTCTTCTAAATCGCTTTCCTTGCCAGCATAAATGACACAACCGCTATAGAGAATCATGGAAAATAGCACGCCGCGCAACACCCCAAACAAAATCCCAAACCATGTATCTAATGCGCCTAGCCCTGCACGTTTCAGGCCTGGCGATATCAGCGATGCTAGAATAAACCAGATGATAATACTGCCAGCAAAGGGCAGTGCCCACGCTAGGATTTCAGTTAGTCCTTCCACTTTGATAAAGCTGGAAAGCCAAGTGCTTATGGTCGGTGCAGTGGTTACCGCAACAAAGACAGCTACAAGCCATCCTGCTAGCCCTAAAAATTCGCGTGTCATCCCGCGCAGCATTGAAAATATTGCCGATACGCCAATGGTAAACAGCACAATATAGTCAAAATAAGTTAGGCTGCTAAAATCAAATGCAGGCATTATCTAGCCCCTCCTGCTGTTCGGCTATCGCATATTTCAAAGCCTAACCCTGCTCTAGAATAGGATTGATAGAACCAAAAATGCAGCACTTTATTTCCCATTAAAAGCGCCCCGATAACAATTCTATAAAATCAGACAGATTATCTGGCTGGGTGGTGGAAATTCCAGATGGTGGCCTAACTTTTTTGCTAAATTTTGGCATAAAGCCTTGCTCGAAACCTAGCTTCGCAGCTTCTTTCAGCCGTGTTTCAGCTTGTGGTACTTGGCGTAATTCAGCCGATAAAGCTACCTCTCCGAAAAAGACTGCGCGGGCAGGCAATGGCTTGGCACTCACAGACGATACCAGTGCAGCTGCAACCGCTAAATCGGCAGCGGGCTCTGCAATACGCAGGCCACCTGCAACATTTAAAAAGATGTCTCTACCTGAAAGCGGTACGCCGCAGCGGGCTTCCAGAACTGCAGTCAGCATCGCTAATCGGCCAGAATCCCAGCCCACAACATTGCGGCGCGGGCTAGCCAGCGAAGACGGGGCAACAAGGGCTTCTATCTCCACCAGCAAGGGGCGCGTTCCCTCCAACCCCGCAAAAACAGCGGTTCCAGCTACATTTTGTTGGCGCTCACCCAAAAATAACTCAGAGGGGTTGGGCACTTGTTGCAGGCCCTGTTCAGACATCTCAAAGACGCCAATTTCATCTGTTGCGCCAAAACGGTTTTTAACACCGCGCAAAATGCGGAAATGATGTGACCTATCGCCTTCAAAATACAAGACGCAATCCACCATATGCTCTAGCACACGAGGCCCCGCAATGGCGCCATCTTTGGTGACATGCCCAACAAATACAATTGCAGCATCACTGGTTTTTGCAGCGCGGATAAGCTCATGCGCCGCTGCCCGCACTTGCGAGACAGTGCCGGGCGCACTTTCAAGGTTCGGGACATACATGGTTTGGATAGAATCTATGACCAACAAATCAAGATCTGGTGTGGAACGGACTGTCTCGGCAATATCTACTGCGTTGGTTGCCGTGGCAAGGGTTGCAGAGCTATCCATCACGCCCAAGCGTTGCGCGCGCATACGCACCTGATCAGCTGATTCTTCACCAGTAATATAGGCGGCCTTTCGTCCAGCAGCGGCAAGCTTACATACTAATTGCAATAACAATGTTGATTTGCCAATACCCGGATCACCGCCGATCAAGATAGCTGAACCCGCGACAAGGCCGCCGCCAGTTACTCTGTCAAATTCTTCCAAGCCAGTAACCAAACGGCGGGCAGGGCTTGTGTGCTCACTCTTGGCAAGGGGTACAAGGTCTATAGCACGGCCACCTGCCTTGCGCTTTTTGCCCGGTGTGGCTTCGACCCGCTCTTCACTTAACGTATTCCATTCTCCGCAAGCATCACATTTGCCGCTCCATTTTGCTGTAACTGCGCCGCATGACTGACAATGATATTGCGAGAGGGTACGCGCCATCTAAGCCTGCGCTTTCTGCTGTGTTACAGTCTTTTTATTCGTTAGCGGGCCTTCTGGATGTCCATGCACAAACTGATCAACTTCTGGGATACCGCTTTCATGCATTTTGGAAGCTGGGCCGCACCAGATTATGCGTCCTTCATGGATCATCGCGACCACATCTGCAATGCGCCGCACAGAGGCCATATCATGTGAAATGGTTAACGCTGTTGCCCCCAGACGCTTTACAGCATCTAGAATAAGATTATCGATAACCCCGCCGGTAATGGGGTCAAGCCCAGAGGTTGGCTCATCGAAAAGCAGAATTTCTGGCTTATCAGCGATAGCACGTCCAAGGGCAACACGCTTTTGCATACCGCCAGATAGTTCTGCTGGAAATTGATCGATTACATCTGCACGCAGGCCAAGCTGGGTGGCAATATGCAGCGCTTCTTCTCGCGCTGCTTGACGGGTAACATCGCCTTGTTGAAGGGGGCGGAACATAATATTTTGCCATATGGGCAGGCTGTCAAAGAGCGCGCCAAACTGGAAAGTCATACCAAATTTCTTTAAGGTAGCCTCCCGCTGAGACCGTGTCTGTCCGACCATTTCAAGGCCATCTACCTTGATGGAACCCCCGCTAGGCGTTATCAGCCCAAGTAAGCATTTCAGCGTGACCGACTTACCACAACCAGAGGTGCCAATAATACATAATGACTGCCCTGCATCGACGCTTAGACTAATATCTTTAAGCACTGTTTTGCCATCAAACTCTTTGACCAGCTTTTCAATGCTAATTTTTGGTGATGCATTTTTTGCGTTCATCATTAGCCTCTACCCAAAAAACAGCGCGGTAACAAGATAGTTGGAAATCAGAATAAGAATGGAGGAAGATACCACCGCATTGGTCGTGGCATGGCCTACGCCTTCAGCCCCACGGCCACTATTATAGCCGTGATAACAACCCATTAAAGCAATTAAAAACCCAAATACGGCGGCCTTAATCAGCCCAAGGGTAACATCCGAGATTTCCAGAAATTCCATAGTGCGTGAGAGATAAACACCCGGATTAAAGCCAAGCTGGTAGACCCCTACAAGATAGCCGCCCAAAACCCCGATAATATCCCCTATCAGTACCAAAATAGGTAAGCATAGCGTTCCAGCTAAAAGGCGCGGAGCAACCAGATATTGCATTGGCCGTGTCGATAGCGTGTCTAGCGCATCAATCTGGTCTGTTACCCGCATTGTGCCAATTTCTGCGGCCATAGACGCGCCAATCCGCCCCGCTACCATTAATCCGGCTAGCACAGGGCCAAGCTCCCGCGTAACCGACAGCACAACCACTGTTGCAACGGTATCTTCGGCTGAAAAACGGGCAAAGCCTGTATAGCTTTGCAAGGCTAGAACCATACCTGAGAATAGCGTCGTCAGCCCCACTACAGGGAGCGAGTAAAAACCAATATCCAGCATTTGCCGCAATAATTGCTTGCCATAATAGGGCGGAAAAATAGTCCAGCGGATAGCGGCAGCAGCAAAAAGAGTTAGCCGGCCTATAGAGGCTAGAAAATTCAAACTTGCTTTACCGATATTTGCAATAAAATTAAGCATCTATTTGTCTTTTAAAAAGGGGTGTCAGCTTGCGTATGCCCCATCATATAGACGCGTTAGACGATCGCCAAGACCTGTTAATACTTCATAGCTTATTGTATTTCTATCTGCGGCCATTTCGGGCAAACCGTAATGGGGGCCTAGTAGGCAAGCTTTGTTTGCGGATTGCAGTTCTGCATCACTTAGGCTGGTGACGTCTGCTATAAGCAAATCCATAGACACCCGGCCAGCTAGCGGTACGTGTTTGCCTGCAATTTCAACCTTCGCAATTCCACCCTTTTGCGGCTGATAAAGGGCGCGCGCATATCCGTCTGCATAACCCGCCGCAATCGTGGCAAGGCGGGTAGGCGCCTCCGCTGTGAACATAGCCCCATAGCCTGCGCATTCGCCCTTTTTTAGGTTTCGTATCTGAATAATATCGGCATACCACGAAACAACCGGTTTTAAGTGTTTATTTTGCATAGCTGGGTCAGGCATCGCGCCATATAGGGCAATACCCGGGCGCGTTAAATCAAAATGATAAGAAGGGGGCAGAAAAATACCGCCGCTATTAGAAAAACTTTTAGGAATGCTTGCAAAAGATGCGGTTAGATTTTGAAACTGTTCCAGCTGGAAGCGGTTATACTCATTTTCTGGCTCGTCAGCGCAAGCAAGATGGCTCATCACCAAGCAAAGATTTAGCTCTGCTAGGGGGCTATTATCACCGATTAACAAATCGTGGGTATCTTGGCCATATCCAAGCCGGTTCATACCTGTATCTATATGCAAAATAGCCGCTAGGCGCTTTCCCGAACGGCGTTGATAGGCTGCGAGAGCCTCTGCCTGTCCGGGATGATTGATCACAGGCGTTAGCTTATGCGCCTCATAAAGCGCCAAATCTTTGGTGTGCGGGCCTTCTAGTACGGCAATATTCGCGCCATCATAACCCTTATCTCTAAAGGCTGCACGCAAGCTTATAGCTTCCTGTATTTGGGCGGTAAAAAATGTGGCACAACCTGCCTGATATAATGCGCCTGATACCGCTTCCATACCCAGCCCATAGCCATCTGCCTTTACAGCGGCAGCTGTCTTTGTTGTCTGGCGCGTCAGGCTGTGCAGGGTGCGGTAATTATCGCTGATTGCCGACAGATCAATGTGAAGCTGAGATGAGGTCATCTTTATCCTTTAAAAACGGGCTTCCGGTAAAAAGGGGCTATCGGCTCATTGAAGGAAAAGGAGGTCAAAAATTATCTGGCAGGCTATCAGGGCTTGCAAGATCAGAGAATTTGGTGAGCCGTCCTTCAAAGCTTACATTAGCGATGCCAACAGGGCCATGACGCTGTTTTGCAATAATAATTTCAGCCGTACCATTTGATTTTTCAAGCCGTTCCTGCCAGAGCTGATACCGCAAATTGAACTTCTCTTCGGTTTCCGTTTCCTTTTGAACAGGCTCACTTTTATTTAAGTAATATTCTTCCCGATAAACAAACATTACCACATCGGCATCTTGCTCAATAGAGCCTGATTCCCGCAAATCTGCAAGATTAGGGTGCTTGTCTTCGCGCTGTTCAACCGCACGTGATAATTGCGACAGGGCTAGAACGGGCACATCCAACTCTTTTGCAATGGCTTTTAGCGAGCGGCTAATATTTGAGATTTCCTGAACCCTGTTCTCTGGCCGCGAGCCAAGCTGCGCTTGCAAAAGCTGCAGATAATCAATGACGATAAGCCCTAAACCCGTC
This sequence comes from Alphaproteobacteria bacterium, assembly GCA_022425485.1. GTDB lineage: Bacteria > Pseudomonadota > Alphaproteobacteria > Puniceispirillales > Puniceispirillaceae > JADHLI01. Next base: position 38,525 of record JAKMFL010000057.1, on the reverse strand, counting down.
GTGCGTTTCAGCCGGCGTGCGCGGCTGGCAAGCTGGCTGACTGAGAGCGCGGGTGTATCATCAATATAAAAAGGGGCTTTTGCTATCTGGTCACTTGCTTCAACCAGCCCCATAAATTCCGCACTAGATAGATTGCCGCGCCGGATAGCTTCAGAATCAATTTCAGACCGTTCTGCTAATATCCGCGTTCCCAGCTGTTCTGCTGACATCTCGCAAGAGAAAAAGGCTACAGGCACAGGCTCTTCACCAGTGCGGGTGGTTGAGGCAGCATGAAAGGCGATATTGGTTGCCAGCGCGGTTTTGCCCATGGCTGGACGTCCAGCCAGAATAACCAAATCTGATTTCTGCAACCCCCCTAGTAAATTATTTAAACTGGTCAGCCCAGTACTAACCCCAGACAGATGCCCGTCATTCTTGGCCGCCAATTCGGCCATCCGCACCGTTTCACCCAGAATCACATCAAAGCTTCGCAAACCATTATCAGAGCTGTCGGTTTCAGCCAGTGAGAATAAATATTGCTCAGCTGCTTCGATTTGCGTCATAGCCGGTCTTTCTAAGTCCGGATTTTGCGCATCATGGGTAACCTGATCAGAAATACGCACCAATTCGCGTCTAAGATAGGCCTCATGCACCACATCTGCATAGTTTGGCGCATCTGATACCGAGATAACCCCATCTACCAAATCCCCCAGATAGGCATCAGCGCCGTCATCGCCAAAGGCAGTGCTATTCGCAAAAAACGCTTTCAAGGTAACCGGGTTTGCAAGCTGTCCGCGCCCGATAAGCCGGGCTGCCGCTTCATAAATCTGGCCATGCACTGGGTCATGGAAATGCTCTGCCCGAAGCGGGATTTCCAACCTATCCATAACCTCATTATCTAGAAGCAATGCGCCTATAAAACTTTGCTCTGCCTGAATATTTTGCGGCAGACTGCGCGGCAGCTGGCTAGATGCAATACCGGGAAGGGTGGCAATAATGGGATCGGAAGCATTCTCTGACATGGAGACTATTCTAGCGATAATATTTTCAAAAATAAATTGTGAATAACGTGAATAATGGGGGTAACTCAAGAAAAAAGCCCCATGAAACTATCTCATAGGGCTTTCCATAGGGCTTTAAAAATTTGAACGCGATAAAAAGCCTAGCTAGCGGCTTCTTCCTCGCTATCGCTTGCTTCTAGTTCTGCTTCAGCAGGCGCTTCCTCAGAGGTTTCAGCAGGCGCTTCTGCTTCAGCTTCAGCTATAGCGGCGTCTGCAACAGCTTCGACGCTTTCTTCTTCAGCATCATAGTTTGTCACAACCGCTGCACCTGTTTCTGCCTGTTTCTTGGCTTCTTCGGCAGAGCGTGCAATATTCACAATCACTTCAATTTGCACTTCTGCATGCAGATTTACTCTCACAGGGAACAGGCCAAGGGTTTTAATCGCCTTATCCATAATCACTTGCCGTTTTTCGATGCTATGGCCAGCTTCGCCAACCGCGTCGGCAATATCACGGGCAGAAACAGAACCAAAGAGCTGGCCCATTTCAGAGGCAGCACGAACCAAGATAACTGACAGGCCTTCCATGCTCTTCATGGCGCCTTCCGCAGAGCTGCGTGCTTCTGCATTACGGCTTTCACGATCTGCGCGTTCGGCTTCAAACTTTTCCCGATTGGCTTTATTCGCTCTCAGCGCCTTACCCGTTGGCAGGAGATAGTTGCGTGCATAGCCCGGCTTTACGTTGACGACATCGCCAAGCTTGCCCAGCTTATCCACACGTTCAAGAAGAATGATTTCCATGTTTTGTGTATCCTTTCCCGCCTAGCTGATCACATAAGGCATCAGCGCCAAATAGCGGGCGCGTTTGATAGCCGTTGACAGCTCACGCTGTTTTTTCGCGGAAACTGCAGAAATACGTGAAGGGACAATTTTTCCGCGCTCCGAGGTAAAGCGGGTCAGAAGCTTTACATCCTTATAATCAATTTGCGGCGCATTTGGCCCTGAAAAAGGGCATGATTTACGACGGCGACCTTGCGGTCTGCGTACAGCACTGCGTGTAATTTCTAGCTTTGTCATCGCTTACTCCCCATCTGCTTTTGTTGCTGTTTCTGCTGGTGCTTCACTATCGGCATCGCTAGCAGGGGCAGGTTTGGCGTCTCTATCGCCCCCCCGGTCGCCCCGGTCACCTCTATCACCCCGGTCGCTTCGCTCGCCGCGCGGTGACCGTTCTGCCTTTTGTGCTTGCATCATCACAGACGGGCCTTCTTCGACTTCCTCAATTGAGATATTCATAAAGCGAAGGATATCTTCGTTCAAACCCATGATCCGCTCATATTCTCTCAGCGTGTCATTGTCTGCTTCGATATTCAGCATCACATAATGCCCTTTACGGTTCTTTTTGACCCGATAGGCAAGGGCGCGTAGACCCCAATATTCATGTTTGTGAATCTTGCCCCCACCATTTTCGATGATGGCAGAGAAATCTTTTGTAAGCGATTCCACTAATTGCGTAGAAACGTCTTGGCGTGCGATAAACACGCTTTCATAAAGCCGCATGTAAGTCTCCTTTTGGCTTATTGTCTGAAAGCAGAATTGCTTTAGACGAACCAGCTCTTTTCGGCGTTAAGCTGGCAAGGATAATGAAGGTTTGATAAGCGCCCTGCTGAAAAGTTGAGCTCCATCAAGCGATCAAACCGATTTCACAGAAGCTGGGTTATGCCGCAAAAGGCTGTAAAAATCAAGTCTTGATTCGCACGCGCTGATAATGGCTATATATGGGCGGTGATAGTTCTGATATCACTGCTTTTGAGATAATATAGGTTAACGAAAGAGGTTAAGGTGTCAAAAACAGCGTTTTTATTTCCAGGACAGGGATCGCAAACACCGGGCATGGCAACAGCTTTGGCTAAAGAAAGCCAAGTTGCCCGTGATATTTTAGCCGAAATTGATGCGATATTGAGTTTCAATCTCTCTGGTTTGATGGCAGAAGGCCCGTCAGATGAATTGCAGCTTACCCAGAATGCTCAACCTGCTTTGTTTGCAAGCTCGATTGCAACCTTGCGGACAATTGAGGATGTGACGGGCAAGCCGATTGAGAGCTTATGTGATTTTGTTGCTGGCCACTCTTTGGGGGAATATTCAGCTCTTTGCGCGGCGCAGGGTATTGAGGTGGCAAGCACAGCCTCGCTCCTTCGTTTGCGTGGTGAGGCTATGCAAAAAGCTGTACCTGTAGGCGAAGGCGCAATGGCAGCCTTGCTTGGCGCAGATCTTGAACTTGCTGATGCGGTTATAGAAGCAGCATCCCCCACAGGCCTTGTTGAAATTGCCAATGATAACGCGGCGGGTCAAATTGTGGTAAGCGGCGAGACTAAAGCCGTAGAAGCTGCGATGGAAATTGCCCGTGATAAGGGCTTGCGCCGGGTAATATCGCTGCCCGTAAGTGCCCCTTTTCATTGCGCCATGATGGCACCTGCCGCAGATGTGATGGCAGAAGCGCTAGGCAGCACAAATATGCGAAATGCGCGGGTACCTGTTGTGTGCAATATTACCGCTTCAACCGAGACAAGTGCCGAGCAGTTGCGGGCAAATTTAATTGCGCAGGTAACCGGGCGCGTGCGCTGGCGCGAAACAATGGAATTTATGGTGGCTAATGGCGTAACCCGCTTCCTAGAGCTGGGCACGGGAAAAGTCTTGTCAGGGCTTGCCAAGCGGGCGGCACCAGAGGCAGAAATTCTTTCTGTTGATACGCTAGAAGATATCCAAAAGGCCTTTAATCTTTAAAGAATAGCTTGCTAGCAAGGCTAACTTCAAAAGGGGAAGAAATGATGTTTGATCTAACCGGAAAATCGGCTCTTATCACTGGTGCAAGCGGCGGTATCGGAAGTGCTATTGCACGCGCTTTGCACGCTAGAGGCGCGCAGGTGGTATTGCATGGCACGCGGGCAGAAAAACTGGAAAGCCTCAGAGCAGAGCTAGGCAACGGCGCCCATGTACTAACCGCCAATTTATCAGACCGCGAGGCCGTCTCCTCTATGATATCCAGTGCGGCAGACATGGCAGGCTCAGTTGATATTCTGGTGAATAATGCTGGCATCACGAGAGATAATTTGTTTATGCGTATGAAAGATGCAGAATGGGATGATGTACTGGAAGTCAATATGACAGCGAGTATGCTACTTTGCCGAAATGCTATGCGGGCAATGATGAAGGCGCGTTGGGGCCGGATTATTTCTATATCCTCTATTGTTGGGGTTACGGGCAATCCCGGCCAAACAAACTATGCGGCGTCTAAAGCAGGGATGATTGGTTTTAGCAAATCACTGGCAGCAGAGGTGGCAAGTCGCGGCATTACCGTAAATGTGATTGCGCCCGGCTTTATTGAAACGCCAATGACAGACGCGCTAACTGATGAGCAAAAAGATAAGCTGCTGGTGAATGTGCCTGCTGGTCGTTTAGGGCAGGGCGATGAAATTGCCGCCGCCGCTTTGTATCTTGCAAGTAATGAGGCGGGCTACGTAACGGGGTCAACCTTGCATGTAAATGGCGGGATGGCTATGCTGTAATATGGCCATGCTGTAATATGGCTGTGCTCTAATTTGGCTATGCTGTAATATGGCCATGCTGTAATATGGCTGGAATTTATTGCCAGCTAAACTGCCCAGTGAATTGCCCAGTGAATTGCCCAGTGTACTGCTAGCGGATTTTTTGGGGAATTTTTAGCCCCTATCGAAAAACTGTATTACGAGGTTTTTTGTGGTAGTATTTTTGACTGGTATTCTGATGGCATCTATGATATCCCCTGCGAAACTGATGGGCAGAGTGCCAGTTTAACTGGTTCCGCTTAAGCTTTTAAGGAAGATAAAAATGAGTGATATTGCAGATCGCGTAAAAGGCATCGTTGTTGAACATCTTGGCGTGGACGGTGATAAGGTTATCGAAGGCGCATCCTTTATTGATGATTTAGGCGCAGATAGTCTTGATACCGTTGAGTTGGTTATGGCTTTTGAAGAAGAATTCGGTTGTGAAATCCCTGATGACGCTGCTGAAAAAATTCTGACAGTTAAAGACGCTGTTGATTTTCTTCAGGAAAACGCGGCTTAATTCAAAGCATGTAAAACGCCCTGCGCCTGCGGCATCGGTATGGTATACTAATGCAATGCTTTGGCAGAGGGCGTTTTTCTTTAGCGGTACTAGAAGCGGAGTGAGGGTGATATGCGGCGTGTTGTGATAACAGGCATGGGTATTGTGTCACCGCTAGGTGCGGGGCTGAAACATAATTGGGACAGCCTGCTAAATGCGCAAAGCGGTATTGACCGGATCACTGGGTTTGAGATTGACGATCTAGCTTGTCAGATAGCTGGACAGGTCCCGCAAGATCAGCGCGTTGGTGCGCTGAATATGGATGATTTCATAGAGCCAAAAGAGCAGCGCAAGCTTGACCGTTTTATTCAGCTTGGCATTGTTGCAGGTGTGGAAGCGGTAGAAGATTCCGGCTGGAAGCCTGAAGATATTGCAGGGCAAGATCGCTCGGGCGTGATGATGGGCTCTGGTATTGGCGGTTTGCAAACTATCGTAGAGACTAGCGAGCTTTTAAATGCACGCGGGCCGCGCCGTGTCAGTCCGTTCTTTATTCCCTCTGCTTTGATAAATCTAATTTCTGGTCAAATATCAATTCGCTATGGCTATCGTGGCCCCAATCATGCGGTGGTTACGGCCTGTTCAACAGGGGCGCATGCGGTTGGTGATGCTGCGCGTCTTATCGCTTTTGATGATGCAGATGTAATGCTGGCGGGCGGCGCAGAGGCTGCTGTTTGCCGTCTAGGTATTGCGGGATTTGCTGCCGCGCGTGCGCTGTCTACGAGTTACAATGACACCCCAGAGGTAGCTTCACGCCCCTATGATACCGGCCGAGACGGATTTGTAATGGGTGAGGGCGCAGGGGCATTGGTGCTCGAAGAATATGAGCATGCAAAGGCCAGAGGCGCAAAGATCTATGGTGAAGTGAAAGGCTATGGGCTGTCAGGGGACGCTTATCACATTACCGCCCCTGCCGAAGATGGGAATGGCGGTTACCGCGCGATGGCAGCAGCCTTGAGCCGTGCGAAGCTGGATGTCGATAAAATTGATTATATCAATGCGCATGGCACCTCTACCCCATTAGGGGATGTTATTGAGGCGAATGCGGTGCGGCGGCTTCTAGGCAGCGATAACACGAATATCTCTATGTCCTCTACAAAGAGCGCAACCGGTCATTTATTGGGCGCAGCTGGTGCTATTGAGGCTATTTTCTCTACCCTATCAGTGGCAGAGGATGTGGTGCCGCCAACGCTGAATTTGCATGATCCTGAGCCCGCTTTGGACGGGCTTGATCTGGTGCCCCTAAAGGCAAAGAAACGCGAAGTGCGTAATGCGATGTCAAACTCTTTTGGATTTGGCGGCACGAATGCGTCCCTCATCATAGGCAAAGTTGACTAGTGCGTGCGCCGGAAACCGCATCTTCTGAAGTCAAACCCTCACGATTAAAACGTTTTATCCTTCGGCTTGCCATTATAAGTGCAATGCTAGCAATTGTCGCCGCGTTGGCAGGGTATTTATTTGCAGATAGCCTGCGCAATCAGCAAGGCCCGCACACAACAGCGATACTGATAGATATTGAGCGCGGGGATGGGCGATTTGCTATTAAGCATAAATTGCAGCAAGCAGGCGTAATATCGCACCCCCTGCATCTAGATATTGTGGTATTTCTAGAACCTGACGGATTTCGGCCACGTGCTGGCGAATATAAAATCCCTGCCGGAGCAAGCCTTTCCCAAATTATTGCCTTATTAAATAGCGGTAAAACCTATCAGCGGCGGATAACCATTATCGAAGGGTGGCGTAGCTATGATGTAATGCTGGCCTTGAATGAGGCTGAGGGTCTTCGCTCAGTTATTTTGCGCCCCCCTCCTGAGGGCAGTGTTTTCCCTGACACTTATTACTATACCAAAGGCATGGATAGGCGCGAGATACTCGCAACGATGCAGGAAAAAATGGAAATAACGCTTGCGCAAATTTGGGCAGAGCGCCGGGAAAACCTGCCCTATAAATCGCCGCGTGACCTGCTGATAATGGCTTCAATCATCGAGAAGGAAACTGGCCGCGCGGGTGAACGTAGGCTGGTTAGCGGGGTTTTCGTGAATCGGCTTCGCAAGAAAATGCGCCTGCAATCTGACCCTACAGTGGCTTATGGTTTGGTGCGGGATGCTGCTTTGCCTACACAATTAACAAAAAAAGATTTGAATAACCCCCATAGCTGGAACACCTACCGGATGCGGGGGCTTCCTATTGGCCCTATTGCGAACCCGGGTGCAGATGCCTTGCAAGCTGCCGCCAATCCAGAGGTAACAAAGTATTTGTATTTTGTAGCGGATGGCAAGGGGGGGCATAATTTTGCAAAAACACTGGACGCCCATAACCGGAATGTCCGAACATATAGAAAATTAAAATCACCAGACTAATTAAACGGGCCAATTAAAACGGCCCAATTAAAACGGACAAATTAAAACGGGCAACTTGAGATGGACAAATTAAAATGATTAAACGTCGAGGCCTTATGCTTGTGCTGTCCTCTCCTTCTGGTGCAGGAAAAACGTCTATTGCAAAGGCGTTGTTGAAACAGGACAGCCAGCTGACCATGTCGGTATCGGCTACAACGCGGCGCCGCCGGCCCGGCGAAGTTGAAGGAAAAGACTATTTCTTCATGGATGAAACAGCTTTCAAGACTAAAATCAATCAAGGGTATTTTTTGGAATATGCAGAAGTGTTTGACCATCATTATGGCACGCCAGCCGAGGCGGTGAATAAGGTTTTGGAAGAAGGCCAAGATGTGCTGTTTGATATTGACTGGCAGGGCACACAACAGATCAAAGCGCGTGCGCGGCAGGATTTGGTTTCAATTTTTGTGCTTCCGCCTTCAACGGCAGAGTTAGAGCGGCGGCTTTTGAGCAGAGCGCAGGATACTGCTGAGGTGGTGGCACGCCGGATGGCAAAAGCAGCAGATGAGATGAGCCATTATCCTGAATATGATTATGTTATTATTAATCATGATTTGGCACAATCTGTAGCGGCAGTGCAAACAATCCTAGATGCAGAACGCTTGCGTATTGACCGCCAGCAAGGGTTAAGCGATTTTGTCAAACAGCTACGGGCTACTACAAGCAACTAGCGTGTTTTTTGATGTTGGTGAAAAAGGCGTGCGAGAGCACAAAACCCTTCTATCGGCACTTCTTGTGGGCGGCTAGATGGCTCTAATCCAGCCTCTTCAATAAAAGCTGCCCCACCATATTTTTTAAAGGAAGCCCGCAGCATTTTCCGTCGTTGGCCAAAGGCTATTGCCGTCACCTTTTCAAGATCGGCTTGTTGGCAGTCTGCCAAAGGCTTGGCGCGGGGGATAAGGCGCACCACGGTTGAGGTGATCTTTGGCGGCGGTATAAAGGCTTCAGGCGGAATATCAAATATAGTATCCGCTTCTGCCCGCCATTGGGTGATAATAGATAGCCGCCCATAGGCTGAATCCCCGGGGCTGGCAGTAATACGCATGGCCACTTCCTTTTGAAACATCAAAATGAAGGAAGTAAATGAAGCGGCATGCTCTAGCCACTGCAATAGCAAAGTGGTGGCAATATTATAGGGTAAATTGGCAATGATTTGGCGTGGTGCGGCACCAAGATCCCAAACTGGCTTAGCTAGCGCATCTGCCTCAATAACGCTTAATCTTCCGTCTGCTGCTGTAACCAGATGTTCAAGAAAACCAATAACGCGCCGGTCTTTTTCTACTGCAATAACTTGTTTTGCCCCCTCTAGGAGCAGAGCGCGGGTTAACCCGCCGGGCCCCGGGCCTATTTCTATAACAGTGTTGGCAAAAGGCGTGCCCGCTCGCGCTATTTTTGAGGTAAGGTTTAAATCAAAAAGGAAGTTCTGCCCAAGCGATTTGCGTGCTTTCAAATCCGCTGCCTGTACTAAATCCCGTAAAAGGGGCAAAGCCATTACGGCCTGTTGGATGGATTTGGTTTTGCTATCAGTTTCCATGTGCGTTAAGCGCCATATTTTCAGCAAGTTTGATAGCAGCTATCAGGCTATCAGGGCGTGCATTTAACCTAGCAGCCCTGTCGAATGCCGTACCATGATCAGGGGAAGTGCGGATGAAATCTAACCCTAGCGTAACATTAACACTATTGAAAAAATCGACTGTTTTTACCGGAATTAGGGCTTGGTCATGATACATACATAAAACAGCATCATAGGTATCACGGGCTTCTTTATGGAACAGGCTGTCAGCTGAATAGGGGCCAGAGATTTGAACATCTTCTAGGGTAAAATCAGCTAGGAATGGTGCAAGCTTATCTACCTCAAATCGCCCTAAATAGCCTGCTTCGCCAGCATGTGGATTAAGCCCAGCAACCGCAATATGTGGCCTAGCAAGTCCAAAATAGCGCTTTAGCCCATCCCCGATAATCAGCAAGGTTTCAGATAAATCTGCGTCCTCTATGCTGCTTTCAACTTCACTTAATGGGATATGAACGGTCAGCGGTATTACCCGCAATTCAGCATTCGCGAGCATCATCACAGGTCGTTTTCCATGGCCGTCCAAATGGGCAAGAAATTCGGTATGACCGGGATACGCAAACCCAACTTGATAGAGACTATCCTTCGCGATGGGGTTGGTTACAAGTGCAGAAAACTGCCCCTTTTTTACGCCTGCCACCCCTTGCTCGATTGCAGTGATTATCTGGCCAGCATTCGCCGCATCTGGGGTACCTAGCTTTGGGGGCACAGGCCAAGGGGTATGTAAAACATGGCAATTAGTATCTCGATTACCTGCAAAGCTCTGCGCGTCATATTCTGCAAAATTAATAGCGAGTTTGGCCTTATCTGCAATTTCACGAAAATAGCTTATATCGCCTTGCAAAACTATGTTATGGCTGCCCGCTAGCCATGCCCTTAGGCTAATCTCCGGGCCAATGCCAGCTGGATCGCCCGGGGTCAATATTAGCGGTTTTAGCGTCTGTATATTTGTAAAAGGCTGCTGATGTAAAACAGGTTCTGACACAATATTGCCTTTGAAATTAACTGCGATAATCGATGACGGCTTTGCGCTGTAGCCGCAAAAGATACCGACCACTAATATTCGTCAGAAGTTTTTCAAACTCTGCCTGCTTCAAGGTTTCAATATCTGGCAATTCTATTTTAGGCTGGTTTCGCGCGCATACCATAAACACAGTCATCCCTTCCGCAAAGGGAAGTGGGCTTGTTTTTTCCCCAATTTGAAGCGGCGCAACGATTTTTTGAAGTTGCGGCGATAGGGAGCCTATTTGCAAATCTTTCAGATAGGGCAAAGAGCCAGAAGCTAGATTTTCATTTAAACTTGCCATCTCCTCGCAGGTTTGAAGGTCAGCGGTTTGGGCGGCAATCTGTTTCGTTGCGGCTGTCCTTTCTTCCCTCGACGCATCTGCGAGCAAAGGCAGGATAGCTCTGACGAGTGTAAGGCTGGCTGCGGTTGGGTCAGATAAGCCATATTCACGAAACCCATCTTTTTTCAAAATATAAATCCTACCTTCAAACTCTAAAGGCCCAATAATCGCATTTGTTTCCGCCTCTATTAAGGGCTGGCGTAGTGGGGCTGGCAATTGAGAGACAAGCATCCAGTTCACCCGGCCGCCTTGTGCGGCTGTTGCGGCCTCTGAATATTGTGATGCGATACTGGTAAAGTCAGAGTTTTTTTTCAATGCGCCGACAATCTTATCTGCTAGCTGGGTCGTTTTGTCTAATGGGCGCTTTGGATTGGGTTGAAGCAGAATTTCCCTTAGCTTGATTTGAGGTTCATTCTGTGCCTTTTTCAACCGTTCCAGTTCTAATTCGGCAAGATTTTCTAAATTCTCAAATTGTCGTGGAAAGCGAATACGTAAAGCATTTCCCCATAAAATATCTGCAACATATTGCTCAGTTACTGTAGTAGTGGAAATACCAATTTCACTAAGGATTTGGCTGCCAGCTTTGCCATCTCTGGTAAAATTACGGTCGATAAGTTGGCGTGCGGTGCTGCTTGCTTCACCAATATATTGGGAAAGCTGCTCTTTAGCGGCTTGTAGCTTTATCTTTTCAACGACTAATTTTTGTAAGGTATCCGCTCTGAAATCTGCTTCATCCATTTCAAGATTACTTAAAAGCCGTAAAAATTTCATTCTGTTTTCAAGATCAAGGCTCGTGATAGGCTCGCCATTTACCAATGCAACAACGGATACGCGCTGATTGGCCTCTACTGCATGTGCGGATAGTACGATGAAACTCATGGCACAAATAGCCGCCATACGCAGATCTGTTTTGTATAAAACCGATAGCAAGCGCGAAACATAGCCGAATAAAATTATTAAAATACGGGAAGGTGGAAGCAGTCTCATAAGTAGTGATATCCTGAAAATAGCGAGATTATTCATCAGCTCTAGCAAGCAGAAATCCGCTGAGCAAACATACCATAACGGCTGGCCCCCAGCCAGCTAATAGATGCGGCAGTTTTGCCGAACTGCCAAGTAAATAAACAAAATTGGATAAAAAATAAATTCCAAAACCTGACGCAACGCCTACCAAAATAAGACGTACCTTTGTTTGCCTCGAAAATGAGGTCAAGGTGAAGCTGGCGGCTAGTAAGGCCAAACCGAGAAGTTTTAAGGGCGTCGATAGTAATTGATGAAAAAATACTAAATGCGGATTAACCGGCAAACCTGCCCGTTGTTGAACCTCAATAAAGTTTGGCAGACGATAGATACTAACTGTTTTTGGTGGCAAGGTGCTCTCAGATAAATCAGAAGGACGCAGAACCGTTGGCATAATCACATCGCCTAATATGCTACTTTCGCCCGCATTGCTAATTTTTACGGCATCCACAATTATCCAACCATTTTTTGTCAGCTTCATACTGGCTGCCTGTGTACGCCACAATAATTGCCCTTCTTGATTAAGATGATAGATAATTGGGTCAATAATAAGGCTGTTTTTTACCTCTAGCGAGCCGCCATTAATAATCACATTATAAGAGGCATCACTATCGCGTACCCACACGCCGTTGGTTAGAACGGAAAGCTCAGAGGCATCTGCTTGCCCAAAGATTGATTTCATTACAAAATTATATTGTTTTGCAGAAGCAGATGCGACTGGATTAATGATGGCAACATGAACACAGCCGAGCAAAAATACGGTTATCATAACCGGCATCAAAGCTTGCCAAATATTTTGTCCCATCACTCTGGCAACAAGGAACTCATGGCTCCGGCTCCATAAATGAAAACAGGTGATGGATCCAAACAAAACGCCAAAGGGCAAAGCTTGGTCAAAAATACTTGGTATATTTAACAAGCTGACCAATACCACATAGAGCGCGGATAAATCAGGGGCCTTGTTGCCGGCGCGGCGCAATATTTCAATGATTTCAATAAAGGAAATAAAGGTGACAAGCCCAAGGGTGGCTATCAATACAATTTGCAGATAGCGGCGCGAGAGATAACTAAATAAGGTCATTGGCAAGACAAAAGACATATCAGCCAGAGCTCTCTGGCTTTTGCCTGTTTTGAGCGGTTGAGGTCATTGTATAACGAAGCTCAGTAAGCCAGAAGGGCCGCCAAAGCATAAATATCCCTAAACCGATAGGTACCAAGATAGCCAGATACATTAATGGCCACGCAGCAGGTGAGGATACGGTCAAACCACGGGTCAAAATAGCTAAGGTTTGAATCAAGATGCCAGCCAGTGCTGAAAATAAAACACGTTGGCCGATTTTTTCACGCGATAAATGCCCTTGTAGCATGATCGCAGCCGCAATTATAACCATCGCTAAGGTCATAAATGGAGAGGTAAGGCGATAATGCCCCATCGCCATTCGTTCGCGCGCATAGTGAGGTGTAGCTGCTGTGCTGGGATCAAGCAGATTGCGGATGCTATCTTCGTTCATATCTAGAACCAACCGCTGGGAAGGGCTAGCAGAAGGCTGGCTGATATCTAGCGAATGGCTCTCAAAGGTCAATTGGGCACTAGACTGACCATCTTTGGTAAGCTCGGTTCTCTGTCCATTTAAAAGCAAAAACATTGGCTGGCCATTGATAGAAGAGAAGCGCCCTCTCTCAGAGGTGAATGTTATGGTCACATCTGGGTTTCTGGAATCTTGAATAAATACACGCCCCACTTCGTTTTGATTGGTGCGCTCTCCAACAAACAAGGTCAGGTCGTCCGCAATATCTATAAAGATATTATCTTGAATGAGAAGTTTAGGAATAGACCCACGCACCTCAGCCTGAACCTCTTTAAATTTAGAAAAGCTGGCGGGGAGAATATAGAGACTATTAACATATAAACAAGTCGTTAAAAGCAGGCCAAAAAATATGGGTACACGGCCAAATTGCAATGGCGTGAAACCCACCGCTTGCATTACTATCAACTCGCGGTCAGATAAAAACCGACTAATACCCCAGATAACGCCGATAAAAGCTGACATAGGCATCGCAATGACAAGCCATAAGGGGATCGGGAAAAATGAAAGCAATAGAAAATCACTAAAGGAGCTGTCTTTACTGACAATAAATTCTAGCATCCGCAACGCATGATTAAGCCATACCACGCCGATAAGGCTCAGCAATACAAGCAGGCTGCTCATAAAAAAATGCTTTAGCAAATAGAGATTTAAATTCATAAAAACGATGTTCCGTTGCGGCTCTGGTTCAGCCGATGACAAGGAAAATTTCTTCCCTAGCCTCTGATAACGACTGCAACTTGTAAAATCTTCTTCTCTTAGCACAAATTAAGGGGCTTTTCAAAACACAGTTATTCTTTTTAGGCAGTTGATGCGATGTGAGATAGCTGGCTAGGGGGGCGATAAAAATTTACAAATTACTGGATAATGGCTGTTTGTTATCCTAAATAAAGAAGAGTAGATAATGATAGCTGCCGCGCTTGCGTTATTTCAAGGTCATGTGGCAGCTCATATTCATCAAAACGGTTAAGGAATAGATAGATATGTCGGCAAGACTGCGCTTTGAGTTTTCTTCAAGCCCGATAGATGCGGCTAGATTAGTGCTAATGCATGCAGATACAGGGTTTTTGCACGCCGCTTCACCAGCACAAGAAGCGTTTATTGCGAAAGCCTGCGAAGCAGCAGAGTTTATCGGAAAAACAGGCAGCTTCATGGCCCTTTATACGGACGAAGGCCCTGTATTGGTTGGCGGTATTGGCAGCGGTCTGTTTGCTGGTATGGCGGCCGAAAATTGGGGCGGTAAATTATTTGCGCAAATGAAGGCCGCGCCTTTTAGTCAGCTGCAAGTGGATGCAGCTGTTTTCGCAGATGATGTGTTAATGTCTGTGATGGGCGGGGCTTACGCGGCAAGCTATCATTTCATCCATTATTTTACCAAGCCTGAAAAGCCTGCGCTAGAAGCTTCTCTTACCATTACGACGGATCGCACGGATGATTTGTCTGATGAGTGGATGGCACGTAAACCTCTTTATGATGGGGTATTTACGGCGCGCGATCTTGTTTTTGAGCCTGCAAATATTTTGTATCCGGTAGAATTCGCCAAACGGTGTCAGGCGCTAGAAAATACTGGCCTTGAAATCGAAGTGCTAGACGAAGCCGCTTTGGAAAAAATTGGCATGGGCGCATTGCTGGGTGTTGGGCAAGGCTCAGTGCGCGATAGTGCGGTTGTGATTATGAAATGGATGGGCGGCGGAGATGAGGCGCCGATTGCGCTTGTTGGCAAGGGGGTGTGTTTTGATACAGGCGGTATCTCCATAAAGCCCGCTAAAGGCATGGAAGATATGAAGTGGGATATGGGCGGCGCTGCAGGGGTAACTGGTGCGATGCATGCGCTGGCTGGCCGCAAGGTAAAGCAAAATGTTATTGGTATTATCGGGCTGGTAGAAAATATGCCAGATGGTAATGCCCAGCGGCCCGGTGACGTGGTTACAACGCTATCTGGCCAGACTGTTGAGGTGATCAATACAGATGCCGAAGGCCGCCTCGTGCTAGCAGATGTATTAACCTATTTGCAAGACAGGTTTAAGCCGAAAGCGATTGTTGATATGGCCACTTTGACAGGGGCTATTCTGGTTTCGCTTGGCAAGGAACATGCCGGTCTATTCTCTAATGATGACACCCTTTCAGAGGCAGTAATGCAGGCAGGGCGCGAGGTTGAAGAGACTAGTTGGCGCATGCCGATGGGCAAGGCTTATGACAATATGCTGAAGTCTCACATTGCAGATATGAAAAATATTGGTGGGCCTTATGGCGGTTCTATTACCGCAGCTTGTTTTCTTGAGCGATTTATCGAAAATGATACGCCTTGGGTGCATCTGGATATCGCTGGAAAGGCATGGTCAGATAAAGATCGACCAACCGTACCAAAAGGGGGAACGGGCTATGGCGTTCGCTTGCTGAACCAGCTGGTAGATAATTGGCAAAACCCAAAATAAAAAAAACCCAAAATAAAAGATAGGGAATAACTGCAAATCAGCAATGCAAGATAAAGCGCCTATACAGATCGATTTCTATCACTTGAAATCAGATGATATCGCCGCACCGCTAGCCATGTTGTGCGATAAAGTGGTTGCATCAGGTCAAAAAATGCTGATTCTGGCAAGAGAGGTGCATTTTGAAGCGGTTAGCGCGGCATTATGGAGCCAAAAACCAGAAAGCTTTCTTGCGCATAACAAGGATGATGGAGAGGGCGCTGACCATGCACCTGTTTGGGTGTCTACCCAGCCCGAGCAGAACCAGATTCAAGCGGAGTTTATTGCGCTAACTTCTGGCATGATACCGCCTGATTTAGGCCGTTTTAAACGCGTTTTCAATTTGTTTGATGGCAGCGATGAGCAGGCAGTACATGTTGCCCGGCAATGCTGGAAAGAGTGGTCTGCACGCGAAGATTTAACCTGTCGTTACTTTTCCCAAGATGAACAGGGAAACTGGTCTCAGCGGCAATAAAAGGGCTGTTTTGCACGCGCTTGTTGCACATTCCCCTAAATAGCTAGAATATTACTGCTTTTTATGCATTCAGGCCTTTTTGTTAGGGGCGGGGTTTGTTATAAGGCGCGCAGGTGAGTTTTTTGTCGCGGGCACTGCCTGCATCTCTAAAATATATAAGGACTATTTTAATGGCTACACAACGTACCTTTTCTATCATCAAACCAGATGCAACACGGCGTAACCTAACTGGCGCAATCAATGCTAAAATTGAAGAAGCGGGCCTGCGTATTGTCGGGCAAAAGCGTATTCATATGACTAAGGCACAAGCTGAGGCTTTTTATGCTGTGCATGCTGAGCGTCCTTTTTACAATGATTTGGTCAGCTTTATGATTTCAGGCCCTGTCGTGGTTCAGGTTCTGGAAGGCGAAAACGCGGTTGCTGCCTACCGTCAGGTGATGGGGGCAACAAACCCTGCAGATGCGGATGAAGGTACTATTCGCAAGGCTTTTGCTGAATCAATCGAAGCTAACTCTGTGCATGGCTCAGACAGTGACGAAAATGCGGGTATTGAGATTAATCACTTCTTCACAGAAGATGAAATTGTCGGTTAAATCTGGCATGAAAGTGACTAAAAAAGGGCATTTTTCTAAATTGCAGAATGCCCTTTTTCTTATGCTGAATATAAGATTTTCTGACGTATTTTAAACCAGAAAATATGCCATAAGCGCAAGTGTAATCACAATCGCGATAACGGTATATTTTGAAAAATTCATAAAGCCTTCATAAAAGGCTAGGTTCGCTTTTGCGTGCTTATCAAATTTATCTGTATTCATTCCCGTCAACACCCCCGAATATTTGAGAATTTGTTCCTTGTCTTTATGCCTGTTCATTGCTTTTAAATCAAGAGTGCGGCTGATAATTTAACGCCTCGCTATTTATCCAAAAATAAGCGCGGTATCCTCTGGCAGGCAAAGCGCATTTGCACTTGATGTATCATGCCAATGAACCTGTCCTGCATCAAGCTTAACAGCCCCGCTTGCGAGAGCGCCTATCACCAAAGGATACAGAATATGTTCAAGCACTAACACGCGTGCAGACAGGCTTTCTGATGTATCCGCGTGTTGCACGGACAGGCGCATTTGTGCAATCACCGCGCCATCATCCAGAACTGGCGTGACAAGGTGAACAGATACACCATGAAATTTTTGGTTGTCTGCTAGCGCGCGCTCATGCGTATGCAGCCCCTTATAATCAGGTAATAAGGAGGGGTGAATATTGATGATCTTTCCCGCAAAGCGGGCGATAAAATCAGCAGAAAGCACCGCCATATAGCCGGCAAGACAAATCCAGCTTGCCCCGCTTGCCTCAATCGCATCTGCTAGAGCGTTCTCATGCTCTTTTTTGCTGGTATAGTTCTTACGGTCAATCAGCGTAGTGGGCAAACCTGCATCGCTAGCAACAGCCAGTCCATCTGCTGGTTTATTTGCCGCAACAAGACAAATTTCATACCCTATGCCAAGCTTTCCAGCTTGGTGTGCCAGTGCCTGCATATTACTGCCGCGCCCTGATATAAGAACAGCGATTTTAAGCTGGCCATCTGCCCGGCTCATGAAAAAGCCTGCGTAAAATTATCAAGATGAATAGCCTCATCTTCTCGTGCATGAACATCACCGATAAGCCAGCAAGGCTCGCCTGTTGCATCAATAGCCGCTAGTATTTTTTCAGCTTCTTGTGCGGGTGTGGTGATAAGCAAGCCAATGCCGCAATTAAAGGTGCGTGCAAGTTCAAAATCAGACAAGCCAGCTTCCTGTTTCAGCCATTTGAACAGAGCTGGTGCGGGGCGGGTGGTCATATCTAGACGCATCGCCAATTTATCAGAATAGACACGCGGCGGGTTTTCAATAAGACCGCCTCCGGTGATGTGCGATACAGAGGTAATATTTCCAGCCTCTAACGCTGCTTTGACGGCATCTGTATAAATACGGGTTGGCGCAAGTAGTGCTTCGGCAAGCGAAATAGAGGGCGCAAAAGGGGCAGGGGCCATAAGCGCCAGACCATCACGCTCTATCAGCTTACGCACAAGCGAAAAACCATTGGCATGTACCCCTGAAGAGGCAAGAGCAATAACCTTATCCCCTTCGGACACCTTGTCTTTGTGAAGCAAGCTGCCGCGCTCAGCCGCGCCTACGCAAAAACCAGCCAGGTCATAACTTCCCGCAGGATAGATGCCCGGCATCTCTGCTGTCTCTCCGCCAATAAGCGCACATCCAGCTTCTATACAGCCATCTGCAATCCCTTCAATAACTTCTGCAGCCACCTTTGGGGCGAGGTGGCCAGTGGCAAAATAATCTAGGAAAAATAACGGCATCGCGCCTTGCGCCAGAATATCATTCGCGCACATTGCAACCAAATCAATGCCTAGCCCGTGATGCATATTAGCTTGCTGGGCAAGCTCAAGTTTGGTGCCGACCCCATCGGTTGCGGCAACCATTATGGGATCCTCAAAGCCAGCTGCCTTTAGATCAAACAGACCGCCAAAACCGCCTAGGTCAGGGCTAGCTCCTGCGCGCATGGTTTTTTTTGCGAAAGGCTTAATCGTAGAAACCAACGCATCGCCTGCATCAATATCTACGCCTGCATCTCGGTAGGTTAAAGGGGATTTGGGGCTATCTTTTTTTTCCATTTTCTGCCACTTTCAACAGCTATATCATCGGCTGGACGATAGACTTAAAATTACTTATGGAATGAATATATTGCATCGTTGGCTTTGTCATATCACAATAATGCTGCTGTGTTTAGCCTTTAACGGGGCTGTGCAGGCACAAGATAATTGCGGCGCAGAAGTATACGCCGTTACGGATATTCATCTTGATGAGAATGCGACCACTGGGATGCTGGCCCGAGAGCAAGCAATAAAGGCTGCCACTGAGCAAGCCTATCAGAAAATCTTGCGGCGTATCCTTGTTCCTAATCAAGATAGCGCAGCGGCGATGGCGGCTTTAAATGCAGCGAATTTTGTGGATTTTATCCATATCGATAATGAAAATGCGCTGGCACAGCGTTACATCGCGGATATTGATATCTGTTTTGATGCGGCGCGGATGCGGGCGGCACTTATCGAAAATGACTTGGAATGGGCAGAATTTATCACTGCACCAATTTTGTTGTTGCCTGTCTGGCAGGACCCGTCTGGTGTGCGGGTATGGACGCGCAATGTCCTATGGTTAGATAGCTGGCGCACGCTGGAGATGCAAAGAGATAGCTTGGTGCGTACAGCTTTTCTTGAGCCGGATTTTGTTCTGGAGCGTCAATTAAAAGGCAGCCTATTTTTGAATGAGGATATCCCAACGCTTCAGAAAGCAGCAAAGGCGGCTGGTGCTGCACAAATAGTTCTTCTATATGCAGGTTTGGACTATAGCGCTGCGCAACCGGCTTTGCGGATGCAGGCTACTCTCTTTAATCAAGATGGCGGAAAATTAGGAACCATAGCCGAGACACAATTGGCTATGGATGGGCAAACCAGCATGCAGATTGTTTTTGAAACATTCCAGATGCAAGTAATTGATGCATTGGAAACGGGATGGCGTCAGGCTAATTTATATGTTGTTGGCGGCGGTGATGATGTTTTTGTCGAGGTGGGCGCTGCCTCGCCAGCTAGCTGGTATCGCGCACAGGAGATTTTGGCAGAACTTCCTGTGGTGAAATCTGTTTCAGTTCATAGCCTGACAGCTGATAGCGGTGTTTTAAAATTGCAGATTTCTGGGCCTGTTGAAGCTTTGCAGATGGCTGTTCTTGCCTCTGGATACCGTCTTGATATTACCGATAATGCCTATCAGATGCGGGTTAATCCTACTCAACGTATTTCTGGTCAACGTAATTCTGGCCAACGTGTTTCTGGTCAACGTAATTCTGGCCAACGTATTTCTGGCCAATAGCGATATTGCCTCATGCGCCAAATCCCTCTCACCCTTGCAATACCGCCTTCCTATAAACGAGATAATTTTATCATTGGCCCGGCGAATGAACGGGCGATGCAATGGCTGACTTTATGGCCGGAATGGCCGCTGCCTTATCGTGTATTGAATATCTTTGGGGCATCGGGGTGCGGCAAGACCCATATTTCCTATGTGTTTGAAGCGCTATCTGGTGCACGCCGCCTATCCGAGCTTAAAGATATTAAGATGATTATTGGCGCTGATGACACGCATTTTATTTTGGATAATTTTGAGCTAGATGCAGCATACGATCTGGAAGCGGTGTTTCATTTCTTTAATCATCTAGGATCTATTGGCGGTACAGCTTTGTTGCTGAGCCAGCAAAGTGCTGCGCAAATGGATTGTTCGCTTGATGATCTGCGCTCTAGGCTTCGTGCTGTTACCTGTCAGGAAATAAGCGCGCCAGATGATGATTTTTTAGCACAGGTGCTGCAAAGTATGTTCGGCGACCGGCAATGCAGTGCGCCTGAAAATGTTATCAGCTATATGATAACGCATATGCCACGCAATTTCACCGCTGCCTATCAATTAGTAGCAGCGATTGACATGGCGGCGTTGGCCGCGAAAAAACCTGTTACGCTTGGTCTTGTCAAAGAGGTGATGATGCCAGATAACAAAGCATTAGAATTTAATTTTAAGCACGGGAAATAGGAGATTTAACAGATGCTTGATTTTGGTCTGCAGGGAAAGACAGCGATAGTTTGCGCCTCCTCAAAAGGGCTTGGTTTGGGCTGTGCCCGCGCCCTTTCCAAGGTAGGGGTCAATCTGGTTATGTGCGCTAGGGGCGAAGAGCAGTTGCTTGCTTCTGCTGACGAAATTCGCAAAGAGACAGGCGTCGATGTGAAAGCGATTGCCTGCGATATCACGAGCGAGGCTGGACGTGCAGAAGTGCTCGCCGCGGCAGGCCATGTTGATATTCTGGTAAATAATGCTGGTGGCCCGCCTCCGGGTGATTTTCGTGACTGGACGCGCGACGATTGGATCAAGGCGTTAGATGCAAATATGCTTACCGCTATTGAGCTGATAAAGGCTGTAATTGATCCCATGATCGATAATAAATTTGGCCGAATTGTTAACATTACCTCAGGCTCAGTTAAATCGCCCATTGGGCGTTTGGGTCTATCAAATGGTGCGCGTTCTGGGCTAACTGGTTTCGTAGGCGGTCTTGCCCGTCAGGTCGCACAGCATAATGTAACGATAAATGGGTTGTTACCTGGCCAGTATAATACAGCGCGTATTGAATCGCTTATTGATGGTGCGGTGCGCGAGACAAATAAATCCCGTGAAGAGGTTCGTGCAGGCCTAGAAGCTAATAATCCTTGTGGCCGTCTAGGAGAAATTGATGAATTTGGTTTTGCTTGCGCCTATATTTGTTCCGCTTCATCTGGGTATCTTGTCGGCCAGAATATTTTAATAGATGGCGGCGCCTTTAACGCCAACTAAAATTCCTGACAGGCAAATTTTTACTGCTCTTCTTTGTCTATTCAAGGGAGAGCAGTTTTATTTTACCCTTATGGACGGTAAGTGCCACCTTGCCGGCTTTCATAGCAAGAGCTGCCTCTCCAAAAATGTCGCGCCGCCACCCTTTTAACGCTGGGATATCTGCTTCGTCTGATAGAGCGAGTTTTTCTAACTCCTCGGCGCTGGCAATCAGGCGTGGGGCGACATTATGGCTTTCAGTAACATGTTTTAGCAAGACCCTAAGCATCTCAATAACTGCTGCGGGGGGGCGCTCGCGCTGCGGTGGTCTCTCGCGCATAGGCCAATCTGTCTCTGGCATTTCGTTAGCTTTTTTCAAAACTTCTATCACAGGTGGCCCAAACTTACCTGTTGCACCGCCCGGAAAGCCTCTGATTTTCTTTAAATCCGCTAAGGATTTTGGATTGCTGCCGGCTAAGTCAATAAGCGTATCATCCCGCAATATACGGCCGCGTGGCACATCGCGCCGTTGCGCTTCGCGTTCGCGCCAACTCGTAAGCTGAGCCAGCCGATTAACCTGTGCAGGTTTGCTATTGCGTGCCTTTATCCTTTTATAGGCACTGTCAGGATCTGTCTTATAGAGCTGGATATCCCCAAGGCCAGCTAACTCGCTTCGCACCCATTCATCACGCCCGTTAGCTGTCAAATCGTCGCGAATCCGAGGGTAAATTTCAGCCAGATGAATAACATCATCTAGCGCATAATGGATTTGCCTATCTGATAGGGGACGCTGGCTCCAATTTGTAAAACGTGAGGATTTATCAATTTGCAGATGTTTATAATGGGCTACTAACTTATCATAGCCAACTTGGTCACCTAGTCCGCAAACCATTGCAGCGATTTGCGTATCATAGACGGGCGCTGGAACGGTGCCGGTTAAATGAACGAATATTTCTAAATCCTGACGACCCGCATGAAACACTTTTGTAATTGCAGCATTGCTTAGCAAATCAAACAGTGGTGTCAGGTCTAGCCCATCTGCCAGAGGGTCCACACAAAAAGCATGTTTGCCCGCGCATAACTGAACAAGGCATAATTGCGGGTAATAGGTACTTTCCCGCATAAATTCTGTATCAATAGCTACAAAATCTGCCGTGCTTAACGCAGCGATAGCCTCTTTTAGGGCAGAGGATGTGGTGATGAGCTTATCTACAGATGTCATTTAAAAACTATCAATCGGTTCCATTTGGTCATTTATTTTTGACCTGTTAATTATCGCCCGCATCAGAAATGAATGCTTTTATATAGGGTACAATTCTAGCAAATAGGCTAGACTTGTGTCTAAAGACTTGGCGATAGGGGAAAGCCATCTATCTCATGATGTAATATAGTGCGAATTCATAAATATGCGCATTAAAGATAAGCCGTATCGTAAAAAACAGGAAAAAGCTGGAAAGATGCGAGAGAATATGAGCAAAAAATTTGGGCTAGCCGTCTGCGCCAGCTTGGTAGGATTCAGTCTAGAGGTCGGCGCTATTGAATTGGTTGCGCATGAGGCAACCTATGAAATGGGGCTCCTAGCTTCTGGTAACGACGCCAAAATGACAGATATTGTTGGCAAGACCAACTTTTTAATGCGTAAAGATTGCGAAGGGTGGATTTCATCTGAAGATTATTTACTAGAATTTGCCTATGATACAGGTGATAGCGCTCTTCTAGCTTCACATTTCGAATCTTGGGAAGAGCTGTCTGGCAATCTCTATTCCTTTGAGGTGGATGAACGCTCCACTTATGAAGAAGAAAAGCAGTTTAATGGTTATGCGAGTACCCCGCCGCTTACGGACAAACCAGTAGCCTATTTTTCCATGCAGCCAGATGTAGCGCTAAGCTTGCCTGAACAGGTTTATTTCCCGATCGCCCATACCAAAGCCTTGCTAGAGCGTGCAGAGAAAGGCGAGAAACTCTTTTCAGCTAACATCTTTTTTGGGGCAGAGCCCGATAGGGCAATCAAGCGCACCAGCTCGGTTATTGGTACACGCCAAGATGTTGAGAACAAAGACGTATTAGGCGCGCTTGCTAATAATAGCTACTATCCTGTAAATATTGCCTATTTTGACCCTAACAGTGTTGAAGCTGTGCCAGAATACGAAATCACCTTTCATCTACAGCCTAATGGCGTTGTGGCTTATTATGAGGTGGATTATGGGGATTTTGCCATTGACGCTAAGCTTACAGAAGTTAAGCCGCTTAGCCGGCCGGAATGCTCTTAAAAGGGGGTGCTATGCCCCTAAATGGCTTAGCCAAGTTACAGACTAGCCGCGCCGCGCAGACAATGCTCGCGCATAGCCTCTGTTGAGTTTGCAAACACGGCCAGCTTTGTTGCCTGTGCCCCGCCGCGTACATAGCCCGGCCATTTGCGCGGTAAATTTACCAGCAGACGCTTTGGCAGGCTCATCCGCCCACTCAGTAAAATAACTTCAGGGTCTATTAAATTAATAGCCATAGCCAGCCCACGCGCTAGTCTGTCCTCAAATACCTGTACAGCAGATTCAGCAACAATGTCGCCTTGCTCAGCTTGGGCAAAAATTGCTTCAGCGGTCAGCTCTCGCTCGCTTAAAAAAAGATATTCTCGTGATAGGGCCGCACGGCTAACAAACAGGCAGAGGCAACCAGAACGCCCACATGCACAGTCCCGATCCTCAAGCTCAAACTCTACCGGCCAAGGCAGGCAGATATGTCCCCAATTCCCAGCCAGTCCATTTACGCCCGTAACAAGTGCCTGATTAACGAATTGGCCCGCACATATTTCATCATCTAGATACAGGCTGAAAATATTTGTATTGCTCTTAAATTCAGGCAGTTGGCTTGCAGATTTGACCAGCATATGCGCATGGCTGGCTATAAATACTTCCCTGTTTAGCGCAGCTTGCAGATCAGCTTTTAGGTTTTGACCGTCAATAAGTGGGATGGATGGGCAGTAAAGACGTTCTGTCTGTGAGGTGTAATCGCCGGACAAGCTGACGCCAACAAATTTTGCTCGCCCCGATGGATCTTGCGCCTTTAAAACATCAAAGATGCTGTTAAGAAGCGCAGAATAGGTGTTGGGAAGAGCAAGACTATGCTGAAACAAAAAATCGCCATCATCAGATATGACGGCGATATCACAAGTAGACTCAATGAACCTTAACGCGCATCTCATTTTAATAAGCCATGAAGGCGCGGCATAGAGGCGCGTGCCTTACTTGATTTTAGCTTCACGAAACAGCACATGCTTGCGTGCTTTTGGGTCGTATTTTTTCAGCTCTAGCTTTTCAGGCTTCGTGCGCGGATTTTTCTTGGTTACATAATAAAAGCCAGTATCAGCAGTGCTAACAAGCTTAATCTGTAGGGTTGCAGGCTTCGCCATTGCAAAACTCCAAAACAAAAATTAGTCTAAAAACGTCCACGCTATATGCGGGAATATAGCGCCAATGTCAAGCATAACAGCACAAAATTAGCGCCGCCGCCTGCCTTTGCCTGATTTTCCAGTATAGGGGCGTTTTTTATGTTTTTTGCGGCTAGCGGTTGGTGTTCCCTGACTGCCCCCAGAATGCCAACGCAAATTAATATCCCCGCTAACCACGCTTGCCCCGGTTAAACGGCAGGTAATCGTTTCACCAACGCTGAAACGCCAGCCTGAATACATCCCTGTCAACGAAATCTGTTTATCATCTAGCTCATAGAAATCATCTGGTAGGGTCGTGCGCGAGACAAATCCCTCGGCAATGCCACCCGCAATAACGGCAAATAGGCCAGCATGGGTTACGCCTGTTATGGTGACATCCATTAAGCTGTCTAGCTGGCTTTCCATCAAGCTAGCTGATAAACGGGCGATTGTGCGCCTTTCTGCCTTAGCTGCTGTCTGCTCGCTCTCAGAGATATGGCGGCAAATCTCTGCTGCGGCTTCACGTTCTAACACCACCGGCTCCTCTCCAAGTCTGCAGGCGGTGATAAGCCGTCGATGGACAAGCAAGTCTGCATAGCGACGAATAGGGGAGGTGAAATGTGCATAGCGTGTCAGGCCAAGCCCATAATGGCCAGCATTATCAAGACTGTAGATGGCCCGCGCTTGGCACCGCAAAATGGCATCATTAACAGCTTCTTGACTGTTTGTACCTGCGGCGGCATCTATTACCTGATTAAAACGATGTGGGGTAATAACCTGTCCTTTGGCAAAAACTATATCGAGGGCCTCTGCCAATTCTCGCAAATGATCCATTTTTTCAGGGTCTGGCTGGTCATGAATACGGAAAACGCAAAGATGATTGCCTGCTTCTAATGTTTCAGCTGCGCAAATATTGGCCAAAATCATCATTTCTTCAATTAGCTGATTGGCGGGAAGTTGGCGCCGCAAGCTCACTTCTGCTGGGCGGCCTTCCGCGTCCATAATGATGCGCTTCTCAGCGAGATCAAGATTGAGTGCCCCGCGCTTATCCCGCGCTTTTTTCAGAATAGAAAAGACAGCTATCAGATGATGAAGGGTGCCAGCTGGAACCTTTAGGTCTTCTTCATCCAGCAGACCATCAATAACTTGTTGAACTTGTGTATAGGTTAGGCGCGCCGAAGAGCGCATAAGCCCGCGCAAAAATTTATGGCTTGTCTTTTTGCCCTTGGCATCAATAAAAATTTCTACAGCAAGGCAAGCTCTGTCTTCTTCAGGGCGCAGTGAGCACAGGCCATTCGACAGCGCTTCTGGCAGCATTGGAATAACGGTGCCGGGAAGATAAACCGAATTGCCGCGCAGGCGTGCTTCTGTATCCAGCGCACTATTCTCGCCCACATAATAAGCTACATCTGCAATGGCAATAATCAGCCGCCAGCCGCCATCTGCCGCTGGTTCAGCAAAGACGGCATCATCAAAGTCTTTTGCATCTTCGCCGTCAATTGTGACCAAAGGGATAGAACGGATATCGTCTCTGCCCTTCTTATCTGGAAGGCTGGCAGCCTGTGCTTGGTCTAACATCTCATCGCTGAAGTAATGCGGCAGATTAAACTCTGCGATAGCAAGTGCGATAAGGGTGTCTGGCGTACCAACAGGGCCTAAAATACGCAATATACGCGCTGCAGGTTGGCCGCGGCGGTTTTTAATAAGCTCAGCTTCAACCAGTAAATCTTCTTCTATTGTTTGCTCTGAAAATATCAGGGGCAGGGGTCTGCGCCCCCCCTTATCAGCAGGCTCTAGCATCCATTCGCCTTGCGTCTCATTGAGGCGACCTTTCGGCTGAGTAGAGCGAAAAACACGTCCAAAAGTTCGCGTTTTCTGGGCAGGCAGGATACGCATTATAGTACCACGCAGCCCCTCTGGCCCGGCTTTTACCTTTGCCAGACAACGGCTGCCACGCTTTAACGCGCGCCTGTTTTTATTATCAGGCAGAATTTCAATGCTAGGCTGTCCTTCGCCTGTCTGGCCAGCGATAACCGCAAATCCAGTGCCGTCTCTATCAATTTTAGTTATTTCTATGAGCACAATTTCAGGCATGCTAGAAGCATCCTCTAGCGCGGAAAACTGACTGGTATCTTCGGTTGCAATAGCATGAAGACGGCTGCGCAGGGCTGGCCGTGCTGCTGGAGAAAGGCCAAAATGTTGGGCGATTTCACGTAATTTCGGCGGCTTTTCACAGCCGTCAATATACGCCTTTAATGCCGCATCATCTGGCAGCTGGTCTTTGGATTTCGACAAAAATTTATCCTAAAGCTTACAACGAAATATATTTAGCTAGCGGTTGCGAAAATCAGCTAGCTAGCCGACGCCTTTTTAGCGGTTGCTTTTTTCTTTGCCCCTGCTTTGCCGGCTGTTTTCTTTGAAGTTGTTTTTTTGGCAGTTGTTTTTTTGGCAGTCGATTTCTTTGAAGTTGATTTTTTGGCTTTCGTGCCTGCCTTTTTAGCAGCCTTTTTAGGGGCAGCGGCCTTTGCCGCCAGAATAGGCAGCGCATCTTCTAGCGTTACATCTTCAATCGATAGAGACTTGCCAAGCGGGGCACGAAGCTTGTTATGTTCAAAATAAGGGCCAAAACGACCGGCTTTAACATGCACCTCGCCGCCATCTGGATGCTGGCCAAGAACGCGCCCAGACTTTTTGGCCGCTTCGGCTAATAGGGCAACGGCGCGGTTAATCCCAACGCTTAGCACATCATCGCCCTCTTTCAGGCTGGTAAATTTGCCCTGATATTTAAGGTAGGGGCCATAGCGTCCAAGCCCAGCTTGGATCATATCGCTTGTCTCTGGATGGGCGCCAACATCCCGAGGCAGAGATAACAGCCCAAGTGCATAGTCAAGCTCAACAGTAGCGATAGGCGTGCCTTTCGGCAGCGAAGCGCGTTTTGGCTTTTTCTCTTCTGCATCCCCAAGCTGTACATAAAAACCGTAAGGGCCTTTGCGCAATAATACGGGAAGATTGGCAACATTATCCATGCCTAGCATTTTATCACCGTCTAACTCTTGCCCATCATCATCATTGTCGGCAACAGAGGTAATTTGCTTGGTATAACGGCATTCAGGGTAGTTATTACAGCCGAGGAAGGGCCCAAACTTTCCCAATTTAAGTTCAAGCCTGCCTGCATCACATTTAGTGCAGTTTCTGGCAATTTGACCATTTTCATCAGGGGTAAAAAAGAGCTGTTCCAACTCATTATCGAGTTTTTCCATTACCTCTGGCACAGATAAATTCATTGCTTCATCTGTTGAACTGGCAAAATGCGTCCAGAACTGGCGCAGCAATAGCCGCCAGTCGAGCTTGCCATCTGATACCTCATCTAGCTGGTTTTCGAGTGAGGCGGTGAAATCATATTCCACATAACGGCTAAAGAAATTGGCAAGGAAGGTAGAGACAATGCGTCCACGATGTTCTGGAATAAAGCGTTTATTGTCTTTGACCACATAGCCACGCTTTTCAATAACTTGCATAATGCTAGCATAGGTGGAAGGCCGACCAATCCCCAGCTCTTCCATCTTTTTAACCAAGCTTGCATCTGTATAGCGCGGCGGCGGCTGGGTGAAATGCTGTTCTGGTTGCACGTCTTGAACGTGCAAGCTCTGACCTTGCGTTAGTGCAGGAAGCAAGCCTTCGCTATCCTCGCCATCTTTTTGTGTGTCATCAAAGCTTTCACGATAGACTTTCAAAAAGCCCGGAAAGACAATGACGGATCCAGACGCCCGCATGGTTATCTGGTCGTTCTTGGCAGTGATATCCGCCCCTGTTTGGTCAAGCTCAGCATCCGCCATCTGGCTGGCCAGTGTACGCTTCCAGATCAAATCATATAAACGGAATTGATCATGATCAAGGAAACGGCGCATATCTTCTGGCGGACGTTTGGCACCGGTTGGGCGAATAGCTTCATGCGCTTCTTGTGCATTAGCGGCCTTTGATTTGTAAAAGCGCGGCTTTTCGGGGACAAATTTTTCACCATAGGTCGCGCCAATAGCGCTGCGCAATTGTCCCATAGCTTCCATGCTCATCTGAACGCCGTCGGTTCTCATATAGGTGATGAGACCGGTTGTCTCACTGCCAATATTCATACCCTCATAAAGTTTTTGTGCAATCTGCATTGTGCGGCTGGCTGAAAAACCAAGCTTTCGCGATGCTTCTTGTTGCAAGGTTGAAGTGGTAAAAGGCGGGGCTGGGCGGCGGCGTACACGCTTTGTTTCAATAGTGGATACAGCCCAGTCTGCGGCTCTAATACGCGCCGCTGTCTGTGTTGCGACAGCTTCGCCTGTTAGGCTCATTTTATTCAGCTTCTCGCCATCTAGATGGGTAATACGTGCGGTAAGATTTTCTTCTTTGTTGGTCT
The DNA here is from genome assembly GCA_022425485.1 of Alphaproteobacteria bacterium. Taxonomy (GTDB): domain Bacteria; phylum Pseudomonadota; class Alphaproteobacteria; order Puniceispirillales; family Puniceispirillaceae; genus JADHLI01. Next base: position 9,323 of record JAKMFL010000057.1, on the reverse strand, counting down.
GGAAAAGCGTATCAACAGACCAATATTCTTGCGAGTTAAAGGCTTCAATTTCTGCTTCACGCTCACAAATGAGGCGCAAAGCAACAGATTGTACCCGCCCCGCAGAGCGTGAACCGGGTAATTTACGCCATAATACGGGCGAGATGCCAAAGCCAATAAGATGGTCTAATGCCCGGCGGGCTAAATAGGCATCTACGAGGTCAATATCTAATTCGCGTGGCTCATTAATAGCTTTCAAGATAGCTGTTTTTGTAATCTCGTTAAACACCACGCGCTCTACTGGAATGGTGCTTGCTTTGCGATGGTCTTTTAATAACTCACATACATGCCAGCTTATCGCTTCGCCTTCACGGTCAGGGTCAGTAGCCAAGATGAGTTTGTCAGCATCTTTCAGGGCAGTGGTAATGTCCTTCATCCGCTTGCTGCCCTGATCGGACATTTGCCAGCTCATTTCGAAATTATTATCGGTTTGTACAGACCCGTCTTTAGAGGGCAAATCGCGGACATGACCATAAGAGGCGAGGACTTTAAAGTCGCTGCCAAGATACTGATTTATGGTTTTGGCTTTTGCCGGTGATTCGACAACAACAACTTTCATACCGCTTGATGCCCTTTTATACACTGTCTGCCGGTTACGCACTTTACCTAATCATTTCAGGCGCTAATCTCTAGGAATTAGGCGCGAAACACGACTTCCAGAATGCCGTTGAATCTGGCCTGCTAACTCTAATTCTAGCAGAAAAGATTGTACAATGTCAGCAGAGACATGACACCAGCGACACAATTCGTCAACTGCAATCGGATCATGTGCAATATTTTCAAGCAATTTCTTATGGATTTCTGTCCGTTCTTTTTCAGAAATTTCTACAACTTCAAGGCTAGGAATTTGATAAGGCTCAGGTGGCGGTGTTTCCATCCTGTCGGTCTGGGAAAGTACATTTAAAATATCATCAACATTTTGCACTAATGTAGCCCCATCGCGAATAAGGCCGTTCGTGCCTTGCGAGCGCGGGTCTAGTGGCGAGCCGGGCAGAGCCATGACCTCTATCCCTCTATCTGCGGCCTCTCTTGCTGTGATAAGAGAGCCTGAACGCAACGCCGCCTCTATAACCAGTACAGCTTTTGATAGAGAGGCGATAATGCGATTGCGCGAGGGAAATAAGCGCGACGAAGGTTTGGTGCCATAGCGCATTTCGGTTATCAGCAAGCCTCGCTCGGCAATCTCTTTGTAAAGGCCAGCATTCTCAGGCGGATAAATCTCATCAATGCCATTTGCCAACACCGCAATGGTTCCGCTTGCTAGTGCGCCATGATGTGCAGCTGCATCTATCCCGCGTGCTAACCCAGAGGTGACAATAAACCCTTGCTGGCCAATTTCCCCAGCCAATTTTTTGGCAAGATGGGTAGCATTAATAGAAGCATTACGCGCACCAACAATGGCGCATGAAGCCCTGTTTAGTAGGCTTGTATGCCCCTTTGCGGTCAGTATGAAAGGGGCATCATCATAAGGGTATAGAGAAGCGGGGTAGTGCTCTTGGCCATGGCAGATAAGTTCTGCACCGCTTTTGCGAATCTGGCTAAGCTCTTTTTCGGCAACCTCTATTGTACATGCTTTTAATCTTCGCCCACCCCGCGCAGATAATTCAGGTATTGCCTGTAAGGCTGCTTTTGGCGTGTTATACCGGCGAAGTAACAGCTGGCAGGTAACTGGGCCGATATGGCTGGTGCGAATAAGGCGCAATCTGTCGATAAGGTCTTTGTCATCCATGCAAGATAGCATAAACAAAGAGGCTTAAATTTTAGTAAACAAAAGTCACTTTTCTTATGGTCAGTAAAAATAAAGGCTAGCTTCCTTTTTTACCAAAAGAAATGCGCGCTTCTTCACCCGCCATAAGGCGGCGGATATTTTCATGATGGCGGGCAATCGATAACGCAGATATACAGAGGATAACACCCATCTGGATATCGGTTAGGCTAGCATAAAAATAGCCAAATATAACTGCACAGAAAAAGCTTATAAGGGCAGCGAGCGAGGATATCCGGAACAAAGCGGCAACCACAAGCCAACAGGCAATCATCATTAGGCCGGTCAGAAAATCTATCGCACATATCGTTGCTATCGCAGTTGCCACACCTTTGCCGCCCTTAAACCGCAGCCAAACTGGAAAACAATGCCCAGCAACAGCCGCAAATCCTGCGATAGCGCCAATATCGTTGCCGGCTAAACCGCCATTGGTCAAAACGGTGCTGGCTAAATCTTTACTGGCCAAATCGCTACTGGCCAAATCGTTACTGGCCAATGCCGCCATTATGAGCACCGCTAAGCCCCCTTTGCCCCCATCCAGCAGCAAGGTTAGGAGCGCGAGTTCTTTACGGCCCGTGCGCAACACGTTGGTCGCCCCAATATTGCCAGAACCTAATTTGCGTATATCCATATTGGCGAATAGCCGTGTCAGAATAAGGCCAAAGGGTAGGGAGCCTAGCCCATAGCCAACAATAACAGCTAATATCGTAAGTGTAGCGGGGGTAAATTCGCTCATTTATCTCGTGCGACAGGCGCACCGCCTATCCATAATCCTGTGACCTTGCCTTCCGCAGGCTGGCCTTCAAAGGGGGTGATGCGGGATAAGGACTTAAACGCACGCCCTTCGATAATCCAGCTCATATTTGGGTTGATACGCACTAAATTGGCTGGCATGCCGGGTTTTAGGGTACCTGCCTCTAATTTCAGGATTTGTGCAGGATTACGGCTTATGAGCGCAAAAGCGCGGGAAAGAGACAGCGTGCCCGTGCGCACTAAACGCAAGGTCATGCATAATAGCAATTCAATTCCAGAAGCGCCTGTGCTGGCTTGGGTGAAGGGCTGCATCTTCATATCTGGATTTACGGGGACATGATCAGAGGCAATCGCATCTATCGTTCCATCTTGTAGCCCTTCAAGCAGGGCTAGGCGGTCTGCTTCGGTGCGCAATGGCGGGTTCAGCTTGCATGCTGCATCATAGCTAGAAACAGCTAGCTCATTCAGCATGAAATAAGGCGGCGCGGTATCCGCGGTGATGCGCACCCCCTCTGTTTTGGCTTTGCGGATTGCTGCTACTGCGCCTGCGGTTGAAATATGGGCCGCGTGATAATGCACGCCAGTTAGTTTTGCTAGCTCAATATCGCGTTGCAGGATAATTGTCTCTGCTGCGGCAGGCTGACCTAGCATGCCAAGCCGTGTTGAGGTCTCACCTTCGTTCATATCGCCATCTTCTGTCAGGCTTTTATCCTCACAATGATGGATAACTGGCAGGTCTAGCATGCTGGCATAGGTCATAATACGGCGCATAGTTTGGGCATTCTGGACAGATAAAGAGCCACTAGCAAAGGCGCGTGCACCTGCGCCAGCCATCATGCCTAGCTCTGCCATCTGGTCATCTTCTAGCTCTTTGGTTATCGCACCATAGCAATATAGGGAGGGGCCATCGATACGGCTTGCCCGCAGGTGCAGGCTATCAATCATCGCTGCTGTATCTATTACGGGCTCGGTAGAGGGCAGAATAGCAAAGGAGGTAATACCGCCATGTGCCGCCGCTTCTTTAAGGCTACTTAACGTCTCTAGATGTTCAGCGCCTGGATCGCCTGACTTAACGCGCATATCAACAAGGCCAGGTGCCAAAATGTCGCCCTTGCAATCTATAAGGTCTGCATTTTTATCTGCACCAGAAAAATTATCACCCTTCCCGATAGCGGTAATCTTATCGCCTTCTGTGGCCAGCCAGCCGTTACCATCCAACCCTTGTTCGGGGCAAATTAGATGCGCGTTTGTAAACAGCAATTTGTTGGTCATGCTGCCTCCGACTTTTTAAGTGCCAATCCTTCAAGACAGGCCATGCGCGCAGCAACCCCCATTTCGACTTGCGTATAAATCAGGCTTTTTTCTGCGTCATCTGCAATCACTGAATCTATTTCAACCCCTCTATTCATCGGGCCGGGATGCATCACTAATGCGTTGGGGGCGGCCCGCATCAATTTATCAGCATTTAGCCCAAATAAATTGAAATATTCATGTTGGCTTGGAATTTCACGCCCCTGCATTCGTTCTGTTTGCAAACGCAGCATCATGACAATATCCGCGCCTTCAATCCCAGCTTCAAGGTCTGTATGCACAGGAACACCGAATTGTTCTATGCATGCAGGCAACAAGGTTGAGGGGGCAACAAAATGGACGTCTGCACCCAGTGCCCCAAGTAAGTATAAATTAGAACGCGCCACGCGGCTATTTGCGACATCTCCGCAAATGGCGATTTTCAGACCGGCTATTTGCCCGCATTTACGCTGGATGGTCAGGGCATCAAGCAGCGCTTGTGTAGGATGCTCGTGCCGACCATCCCCTGCATTAATAACACTCGCATCCACATGCTTGCTAAGCAGTAGCGGTGTTCCGGCATGACGGTGGCGAACAACCAAGATATCGGGATGCATGGCGTTTAGCGTCACCGCAGTATCTATCAGCGTTTCTCCTTTTTTAACCGAGGATCCGGAAACAGAAAGGTTTAAAACAGATGCCCCTAGATGTTTTGCGGCCACCTCAAAAGAGACGCGCGTACGTGTAGAGTTTTCGAAAAAAAGATTAACAACCGAGATGCCCCGCAAAATATCGGCTATGCCATCATCCTTGGTCTTGCCGGTTATGACATCGGCAAAATAGCTAGAGCGGGAAAGCAGGCTTTGAATTTCAGGAACAGCCAACCCTTCGATCCCCAATAGATGGCGACCAGAAAGCTGTGCGGCAGGCGCGTGTGCAAGGGTACTATTCATTCTGAGATGTCTTGTAACGAAAATTGGTTTTGCCGTCTAGCCAGAAGCGTCAATTTCAATAAAATTCTGTTTTATCGTGGCGGCAAGATAAGGTTAGTTGTTCTTAAGTAAGGTTAGTTGTTTTTAGGTAGGCTATCCAGTGCGGATTGCAAAATCCAAGCGGCAGCTAGCGCGTCACGACGTAAATGGCGTTTCTGGCGGGTGAGATCAGCGGCAATCATTTCCTGCTCTACTGCTTTTGTGGACAGTCTTTCATCTTGAAAGCTGATAGCAATATCGGTTATGCGCAGAAAAGCATGGGCAAAGTCACGGACAGAATCACAGGATGGGCCTTGCGAGCCATCCATATTTATCGGCCAGCCAAATACCATTCCGCCAATATTATTCTCAGAAATTGTTTGCACAAGCTCTTGCGCATCTGGGGTAAATTTTTTGCGCCAAAGCACCCGCAATGGGGTTGCTACGCGCAAATCCGGGTCACTAATGGCAAGACCTATCGTTTTCTTGCCAATATCAAGGCCTAATAGCCTTTGAGCTGATGACAACTGGTCTATCGTTTGGTAAAGCTTGCAGACAGGCATACTCACTGCTAATTAGCTGGTGGTGAACATCATACAAAAATTATTTGCATCTGATGAAAGTCATATAACATGTCTGTTGATAAAGATACCGTTAAAAAAATTGCCCGGCTGGCGCGCCTTGATGTGCCTGAAGAGCGGCAGGAACAAATCGCTGGAGAGTTGCAAGCTATTCTGTCTTGGATCGAAGAGTTAAGCGAGGTGGATACTGCAAATGTTGAGCCTTTGGCAAGTGTTACTGGCCATAGCCTGCCCTTGCGCGTGGATAAGGTAACAGATGGTAATAAGGTTGACGATATACTCGCCAATGCCCCAGAGCAGGCGAGTGGGTTTTTTGTTGTGCCAAAAGTAGTCGAATAATGACCAAGGGTAATTCAATAATGACCAAGGGTAATTCAATAATGAATAGTTATTTAGCGTTAACCGCAACACAAGCGCGTGCGGCCCTGCAGAATAAAGAAATTTCTGCAACAGAACTTACAAATGCATATCTTTCAGCGGCTACTGCTACCGAAGCATTGAATAATTATGTCTGTATGACAGCTGATAAAGCGCTGGAAATGGCCGCAGCAAGTGATAAGCGAATTGCTGATGGCACAGCAGGCCCGTTAGAAGGCTTGCCTGTTGGGGTGAAGGATTTGTTCTGCACCAAAGGGGTGGCAACAACCGCTTGCTCAGCTATCCTGAAAGGCTTTGTCCCAGAATATGAAAGCAGTGTAACCAGCCAGCTTTGGTCAGATGGTGCGGTGATGCTGGGGAAGCTTAATTGTGATGAATTTGCGATGGGCTCAGCGAATGAAACCTCTGTTTTTGGGGCAGCGGTTAATCCATGGAGTGCACAAGGCGGTGATGATTTGGCGGCGGGTGGCTCGTCAGGGGGATCGGCGTCCGCTGTAGCCGCTGGTGCGGCTTTACTTGCGACTGGAACCGATACAGGGGGGTCTATTCGCCAGCCCGCAGCTTTCTGCGGTGTGGTAGGGATGAAGCCAACCTATGGCCGGTGTTCACGCTGGGGGATTGTCGCCTTTGCCTCTTCGCTGGATCAGGCAGGGCCCTTTACCCGTGATGTAGCGGATTCAGCGCTGATGTTTGCGTCTATGGCTGGACATGATGCAAAGGATTCCACCTCTGCTGATGCCAGTTTGCCCGATTTGCAAGCTGCCTTGCAGGCAAGTGTTAAGGGCATGAAAATTGGCATTCCGGCTGAATATGTTATGGATAGTATGGATGAAGCGATTACCAAGCTTTGGCAACAAGGCCAAGACTGGTTGGTTGAGGCAGGCGCTGAATTAGTGCCCATATCCCTGCCACATACCCGTTATGCGCTGCCAACCTATTATATTATTGCCCCAGCTGAAGCTTCCTCAAATCTGGCACGCTATGACGGGGTGCGTTATGGGACGCGCATCGAAGCGGGGCATTCGCTGGATGATATGTATGAAGCGACCAGAGCAGCTGGTTTTGGTGATGAGGTTCAACGCCGTATAATGATCGGCACCTATGCGCTATCGGCGGGGTATTATGATGCCTATTATTTGAAGGCTCAGCAGGTGCGCCGCCTTATCAAGGATGATTTTGATAACGCCTTTACAGAGGTAGATGCTATTTTAACGCCAGCAACACCAACGGCCGCCTTTCCATTAGGGGTTAAACAAGATGACCCTATCACCATGTATTTAAATGATGTGTTTACCGTGCCAGCTAATCTGGCAGGTATCCCGGGAATTTCGGTACCAGCAGGTTTTAGTGACAGTGGCTTGCCACTAGGCTTGCAGGTGCTGTCTGGCGCATTCCAAGAAGACACATTATACACGGTGGCCGCATGCCTTGAAAAACAGGCAGGCTTTGCAGGGCAACCCCCGCGCCATGCAGCGATGATAAATCAATAGCGTCAAAGTGAGTTGGAAGAGAAGAGAACAAACAAATGTCTAATTTAGTATCTGGACAAACAGGCGATTGGGAAGTGGTTATCGGCATGGAAGTACATGCTCAAGTAACCTCACAAGCAAAGCTATTTTCAGGCTCTTCAACTACCTTCGGGGCAGGGCCGAATGAAAATGTATCGCTCGTAGATGCAGCGATGCCGGGAATGCTGCCTGTAATCAATGAAGCCTGTGTGCACCAAGCTGTGAAAACAGGGTTAGGCCTGAAAGCAGATATCAATCTTTACAGTGTTTTCGACAGGAAAAACTATTTTTATGCGGATTTGCCGCAAGGATATCAGATAAGCCAATTCAAACATCCTATTGTGGGTGAGGGGGTTTTGGTAATCGAGCTGGCGGATGGCAGCACGCATGATATCGGCATTGAGCGCATCCATCTAGAGCAGGATGCTGGAAAATCTCTGCATGACCAGCATCCCTCTAAGAGTTATATCGACTTGAACCGTTCTGGTGTGGCGCTGATGGAGATTGTCTCGCATCCTGATCTGCGCTCTGCTGAGCAAGCTGGTGCATATATTAAAAAGTTGCGCTCTATTCTGCGGTATCTGGGCACTTGTGATGGCAATATGGAAGAAGGCTCGCTGCGTGCGGATGTGAATGTGTCGGTTCGCCGCCCGGGTGAGGGGCTAGGCACGCGCACAGAAACCAAAAACCTGAACTCAGTGCGCTTTATCATGCAGGCTATCGATTATGAGGTAGAGCGCCAGATAGAGGTGCTGGAAGCAGGGGGAAGCATTGATCAGGAAACCCGCTTGTTTGATACCAGTACTGGCACAACCCGCCAGATGCGCAGTAAAGAAGATGCGCATGATTATCGCTATTTCCCAGACCCCGACCTGCTGCCATTGCAACTGACCGCCGCGTTTGTGGATGCAATTAAGGCCGAGCTACCAGAACTGCCTGATGATATTAAAGCGCGTATGGTCTCTGATTATGGGCTTTCTTCTTACGATGCGTCGGTGCTAACCGAAGAGCGTGAGACAGCCAGCTTTTATGAAGCGGCTAGCAACGGGCGCGATAGAAAGTTAGTGGCTAACTGGATGACTTCAGAGCTGTTTGGCGCGCTGAATAAGGCAGGAAAAACGCTGGCAGACAGCCCGGTTAGCCCAGCTTCCTTAGGGGCACTTGTTGACTTGATTTCGGACGGGACAATTTCTGGACGGATAGCCAAAGATGTGTTTGCCGAGATGTTTGAAACCGGACGCCTAGCCCCAGATATTATCGAAGAAAAGGGACTAAAGCAGGTATCAGATAGCGGGGCTATTGAAGGGTTAATTGATCAGGTCTTGGCCGAAAATCAAGACAAGGTCGAAGAATATCGCAGTGGTAAGGATAAGTTATTTGGCTTTTTTGTTGGCCAGACAATGAAGATATCAGGCGGGCAAGCCAACCCCGCAATGGTTAACCAATTGCTGAAAGAAAAGTTGAAATAACGGGGGGTAGGGCGCTATTTAGCTGCCCGCATCGCGGCTTTTTTGTTCTCTTCTGTAACCGCATCCCAATAGGGTGTATCGCCATAGAGCTTTTGTAGGAAGGTAAGGAATGCCTCAATTTTTGGCAGGCGGTGGTTTTTCTGTCGCCAAACGGCATGAATGGGGGTGCGCTCATCTACCAATGTTTCTAATACCGGCAACAGCGCACCAGAGCTAATGTGCCGCCCAACAATGTAGGTTGGCAACATCGCCAGCCCCCCATCATTTAGAATACAACGCAGAATGGCATCGCCGCTATCTAATCGCAGATAGCCACGCGCCTTAAAAGTGCTGATATTCTCTTTGGCATCTTTGAAATGCCATTCAATGCTGTCCAATCCATTTTCTACAGTGACCAGCTTATGCGCGGCTAGGTCTGAAACTAATTTAGGGCTACCAGAACGGCTAAGATAGTTTGGCGAGCCAACCAGTTGGCGCCGATTACCAGCTAAAATCTGTATTCCATGTCCTTCATGCACTCTGGTCTCTGATATACGGATATCCAAATCTATTTGCGGCAAAAGCTGGCC